>JAETQI010000030.1 GCA_021770755.1 Lachnospiraceae bacterium
ATAATGTAGCTGCAGTCAATTACCGGCTGGCGCCGGAATTTCCGTATCCGGCGGGGGCAATGGACTGCCTTACAGTATATGAAACTCTCCTGAAACGGTACGATTCCAAAAAGATCATGTTTGTCGGGGAGAGCGCCGGAGGCAATCTGGTACTTTCCACACTGCTCCGGGCAAAAGAGAAAAACCTGCCGCTTCCGGCAGCCGTTTTTGCACTTTCGCCGACGGTGCAGTACGACAAAGTACTGCCGAGTTATACAGAGAATCTGAATACGGACTGTATGGTTGGTTATCTGTCGGAAGAAGTATGTGACCTTTATCTGCAGTCAAGGGATAAATCATTGTTAACAAATCCGTTTGTGGCACCCTATTATGGGGATTATTCCGGCTGTCCACCTATTTTCCTTTGGGCTTCCAAGTCGGAGGTGCTCCGGGATGACAGTATTTGTTTATATAAAAAATTGAAAGATTGCGGACAGGACTGCGAGCTGTATCTCCGCGATCATATGATGCACCAGTATGTGACAACACCGTCGTTTCCAGAGGCGAAAAAGGATCTGAAAATTATGAAACAGCGCATGGATGAAGTGATGGGAGGGAAGACAGCTTTCGGAAACCGGTGGATTGAATTGAAATAGGAGGAGGTTATATCATGTTTGAAAAATTATTTAGTCCGATAAAAATCAGAGGAATGGAGCTCAAAAACAGGGTGATTCTTCCAGCAATGGGTACAAAATTTGCCGGAAAAGCAAGCTATGTCACGCCGCAGCTGGTCAACTACCATGTGGCGCGTGTCAGGGGCGGGTGCGGACTGAACATTGTCGAAGTCTGCAGTGTACATAGTCCGAGCGCGCCGAGAGGATTTCTTTCGATCAGCGAGGATGCATATATCCCGGGACTGAAAAGCCTGACGGATGCCATTCATGCGGAGGGCGGAAAGGCCGGGCTGCAGCTCTGGCAGGGAAGCCTTGCGGTAGGCATGGATCAGACGGCACAGATTCTGGTGGCAAGCGATATGCCAGTCAGTCCACAGATGACGATTCCCGGCATTACGAAGCAACAGATTATAGAAATAACGGATTGTTTTGGCAGGGCGGCCGCAAGGGCGGTAAAGGCCGGATTTGACTGTGTTGAATTTCACTGTGCGCACAATTATCTGCCACATTCTTTTCTGTCCGGTGGTATCAACCACAGGACAGATGAGTATGGCGGTTCGTTTGAAAACCGTGCAAGATTTCCGCTAGCGTGTATCTGCGCAATCCGTGCAAATATCCCGGAGGATATGCCAGTGCTCATGAGAATTGACGCGCATGACGATTATTTCGAGGGCGGGCTGACCATAGAGGAGGTCATTGATTTCTGTAAACTTGCGGGAGAGGCAGGCGTGGACGTACTGGACATCTCACGCGGCAACATCCTGTCTGCCGGTCTGAAATACGAAGTGCCGCCTGTTGACATTCCCAGGGCGTTTAACATGTCACAGGAGGAGTACCGCAAGGCGGCAGTCGGCGCAGTAAAGAAACTGTCACAGGATGTGGGGATATTGAAGAGATGCGCCATAAGGAGGTTTATTACGCCGAGGCAAAGAAGCGCAATGAAGATGTTCAGAAACTGAAACATGACCTGAAAAACAAGCTGTTTGGGCTCTACCATCTGATTGTGGCAGGGGATACAAGGACATTGCTGGAGCAGGTTCAGATATTCTGTAAGGAGCTGGAGCAGATTGATGCTGACAGTTATACGGTGAATCCTTCTGTTGACACAGTTCTCCGCATTAAACTTGGCCTGGCAAAGGCGGAAGGTATCAAAGTGGATTTTATGATTCTCATACCGAAACGGCTGGAAATTGATTATGGAGATATCGGCGTGTTGTATGGGAATCTGCTTGACAATGCCATAGAAGCCTGCCGGAAAATCCCGGAAAAGGAGCGGTTTATCAGGGTGGAAAATAAATACCACGCCGGGAAACTGCTGCTGGTGATTAACAACAGCAAGGAAAACAGGAAAAATGAACATTTTAAGACTACAAAGAAAGATTTATACAGTCATGGTCACGGTGTTGCAAGTGTCCGCAGGGTGGTGGAAAAATATAATGGCGTCATTCAGTTTAAGGATAACGGGACGACTTTTGAAGTATCGGCGATGCTGTATGGTATTGGTACGGAAGAAGAGGGCAGGTCTGATATTGGGGAGTGAACTAAAAACAAAGAGATTGGCATCAGATCATAGATGGACAGAAAAACGCTGTTATGAGGGCTTATAGGAGAAAAGACTGTTCTACAGAATGCGAAAATATGTTTCCATACAGTGCCTTTACATGAACGAAATGATAGAAAATCAACAAAATATTACACTTAACCGACAATCTGTTACACTTTGAAAAAATTTCATGTTTTATGTGTTATACTATGAGGCGCATGGGAAAATATGAAAGAAATTCCATGACAGAGCGAAGTGGCTGAAAAACAAAGCATTTGACATCATAAATTATTTTTCTGCTGTTTCCAAAATAAAAAGGAGAACAGATATTATGAGAAATTTGAATGTGGCAGTGAAGGGGAAAATGGACAGGATTGGAGACATGGCATTAAAAGGTGTTGCGTCGGTAGCGTTAAAGGTGACAACGGTAAATGTGCGTACATGCTGCTGGTTTGTGCTCGGGCAGGATAAACTGCCTGACGGTGCGGAAAAGTTACGCAGGAATTAAGGGGAGGCAGCAGTATGAAGGTGACAGCAGCATTGGCAGAGAAGATTACCGTAACACTGGTCAGCAGGGGCATTATACCGGAAGGCGATGCCGGACTGCACAGATACGGAATAGAGAATGGCATAATGGTTGCAGGAAACCTTCTGGCGTCCCTCATGTTCGGACTGGTAACAGGGAGACTGGGAAATATCCTGGTCTTTCTGTTTTTTTATGGGGCGCTCAGGAGTTTCAGCGGAGGCATACACTGTAAAAACAGAACGGGGTGTTTTATTGCGTCAATATTGATACTGTTTATCCCGGCATATTTGTGCGACTGGGCAGTAAAGATTCCTTTTGTGGCTGTTATTATCGGTGGCATCACAGCGGCGGTGGTAATACTGGTGTTGAGTCCGGTGGAGAGCGTCAACAAACCGTTAAATAATGAGGACTGGGATTACTGCAGGAGAATGAGCCGCTGCATTGCGGGATGGCAGGTGTGCACCCTTGTGACGCTGTACTGCATAGACAGGCTGGATTATTTTTATGCAGGGTACAGCAGTCTTGTACTGGTGGCAGTTTTCCTGATTGCGGGGAAGATAACAAAATATTACACTTAACCGACAATCTGTTACACTTTGAAAAATTTCATGTTTTTTTCTGTTATACTGTCCCATGGCATGTCTGACAAAGGTTTTCTGTCAGCAGTGAATCCTCATAGATTTCTTTAAGGACAGGAAATATTTTCAGGTATGTTCACATATTTTACTTGCAGAAAGGACAGGCAATGGAGAACAGAAAAAATTTATACATGGTGGTAGCCGACAATATCAGAAGGGAGCGCAGGAGATTACAGCTGACGCAGATGGAACTTGCGGACAGGGCAGACATATCCGTCGATACGGTCAAGAGCATAGAACGCGGCAGACGGTCGATGAGTCTTGATACATACCTCGGCATTGTGCAGGCACTGGAGACTTCCCCGTCTGCGCTGGTGAACGGGAAACAGCCGGGGAAATATATGGAAAGGTTCCGTTATATAGTGGATCAGAGGAGTGAAAGTGAAATAGAATTTGTACTTCATATGTTAGAACAGTTTTAAAAAGGGCAGCGCTGCTATCCTGATGGGTGGCAGCGCTGTTCTTTTTATGCACATGCCGATACAAATGAAATATGCCACTAAAGTGGCGCATCGGCGGCGCGCGAGTAGGGAAGATGAATCTTCTCTACTCGATTGAGCAGCCGGATATTTCTTTATTTGTGCTTCTGGAAGATTCTCCCTTAAAAGTGTACAATGTTCCACCCGGATAGCGGGTTTCGTCACTCTTCAATAAGATGTATCTATTGTAAAATGGGAAAAGCTTAAGCAAATAAAGCAGACGTCGGAAAAGAGCAGGAATGAATTACAAAGTGGCAGAGAGTGGAAAACGGATCAGGGAGCTGCGCACAGCGCGAAACATGACAAGACAGCAGCTTGCAGAGAGGATCGGACTGACCATCAACGCACTAAGCAAGATTGAGACAGGTATTAACGGGGCAAAGATTGACACCCTTATCTGCATTGCGGAGCTGTTCCATGTGTCACTGGATTATCTGGTGTGCGGACGCGGGAATGAGACGGAATCCATACTTGAAGGGCTTCTGAAAGGACTTGGGAAAGGTGAAAGGGAGTACATTTGTAAGTTAATGCAGAGCGCAATAGAAAATATTACACTGTTAAAAGAGTGAATGACAGCCGGACAGTGGGTCTGATCCGGATTTTCTTTATCTTTTAAATGGTAGTACAAATCATACCTGGTGGGAGTGTGGGTGGATTTAAAGGCAGCAGTATGTCTGCTATATTTAAAATGGCTCCTGAAAGGAGCCGTTAAAGTTCTGCTTTTTTGTCCGGCTATGTGTTTTGCTGCAGGGCGGGCAAGAAAAGCATTACTGTCCAGTGTGCATTGACAAATAATGGGGGTATAACGCCTGTTCATAAGATTCAGTATTCAAGTTTCTCCCGCTGTGTGGAGCTGTGAAAACAGCAAGCGCCACAGACGCGGACGCGATAACTGCCTGCGGCGGCAGTACAGGGTTTTAATGTTTTAAGCCTGTCTGCCTCCGTCAACAAGATAGCATCAAAGGCACGAGCGGCAATCCGAAGGGGCTGTAGCCGGCACTGGTAATGCCGGAACGCCATGAGCCGCCGGCAGGGAGGACCAGAAAGGATTCCCGTACCGCAGGGTGAAAGGGGGATACTGTGGGCATGGTCTGGGCAGCCTAGTCAACTGCCGCCGCCTGCTGTCGGTATCATGGCGCTTATCAACCATAAGCGGCTTGGATATTCCCTGTCCGGTCAGAATGGTCTGGTCGGTGTATGCCGGGGGTGGGCAGTAGGACAATCCCGTTGTCTGATAATACGGCATGATACAGAAAATTTTTTTAGAAATAGTTACGGGAACCCGCGCCGAAAAAAAGCGCTCTTTTAGAGCGGTCTGATTCCGGCGCGGAGTTCTGTCTGATTTATATTGATATCCTTGCAGAATGCAAGACCTGACGCCACAAACTGTCTTTAAGGAACTGTACAGATGCTTAACATTATTTAATGGTGAAAATTATGGCAGCTTGTGGTGCATGGTGTTTCATTCGGCAGGGTTGAAGAAACTTGGAAGAGTACCTTTGGCACATTGGAAGGTCTGTGTGCCGAGGGAATATTTTTACACAGTTTTGATACTGTACGGAAGGAAAAAAGCGGACAAGGGGTGATGTAATGAAGGTTTTCATAGATGAAATCAGGATTAAGGAAGGGCGGCGCAGCCTGGACACGGACCATGTGAAGGAGCTTGCAGACAGTATCTGTGAGCTGGGGCTTTTAAATCCCATAACCATAGACAGCGAAAACACCCTGATAGCAGGGCTGCACCGTCTGGAGGCGGCAAGGAGGCTTGGATGGAAGGAAGTGGAATGTACCGTGAGCAGTCTTGACGGACTGCAGGCGGAACTGGCAGAGATTGATGAAAATTTTGTGCGGAGTGGTCTGTCTGCCGTGGAATACGGTGAGATGCTTCTGCGCCGCAAGGAGATCTATGAAATGCTGTATCCGGAAACAAAGGCGACCTATGACGGTGGGGCTTTCCGTGGCAACCAGCATACGAATGGGGTGGGCGACAAAATGTCGCACACCTCAAAGTCATTTGTGCAGGACACGGCGGACAAGCTCGGCGTAGTTCCCCGCACGATTGAGCGGCAAATCCAGACGGCAAGGAACCTGACGCCGGAGGCAAAGAAAATAATAAAGGAATCAGAAACAAAACTCTCCAAAAAGGCGGCGTTAAAGCTTTCACGCCTGGAACCGGAACAGCAGAAGGAGGCTGCAGCACTTCTGGCAGCAAAGGAAATACAGAACATAGAGGAATATTCGTCAAGGGCAGGAGCAACAGCAGATATGCCGCATACGAATATGGAATCTGAATCACAGACATATGCAGAAAAGAGCGGTTCCGTTGCAGGAGTGTTTCCTTTGGAGACTGAACCGCAGGAATATACATCAAAAGGGCTGTCAGAACAATCCACTCCTGATTTTGAACATCACTGTCTAACAGAACAAAACAGACCGGAAAAACAGACAGTCGGTGATGGATTTCTGAATGGAAACGATATCGGTGAATCCGATATAAAAGGGCATAAGTGCCTGGTTTCAGGATCAGAGACAGTTCACAGACAACAGCCCGAAACAGAATCGGTGCCAGTACATACACAGTTTTACGAACCGGAGCCGGAAGTACCGCGGCAGGCAGGGCAGAAAGATAAAGCTGTACCATCGTCAGTCTGTGCCACGCCGGATATGGAACCGCAGGGCGGTATAAGCCTGAAAGAGATCATTGTAGATTTAAAGGACCCGGATAAGGACTGCAGCGGCACACCGGAAAGTTTCCTGCAGGAATATGATGCATTTGTGCGGAAGTTTCACAGGGAGATTGACTGGTACAATGATCCTTATTATGACACGGTTTATCCATTTTTAACGGACGGACAGCTGACAGATTTAAGAAGTCTTACCGATTCCATTATCAGTTCCGTCGAGGAGCTTTTCCAGAAAGTAAAAACAGCATCAGAACAGAAAGGAACAGAATAGTATGAGCAGTTACAGAAAAAAACATAATCCCCCAAAGTCACAAAAGATGGATAATATATTACAAGAGACACGACAACAGGAACCAGAATACCAGAATCCCGGCGTTGACCGGGAACTTCACACGAACCGTCTGACTTCCGGGCTTCCTTATCAGCGTCCGGTCAACCAGAAGGAGGTGGACCGCCTGATCCGCGAGTGGGACGAGCGGCTGCTTGACCCGGTTATTGTCAGTTTCCGCGACGGGAAATTTAATGTGGTTGACGGGCAGCACCGCATTTCTGCCATGCGGAAAATGAACAATGGAAACGGTGTCATGGTACACTGTAAGGTTTATAACGGTCTGACATATGAGGAAGAGGCTGCCTTCTGCTATAAGCTGGACAAGGCAAAAAAGCGTCTGAGTCTTTCGCAGTCCACCAACGCGCTTGCAGAGTCGGGCACAGACCCGGAAACCATGGAGATACGCAGTCTTGTAGAAAACTGCGGTTTTGTGTGGGCGCTGGGAAAGCACAGCGGAAAAACAGGTGAGATTGTCACCACACGGGCACTGGTAAATGCCTACCGCCTGCTGGGAGGCGCCGCATTTACCCATATGCTGAACCTGTTATGGGATACATGGCAGGGCGATCCACGTTCACTGACCGCTTCCATACTGTCAGGCATGGCTCTTTTTGTGAAAACATATGAGACAGAACTGAATGATAATACGTTTACAGCAAGGCTTTCCCAGGCGGACCCGGACGAGATCAACCGCAGGGGGCGGGCGGATTTCTCCACCAATAATACCGCTCTCCGCTTTGCCCGAGTGATATTGGAAAAATATAATGGGCAGCGCGGGGGCAAAAAACTGCCGTACCGTTTTAACGGATAAGTTTTCGGACATAAGGACAAACTGTGAAATCATATTATATAAAGAAGGAAGAGGAGCTGTAAAACTTATGGATTTGCAAGCATTAACGATTGCTGATATAGATACTATGCAGGCAGTTGAGCTGAAAAATGTTGATCGTGGTACACTGAGGGATATAAGAGATGTAGAAATCGATACCACATTGCCTAAAAAGGAACGTTTTCTTGATTATGTACGCCAGATTGGAAACCCTTACTGCTATCGCCATGGTAAGTATACAGTAAAGGTTAGCTTTTCTGATACGGACGCAACACTGGAGGACAGGATGCTCTCGTATCTTCGCTTGAAATGTTGACTTAGGAACTGTCGCGAAATAATCTGTGCTATTTCTTGTCTTTTTCTCTGATAGTGCTGCCCAAAAATCAGTTACATAGCCCACTATGCGCCTGATTTTCGGGCAGCACTATCGAAGAAAAATCCGGCGAACTATCTACAAATTATTTTGCGACAGTTCCTTAGCAGGTGCAAAACACTATGGACAGAGTAGGAAAGTTATGTTAATATAAACCATAGGACAACAAATATCAGTGCCCTCTTGATTGTTAAGGTGTTTTGCTGATTTTAACACATGGTTAAAAATATACTTTAACAGTTAGGAGAGATCTTATGAATCAAAGTGAATATAATTCTGTTCATTCAAAAGCATCAAAAGTATGGAATGCGTGTGGTTATCTGCGCCTGTCGCATGAAGATGGTGACAAGGAGGAAAGTAACAGCATTACAGGTCAAAAAAATTTAATTCGTGATTATTTTAACCATCATCCTGAAATTGTCGAATGTGGTATGAAAGTTGATGACGGGTTTTCTGGCTCCAGTTTCGAGCGTCCCGCTTTTCAGGAGATGATGGCTGATGTGAAAGCAGGAAAGATAAACTGTATTGTAGTGAAAGACCTTTCACGTTTTGGCAGGAATTATCTCGACGCAGGGGAATATATCGAGAGGATATTCCCTTTTTTGGGTATCCGTTTTATTGCTATCAACGACAATTATGATAGTTTGCATAGAAATAATCAATCTGATGAATTCGTAATTCCGTTTAAAAATCTGATTAATGAGGCATACTGCCGTGATACATCGGTTAAAATCCGCAGCCAGCTTGAGATTAAACGCAGGCGCGGTGATTTTATCGGATCTTTTGCTGTTTATGGTTATTTAAAAGATCCAGAAAACAAAAATCATTTGGTGATCGATGAATTTGCTGCCGATGTGGTGCGTGATATTTTCCGATGGAAAATAGAAGGGATCAGTGCAGGTGACATTGCAGATCGTTTGAACAGGGATGGTATACTGGCACCTTTGGATTATAAGAAATCCCAGGGGCTGCATTTTGCAACGCCGTTTGGAATCAATGCTCGTTCTTCATGGAATGCAACTACGATTCTGCGTATTCTAAAAAATCCAGTTTATACAGGAGTACTGGAACAAGGAAAGAATACTACTCCAAGTTATAAAGTAAAGAGACGGATTGAAAAACCACGTGAGGAATGGAATGTTGTAAAGGGGATGCATGAGGCGGTTATAGACCAGCATGATTTTGAGGTTGTTCAGAAAGTGCTTTCAATGGATACGCGTACAAGTCCTGGAAATGATGCAGTAGAATTGTTTTCCGGCATGGTATATTGTGGGGAATGCGGTGCTGCGATGGTGCGTAAGACGGTTCCGTCTGGAAAAAAGAAATACATTTATTATGTTTGTGCGGCACATAAGAATGAAAAAACTTGTTATGCACATAGCTTGCGAGATAGTATTCTGGAGGAAATCGTATTAGAATCGGTGAAAAGGCAGGTGCAGAATGTGCTTGGCATGGAAAAAATCTTGGAACTGACAGAAACGGCCATACTGCAGCAGGCAGGAGTAAAAAAGCATCAGGGGCGGCTGGACAAAAAGAATGAAGAGATCGGTCGGTATCAGAGGTTGTTATGTTCGCTTTATGAGAATCTAACAGAGGGTGTAATTGACCGTGAGGAATATCGGGGCCTGAAAACGAATTATACAGCGCTTCTTTCCGAAGCGGAAAGACAGGCGGAAGCAATCAGGACAGAGATTGGCCGCATAATGGAAAGCGGTGTGGAAGGGAAAAGCTGGATAGACCAGTTTAGAAAATACCAGAACCTTACAATGTTGGACAGAGCTGTTGTGGTATCTCTGATAGAACGCATTCTTATTTATAAGGATAAACAGGTGGAAATTGTCTATAACTGGCAGGATGAGTATCAGTGGTTAACAGGTCTGCTTTTACAGGCGCAAAATATGGCACTTCCGTCTGGAACGGGGGTGATGTAGAATGGCAAGAACAAAGCGCAAGGTAAACCCAGTGGTTCCAGCACCTGAACAGGAAAGGTCAAAACAGCGGATTTATCGTGCAGGTGGTTATGTGCGGTTATCCATAGAAGACAGTGGGAGGCCAGGGGCAGATACCATTGAGAACCAGAAAGAACTGGTCAGTGGATATATAGAAAGTCGGTCGGATATGGAATTTGCCGGGCTGTACTGCGACAATGGGTGGACGGGTACAGATTTTTCAAGGCCAGAGTTCGAGCGGATGATGCAGGATGTAAGGACAGGGAAAATAGATTGCATCGTAGTAAAAGATCTTTCTCGTTTTGGACGCAACTACAGGGAGACGGGAAATTACCTGGAAAGGATTTTTCCGTTTCTTGATGTGCGGTTTGTGGCGGTATCCGATCAGTTTGATACATTAGATGCCGAACGGAGCTCGGATGGGTATATTGTTCCACTGAAAAATATTATTAACGAGGCTTATAGTAAAGATATATCAAAAAAGGTAGGTTCCGGTTATGCTATCAAGCAACGCAAGGGAGAATTTACTGGAACATGGGCGGCATATGGTTATCAGAAATGTGAAGGTGATCCACATAGGATAGAACCGAATAAGGAAACGGCTCCTGTGGTACGGGATATTTTTAGACAGCGGATTTTGGGCAAGAGTTATACTTTGATTGCAAGGGAACTGAACAGACAGGGGATTGCCTCTCCAGCCCGTTATCACTATCTGAAAGGTGATGCAAAGTCTGAACGCTATGCCTGTGCGGAATGGAGTCCCAAGGTTGTGGGGGATATCCTTCTGAATGAGGTGTATCTTGGACATATGGTGCAGGGACGGAAAAGACAGTCTTTCAGTGAGGGAAAGAAACAGCAGTTACTGCCACAAGGGGAATGGGCAATTGTCAGAAATACACACGAGCCGCTGATTGATGAGGATACCTTTCGGAAAGTGCAGGAAGCAGCAAAATACAGTAAGGCATCTTATTTGGAAAGCTATGGGAAACGTCCCAGCACACCAAACATTCTGAAAGGTTTAGTCTATTGCGCGGACTGCGGACACAGAATGACACGTTTTAAAAGCGTTATAGGTAAAGGAACAAAGGCAGTGTACTCGTATGTCTGCCGTTCACATACACTTGATCCGCTATCCTGTCCACTGAAAAGTATGCCAGAACTCAAATTGATTGAAATTCTTTGGGATATACTGAAAAGACAGTTTGCATTGGCAGATCGTATGTCAAAGCAGGCGGAGGTTTTCCAGCGTTCTGGATACTCGAGGGAGGTTGATGATATGCTGAAAAACGAGGCTGACGCTGCTGGACAGGCATTAAGGCGTGCACAGGCTCTCTATGACAACCTGTATCCGATGTATGCGGAGGAAAAGATACTGACGGAACAGGAATATATGCAGATGAAAAAGGTATATCAGGCACAGATTGTACAGGCGCAGAAAGTGATAGAGGATATAGAGACAAAAAAGAGGACACATAGGGCACTGACAGAGGAAAACCCATGGTTGAAAGCCTGCACGGATTTTTCTGGGGAAGATGCCCTGACAGAAGAGATGGCACATGCTTTTATTTCGCGTATAGAGATTGGCACTGACCGTCAGGTTTCTGTAGAATTACGTTATCAGGATGAATTCAGGAAGCTGGTGAAGCTTGGAACAGGCGGGGAGGCAGAAATAATATGAACAGTTTTATAATTGCAAAGTATCTTCGTATTTCTGCTGAAGACGCGGACATAAGGGAGTGTGGCAAAGCTGAGTCTGACAGTATAGGGAACCAGCGCAATCTTATAGACGAGTTCATAAACCGGAAACCGGAGTTTGCAGGTGCGAATATTCTGGAATTTTGTGATGACGGCTGGAGTGGAAAGAATTTTGAGCGTCCTGCGGTCATAAAGATGCTGGAGCAGGTAAGATGCGGCGGAGTCAACTGTATTATCGTAAAAGATTTGTCACGGTTTGGACGTGATTATTTAACTGTAGGTAACTATATTTCCCGTGTGTTTCCATTTTTGGGTGTCCGCTTTATCGCGATCAATGATGGTTTGGACAGTATGAATGCAATGGATGTAGACAGTCTGGAAACGTCATTCAAGACACTTTTGTATGACCTTTACAGCCGTGATCTGTCCCATAAAGTACGCAGTGCCAAACTGTTCAAGGCAAAGAAGGGAGATTTTCTTTCCCCCTTTGCTCCATATGGATATGCTAAGGCGGTGGATAATAAGAACCAGCTTGTAATAGATCCAGAAGCGGCAAAGGTTGTACATAGGATTTTTAAGATGGCGGCGGACGGAATTTGTCTTGTTCAGATTGCGCGGATTTTGAATGACGAACAGGTTTCGACGCCTATGATGTATAAGAGGAAATCTGGTTGTTCACGATCTGAATGGCCATGTGTCAGCAGGGATAATTTCTGGACAGACGATACAGTAGTAAAAATCCTGCGGGATGAGCGTTATACTGGCAGGACTATTTATGGAAAGCGCACACGAGTTGAAGTGGGAAAAAATCAGGTTGTGAGCGTGCAGAAGTCAGATTGGATTGTTGCAGAGAACACTCATAAAGGGATTGTGTCCAAGGAGGAATTTGCGCTTGCTCAGGAACAGCTTAGGGAGTGTTCGGAACATAGTACAGCAATATCCAGCAGAAAAGGAACAATGCTGTATAAGAAAGTGCGCTGTGGTGTCTGTGGTCATGTTATGAAACGGGTAAATGCAAAGCAACCATATTATATCTGCAACACACCGCGTCTTACAGATGCTTATTCCTGTGTGGAGGGACATATACTGGAAAGTGATTTGACAGAAACTGTGCTCACAGAACTGCATATGCAGGCGCTTTATGCCATAGAGATCAGTCATATATGGGAAGAAAGACAACAGAATAGGAAGAGTGATACTAATGTTACAGCAAAGATGCTTTCCAATTTAAAAGAGTCCTGTACGAAGCTGGAGAGTTCTATACAGGAACTTTACGAGAAATTTGCGTTTGGGGAACTGGATAAAGATGGATATCTCAATGCAAAAAATATTCTTGTAAAAAAACGTGATGCTGTTTCCATACAGGTTGAAAAGCTCGAGGCAAAATTGAAGAATATAAATGCCGACGGGACTCTGGAAAATCAGTTTGCAGACCATTTCAAACAGTATTCAGAGATAGAGGAACTGACAGCCGAAATTGTGGCTGATGTTCTGGACGGGATTGTGGTATATCCTGATTACAGCCTGAATATTATCTGGAACTATCAGGAGGATTTGAGGCAGCTGCTTGTTGACGTTGGAGTAGGGGAAAAATAAAGAGGATAGTGTAACTTTACTTGGGGAATTTTTCCAAAAATAATATGGAGCACCGACTTTTTATGTTATAATGTAATTACCAACAAAACATACACATAAAAAGAGGAGGTGCCCCTATGAAAAATTGAAGTGGTATACTAAAACTGGACACGGAGGGGGTAGAAATTAGACAGGGAAAAGGGTAAGATTAAACACTGTGTATATTACACATGAACATCTCTCCCAATGAAATGAACAGGAGGTTTACCAATGGGCTACACAAGAGAAGAAAGACTAGACATCGGAAAGCAGATTTACAACAATGAAATAAGCAGAAGCGATGCAGCCATAAAATACAAAATAAGCGAGGGAACAGCCAGGGATTACATGAGGCTGTACCGGAATGTAAACGGTCTGCCGCCTAAAAATCGAATTCAGAAAGAAGGAAACACCGTGAAGATAAGCGTGCATTCCTCTGAACCCGGCTTGTCTGAATATGAGTCTATGACAAAAGAGGAACTTATTAAGGAGCTGGTGAAATCACGGATCAATGAAGCACGGTTAAAAAAAGGATACGAAGTGAAAGGGGATGGTTCAGACAGGACAATAACAATCTTCGACAGCTGGAATATGAAATAATCCTGGAATTATCTGGTGAATTCCCAGTCCGTCTGTTATGTGAAACTATGGGCATTCAAAGGAGCAGCTTCTATTACTGGAAGAAACGCCTTTCCGATCCGGCTCCATAAATAAAAACACTTGCAGACAATGTCATCCTGTTCAGGGAATATCATCTGAAATACCCATCACACGGATACCGGTGGCTGAATGCAAAAATAAGACTTGACACAGGGCTGAAGGTTTCTGATACGTATGCTCATAAATGCTGCAAAATTGCCGGCATAAAAAGCAAATCAAAGCATTACCGGTATAAAAACCAGGTGAACCGCGCAGAGTATATCCGAACCTGATCCTTTCGGGGCTTAAGATTGACGGACCGATGCAGTGTATTGTGAGTGACATGACGGCATTCCGGTTAAAAGGCATTTATTATGAACTGACACTGTATATGGATCTTTGGAATAATGAAATACTAAGCCATTCACTTTCAGCAAAACGCGGAGACCGCATGACGTACATCAGCGGCATGCATGACCTTATGGAACTTAAGAAACAGCATCCGGAATATAAAACAGTGCTGCATTCAGACCAGGGATCGGTATATGCATCAAAAAAATACAATGATCTGCTTAGATCATGCGGCATCATACACTCCATGTCACGCGCCGGAACGCCGACAGACAATGCAGCAATGGAATCCATCAACGGATGGATAAAATCAGAACTGTTTACAGACTTTCATCTGCAGGGCGAAAATGTCAAAAAAGAAATGGCGGCGTACATAAAATTTTTCAACGAAGAACGACCCGCATACTCGCTGGGGTATCTAACGCCCAAACAGTACAAAGAAACATACGCAACTGCATAATACTTATAGATTGTATGTCAAAAAATACAATTTAAGTGTCCAATTTTTGTTGACCAGTGCAATTTTATCGAAAAAGGAATACCTGAATTAGAAAAAATAAAAATAAATTTTATGGATAACCCTGTGATGTTTGACAAAAGTGTGAAGGAAGTTCTGCAGGTTCTTCTTCGGTTCGCCTGCTGTTTGATCTGCGAATGGCTGGAAGAATGTAACACTCTTTTGGAATGCAGCGCGAAAAGGCGTGGACGCTGGTATGTGAAAGACCGTGGTCAGAAAAGTATCCTGACGCCTGTAGGCAGCATCACGTTTATCCGAACCCGCTTTATCAATAAAGAGACAAATGAAACTGCCTACCTGCTGGATAAAATCTTTGGATGGGAGCCGCATACCCGCCTCAGTGACGGAACAAAGGCACGCATAGTGGAAGCTGCGGTCCAGACCAGCTATGAAAAAGCCGGAGAAAACGCATGCCTTGGAGAAGACAGGGTGAGCAGGGAGACAGTAATGCGTCAGGTGAGGAGTATGGAAGTGCCGTCTCAGGGGCGGGAAGAAGTGAGTGAAAAAAGGAAAGTAAAATACCTGTACGTGGAAGCAGATGAGGATCATATATCCCTTCAATATAAAGAGAAGAAGGGAGACGTGAAGCGGTATAAAGGGCACGCAGACAATGGACAGACCGTAAAACTTGTCTATGTACATGAGGGATATGAGGAAACCAGGGAAAACCCGAAAAGGAAGAAACTGAAAAATGTGGCATATTTTGGGGGGCTGTACCGTGGAAAAGACAATGAAAAACTCTGGGGGGAAGTAAAAGCATATATAGAAAGGCAGTATGATACAGAAGGGATCGAAAAGATCTATTTCCAGTCCGACGGCGGGGCATGGATGAAGAAAGGAGTGGACATACTGGGAGCAGAGTTTGTGCTGGATGAATTCCATATTCAGAAATACATAAGGAAGATGTCCCGTCTGGGAGGGGGACAGACAGAGGAAGGAAGAGAAGAAACAGCGAAGAAACTGCTGGAATGGATCGAAAAGGGAAACAGGAAAAACCTGGAGGAGTGGGTCAGCCAGACGAGTGCAGCGCTTACAGAGAAAGAAGGAAAAAAACTGGCGGAAAGCTGTGAATACATAAAGAAAAACTGGAAAGGAGTACGCAGCCGGGTGAAAAAAGAGGAAGGCGTAATAGGGAGCAGCACAGAGAGCCATATCAGTCATGTGCTGTCAGCAGGGATGAGTTCACGACCGATGGGCTGGAGCAGGGAAGGAGCAGACAGGCTGTCGCAAATAAGGATATACTGGAAGAATGGCAGGGACATGCTGAAGCTGGTACAGAAACAGAAAGAAGAAACAGAGGAAGAAATTCAGGAAGAAGAAAAATATTTTAGTGCAAGCGAAATACTGTCATGGGAAAAGAAAACGAGTAAAGCGAATGGAAAATATATTGAAGCACTAAGGGCGCATATAAACAGCCCAATATCAGGGAAGTTAAACTTTTATAATTCGATTGCTAACATATGCTGATAGAATAAGGGGAGTCTGCCTATAACATTCCCCAAGTAAAGTTACACTATCAATAAAGAGTTGGCTATGGATAGAATTGGTAAGGTATGCTATAATTTTTTCATAGCAACACTAAATTTGAAGTTACAGTATAGAGATCATTTATAGCCTCTCGGAATCTATTATCAGAAAATAGCGTTTTTTGATTTATATTTTTCGTAAAGAGTGGGGGAATCCATAAAAATGGAGGCTTAGAAGCCACAGAAAATAAGACTTAGAGATTCCGAGAGTCTATTATTTTAGAAATGGAGGAATATTATGCCAAATATTTTTTTGTCTCATAGTAGTGTGGATAAAGAGCGGTATGTAAGGTTAGTGGCCGAAAAATTGGAAAAAAAATTAGATCAGCATTCTATTCACTATGATGAATATACGTTTGAATCTGGAATGAAGTCGATGGAAGAAATAAAGAAGGGGCTTAATTCAACAGATTTGTTTGTTGTATTTTTGTCAAGAAAGGCATTGACATCGAGATGGGTAAAAAAGGAATTACTTATTTCCAAAGAATTACTTGGAAAAGAGATGATTAAGAGAATTTATCCGATAGTGATAGAAGAGGATTTAGACTGGAAAGATCCAATAATTCCAGAATGGTTGACAGATTACACTTTAAAGTATATTTCTAAACCTACTAAAGCGGTGCAATTAATAATGAAAAGGGTTATAGAAATAATGTGGGATTTGAATCCTAAAATTAAAGCTAAAGATGAATTATTTGTAGGACGGAATACTCAAATAGAAGAATTCGAAAACAGAAGATATGATTATGAGAAAGGTACTGTACTAGCTTATATTGCTGCTGGAATTCCTAAGTTGGGGAGAAGAAGCTTATTAAAGCATTGTTTTGCAAAGGCTAAAATAATTGAAAGACAATATAGAGCTTCTGATATCGAACTTGGAATGTATGATGGTATTGAAGATTTTATTATTTATGTCAATGATTTAGGTTTTTCTAATAGTGTAAATTTAAAAAGGTTTATGAAACGTGGAATGAAAGATAAATGTGCTGTTTTAGCAGGGTTATTAGATGATATTGCACGTAATAAAGAGATTTTATTGATTGATGATCAAGGATGTATTATTACACATGAAGGACAGATGTGTGAGTGGTTCATCGATACGCTAAAAATGATGAAAAATACTACACGAACTGTACTGGGGATAGCATCAAAATTCAAGACATATATTCCTGTCAGAACTGATTTAGTGTTTGTAATTGATGTTCCGCCAATGAATAAGATGGAATGTGGTGGATTATTACAAGAGTATTTGGAAATTGATAATATATCTTTGAGTAAAGAAGATTATAAAAATTATGTGGGAATGATGAATGGATTTCCCGAGCAAATTAAATTTACTTGCTCGTTAATTGCAAAAAATGGAATACAAAGAACGTATGATTTTTCATCTGAAATTGCAAACTATGATTCTGAAATTATAGGTCAGTTAATGAGAACAATTGAGAGCTCAAAAGAAGATATGGATTTTTTACGGTTTTTAATAGAATTAAATATGGTGTCTTATCAAATTTTGCAGAAAATTGTTTTAGATGATGATTTGGTAAAAGAAAAAATTAATAAATTCTATATTAATGGAATTATTGAATTTGTAGGAGTTTCGAATGAATATATAAAAATTGAAACGGCTATAAAAGATTATGTAACAAGAGCAGAGTATATATTGTCAGATGATTATTCAAAAAAATTGGATAAGTATATATCGGATTTTATAAATGAATATCAGTATGAAGAATTAGATATGCCAGATTATTTGTTAAAGTTAAAAGAATCTTTAAAAGCAAATGGGGAAATAGATAATCAATATATGATTCCATCGCAATATTTAAAAACAATGGTTGAATTATATGAGAAACAAAAAGATTATGCTAAAGTAATAGAGTATGCAGATATAGTTTTGAAGAGTACTGATTATATTGAGGAAAAGTTAATCTTTGAAATTCGCTATTTCCTTTGTATGGCATTGGCAAAAAGAAGAAACAGAAGAATGCTAAGTGAAGTTCAAAATATTTCAGGTGCAGATCATAGTTTTTTATTAGGCTTTTATTATAGAATGGTAGGGAGTTACGATAAAGCGCTAGAAGAGCTGAATAAAAGTTTAGTAATAAGAAAGAACTTTTCAAAAGCTAAGAGAGAAAAAGTACAAGTGTTAATTAATTTGGAACGTTATGAGGAAGCATTAGATGTGGCAAAAGAAAATTATGAAAATGATAAAGCGAACCCTTACCATGCACACGCATACTTTTTGTGTCTGATTAAGGGTGATGAGTTTGAATCGAATGAGAGCGTTATAACGGAAGTAGTGGATAATTTGGGAAAAGCAACCTCGGATTTGGGGAAAGAATTATATATACGTTGTAGAGCATTAAAAGAAGCATATTTAGATAAGAATATTGATATGGCATTAGCGCTTATAGAAAATGCTTTTAAAGAAAGTAATAACCCAATTTATTCATTGCAAGACAAGTTTGATATATGTGAACACCTTAAAGCTTATGGAGAGATGGATAAAGTTATTAGGGAAGTAGAAAATTTGAAAATGCAAGATACGTATGGAAAAGAAAGAGCTTTATATAGGATGAAAGCTTTATATGCAGCGTATGTTAATAATGAAAAAGAGGTTGCAAAAATTATGAAGCAGATTGAGGAAAAAGGTATTAAGATAAATCTGGCAATTCTCAAGAAAAAAATTGATAATATATTCAAAAATTAGTATATTCATAGATTTTATAATGTTAAGGCGGACAGAGTACTTTGAAAATCTGATATAATTTCTAAAGAAAAATTAGTCCTTACTTGACAGAGGCTGATTTTGGCGTCGGACGGGATTTCGGCTACAAGAGACAGCACCTCGGGCACGACATGATGGGGCTTGTCGGCACGCCGATCATCGCAGTCGAGTCGGGCTATGTGGAGGCGCTTGGCTGGAACCGTTATGGCGGATGGCGCATCGGGATCCGCAGCTTTGACAAAAAGCGGTATTATTACTATGCCCACCTGCGGCAGAACAGACCATACGCGGAGGGGCTCAAGGAAGGGGACTATGTCACCGCGGGGGATGTGATCGGATACATGGGGCATACCGGCTACAGTGACAAGGAGAACGTGAACAACATCAAGACGGTGCATCTCCATGTGGGGCTGCAGTTGATCTTTGACGAGTCGCAGAAGGATGGCAACAATGAGATCTGGGTTGACTTTTACCAGCTAGCAGGATTCCTGAGCGGCCACAGGTGTGAAGTCGAGCGCGATGATTTCACGAAGGAGTGGGACCGGAAATATGACATGAAAGATCCAGCCGTGCCCGATGCGGCGCCTGCGGAGACTGTGAAGGATGCATAAATCGCAGTAAATGGGAAAAATGCACAATAAACGGCGGCGATATAAGTCCGGGACAGAAGTGAATTTTATAAAAGTGGATAATTTTAACAGGCAAAATTCGTCAACATTGCAATAAATATCAAAAGACAAATAGATTGCTTTTTTTTTAACAATGTGATAAAATAAGCACAATGGTTGTGGTTCATATAAAAAAGAGCAGAATTAGAATACTGCACAAATGATTTGCACAATAAAAAGTTACGTTTAGAGAGATTGCAAAAAAAGTTTGTGCATTTTTCATGATTTTCCAGCTTTTGTTATAAAAATCACAGTCACAAGGAAACTGACAGGCGGATGCAAAGACAGCGGAAGCCTGTTGTGAGAGTATAAAAAATGGAGGAAAAGAGAATGGCAAAGAAAATTGTATTAGCAGGTGCATGTCGTACAGCAATCGGCACTATGGGCGGCTCGCTCAGTACAACTCCGGCTCCGGAGCTTGGAGCGATCGTGATCAAGGAGGCTCTGAACAGGGCGGGCGTTCCGGCTGACAAGGTGGATCATGTATATATGGGCTGTGTTATCCAGGCAGGACTGGGACAGAATGTTGCCCGTCAGTCTTCGATCAAGGCAGGACTTCCCATCGAGACACCGGCGGTTACGGTGAATGTTGTGTGCGGTTCCGGTCTGAACTGCGTGAACATGGCTGCCCAGATGATCCTGGCTGGCGATGCTGATATCGTAGTGGCGGGTGGTATGGAAAATATGTCCATGGCTCCTTTTGCACTTCCTAATGCACGTTTCGGCTATAGAATGAACAACGGAGTGCTGGTAGATACCATGATCAAGGATGCGCTCTGGGATGCGTTCAATGATTACCACATGATCCAGACAGCGGACAATATCTGCGACGAGTGGGGGATCACACGCGAGGAGCTTGACGCGTTTGCATTGAAGAGCCAGCAGAAGGCGGAGGCCGCTCAGAAGTCGGGTGCGTTTGACAAGGAGATCGTACCTGTGATGGTCAAGAAGAAAAAAGAGATGGTAGAGTTCAAGGTAGACGAGGGACCAAGGGCAGGATCCACGATCGAGGGGCTTGCAAAACTTCGTCCGATCAACAAAGATAAATATGTCACAGCAGGCAATGCATCCGGCATCAATGACGGTGCGGCTGCGATCGTAGTCATGAGCGAGGAGAAGGCAAAGGAACTGGGCGTGACACCGATGGCAGAGTGGGTTGCAGGCGCACTTGCAGGTGTGAGACCGGAGGTTATGGGTATCGGGCCTGTCGCAGCGACCAAGAAGGTTCTGGCTAAGACTGGCATGAAGATCGAGGATTTTGATATCATCGAGGCAAACGAGGCGTTTGCGGCACAGTCGATCGCGGTGGGCAGAGATCTGGGGATCGATGTGGATAAGCAGTTGAATCCGAACGGCGGCGCGATCGCGTTAGGCCATCCGGTAGGCGCTTCCGGATGCCGTATCCTGGTCACACTGCTTCATGAGATGGAGGCAAAGGACGCGAAGACGGGTCTTGCTACATTATGTATCGGCGGCGGTATGGGCTGCTCTACAGTTGTTAAGAAATACGAATAAATCACCAATCACAAACCGGAGGTAAGTATGGAATACATATTATATGAAGTAAACGGTGCAGTCGGAAAGATCACGATCAATCGTGAGAAAGCCCTGAATGCATTGAATTCGCAGGTGCTGGACGAGCTGGATGCGACACTTGACGCTGTGGATCTCGATGCGGTGAGGTGTCTGATCCTCACAGGCGCAGGCACGAAGTCATTCGTTGCCGGCGCAGACATCGGCGAGATGAGCACGCTCACAAAGGCGGAGGGCGAGGCTTTTGGCAAGAAGGGCAATGACGTGTTCAGGAAGCTTGAGACTTTTCCGATCCCTGTGATCGCGGCTGTAAACGGATTCGCACTCGGCGGCGGATGCGAGATCTCCATGAGCTGCGATATCAGGATCTGTTCTGAGAATGCCGTGTTTGGCCAGCCGGAAGTTGGTCTTGGCATCACGCCGGGATTTGGCGGTACGCAGAGGCTTGCCCGTCTTGTGGGTGCCGGTATGGCAAAACAGATGATCTACACGGCAAGAAATATCAAGGCGGACGAGGCGCTCCGGATCGGTCTGGTGAACGCTGTATATCCTGCGGAGGAGCTGATGGCACAGGCGGAGAAGATGGCGGCAGGCATCGCAAAGAATGCTCCGATCGCGGTCCGCAACTGCAAGAAGGCGATCAACGAAGGTCTTGACGTGGATATGGACAAGGCGATCGTGATCGAGGAGAAGCTGTTTGGCGACTGCTTTGAGACAGAGGATCAGAAGTACGGTATGGCATTCTTCCTGGACAAGAACAAGGAGAAAGTGAAAGAACCGTTCAAAAACTGCTGACCGGCGTTTGCTGCGAGCGCTTTAAGAAAAAGAAATAGAGAAAATATGAATAGGAGGATCAACAATGAAGGTAGGTATTATTGGTGCTGGAACGATGGGTTCCGGTATTGCGCAGGCATTTGCGATGACAGACGGTTATGAGGTGTGCTTATGTGATATCAAGCAGGAGTTCGCTGACGGCGGAAAGGCGAAGATCTTAAAGAATCTGAACTTCCTTGTCAGCAAGGAGAAGATCACGCAGGAGAAGGCGGACGCGATCGCAGCAAAGATCGCGACAGGTCTGAAGGATATCTGTACAGACTGCGATCTCGTGATCGAGGTTGCGCCTGAGAAGATGGAGATCAAGAAGACTACATTTAAGGAACTGCAGGAGATCGTAAAGCCTGAGTGTATCTTTGCCACAAACACTTCTTCCCTCTCGATCACAGAGATGGGCGCAGGTCTTGACCGCCCGCTCGTTGGTATGCACTTCTTCAATCCGGCTGACAGAATGAAGCTGGTGGAGGTGATCGCAGGTGCAAACACACCGGCCGAGCTGGTCGAGAAGATCAAGGGCATCGCGGCAGAGATCGGCAAGACGCCTGTCGAGGTGAACGAGGCGGCAGGTTTCGTTGTAAACAGGATCCTGATCCCGATGATCAACGAGGCGATCAATGTGTACGCGGCAGGTGTAGCAAGTGTTGCGGACATCGATGTAGCGATGCAGCTTGGCGCAAATCACCCGATGGGACCTCTGGCGCTCGGCGACTACATAGGACTGGATATCGTGCTTGCGATCATGGAAGTGATCTATGCTGAGACAGGTGATTCCAAGTATGCACCGTCACCGCTGCTCAGAAAGATGGTACGTGCCGGAAAGCTTGGAAAGAAGACAGGCGCTGGCTTCTATGATTATTCTAAGAAATAATTGAGTATGTGATACGGCGGCGAGTCGCTGTGCAGTCAGCACAGGGGCTTGCTGTTCGTGGTATAAATAATCTATCAAAGTTAAATAAAACGGAGGAATAATAACATGGATTTTACATTGAGTAAAGAGCATGAGATGGCGAGAACACTCTTTAGAGAGTTCGCTGAGAAAGAGGTAAAGCCTCTTGCAATCGAAGTAGATGAGACAGAGGAGTTCCCAAGAGCTACTGTCGAGAAGATGGCGAAGGCTGGTTTCATGGGGATCCCTATTCCAAAGGAGTACGGCGGACAGGGCTGTGACGTCCTGACATATGCGATGTGTGTCGAGGAGCTGGCAAAGGTCTGCGGCACGACAGCGGTTATCGTGTCTGCACATACTTCACTCTGCTGCGACCCGATCCTTACATATGGTACAGAGGAGCAGAAGCAGAAGTACCTGCCGGATCTTGCGAGCGGTAAGAAGATCGGTGCTTTTGGCCTGACGGAGCCGGGCGCTGGTACAGATGCGCAGGGACAGCAGACCAAGGCTGTGCTGGAAGGCGATGAGTGGGTTTTAAACGGTTCCAAGATCTTTATCACAAACGGTAAGGAAGCGGATGTGTATGTGATCTTTGCGATCACAGGCATGATCGAGAAGCGCGGAAGAATGACGAAAGAGATCTCTGCGTTCATCGTGGAGAAGGGTACACCCGGATTCTCATTTGGTACGAAGGAGAAGAAGATGGGTATCCGCGGTTCATCTACATATGAGCTGATCTTCACAGACTGCCGCATTCCAAAGGAGAATATGTTAGGTCAGCAGGGCAAGGGCTTTGGCATCGCCATGCACACACTTGATGGCGGACGAATCGGTATCGCTGCGCAGGCGCTCGGTCTTGGCGAGGGTGCGCTGGAGAGGACGATCGCGTATGTAAAAGAGAGAAAGCAGTTTGGCCGTGCGATCGGCGCTTTCCAGAATACACAGTTCCAGCTTGCAGATATGGCTACAAAGGCACAGGCTGCACAGTTTATGGTTTATAAGGCTGCATGTACAAAGGATCAGTACACAAAGGATCACAAGACATCATACAATGTGGAGGCTGCCATGGCGAAGCTGTATGCTGCGGAGATGGCGATGGAAGTTACCACAAAGGCGGTTCAGTTACATGGCGGTTATGGCTACACGAGAGAGTACGAAGTGGAGCGCATGATGAGAGATGCCAAGATCACAGAGATCTACGAGGGCACGAGCGAAGTCCAGAGAATGGTCATCTCGTCAAACCTCTTGAAATAAAATATCGGAACGCCGGAGGGCGGCGTTCTTCTGGGTGAATCGTACAATTTAGACAGCGAATATAAAAAATTGTATTAAAATAAAAATAGAAGGAGAATGAACATGAAAGTTGTAGTATGTGTGAAACAGGTACCTGATACAAAGGGTGGCGTTAAGTTCAATCCTGATGGTACACTTGATAGAGCAGCTATGCTGACGATCATGAACCCTGACGACAAGGCAGGACTTGAGGCAGCATTACGGTTAAAAGATCAGTATGGGGCAGAGGTGACAGTAGTCACGATGGGACTTCCCAAGGCTGAGGAAGTGCTCCGCGAGGCGATCGCCATGGGCGCGGACAAGGGTATCCTTGTGACGGACAGGGTACTTGGCGGAGCGGATACATGGGCTACCTCCCAGACGCTTGCAGGCGCGCTCAGAAATCTTGAATATGACCTGATCATCACAGGCCGCCAGGCGATCGACGGTGATACAGCACAGGTTGGTCCCCAGATCTCAGAACATCTTGGAATCCCTGTGATCTCTTATGCGCAGAAGATCCAGATCGAGGGCGACAGTGTTATCGTTGAGCGCCAGTATGATGACAGGTATCATGTGCTGAAAGCAAAGATGCCCTGCCTGATCACAGCGCTTGCTGAGCTGAACGAGCCTCGTTATATGACTCCGGGCGGAATCTTTGACGCGTACAAGGCAGAGATCACCACATGGGGCAGAGCGGACTTAAAGGATGTAGAGGATTCCAACCTTGGATTGAAGGGTTCACCGACACAGATCGCAAGAGCGTCTGACAAGGTTCGGAAAGGACAGGGCGAGAAGGTTACACTGGATCCTTCTGAGTCTGTGACATACATCATGGATAAGTTAAAAGAGAAGCATGTCATCTAAGAAAGTATCGATAGAAGAATAAAACTCTTATAGATAATGGAGGTTAATCATGAATTTAGAAGAATATAAAGGCGTGTTTGTCTTCGCACAGCAGGTAGATAACAAGGTTAGCAGTATCGCCCTTGAGCTGATCGGCGAAGGTAAGAGACTTGCAGAGAAATTGTCTGCGGAAGTAACAGCAGTGTTAGTCGGAAGCGATGTGAAGGGTCTGGCAGATGAGCTTGCAGCTTACGGTGCAGACAGAGTGATCGTGGTGGACGACCCTGAGTTAAAGGAGTACAGAACAGAGCCTTATGCACATGCGCTGGCGTCTGTGATTGAGAAATACAAGCCGGAGATCCTGCTGGTAGGCGCTACAGCGATCGGCCGTGACTTAGGTCCGAGAGTTTCCGCGAGAGTACATACAGGACTGACAGCAGACTGTACATCGCTTGAGATCGGTGATTTTCCGATCAATCCGGTTCCTGGCAAGGAGCAGAAGCACAATCAGTTACTCATGACACGTCCTGCATTTGGTGGAAACACGATCGCTACGATCGCTTGTCCTGACTTCCGTCCCCAGATGGCGACAGTCCGTCCCGGCGTTATGCAGAAGCTGGAGAAGAAGGAAGGCGCTCAGGCTGTGATCGAGGAGTTCAATCCTGGATTTACACCGGACAACAAGTATGTTGAGATCGTTGAGGTTGTCAAGAATCTCACAGACACAGTAGATATCATGGATGCAAAGATCCTCGTTTCCGGCGGACGCGGTGTCGGAAGCCCGGAGAATTTCAAGATCCTCGATGATCTGGCTGAGGCGATCGGCGGCACGGTGAGCTGCTCGCGTGCGGTTGTAGATGCCGGCTGGAAGAATAAGGATCTGCAGGTTGGACAGACTGGTAAGACTGTTCGTCCGAACGTATATTTCGCGATCGGTATCTCAGGCGCGATCCAGCATCTGGCAGGTATGGAGGAGTCCGATATCATCATTGCGATCAACAAGGATGAGACCGCTCCGATCTTTGATGTGGCAGACTATGGTATCGTAGGGGATCTGAACAAGATCGTCCCGATGCTGACAGAGCAGATCAAGGCTGCAGTGGCAGGCAAGTAATCAGGGAATCACAGGAAATACAAAATTTTCATAAAACCTCAAAGGATTTGTCCTTTGGGGTTTTATTTTGTCGAAAAATGGGGTATAATCAAAATGTATTAATTTAAAAACAAGATTAGGAACTGTCAAAGTTCCTTGGATAAGGAGAAAGAGAATGGCATTAACAGAATTAAACACTTACACGATCAATGACGTATATAATCTTCCAGACGGGCAGAGAGCAGAGCTCATCGACGGAAAAGTATATTATATGGCGCCGACCACGAGAAATCATCAGCGAATCGTCGGCGAGCTCTTTGCGACGATCCGTGAACATATCAGGAGAAATAATTTTAAAGGGGAAGTGGATATCAATCCTTTTGGCGTGTTCATCAATGCCGACGACAAGAGTTATGTGGAACCCGATATCTGTATTATCTGTGACGAGAACAAGCTTGATGACAGGGGGTGCAACGGTGCGCCGGACTGGATCATCGAGGTGGTGTCGCCTGCCAGCAGGAGGATCGATTACACGACAAAGCTCTTTAAGTATCGTTCGGCAGGCGTGCGCGAGTACTGGATCGTGGATGCGGATAAGACCAGGGTCATGGTCTACAATTTCTATCAGGACGACATGAATGAGTACAGCTTTACAGAGGATATTCCCGCAGGGATCTACACAGACCTTACGATCCGCATGTCAAATCTCGAACTGTAGGAAGATATGCAAATAGGGTTAAACCGATTTGTCGGTTTAACCCTATGATTTATTTTACGGATATTAATATTCCATCGCTTTCTCTTCGCCGTTCAGCACGCGCAGGGCACCCTGTGCCAGCGCAAGCAGTTCGTCCTCGCCGGGATATACGGTGAAAGGAGCGATCCATTCCGCATATTCTTTCAGCGCGGCAACGACATCTTCGCCGTACGCGATTCCGCCGGTCACGATGATCTGGTCCACTTTTCCGTTCAGGACGCATGCCATGGAACCGATATCCTTTGATACCTGCAGCAGAAAGGCTTTCTTTGCTTCGGCGGCTTTCTCGTCACCCTCGTTTGCGCGTTTTGTGACTTCACGCATATCGTTTGTTCCGAGATAGGCGTTGAAACCGCCCTTGCCGACGATCTTGCCGTACACTTCCTTTTCCGTGTATTTCCCAGAGAAGCACATCTTGATCAGCGCGCCGCTCGGAACAGCTCCTGCGCGCTCCGGTGAGAATGCGCCGTCTCCGTCGAGCGCGTTGAACACGTCGACAACTTTTCCGTTGATGTGGGCGCCTACAGAGACACCGCCGCCCATGTGGACTACGATCAGCCGGAGCGTGTCGTAGGGTTTTCCGATCTCTTTTGCGTATCTCTTGGCGACTGCCTTCTGGTTCAGCGCATGGAATACGCTGGTGCGGGGCAGCTCGGGTACGCCGGAATATCTCGCGATCGGCATCAGCTCGTCGACAACGACAGGATCGACGATGTAGGAAGGAACGCCGATGGAATCGGCGATCTCACGCGCAAGGATCCCGCCGAGGTTGGAGGCATGCTGTCCCTGCACACCGACTTTTAAGTCTGCAAGCAGCGCGTCTGTCACCGCATATGTACCGCCCGGGATTGGTTTCAACATACCGCCGCGTCCGACGACAACGTTCAGGGAGTGAAGATCAAAGTTTTTCTCGGTTAACAGATCCGTGATGATCTTTTTGCGGAAATCTTTCTGGTCCACGATCGTGGCATACTGGGAGATCTCCTCGGTAGAGTGCCTCAGTGTCTCCTCAAACAGTAAGGTTTCGTCCTCGAAAACACCGATCTTGGTAGAAGTAGAGCCTGGATTGATGATCAGACTTTTGATTGACATATATATTTTTCCTCCTTGATTAAGTTATTTTGCCTTTTTCATGGACTCGGCAACGACTGCAGCGAGTGCGATGGAGTGCAGCTTTGCCTCGAAGCTGTCGGAGCGCGATGTCAGGATGACAGGTGCGGCCGTACCGGTGAGAATATTGCCGTTCTTGACATCGCAGAGGTGTGTCAGTACCTTGTAGACGAGGTTTCCTGCGTGGATATCCGGGAAGAGGATCACGTCGGCGTCGCCGGCGATCTTTCTGCCTGTGCCGCCCTTGTGCGCGGCAGCGGCGCTGTCGATCGCCATATCCATGGAGAGCGGTCCGTCGATCACGCAGCCTGTGATTCTGCCATCGGCGTTCATCTTGGAAAGCTCGTCAGCGTCAACGGTGCAGGGCATCTTGGGATTAACAACTTCCACGGCGGCGACAGGGGCAACCTTCGGCTCCGCGATACCGCATGCATGGCAGACCTCGACGGTATTGTTGATGATCGCGACTTTATCTTCCAGCGTGGGATAAGTCATGAATGCAACGTCCGATAAGAAGAGAAGGCGGTCGATCCCCTTGATCTCGAACACGCATACGTGGGAGAGCGCCCTGCCTGTGCGGAGACCGACTTCCTTGTCAAGAACGCTCTTTAAGAAATTCTTGGTGTCGATCAGTCCCTTCATGTACATGTCCGCCTTGCCGTCATGGACGAGCTTGACGGCTGTGTGTGCAGCCTGCACGTGATCGGTCTCGTTGATGATCTCGAATCCTGTCAGATCCATGTTCATGCCGGCAGCGATCTCCCTGATCTTTGCCTCGTCGCCGACAAGGATGGCGTCAGCGATGCCTTTCTCCTTTGCAGCCTGGACAGCCTCCAGTACCGGCTCGTCCTCCGCCACGGCGACAGCGACCGTCTTGCGGTCACACTCGTAAACTTTTTGCAGTAAGTCTTTAAAACCTTTACTCATTTGAAACACCTCTTAAATTTATAATTTTATAGTGAAACATGATCCTGTTTCTGTTATGCTGGTTTACAGGTTGTCGCAGGAATGTTCCTAAAACCCTATGTTAAAATAATAACACTTTCAAAAACAACGGTCAAGGCAATCGGGCATGGATAATTGAAATAAGATATAGACGAACCGCAGAAAATGAAATATGATAATACATAGAGATCATTTTTCAGGAGGATGGGATAGATATGGGCAGGGAAAAATCTTGTGAGGATCCGGCACTGGTGATGGAGTGTGCGCTCGATATGGGGGAGACGATGCTGCGGTGCGGCGCGGAGATCCTGCGGGTGGAAGATACCATCACGCGCATCTGCACGACTTACGGCGGGGGGATTGTGGACGTGTTTACCATCTTGTCCCTGATCATCTTAAGCTGGAAGACAGATGCGGGGGAGAACCATACGCTCACGAGGCGGATCAACCCGCACTCGACGGATCTCAATAAGCTGGAGGATCTGAATGCGCTGTCGCGCTACATCTGTGAGAAGAAGCCGCCGTGCAGTGAGATCACGCAGAAGATCCACGAGATCATGGCGCCGGAGGAAAGGCGTATATACAAGTCCAAGATCACAGGGTACGTTCTGCTGGCGTCGGCGTTTGCCATTTTCTTTGGCGGCAACCTGCGCGACGGGCTGGCGTCTGGGATCGTGGCGGTGCTGATGTACTTTTGGGATTATTTTTTCTCGTCGCACAACAGGAACCGGGTGGTCTACAGCCTGATCATGTCGATCGTGGCGGGGGTGCTCTGCAGCCTGTCGGTGGTGGTCGGGATCGGGCAGAATATGGACAAGGTCATGATCGGCAGCATCATGCTGTCGATCCCAGGCATCAACCTGATGAATTCCCTGCGGGATATGATGTGCGGGGACATCATCACGGGCATCCTGCGGCTGGCTGAGGCGCTGATGATCTCGGTGGCCATTGCGGCAGGGTTTGGTATTGCGATCATGATGTTTGGAGGGGTGTTGAGATGATCGGGGCATTTTGTGAGAAGTATCTAATCATGATATTGACGGCGGCGCTCGGAACCGCAGGGTACTGCCTGAATGTCAATATCAAGCGCAATAAGATCCTGTACGGCTGCATTGGCGGAGTGCTGTCGACATTCCTGTACTGTGTGTTTGTGGAGGCGGGACTGTCGCTGCTGCTGCAGAATCTGATACCGGCGGCGGCGGTCACCTTTTACGCGGAAGTGCTGGCGCGGGTCGTGAAAGCGCCGGCGACGGTTTTTCTGATCCCGTCGATCATTCCCCTGGTGCCGGGCGGCAGGCTGTATTATACGATGCGCGCCATTGTGGACGGCGAGGGGAATGATGCCAAAATATACGCGATGGAGACGATCGTGATCGCGCTTGGTATCGCGGTGGGGATCGTGGTGGTATCGCTGGTATTTTATCATATCAGCCACAAAAAGGTGCAGTTCAAGGTGCGGTTCGATGCGGGAGAGGATCTGCCTCCCGGCAAAAAGCGCATCAGTTAAAATCAACCTCCTCATGCTGCTGGAACCTATGATCCCGGATAGCGCTCTCCCGGTATAGCTTCGGTGTGACACCGGTCCGTTTCTTGAAGAGGCGGCTAAAGTAATAGATGTCGGGAATGCCGCACTGCTGTGCGATCGTCTTGGTGGGGAGATCTGTCGCGATCAGAAGTTTTTTGGCGTGTTCGATACGCTGGCGGTTGACGAAGTCTGTCAGCGGGATACCGACTTCCTTTTTAAACAGTGTGGACAGATAACTCGCGTTGACGTTCAGCCAGTCGGACATTGTTTTCAGACTGAGGTCTGCTGTCAGATCCGAGTTGATGTAGGTGATGATCTTCTGCGTCAGCAGGGAGTAATCCCGGAGGGTGTGCTTGCGGATCAGACGGCAGTAATTGAGCACGATCTTTGACCAGACCGTGTGGCACTGGTCTTTGTTTGTAACCTGTTCAATGAGCTGGACATGCTGGTTGGAACACAGATCGATGTGGATCGGGTGCACGCCGGCTTCCTCCGCCTTCTTCCGGAACAGGGTGTTGAAGGCGATCGTGTAATTCTTGTAGTCGCGCAGCTCGTCGGAGAGCCGGCAGGGCAGCGTGACGGAGGAGAGTTTGGAGACGAGCGACATCGCTTTGGCTTCGTTTCCGTTAAAGACTGCGTCCAGAAGCTGTGCCTCCAGCGCGTAGCGCATCTCGATCATCTCGATGTTCATCATGGAGTCCCCGCTGCTCCGGTATTGGTGGGAGTAGGATTCGTACCATGTCTCCATGTCGTTCAGATCCTGATAGACCGTCTCATACTGGTTTTCGCCAAACAGGGAATTTCCGAGCGTCAGGAAAATACTGTAGTAGACTGCCGGAACGGGGAACGATGCAAGGCGCAGGTAATAACTCTGCAGGACTGTATACAGCTCCTGCGGAAGCTGCACTTTTGTGGCGATGCTGTTTAGGCGGGAAGGGCGCATCTCCTCGAAGAGAACCGGTCCGCAGACCATCAGCGTATTGCTGTCAGGTGTGCGGAAGATACTGTAAGTGCACTGGAAAGTGTCCCGAAAGTGGTATATCGTTTTTTCTTTTAACTGTTCCAGATAGCTCTGGATCAGGTTGGGCTTGTAGTCCGGCAGGATATCCGAGCGCAGACCGCAGTCCAGCCATGTGGTACTTTCGTATGGGAGTGTGATAAAGTGAACAGGAATGCGGTTGTTTTCTAACAGATTTTGTACAAAAGACAGTAAAATTTCTTCCATATGCGTCAACTCTTTTCTAAATTTCCCAAAAATAGTATGAAAAATATGTATTTTTTTTATTTATTTTTGCACATTTTTTTGGCAAAAGCAACACAATATAATAAAAATGCAAAAAATACAAAAAATCGTATATCGCCAAAGACAGAGAGTGAAAATATGATTTAGATATGCAGAAATGACAAAAAATATATTGCATCATATGAAAAAATATATAAAATAACATATTTACAATGCGGCGGTTATAAAATATATTGTGCAAAATGAATACAAAGGTATGACTGCCGCCGGGGCAAACCGAAAGGAGGACTTTACATGAGAACTATCATCAATCTCGACAAAAGCTGGAGGTTTATCAAGGAGAATGCGGGGCTTCCCGACAAACTCCCGACAGACTGGCCGGTGGTCGATCTGCCGCACACATGGAACGCGGTGGATGGACACGATGGAAACGGAAGCTATGACCGCGGCTGTTATTGGTATGCAAAGACATTTGACATGCCGAAGCAGCCGCTTGCAGGCGGGCGTGTCTTTGTGGATATCCCGGCGGCGGGACAGCAGGCGACCGTGTATGTGAACGGCAAGGAGATCTGTTACCATGAGGGCGGTTACTCCACATTCCGCGCGGATATCACAGACGCCTGTGCGGAGGGCGAGAATCTTCTGGTGGTCGCGTGCAGCAACGAGAATAAGAGCAATGTGTATCCGCAGTCCGCAGACTTTACATTTTATGGCGGACTTTACCGGGGGCTGAATCTCATCAGTGTGCCGGAGACCCATTTCGAACTGATGTATTGGGGCAGCAACGGACTGAAGGTCACAGCGACGCCCACAGAGTGCGGCGGCGCGGAGTTTGCGCTGGAATCGTGGGTGGTGAACGCGGACGAGAACTTTACGGTACAGTACAGGATCTGCGATGCGGACGGCAGGGAAGTGGGATTCTGTGTGCGTCCGGCGGACAGCACGGCGGTGAAGCTTTTTGTGCCGGACGTGACATTGTGGGATTGCGACAATCCGTATCTGTATACGGTCACGGCAATCCTGCAGAGGCGCAATGAGGCGTATGATATGGTCTCTGCGCGCGTGGGCGTCAGAAGCTTTTCGTGCGATCCGGACAAGGGCTTTATCTTAAACGGTGTTCCGACGCCTCTGCGCGGTGTCAGCCGTCATCAGGACCAGCTCTACAAGGGCAATGCGCTGACGAGGGAGGATCACTATCACGATGCCAGGATCATCAAGGAGCTCGGCGCAAACACGATCCGTCTCGCGCATTACCAGCATTCGCAGGATTTTTATGATGCGTGTGATGAGCTCGGATTTATCGTGTGGGCGGAGATCCCGTTCATCAGCGTGATGAGCAAGGATCCCGAGGCGCATCAGAACTGTATCACGCAGATGAAGGAACTGATCCTTCAGAATTATAACCACCCGAGTATCTGTTTCTGGGGCGTCTCCAATGAGATCCTGATCGGCGGCATCTCAGAACAGCTCGTGGAGAACCACAAGGAGCTGAACGCGCTCTGCAAGGAGCTGGACCCGACGCGTCTGACGACGATCGCGCATGTCTCCATGACGCCGGTTGACAGCCCTGTCCACAATATTACCGATGTGGAGAGCTATAACCATTACTTTGGCTGGTACGGCGGAAAGATGGAGGACAACGGTCCATGGCTTGACAACTTCCACAAGGCACACCCGGAGATCTGCCTCGGCGTCTCGGAGTATGGGTGTGAGGGTATCATCACCTACCACGGGCCAAATCCCGCATGCAAGGACTACAGCGAGGAGTACCAGGCGCTCTACCATGAACATATGGCGAAGGTGTTCGACGAGCGTCCGTGGATCTGGTCGAGCCATGTGTGGAATATGTTTGACTTTGGCTGCGCGGCGAGAAATGAGGGCGGCGTGGCAGGACGCAACAACAAGGGTCTGGTCACGATGGACCGCCAGACCAAGAAGGACAGCTACTATATCTACAAGGCATACTGGAACAAGGAGCCGATGGTGCATCTGTGCGGCAAGCGCTATGCGCAGCGCGCGGGTGAGACGACGCAGATCCGCGTGTACTCCAACCAGCCGACAGTGTCCCTGTTTGTCAATGGCGAGCTTTCCCAGGTGATGACGGCGGAGAAGGTGTTTGTGTTTACGGTTGCGCTCCGGGATGGATTTAACAGTATTCTCGCGCTGGCGGGAGACTGCAGGGACAGCATGACGCTCGAGAAGGTTGACAAGGAGCCGGCGATCTATGTACTGCCGGAGGTCAATGAGAGGGCAGAGGGCGTTGCCAACTGGTTTAAGCTGGCAGGCGATCTGGATCTCAAGGCGCCGATGGAATTCCCGGAGGGCAAGTACAATGTCAAGTGCAAGATGGAGGATATCGCGGAGTGTCCTGAGGCGATGGAGATCGTGGCAAAGGCAGTCAAGCTTGCGACCAACTTTGATGTGCGCCCGGGCGTTGGCATGTGGGATATGATGAAGTCCATGGCGCCGGAGGGCATGGTAGGCATGGCCGGAAATATGCTGCCGGAAGGCTTCCTGGAGAGCCTGAACGCACAACTGATCAAGATCGACAGGATCTGATAACGAAGTGACAGTGATAGAGGAGGGTTTTTATGGCAGCAAATACAAATACAAAAGTGCCCCCGTTTGGCATGAAGGACAAACTGGGCTATATGTTCGGCGATTTCGGAAATGATTTTACATTTATTCTGTCCTCGAGTTTCATGTTGAAGTTTTATACGGATGTCATGGGGATCGATGCGGCGGTTGTGGGACTGCTGATGATGGCGGCGCGGTTCATCGATGCGTTTACGGATGTGACGATGGGGCAGATCGTCGACCGCTCCAAGCCGACAAAGGACGGCAAGTTCAAGCCGTGGATCAAGCGCATGTGCGGACCGGTGGCGATCGCTTCCTTCCTGATCTATCAGTCGGGATTTGCCAATATGGCATATGGGTTCAAGGTGTTCTGGATGGTCGTCACCTACATATTGTGGGGTTCGATCTTCTATACTTCCATCAATATCCCGTATGGCTCCATGGCTTCGGCAGTCTCCGCAGACCCGAAGGACCGCGCGGACCTGTCCACATGGAGGACGATCGGCGGCGCGCTTGCAGGACTGGTGATCGGTGTAGGTACGCCGATGTTTGCCTATGAGACAGTGAATGGCAATACGGTTCTGTCCGGCACACGCATGACTGTGATCGCAGGGATTTTCAGCGTGCTGGCGATCGTATGCTATCTGATCTGCTTTAACCTAGTGAGAGAGCGTGTGGAAGTTCCCGCGAACAATGCCAAGCTGAATATCGGAAATCTGTTGAAGAGTCTTGTCACCAACCGTTCGCTGCTTGGTATCATCGCGGCAGCGATCGCCCTGCTGCTTGCGATGCTGACGATGCAGGGGATGGCTGGTTATGTGTTCCCGAACTATTATGGAAATGCGACTGCACAGTCCATGTCCTCCCTGACCGGAACGCTCGCGATGCTTGTGATCTGTGCGCCGTTTGCGTCTAAGCTCTCCGCAAGGTTTGGCAAGAAGGAGCTGTCCGTGGTCTCCTGTGCGTCGGCTGCAGTCGTGTATCTGCTCTGCCTGATCGTGCACCCGGCGAACGCTTTTGTGTATGTAGCATTTTTTACAGTCGCCTATATCGGACTTGGATTTTTTAACACCGTGATCTGGGCGATGATCACGGATGTTATTGACGATGCAGAGGTGAAGAACGGTGTGCGCGAGGATGGTACGATCTATTCTGTGTACTCCTTTGCGAGAAAGCTCGGGCAGGCGCTCTCCGCAGGACTTACGGGTTCCCTGCTGACCATGATCGGATACTCCAACGAGACAGCGTTTGATCCGGTCGTTACGGAGAGGATTTTCAAGCTCTCCTGCATCGCGCCGATCATAGGTTTTGGACTTGTGGCGGTATTTCTGGTGGTGATCTACCCGTTGAACAAGAAGCGCGTGGAAGAGAACGTTGCCACGCTCGCACGCAGAAGGAAATAATATACCGATTGTCTGAAAGGATGCGGCGACAGCATTCTTTCAGACAAAAACAGGCGGACAAAAAACAGGAAAGGGGATGGATGATGGCAGATAAGTTTTGGGCGTACACGAAGCGAAGCGATTTTCTGGTCTGCGTGGACAGTGACGGATGTGCCATGGACACGATGGACATCAAACATATCCGCTGCTTTGGACCCTGCATGGTCGCGGAGTGGGGGCTGGAGGAATGGCGCGAGGCGATTCTGGAGCGCTGGAATGAGATCAATCTGTACACGATGACGCGCGGCATCAACCGTTTTAAGGGGCTGGTGAAAGCGCTTGGCGAGATCAGGGAAAAGTACTGCGAGATCGAGGAGCTGGATGCCCTGGAAAAATGGGTGGATGAGACGACGGAGTTGTCCAATGCCGCGCTGGAGCGTGAGATCGGCAGAAAGGACAACATCTGCCTGCGCAAAGCGCTTGCGTGGAGCAGGGCGGTCAATCAGTCCATCGACAGACTCCCGGAGGAGGATAAACGTCCTTTTGCCGGTGTGCTGGAGGCTCTGAAACGGGCATACCGCGATGCGGATATCGCGATCGTGTCCAGCGCGAACCTGAGCGCGGTGCTGGACGAGTGGGATTTTTATGGACTATTGGAATATACGGATGTGGTGCTGGCGCAGGATTCCGGGAGCAAGGCGTTCTGCATCGGTGAGCTGATGAAGCGGGGATATGCCCCGGATCACGTACTGATGTGCGGCGACGCCCCGGGAGATCTGGAGGCTGCCGAAAAAAACGGCGTGTACTATTATCCGATATTGGTGCAGCACGAGGCGCAGAGCTGGGAGGAATTTGTCAGGGAAGGGATCGGGCATTTTCTGGACGGAACTTATGGCGAGGGCTACCAGCAGGAAAAGAGGGAACAGTTTCTCAGAAATCTTGGGAAATAGCAGAGAATGATAGATTAAAAAAAGGAGAAGTGGTACAATGGTAGATATGAAGGCAAAGCCGTTCAACCTGTCAGACGAGGACTGCAAGTGGGTGGAGGATACGATCGCAGGTATGGACATCGACGAGAAGATCGGACAGCTCTTTTTCAACATGGGCTCCTCCCGGACGGAAGACTATCTGAAAATGACCGTAAATGATTACCACATCGGCGGGATCCGGTACAATCCGGGCACGGCTGACGAGATATATGAGCAGAACCGTATCCTGCAGGAGAACAGCAAGGTTCCGCTGATCATCGCCTGCAACACGGAGAACGGCGGAAACGGCGCCTGCACGGACGGCACGCCCATCGGCAGCCAGACCAAGATCGGCGCGACCAGGAATGCGGACTATGCGTATCAGTTAGGCTATATGGCGAACAGGGAGGCTGCCGCGATCGGCTGCAATCTGTCCTTTGCGCCGGTCAGCGATATTATCTATAACTGGGAAAACCCGGTGATCGGACTGCGGACATACGGCAATGACCCGAAGCGGGTGGCAGAGATGGCGAAGGCTTACATGGATGGTGCGCATGCGAATCCGGGATTCTGCTGTGCGGCAAAGCACTTCCCGGGCGACGGGCTTGATTTCCGGGACCAGCATGTGGCAAACAGCGTGAACGACATGAGCTGTGAGGAGTGGGACGAGACGTTCGGCCTGGTCTACAGGACGCTCATCGACAACGGGCTGGAGGCGATCATGGCAGGGCATATCATGCAGCCGGCCTACGCGCGCCATTTTAATCCGGATATCACGGACGATGAGATGATGCCTGCGACGCTGTCACCGGAGCTGATCCAGGGGCTGCTCCGCGAAAAACTCGGGTTCAACGGCATGGTGCTGACGGATGCGTCCCACATGGTAGGACTGACGTGCCGCATGAAGCGCAGCGACGTACTTCCGGCGGCGATCGCAGCCGGCGTGGACATGTTCCTGTTCTTTAATGAGATGGACGAGGATTTCGCGAGCATGAAGCAGGGGTATCTGGACGGCCGTATCACCGAGGAGCGCCTCGACGACGCGCTTCACCGGATCCTGGCGCTCAAAGCGCACATGGGACTGCACAAAAAAGCTAAGACAGAGCTGATGCCGCCGCGGGAGCAGGTGCATGAGATCGTCGGCTGTAAGGCGCATGTCGCGATGCAGAAGGAGATCGCTGATAAGTCGATCACATTGGTAAAGTACAAGGATAAGGACGTTCTGCCGGTCACGCCGGAGCGCTATAAACGGATCATGATCGTGTACGTGAAGGGACTGTCCGCACCGGGACTCGGCGCGCTGTTCGGGGCTAAGAAATCCCCGGCGGAGACGCTGCGCGACAAGCTGGCTGACAAGGGCTTTGACGCGTTCATCTACGAGAGTCCGATCGAGAAGATGCAGAAGCAGATCCAGGCAGGGGAAAAGCCGGATATCAACATGTACTTTGCGGGGAAGACACCGATCAAGGAATTCCGCGAGAATCAGGATCTGATCATCACGCTGGTGGATATCCCGGGCGGATTCCAGCCGGTTGCGCGCCCTGCATTTGGCATGACGAAGGGCGGCGGGGAGATCCCGTGGTATGTGTTTGAGCTTCCGGTGGTCGTGATCGGCGTACAGCATCCGTTTGTGCTCGCCGACATTCCACAGGCGCGGACGTATATCAACACCTATGACAGCAACGAGTCCACGCTGGATGCGCTGGTCGAGAAGCTGATGGCGGGCGAGGGCGCGTTTACAGGCGAGGATCCGGTGGATTCCTTCTGCGGTATTTTTGATACAAGAATTTAAGGAGGTATTTTTATGCAGATGACTTTTCGCTGGTACGGCGAGGGCAATGACAGCATCACACAGGAGCAGATCAGACAGATCCCCGGTGTGACGGGTCTTGTGTGGGCGCTGCACGACAAGGCGGCAGGCGAAGTGTGGGAGATCGACGAGATCGAGAAAATGCGTCATCAGATCGAGGATCACGGGTTTAACATGGATGTCGTGGAGAGTGTGAACGTCCATGACGATATCAAGATCGGGCTGCCGACGCGCGACCAATATATTGAGAATTACAAGCAGACGCTGCGCAATCTGGCAAAGTTTGGTGTCAAAGTAGTGACGTATAATTTCATGCCGATCTTCGACTGGACGAGGACAGACCTGTTCCACCCGATGGAGGACGGTTCCACAGCACTGTTTTATGAGAAGGCAAAGATCCAGGAGGACTACAAGGAGATGGCAAACTATATCCTTGAAAATCTTCACGGAATGACGTTCCCCGGCTGGGAACCGGAGCGCATGGCAAAGCTCGACGAGCTGTTCGAGGCGTACCGCCCGGTGACAAAGGAGAAGCTGTGGGACAATCTGAAATATTTCCTCGAGGCGATCATGCCGACGTGCCACGAGACAGGGATCAAGATGGCGATCCATCAGGACGATCCGCCATGGGATATCTTCGGGATCCCGCGCCTCCTGGTGGACAAGGAGGCGATCGGTCGTTTCCTGTCGATGGTGGACGACGAGTACAACTGCCTGTGCCTGTGCTCCGGCTCGCTCGGTGCGAACCCGGAGAACGATGTGCCGGACATCATCCGGACGTACTGTGACAGGATCGCGTTTGCGCATATCCGCAATGTGAAGCATTTCCCGAACGGGGATTTCACAGAAGCTTCCCACCGCGACTGTGACGGCGATGTGGGCATTCTCGAGATCATGCGCGCATATCACGATTGCGGCTATGACGGGTATATCCGCCCGGATCACGGCAGACATATCTGGGGTGAGCAGTGCAGACCGGGATACGGGCTGTATGACAGGGCACTTGGCATCATGTATATGTGGGGCTGCTGGGATATGCTGGAAAGAATGGATGGAAAAGGCTGATGTGAGGATGCAATTTGGAAATGACAGGAGCTTGTTTCTGCCGGATTAGTCAGCATGAAAGGACAGAAAGAGTAGAAGATATAGAAGATGATATAGAAAGGATGGATTTCATATGATGGATTTGCCATTAAAGATAGACTTTAGCGGAAAGGTGGTCGTCGTGACAGGCGCCGGCGGCGTGCTGTGCGGTACGATGGCGAAAGCCTTTGCACAGGCGGGCGCGAAGGTGGCGGCGCTCGATCTGAACGAGGAGGCCGTGAAGGCGCTTGCCGACGAGTGCAAGGCTGAGGGATTCGTCTGCGAGGGATACAAGGCAAACGTGCTGGAGCCGGAAGCGCTCGCGCAGGTGCACGCGCAGGTGCTGGCAGATTTAGGTCCCTGCGATATCCTTGTAAACGGCGCAGGCGGCAACAATCCGCGCGCGACGACGGACAATGAATACCAGCATGAGGCGGTAGAGGGTCAGAAGACATTTTTTGATCTGGATCCGAATGGGGTGGATTTCGTGTTCAAGCTCAATTTCCAGGGAACACTGCTGCCGACGCAGGTATTTGCGAAGGATATGGTGGACAGGAAATCAGGCTGCATCCTGAATATTTCTTCTATGAACGCCTATATCCCGCTGACCAAGATCCCGGCTTATTCCGGGGCGAAGGCGGCTGTCTCGAACTTTACACAGTGGCTTGCAACACACTTTGCGGGCACCGGGATCCGCTGCAACGCGATCGCTCCCGGTTTCCTGGTGTCAAACCAGAACCGCAGACTGTTGTTCAATGAGGACGGCACACCGACAGCGCGTTCCAACAAGATCTTAAGCGGCACGCCGACAGGACGTTTTGTCGACAGCGAGGAGCTGCTCGGCGGCGTATTCTTCCTGTGCGATGACAAGGCGGCGAGCGCGATCACAGGTGTGGTACTGCCGATCGATGCAGGGTTTGCTGCGTACTCAGGCGTATAGGACAAACGGCGCGGACAGGGAAGTTTTTCCCCTGCCCGCGCTTTTTTCGTTCTTACAGCATACACTATAATAATAACCTTTTGGATGAGGTAAGAAAGTGACCTGCAAAGAACGAATCTTGTCGAATGACTATGCGGACATCCTGGGAGATGTCATCTTAACGGGAGATTACGAGTTTGATCTGCCGTTTGACTACTGTTTTCATCAGATCACGCAGGACATAGGTATCTTATACATAGAGCGGAGCAGTACAGAAAATTATCCGATGGGGCAGCGTGCATACTCGCTGACACCGAAATGCTATGGGCTGATGGCATATGGGGAAGAGTCCGTGCTGAGGGCGGCGCAGGACAGGAATCTGAATACGCTTGCCCTTGCGGCGTCCGGGATCCTGTCCGTGCAGGGAGAACCGCTGAACCTTACCGGAAAAAATGTGACGATCGGTTTCATCGATACGGGAATCCGCTATCAGGATCCGGTTTTCAGGGATTATGCAGGCAAAAGCCGTATTGTGGGGATCTGGGATCAGACGATCCAGACCGGCACGCCGCCCGATGGATTTGAGTTTGGTACGGAGTACACAAATGAGCAAATTAACGAGGCGCTTGCAAGCGACGACCCGCTTGGCGTCGTGCCAAGCACCGACGCGAACGGTCACGGGAGCGTTATGGCAAGTCTGGCGGCGGGAAGCTTCATTGAGAACAACAGTTTTTCGGGGGCGGCGCCGGACTGCCGGATCGCGGTCGTGAAGCTCAAAGAAGCAAAACAGTATCTGAAAGATTATTACAAGATCCCGCCCGGTGTTCCCTGCTACAGCGAGGCTGATATCATGCTGGCGATACAGTATCTGCAGAGATACGCGCTGCTGCTGACGAGGCCGCTCGTGATCTGCCTCGGAGTCGGAACGAGTCTCGGAGACCACACAGGCGGAGGTATGCTTGGCAATTATCTCAATTATATCAGCACACAGAAAAGCAGGGTGTCCGTGGTCGCCGGCGGAAATGAGGGCAACAGCGCGCATCATTTTTTCGGACAGATCAGAGAGCGCGAGGTGTATCAGGACGTAGAGATCCGCGTGGGGGAAAACGAGAAAGGCTTTATCATGGAGCTGTGGGGGGATGCGCCCTATTTTTATAATGCGGTGATCCGGACGCCCGGCGGGGAGACTGCCCGCTGGAACAATCCCCGCAGCTATGTCCCGCAGGAGTTTACGTTTGTCTATGAAAAAACCAGGATCGTGATCGAGTATCAGTTGGTGGAATCCCTGTCGGGGGCGGAAGTGATCCGGTTCCGGTTTTCCGATCCGACGCAGGGAATCTGGAATATCCGGATCAATTCGGAGGGAAGCGCGATGGGCGGACAGTTTGACATCTGGCTTCCGATATCTGATTTTCTGTCATCAGATACGTATTTTCTCGAATCGAATCCCTACACGACGATCACAGAGCCAGGGTATGTGCACAGCGCGGTGACGGTGGCAGGCTATCAGATCAGCAATAACAGTATCGCCGCGTCCTCGGGGAGAGGGAATGCGAGAGACAACTATATCGTTCCCGATATCGCCGCGCCGGGGGTGGGGATCTCCACGCCGTTCGGGGACAGGAGCGGGACCAGCGTGGCGGCTGCGATCACGGCAGGCGGCTGCGCGCAGCTCATGGAGTGGGCGGTCGTGAACCGCAACGACATTCTCGCTAATTCGGTCAATATCAAAAACTACCTGATCAGAGGTGCCGGGCGCGACGATTTTTTGGAGTATCCAAACAGGGAGTGGGGGGCGTGTGGTAATATAGTGTCAAGTTAGCAAGGAGCTTTACTTTTTGAAATTTCCCTACTCGATTAGACAAGATATACAAAGCAGGCATATTTTACAATACAAGAGAGGTATTGGACATTTTGGGAAAGCAGACTTACAATTTATTTAATCCCCTTTGGGGATTTTCCTCAAGGAAAGGTTTCCTGCACGCCGGGAAAGGAGCAGCATATGAAATACACAAAACTGGGAAATTCAGAGTTGAACGTATCCCGTATCTGCATGGGATGCATGGGGTTTGGAGATGCGGCAAACGGACAGCATTCGTGGACGCTTGATGAGGAACATTCCCGTGAGATCATCAGGCATGGCCTGGAGCTTGGCGTCAACTTTTTTGACACGGCAATCGGTTATCAGAGCGGCACAAGCGAACAGTATGTGGGAAGGGCATTGCGGGATTATGCAAAGCGTGACGAGGTGGTTGTGGCGACAAAATTCCTGCCCCGCACACAGGACGATATTGCAGCGGGAATGACTGGGCAGCAGCATGTCCAGCGCATGATAAATAAGAGCCTTAAAAATCTGGGTATGGACTATGTGGATTTATACATTTACCATATGTGGGACTATCAGACGCCGCTTTACGATATCATGGAGGGGCTGAACAATATTGTTAAGGCGGGGAAAGCAAGGTATATCGGCATTTCCAACTGTTTTGCATGGCAGCTTGCAAAGGCGAACGCATTGGCGGAAAAGGAGGGATTTGCAAAGTTTGTTTCCATCCAGGGGCATTATAACCTGATCTTCCGCGAGGAGGAGCGGGAGATGGCGAAGCTGTGCGCGGAGGACAATATTGCCATGACGCCGTACAGCGCGCTTGCAGGTGGGCGTCTGTCAAAGGCTCCCGGCGAGACTTCAAAGCGTCTGGAGGAGGACAGTTATGCAAAATTCAAGTACGATGCAACCGCAGGGCAGGACGGCGTGATCATTGGGCGTGTGATGGAACTGGCAGAAAAACATGGCGTATCCATGACGGAAATTTCCCTTGCGTGGCTGTTGTCAAAAGTGACGGCTCCGGTGGTCGGGGCGACAAAGCTGCACCATATCGAAGGCGCGGCTAAGGCGGTCGACCTGATTCTTACGGAAGAAGAAACCGCATATCTGGAGGAGCCGTATGTTCCCCATGCCCTTGTAGGCGTTATGGCACAGAATACGGTTTCGTCAGCAAAGGAGAAACATGTTTGGTCTACTGGAAATCAGAAAATATAGGAGGATGAGATTATGGTTAAGCAGACGGCAGGAAGGGATCAGCTTGGGGAATTTGCCCCGAAATTTGCACAGTTAAATGATGATGTATTGTTTGGCGAGGTATGGAACAGGGAGGAAAAACTCTCGTTGAGGGACCGTTCCCTTGTGACAGTCGTATCGCTGATGGCGCAGGGGTTAGTGGATTCTTCGTTCCAGTATCACCTGATGAGCGCAAAAAATAACGGGATCACAAAAGAGGAAATCGCCGAGATACTGACCCATGCGGCGTTTTACGCAGGATGGCCGAAAGCATGGGCGGCATTTAAGATGGCGAAGGAGGTCTGGACGGATTAGGGCAGGAGAGGAAACCATGAAGGACTGCACTGGAATATGGTACTGGGGCTGTTTCGTATAGTTTGCGGTGGACTGGTTTTATTTTGGGATCAGCCGCCGCATTTTATGGGGCATGGTTTTTCGTAAAGAGAGATTTTTTTATTTATTTGTATGGCGTGTTCGGCCACATGAAGCGCCGCAGTCCTTACGGGGATTGCGGCGCTTTTGCGTTTGACACAAGATCCCCCGTTGTGCAGGGCTTTTCATTCCGGTGGTATAGGGAGGAACAGAGTTTTTGTGATAAGACAACCTTAACAGGAAATAGAATATAGAAAGACGGTCAAGGGGCAGGATATGGAACTGACAAGGGAAAAGTTACAAGAGATGGCGGCTGTGGATATACGAAATGTGGATATTAACAGCCTGACGGATTTAAGGGATATTGTGGTTGACACGAAAAAGACCGTTCCCCAGAAACTGGCCTCTTTTGCGGCGCAGACCAATAACGTATACATCCACCGGATCGGGGACTATATCGTGAAAGTCCGTTTCATGGAAGAAGGGCCGACCATTGACGATAAGATGGAGGAATATTTAAGGCGGCTTGCGGAGATACATATTTAAACCGGATGGAAGCCGATTGTCCTTGAAAGAGCGGAAAAGTTATGTTGATCTAAAGTCAGGGGTGATACAGTTGAAAGAAAAACAATTCTATGCGGCCATGTACCTTCGTCTTTCAAAGGAAGACACCGATATGGATATCAGGGGCAGTTTCAATAAGTCCGAGAGCAACAGCATCGGCAACCAGAGGGAGCTCATCAAATCATTCTTAAGGGAACAGCCGGACATAGAGCTTTACGACATCTATGTGGACGACGGCTTCTCAGGGAGCAATTTCGACAGGCCAGAATTTAAGAGGATGATCGGCGACATTGAGGCAGGCAGGGTGAACTGCGTGGTAGTGAAAGACCTGTCTCGTTTCGGGCGCGATTACATTGAATCCGGGAGGTACATACAAAAGACTTTCCCGGCTCTTGGTGTGCGCTTTATTGCGCTTACCGATCATTTTGACAGCATATCGGCGGATACGGGGGAAAGCTCTATTGTCCTGCCGGTAAAGAATTTCATAAACGATTCCTACTGCCGGGATATTTCCACAAAGGTAAAGAGCCAGCTTGAAATAAAACGCAGGAACGGGGAGTGTGTATCTGCCTTTGCCGTTTATGGGTATCAAAAGAGCGGCACAGACAAGAACAGGCTGATCATTGATGAATATGCGGCGGAGAACGTGCGGCGGATTTTTGCATGGAAGATTGAGGGAATGGCGGTTTCTGCGATTGCGGAAAAGCTGAACAGCCTCGGTATCCTCTCCCCAAAAGAATATAAAAAATCAATGGGGCTTCACTATCACAGTGGCTTTTCCGGGGCCGGGAGCAGCGTGTGGGGAAACGCTACCGTAAAACGGATACTGACCAATGAGGTCTATCTGGGTCATATGGTTCAGGGGAAAACAGAGAAGGTAAATTATAAAGTAAAGAAGCATACCGCCAAACCAAAGGGAGAATGGGTGAAAGTAGAAAATACCCATGAAGCAATCGTTTCCGCCGATGATTTTGCGGTAGTACAGCACCTGCTCAAAACAGACGGGCGCAAAAGCCCGGAATCCGGGACACTGAACCCTTTTGCGGGAATACTGTTCTGCGGCGACTGCAGCCAGCAGATGATAAGGCGGGTGATACGTTATAAAGATACTGCAAAAGATTATTACATCTGCTCTACAAAGAACCGTGGGGAAGGATGCAGCAGGCACAGCATAGAGGAAAGCGTACTGAAAGAGATCGTCAGTGAGAGTGTCCGGAAGTTTGCCAATTCGTTCCTGAAAGAAAAGGAGCTTTCTGACCGGGCGGTGCAGTATGAGACGAATTTTGAGGCGGTTGCCCGGTATGACAAAGAGATCGGGCGGCTGAAAAAAGAGCAGGATAAATATTACGCCCTCTGCTCCGGCTTATATGAGGATTTAAGGGAGGGCGTTGTCACAAAGGAAGAATTTGAACGTCTGCACAGCGGCTTTACGCAGAAAGGGAAGGAGCTGGAAGCTGCCATGCAGAAGCAGGAGCAGCTCATTAAAGAGATGTTCAAAAAAGGGGCGCTTTCTGCGGGACGGCTGAAAACTTTTCAGAATTGTGTGGAACTGAGGGAGATAGACCGGTATACGCTGAGCAGCCTTGTAAAGCGGATTGATGTTTATGAAGACAGGCAGGTCGTGATCGACTTTTATTTTATGGATACGTTTGCTGTCATGGCAGGGATTGGCCGGAAAGTTCTGACGGACAAGACGGCGAAAGCACAGACGGCAGAAAGTGGAGGAGCCTGATGGGGAGAGTGTCAAAGAGGACTTTTGCCCCTGCTGTAGCGGCGAAAGAAACGAAAAAACGTTATAAAGCCGGTATTTATGCAAGGCTTTCATCAGATCAGGACAGAGATCCCTTGAAAGGAAACAAGGGCTCAAAGAATGAATCCGTGGAAGTACAGGTAAAGATTGCAGAAAAGCATATCGAAGAACTGAACCGGGAAGGGACAGAGCGGATAGAAATCATAGACCGTTATACAGATCTGGGGAAAACGGGAAGTAATTTTGAACGTGGCGAGTTTCAGAGGCTTATGCAGGACATACGGCTGGGTGCCATTGACTGTGTGGTGGTCAAAGACCTTTCCCGCTTTGGCAGGAACTATCTGGAAACGGGGAATTATATTGAGAAAATCTTCCCGTTTCTGGGTGTCCGCTTCATAGCGGTTGCAGACGGACTGGATACGGGACACCGGGGAAGCGACACAAAGCAGATGGCAATGGAGATAAAAAACCTTGTCAACGACATGTATGCAAAGGATTTTTCCATAAAGGCAAAGCAGCATTTCAGGCAGAGACGGCAGGAAGGCTCCTATGTGGGAGGACCGCCGCCTTACGGCTACATAAGCGTCATGACAGGCGGAGCCTGTCATGGGAATAAGAAGATACGGAAGCTGGTGCCGGATGAAAATACTGCGGAGATTGTAAAGCATATTTATAAGCTGTTTATTGAAAGGGGAAGCTATGCGGCGGTGGCGGATGACCTCAACAGGAAAAAGATCAACCCGCCCTCTATATATAGGAAAACCGGAAAAGTCTTTTTTGACCCGGAACAGGGGGAATACAAGGGCTGGGATAAAGGCTCTGTGGAGCGTATCGTGAAAAGTGAGACATACACCGGGAAGCTGGTGCAGGGACGGACTTCCATCACTGCAAGGGACGAGAAAAACCGTATCCACAAAGCGGAGGAAGAATGGGTAGTCAAAGAAAACACCCACGAACCTGTTATTGATGCGGCGGTGTTTGCGGAAGCTGCAAAAGTGAGGGAAAGGCTCCATGAAAGGACGAAGTCCCATGCCAATCCGACAGAGGGCTGTCCGATTGGGGAGAACATTTTTGACAGTGTGCTTTACTGCGGCGTGTGCGGCAGGAAAATGACACGGCATAGTTATGTAAAGACCCATGCGGACAGCAGGAAGGCGAGGCTGGACGGTTATTTCTGTTCAAATGGTGGGCAGACGAAAGTGGAGTGCTGCCCTGCATCAAACCGTATTTCAAAGGCGGAACTGGTGGATATTCTGTTACCGCTCCTTACAATGGAGTTTTCCGTGTATTTAGGGAAGCAAAAAAAATATACGGAGATTGTGAAAGAGCAGCTCTGGGAAGCCCAGGCAGGGATTGACGCAAAGGTAAGGAAAGCGGAAAGGGATATTGCCGCCGTAAAAGAGGAAGAACGGACAAAATATGTGGAATACCGGGAGGGAAGTATCACCCAGAGTGAATACGCTGCTTATAAGATACGGCAGGAGGGCAGGTTGAAAGACTTAAGCCGGCAGAAGGAGGAACTGGAAGCTGGCAGGAAGAACCTGGATATTGTATCAGGGAAATACCTTGCGGCGGTCAGCGCCCTGCTCCGGTTAAAAAGCGGCAGGGCGCTGACAAAAGAAATGATAGAATCCCTGATCCGGAAGATTTATGTCTATCCGGTGAAGCGGGTAGAAGTACAGTTTGCCTATACGAATGAACTGCTGGGGGAGGTGCTTGCAAATGGATAAACTTGCTATTTATCTGCGGCTTTCCCTGGAGGATGCGCAAGCCATCGCAGATGGCTTTGATAAAGACGAAAGCAACAGTATCAGCAGCCAGAGGGTGCTGCTCCACGCTTATATACGCGGTAATGAGGAACTGCGGGGAAAAGAGGTCTCCGAGTTTTGTGATGACGGCTATTCCGGCACAAGTATGGAAAGGCCGGGGATGCAGAGGCTCTTAAAAGAGGTAAAAGACAATAAAATCGGGTGCGTGATCGTCAAGGATCTGTCCCGTTTTTCAAGGGACTATATCGAGCTTGGAACCTATATGAACCAGATATTCCCCTTTATGGGGGTGCGTTTTATCGCGGTAAATGACCGTTACGACAGCCGCGACCATGCAGGAAGCACTACCCCTATTGATACAGCTTTTCAGACACTTTTGTATGACTTATACAGCAAGGACATATCCGTAAAGGTCAGGACTTCGGTTGAAAATAAATGTGCGAACGGGGAGTATGTTTTCGGACAGGTTCCCTTTGGGTATGAAAAAAGCAGTGAAATTAAAAATACGGTTGTGGTGAATGAAAAGGAAGCGGAGATCGTGCGGTATATCTTTGCCCTTGCACTTGACGGCAACGGAAGTACACAGATCGCAAGGATTCTCAATGAAAAGGGGATACCCACGAAAACACAGATACGCCATCCAGAGAGGACAGGGAAAAGCGGCAGGATGCAGGCGTGGGATAACGTCTCTGTCCGAACCGTCTTAAATAACCGCTTTTACTTGGGTGAGATGGCCTATGGGAAGTCAAAGCGCAAATTCGTGGGCAGTAAAGGCGGTATCGCTGTGCCGATGGAGGATTGGAAAGTGATACCAGATCACCATGAGCCGCTTATTTCACCGGAAGATTATGAAAAGGTATGTCTTTTCCGCAAAGGGGCAAACACGGCCAGAAAAGGGGAGAAAAATCCGCTTGTGGGGAAACTCTTCTGCGGCGGATGCGGCTATTCCATGACTTATAAGCCCATACGGGGAAAGAATAAATACCGCAGGTTTGAGTGCCGGAAACATGCTGTTTTGCAGATACCGGAGTGCTGTACCTGCTTTTCCTCTGATTTGCTGGAGGAAACGGTGCTGACCATGCTGAACAGGGAACTGATGGTGCGTGGAAATGCAGCAAAGGAGAATCAGAGCCTTGTTTCTTTCCAGAAGTCTTGTATCTCGAGGTTAGAAAAGAGGACAACGGAGTGCCGGGGCAGGAAAAAGCAGCTTCAAGCGGAGGCGGATGTCCTGTATGAAAGCTATGCGCTTGGAATAATCCAGGCCGTATCCTACAGGCAGCAAGCGGACAGAATAAAGGAACAGGTTGCTTTACTGTCGGCAGAGGAAGAAAAGCATGGAAAAGAACTGGAACAGTTCCGGGAGGAATACCACAGGACAGAGGAAGATATGAAGCAGGTCATACAGTATTCCCATTTAGAGGTGCTGACGCAGGAAGTGGTTGATATATTTATTAAGGAGATATATGTCTATAAAGACAAAAGAGTTGAAATTCAGTGGAATTTCCGCGAAAATGGGAAGGAGACAGAATGAGGGCAACGATATACGAAAGAGTAGGAAATCCGGATCAGGTGGCAGTCCAGAATCAGACAGAGGTGCTGACAGGAGGCCCGGTCTGCAAAAACGGTTGCAGAGTGCTGGGACAGATTCTACTTGTAAATAACAGAAAAATGATTATAATAATTATTAGATTAGAATATAATTTGAATTGGTTGGAGGATATATTATGTTTGTAGAAAACAAGACAACTGAATTCAAGCGAGAATATGTGGAAGATATTAAAAATACGATTGTTGCCTTTGCAAACTGTGATGGTGGTACACTTTATATCGGAGTGAACGATGATGGAACAGCTTGTGGCGTCGATGATGTCGATGATACTATGTTACGTGTAACCAATGCAGTTAGGGATGCTGTGCGGCCAGATATTACTATGTTTGTGGAATGCCGTAATGATGTAATGGACGAAAAGGCAATTGTATGTGTAATTGTCCAGCGCGGTACGGCAAGACCGTATTATCTGCAAGGAAAAGGAATCCGCCCGGAGGGTGTTTATGTTCGTCAGGGAGCATCGACAGTTCCGGCAACAGATACCGCTATCCTGAATATGATCAAGGATACCAGTGGTGACAGTTATGAGGCGGCTCGCTCTCTCGATCAGCATCTTACTTTTAATAAAGCTGTCGATTTCTTTAGTAAACGGAAGGTAGAATTTGGAAGAACTCAGATGCGTTCACTTCACCTGATTGGCGAAGATGGTATGTACACAAATCTGGCATTTTTGTTGTCTGAACAGTGTACACATATGATCAAACTGGCTGTTTTTGAGGGGAGTAAGAAATCTATATTCAGGGATCGACAAGAATTGTCGGGTTCCCTTTTAAGTCAGATGGAGGAAGCTTTCAATTATATTGATCGTTACAATCGTACCCGTGCAGAATTCTTAGGACTGGACCGGTTAGACATGAGAGATTATCCCACGGAGGCAATTCGTGAGGCACTACTGAATGCAATCGTCCATCGGGACTATTCTTTTAGCGGTGCTACGCTTATCAGTATTTTTGAGGACCGAATTGAATTTGTAACCATTGGTGGTTTGGTGAAAGGTATTGCATTGGATGACGTGATGCTGGGAGTGTCCGTGTTGCGCAATCAGCATTTAGCGAATATTTTCTATCGTCTGAGACTGATTGAAGCATATGGTACAGGGATTCTTAAGATCAATGAATGTTACGATAATTATGTTGTGAAACCTGTGATCGAAACAACAAGTAATGCTTTTAAGATTACGCTTCCCAATACCAACTTCCATGCAGACGAACAAAAAGCTCAAAATATCCTTAGAACGGGTGGAGTTACCAGTGCGACAAAAAAGGAAGAACGAATTAATACTGTTCTGGAACTGTGTCGCAGTAAAGGTTTTCTTGTTCGTAGTGATGTAGAAACGGAACTTGGTGTGTCCCAATCTACGGCAATCCTGCTTTTGCGAGAGCTAACTGACGAGGGCGTATTGATTAAAAAGGGAAAGACTAAAAACCTGCGATATTACGAGAATAAATAAAGGAACGGTTGAAATTATGCCATTCAAATATGAGCGTGAAATTAACCAGTTTCGCATCAAAAATACTTAGGTAAAGATGGAGGCGAGGATATGCCTACGTTAAGTGAGATATTTGATAATTTGGCTAAATTATCCCGGTCATTATCGGACGCGGCAGGTTGGGGCAGGTAGTTGAAGTGTTTGGGAATAGATCGATATGTGCTGAGTAGGAGCATGGCGAGAATTGCAGAGAAGATTGTTTCGGACATTTCAACTTGACAATAATTTATCTCCAATTTTGCCCCGACGTAGCAGTAATTTACCACACTTCCCACGAAGTTATGCGCCTTTCAGCGATTTTCATGTGGGAAAAGTGAAAAAAGTTTGTGACATTAACTTGACACACGCGGGGTATGGGCGGCTTGACGTGGCGGGGGTGTTTGAGTTTCTGGCAGGGATCGGGCGTGGGGTATAGGGATTCAGTGGTCTGAATTACACACGGGCACCAATGTGAAACACCGTATACAGAAGTTTTCGCATTGGTGCCCGCCGCATGTTGGTTCCATGACCAAAATCGTCGCGATAAGCCACTGGAATACGATACTTATTACCAAATCTTTTCAGTTTCTCAACCAATAGCGGCGAAATTTCATCGGAATAATGTCCAAATATCAGCCCTGTTACGTGTTCCATTACGAATATAATCGGTTAACGTTCCCGCGACCAAATGCGGGACAGATTGTTTTTAATCCTGGGTCTGGCTCGTCAGGGGGTGCTATTTATCCATTTTTCGTAACAGAATACTACACATTACGGCAGCTAAGCTAAAAATCAAAAGTAGCGGCAAAAGGTTTTCAAACTTAAAAACATTTTCTGTCATTAGTCTATACCCCCATGCAGCCGGAAATAGTTTTCCTGCTGTTTCAAAGGCTTTGGGAAGTAATTCAATCGGAAACATAATTCCAGAAAGCATGATTGACGGTAAAAAAACAATAATAGAAAACATAGATGTTTTTGCAGGATCTTTTACTGCCAGACCAATGATACTGGCAATACTAAGAGATACCGCGATAAAAACAGCAAGGCTGATGAAGTACTTCCCCGGATTTTCCGGTATTTCAGCTTGAAAAATAAGCGGCGCGGCAATATATAAAATAATGCTCATAAGGAACAAATGAATATATGCTGAAATATTGGTTAAGGCAAGCCCTAAGATTAACGGGACACCATTCGCCTTGTAAACCTTTTTAATATCGCTGCTGTAAATTTCAACAAGAGAGGGCGGCAGACCGATCAATGCCCCCATTGTCACACCAAATACGGTCATTGACTGAATGAGCGTATATCTCGCTTCTGGCATGACGGATGTAAAGATACCGCCCATAATTGCAAAGAACAAAAGCGGCACGATATAGCAGGTGATAAGTAATGTCTTACTCCTTATATCTAACTTCCATTGTAAAGAAACCCCGTACAAAAAAGCGCCCAATGTTATTCCCCCTTTGCGATTTTTATAAAGTGTTGTTCCAGTGAACCGCGGTCTATCTGAATATCTGTGATAGTTTCTCCTTTTTTTCTGTACTGCATCAGCAGCGAAAGCAGAGAATCCCCAATATTTTCTGATTCATATCGTTCAGTTCTATTTTCAGTCTGGATTGTGATATGATAATGCTTTCCCATTGTTTTGCCTAACTGTTCGACAGTCCCGATAAAGGCAATTTTGCCGTCGGAAAGTATGGCGATCCGGTCACATAACTTTTCAACCTCTGCCATATCATGGCTCGCTAATATGATGGTCTTTCCGATTGCTTTTAACTGGCGGATCTGTTCATGTAGAGCTATCTGTCCCTCAACGTCAAGTCCTGCGGTTGGTTCATCAAGGAACAGAATATCCGGATTTCGTGTCAGGGCAAGTGCCAGATGGAGCCGCCGCTTTTGCCCAGTTGATAATTGATAATACGGCTTTTTGGCAAGTTCATAAATACCGAGAGCGTCAAGCGCTGCTCTGTCAGGAGAGGTCTTATTCCATTTGGCAAACAGCTTTACAGCTTCCAGTACTTTGATGTACTTCGGCAAAGAAGCCGATTGCAATTGAATGCCCATGATCCCATTTATGGCAATGCGTCCGCTGTCATATTTTCTTAAGCCCTCGATACATTCAAGGGATGTGGTCTTGCCTGCGCCATTGATGCCGAGCAGGGCAAAGATCTCTCCTTGCTGTACGCAAAAATCTAAACCTTTCAGTACAGCGTGCGTTCCATAGCGTTTTGTTAAGCTGCTGACTTTTATAGACTCATTCATTTGGTTTCCTCCTTGCTGCCACCTTGAAACGGGTCAATGCCTAAACGGGAAAAATAGACGCCTAATGCCTGTTCAACATACCCGTTAGCAATATCCTGAACCTCTTTCCATTTATGATCTGTATTTTGAAACTGCCCTAATTCAATAAGTCTGGGAAGCATACTCATATCTCCGCCAGTGAAATCCGTTATCATATTCCAATAGGATTTTGCAAAGTTCTGTCCCTCATCACTATTTGCAGGAACACCTGCATTTTGAAGTCGTATTGCTTCGTTTTGAAGCTGCATGAAAGTGTTCATAAATGCCATTCCGCTGTCTTTATCAAAGTGGCTGCGGATATGGTCAAGCGTCTGGTCATCAAAATGTTTGATCAGCCAATAGAAATCATTTTTCATCTGCAGATTCACAATAATATCAGCATATTTTTTGAAATCAACTGACTGCATTTGAAGGACTTCCTCCCGCAGCACTTCCAATTCTCGCAATGATTCAGACAGGCTTTCTATTTTTTGTCTGACAACGTCTGCCTGCTCTGTGAGGACGTCGGCAATTTCAGCCGGTGTATCAAGCGGAATAAGCCGATTCTTTATATCGTCCAAAGAGAAGCCTAAATGTTTGAGGGACAAAATCTGATGTAACTTTACGATGTCTTTATCTGTGTATAACCTACGCCCTCCTTCGCTCATGGCAGATGGGGAAAGCAGACCCTCTCTGTCGTAATGTTGCAATGTCCGTACAGTAACGTCCATTTTTCCTGCAATTTCACCAACAGTCATATAACCTTGTGGTATCGCTTTATATTGATCCATGTCACACCTCCTCTGTATAGTATATCTCATTACGCTGCGTCACAAGCAAGCACTTTTGTGAAGATTTTAGAAGGCGCATAGGAGCCGCTGATCAGGGAAGAATTATTAGCATGAATGTGCCATTAATTTCTGACTGGCTTGGCATTAATTCACCATCGGTTCTGTAAAGTTATGCGGCTTTTCGGGCTTTTGAAGAGAATTGCATTCTAACTAAATGCGCGATAGTGTAACTTTACTTGGGGAATTTAAAAAATAATAAGGGACACCTTGTGGAGGAGGCCCTGTAGGTTTTCCTTCAGACAGCACGCTTCTTTGTCTGTGAATGGCTGGAAGAATGCAATTCCCTTTTGGAATGCAGCGAGAAAGGGCGTAGATGCCGGTATATGAAAGCCCATGACCAGAAAAGTAACCTTACGCCTATAGGTAGCATAACGTATAACCGTACCCGCTTCATCAATAAAGAGACAAAAGAAAATGCGTACTTGCCGGACAGGAGTCTCGGATAGGATCCGCATACCCGCCTCAGTGACGGGACAAAGACAGGCATCTTAGAAGCAGCAGCCCAGTGTAGCCATGAAAAGGTCGGTGAAATCGCATGCCATGGAGAAGACCGGGTGGCAAAAAGACAGTGATGCTCCAGGTGCGGAGTATGGAAATGCCGCCGGAGGGGCGGGAGGAGACATCTGAAAAAAGGAAAGTGAAGTACCTGTATGAGGAGACTGACGAGGATCATATATAAGCTGTTTGATGAAAATGAGAAAGGAATGTTTTGTAAATATGCTGTGTTTTATAGAGCAATCGGAGCAGAACAGCCGCTGAAAAGATTTGAACTCGATAATATTGAAAAACTGTCATCTCAGTAGATTAAGAGTGATCTAATTCTTGAGATTCGCAAGGGAAAATGATTTGATTTGGAATTGGTTCTGCAGAAAGTTAGGGAATGCGCCTATTCTAATACCAACAAGAGAGGAAGAACCGTTCTGGAAAGTCTTTTCAGAAGAAAGTTATCACCCAGATTGGATATTTGGAGATAGTAATGAGCTTGAAAACATTGCAAAGCATCCTATGGTATTGTGGAAGTGTGAAAATAAGACAGAAAATACGATGTCTTTAGATAAGAGAAAAGTAAGATTGCTGTAAAACGACCTGAAAAAGGCGAAAAAAGTTCATGACATAACTTGACATCAGCGGGGTATGGCAGTCTTAACGTGGTTAGGGTGTTTGAGTTTATGGTTGGGATAGGACGAGGGGTGTAGTACTATCAAAAAACACTTTATTTGTTATATGATTGATGAATAAATTGTTTTATTATTGAATAATTCAATAAAAAAGAATACACTATAGTGTGAATAAGTGATGTGGAAATAGTATTATTCAAATAAGAAACTGTAAATAAATTATTTGATAAACTTATTCTTATTCTGCAGGCACCTTTACAACATAATTTCTTTTTCCTAGTTCATTCAAATATTGAATCGGGAGTGCAAAGAATTCC
>JAETQI010000093.1 GCA_021770755.1 Lachnospiraceae bacterium
CGTGATATTTGCACCGAATTCAGTCAACATAGCCCGCTATGCCTCCTTCATTCGGCACAAATCTCCCACAAACTGTGACGCACATCTGACAGAAAGCATTTTTCAAACACGCTCTAACACAGTTCCTCATATCTGTGACAGAACAAGGCTGCAAGTGGTCGGAAAAAGAAGAAGGAAGGTAGAGAAAAATGGATTACTGTCTGACAACAAACGCACTCGGCAAGTACTACAAGGATTTCAAGGCGCTGAACAACCTGTCCATGCATGTGCCAAAGGGTGCGATCTATGGTTTTGTGGGAAAAAACGGCGCGGGCAAGACGACGCTGATCCGCTTGATCTGCGGTCTGCAGATGCCGTCGGCGGGATCGTTTACCCTGTATGGTGTGGGCAATACGGACAGAAGGATCGCAGGATGCCGCCGTAGGATCGGCGCGGTGGTGGAGACGCCGTCGGTATATCTGGACGCGACGGCAAAGGAAAACATCAAGGAGCAGTACCGTGTGCTCGGCATGCCTTCCTTTGGCGGGGTTGACGAGCTGCTCGCGTTTGTCGGTCTGGAAAACACGGGAAAAAAGAAGGTGCGGAATTTTTCGCTTGGCATGCGTCAGCGGCTCGGGATCGCGATCGCGCTGTGCGGGGAGCCGGATCTTCTGATGCTCGACGAGCCGGTGAACGGTCTCGACCCGCAGGGGATCATAGAGATCCGGGAGCTGATACTGCGTTTAAACCGAGAGCGGCAGATCACGGTGCTGATATCAAGCCACATTCTTGACGAACTGTCGCGGCTCGCCACGCACTACGGCTTTATCGACAAGGGCAGCATGGTGCGGGAGATCAGCGCTGATGAGCTGGAGGCGGAGTGCAGGAAGTGTACGCGGATCGTGGTGAGCGATACGAGACTTTTGTGTATGGCGCTTGACCGGATCGGATTGGAGTACCGCGTGGTGTCCTCCGCAGAGGCGGACGTCTACGGGGAGATCAGGGCGGCGGATCTGGTGCATGCGCTCGACGCGGCAGGCTGTGAGACGATCTCCATGCACGAGAGAAATGAGAGCCTTGAAACGTATTATATGAATCTGATCGGAGGTGGGCAGAATGCGTAATCTGTTGTCGGCAAATTTTGCAAGGCTCTGGCGGAGCAGGCTTTTCTGGATCGTGGAGGCAGGCGTGTTCGCGTGGGGTGTTCTTGCGTATTATCTGTTGAGGATCAATACGGCGAACGGTTATCCGTTCGTGAATGGAAACAGTTATTTCTTTAACCAGATGACGTTTGTGGGAGTCACGATCGCGTGCTTTAGCGGATTGTTCATAGGGACGGAGTACAGTGACGGCACGATGCGCAACAAGATCAACGTGGGACACAGCAGGGTAACGATCTACCTGGCAAATCTGGTCACAGTCACATGTGCGGGGTTAGCGCAGTTTGCGGCATACACGCTGGCGGCATTGACAGCGGGACCGCTTCTGACAGGCGATCTGGTGTGGAGTAAGCTGCACAGTCTGCCGGAGACATTTGCGCTCGCTTTTCTGTCGATCTGTACGAGCGCTGCAATAGCGGTGCTGATCTCCATGGTGGTGCAGGATAAGGCAAAGGCGGTCCTGCTGAACGCAATGCTCTCCATACTGATCCTGGCAGCAGGCGCGTCAGCGCTCAAAGGCCTCCTGCAGCCCCCGATGACAGAGCGGGTGTACAATACGGGAACTGGGGAGTATGCGTATGCATCGGAAGAAAATCTTGGAGATCTGGAAAAGCTTGGAATCGAGATGGTGCCCAATCCCAAATATCTGAGCGGGACGGAGCGGAAGGTCTACGAATACATTTCCGCGGTGCTGCCTACTTCGCTGGCACTCTCTTGCTCGCTGGACGAGGTGGAAAATGGGTATGACCGCTTTTCGGGGCTGCAGGTATTTGGTACGCTGGCGGCGGTGGCAGTGCTCTCCGGCAGCGGGATACTGGTGTTTCGCAAAAAAGATCTGAAATAAGGATAAGGAGGAGAGAGATGGTTTCATTTCCATGGGGCATGGTCTGCGCTGCGGGGGCAGTTGTCATAGTGCTGCTGGTCACAAAGATCATATTTCTGTATCGGGATCTGAATGAGATCGGTGCACAGCTCAAGGATCGTCTGGACGGGGACACGAACAACCGGATCTATGTCCCGGGAAATGACAGGCATGTCAGGGCGTTTGCGGAGCGTCTGAACAGGGAACTTGGCATATTATACGAAAACCGCCGCAGATACCGGAATGGCGACAGGGAGCTTAAGGAGGCTGTCACCAACATTTCGCATGACCTGCGCACACCGCTCACGGCGATCTATGGCTATCTGGAGCTCGCGGATGCGGAGCTGGGAGACAGGAGCGCGGCGCATTATCTCGCGCAGATACGCAATCGCGCGGATGCGATGTGCGCGCTCACGGAGGAACTGTTCCGATATTCCATCATTCTGTCCACGCCCCAGAAGGATGCTGGAAGGCAGGGAACGCCGGCTGATGCCGCAGCGGACTTGGATTCTGATAAGACGAAAGTGGTCCTGAACCGTTTTCTGGCAGACTGTCTGTTGTCTTATTATGATATTTTCATGCAGAACGGGATCGAGCCCCAGATCAGGATCGCGGACGAGGAGGTGGTACGTTTTCTGGACGAAGGAGCGCTGAAACGTGTATTCTGCAATATACTGGACAATGCCGTCAAATACAGCAGGCCCGCCTGGGACACAGGTGACAGTGACAGGTGTTCCGGGCAGGCTGTGCTGTCTGTTGAATTATGTCCGGACGGTACGATCACATTCCGCAACAGTGCGCAGGAGATGGACTGGGTGTCCTGCGAACGCCTCTTTGACCGCTTTTATACTGTGGAGACCGGGAGAAACTCGACCGGTCTTGGACTTTCGATCGCAAAGCTTCTGACAGAGCGCATGGGAGGGAGCATCTCGGCGGCGTATGCAGACGGAATGCTTTCGATCGCGGTGCGGCTGTAAGTTTTCCCTACCCGTCCACTGTGTAATACTGCGCCTGGGCGTGCCACAATTCGCTGTATTTTCCGCATCCGTCACATAGAAGCTCCCCGTGGGAACCGTGTTGGACGATGTGACCGTTGTCAAATACCACGATCTGGTCGCAGAAGCGGCATGAGGCGAGGCGGTGAGAGATATATACGGTCGTTTTGTCTCCCGAGATCGTGTTGAAATCAGAATAAACTTCATATTCGGATACCGGATCGAGCGCGGCGGTGGGCTCGTCCAGGAGAATGAACGGCGAATCTTTGTAGAGGGCGCGTGCGAGGGCGATCTTCTGTGCCTCTCCGCCGGAGATCTCCATTCCCGATCGGTCATATCCCTTGTAAAGATATGTGTGAACGCCTTCGGGCATCTCGTCGAGCCTGCTGCCAAAGTTGGCTTTGATCAGGCAGCTTCGCACCCTGTCCTCGTCAAAGGATCTGCTTGAAGCGACGATCTCTCCCAACTGGAATGCGAACAGACTAAAGTCCTGGAACACGACTGAAAATATGGACATATATTCATCGTAATCATATTTTTGGATGTTCACGCCGTTGAGCAGTATCTCTCCTTCTGTCGGATCATAAAGGCGGCAGAGCAGTTTGATGAAGGTGGTTTTTCCGGATCCGTTCATGCCGACGATCGCGAGCTTTTCACCGATCCTGAATCGAAGATCGATATTTCTCAGCGCATAGGAGTCTGTGTTGGGATACCGGAAACTGACGTTTCGAAATTCCACATAGTACTCCACGTCGTCTCTCTTTTCGACCGTCAGGGAACCCTGGTACATATTGTTTGGAATGTCAAAATAAGAGAAATAGCGCTTGAGATAATGGTTGTTATCAAAAGCAGACTGGATCGTTTTGGCAGCACTGAGCAGGTTTTCCGCGAGCATCATGATACATGCCACATACCGGGCGATCGAGCCGGTCGTTATGCCGCCCTGCAGGGCAGCGCAGATCAGGACGGCATAGATGCCGAATTTCAATACGGTGTTGAGCATCGCAACAGGAAGCGCCCACGCTGCTTTTATATAGGAATTTTTCAGACCGCGCTCCCAGTAATCCTGATCCAGTGCCAGATAGGAACCGCCGACGAATTTGCCCATGTCGTAAAGACGTATATCTTTTCCGGCGCCGTAGTGCTCAATATAGCTCAGAAAATGTTCTGCGATGATATTCATATCGACAGATAATGCCATAAAATCCCGGTCCAGCGCATTTGTTTTTTTGGTCGCGTACAACTGAAACATCAGTGTGATGGCCAATCCTGCCACGATGGCGAGCTTAAAACAGACCGGCACGGAGGGGAGGGCAAAGAACGAGACCGTAAGTGCGGTGGAAGCGGTTATCTTTGTCACCTGTCCCGCAAACTGTTCAATATGCTGATAGAGATAGTACAGGTTGTGTCCTGTCTGGCTTTCGCGCCGGATGCGGTAGCGCAGCCTTGTAACTTCGGGATCCTCGATCGATCCATAGGCCATCTGCATGGCTTTTTCTGAATAAGACCAGTCCTCATTCCGCCACATCGCACTGCTTGCAGCGCTTTTTTCAGAAGAAATATAGGTGTTGGTGAGATTGACGGCAAACACGATGCCGACAGTCAGTGCCACATAGAGGATCACTGTTTCGACAGGCGCTTTCGCGATTAGCGAGTCGATCACCTTCGCGGAGAAATAGATCGGAACATAACCGACAATCGATGAGAGAAACGCGCTCATGATCAGCAGTATGGTATATTTTCTGTTTACCGAGAAGGTGTATCGTGCCGCCCGTCTCAGAACCTGAAACTGTTCGCTAAGTTTCATCTGTCTTCGCCTCCTTCCACGTCCTCTTTGTACCAGAAGCTCTGCATGTCAAACAAATGTTTGTATGTTCCGCCTGCCGCGATGAGTTCCTGATGGGTGCCCTCCTCTGTGATGCAGCCGTTTTCAAGGAGAATGATCCTGTCGCAAAACGATGTGGAAGCGAGCCTGTGGGAGATGAACAACGCTGTCCTGCGTTCTGCCATTGCGTTAAATTCGGTGTAGATCCTGCTCTCGGCGATCGGATCGAGCGCTGCTGTTGGTTCGTCCAGGATCAGCAGGGGCGCGTCTTTGTACAGCGCGCGGGCAAGCATCAGTTTTTGGGCTTCTCCGCCGGAAAGCTCCGTTCCGTTTTTGTGCACTTTTTTGTTCAGTTTTGTGTGGATCCCGTCGGGGAGCGCATCGATCTTTTCGCCCAGCCCTGCCTGACGCATACACCGTTCCGCTTTTTTCAGATCCGTATTTGCCGTGCTCTGGCCGGAGACGGTCTCCGCCAGTGAGAAAAAGGCCGTGCGTATCTCCTGAAAAACAGGCGAGATGAGTTTGTAGTAGTCTTCACGCCTGAAATCAGCCAACGCAGTCCCGTTGAAAAAGATCTCGCCGGACGTCGGCCGGTAGAGACCGCACAGCAGTTTTACGAGCGTTGTCTTGCCGGCGCCGTTTAAGCCGACAAGTGCGAGCTTTTCCCCGCTTTTGATCCGGAGGGACAGATCGTGAATGGTATCCTGATCTGCGCCGTCATACCGGAAGCTTACATGTCGAAACTCGATCTCCGGAGCCGTGTCCATGTGATCGGCAGCCTTGGCGGTCCCGCTCCCGTTATACTCCGGATAATCTATAAATTCCCTGAGATCGCACAGTTTCAGGCTTATGGTATGGGCTGTGTTCCAGCAGGATATGATCCCGTCGATCCATGAGGCAAAACACGATATGGCGGCAAAATAGAGCACAAATCCGTCAATGCTGATCTCGCCCTGATAAAACATATGGATCAATAGGGCATATGCGCCGCCATCGCGCACGAGGATCACGATCAGGTCGGCAACCCGCGAGAGAAAAAGCCTTCTCACAGTGATCTTGTCCCATTTTGCCCGCTGTCTGGACAGATCATGGTAACATTCGCGGAGCCAGGAAGCCATACTGTAGATCCGGATGTCCTTTGCGGCCGAAAAGTCATCTGGAAGCTCCTCGACATAACCGAGTTTTTGATTCAGGTCTGTCATTTTGCTTCTGTGAGCGTATTCCCACTGGTTATAAGCCCTGACGGAGAGGATATTGACAACGGGGGCGATCGTCAGCAGCGGAACCAGCCATGGGCTTGCCAGGGAGATCACGGAGCCAAACAGCATGTAGCCCAATAGATTCTCGATCATTCCGAATCCGCTGTATACAATGTCGGTGAGCGGCTGGACGCCGTCCCACATCTGAGTGGCAATGACTGCCCTGCTGGCAAGGTCACGGATCTCTTTCCGCTCATAAGTCTGATAGAACATTGAAAGGCGCTTTTGCGTCACGAGAGCGGTTATTTTGAGCCGGTAAATGCGAAGCGCCGCACTTCGGATATGGTCGAGCGCCTGCACGGTGACCGATCCAAGCATGATCAGCAGCATCACAATGCCCACCGACAGCATCGAATGGCTGAGTGTCTGACCGCCTGTTACCTCTGATATGACAAGCGAGGGCAGATAGATATCCAGATACCGGAGTCCGATGTTGACCGGTATGAACAGAGCGGTGATCAAGAAAGCTGTCCTGCTGTATTTTAACAGCATTTTCAGTGACCAGGTAAAATTTTTTACCATGATGTCAACTCCTTTCGTTTCAGAATTGCAGCTTCTTATGGTATATCAGAAATACGAAAGGGTAGACGGATCTGTACACGGAATGCTTCTGCACGTACACGAAATGCAGATCACTCGACAGCGGGCACCAGAAACTCTGATGTAAAGGCGCCGTCCTCGCTGTTGTACTTGACCCAGCCGCCGTGCTCTTCAAGGATCGCCTCCGCGCGGCGCAGACCGAAACCGTGCACACCGCCCTTGTGTGTTTCGAATAAGGTTCCTGTCTTCCTTCTCTTTGTCCCGGCTGTGTTGAGCATGGAAAAATAGAGCATATTTCCTTTCATGGTGATGAAGATGCGGATAAAACGTTCTCCTGATACGCAGCAGCAGGCTTCGATCGCATTGTCGAGCATATTTCCGATAATGATGCTCAGTTCCAGATCCGAGATTGTCAGGTGATCGGGCACATTGGCTTTGACAGTCACGGCAATATTTTCTGCTTTGGCCTGTGCGATCTTTGCGGACAAAATGGCATCAAGTGACACATTGCCTGTTTTCAGCAGGGTATCCACATGCATTAGCTGGCTGTCAAGCCGTTCTATATAGGAAAGCGCGCGTTCGATCTCACCGGCTTCAAGCTGGCCTTTAAGCGTCTGCAGATGGTGATGGAAATCGTGCTTGTAACCTCTCATTTCTTTGTAGATACTCCGCACTTCGTTTAAGTGCTTTTCGGATTGCTCGGTCTGATATGCGACCAGCCTCAGATACGTTTTCTTTCTCATAAACTGCCTCAATTATGTTCGATAAATGCCCGGTGAATGTCGTCGTATTTTCCTCTTGAGAGCGGTAACTCGGTTCTGCCGACGCTGACCGATGTGCGGGAAATTCTGGTGATGTGTTTCAGGGAAACCAGATAGGAACGATGTACACGATAGAAATCATCGCTCAGCTTCTGCGCAAAGGCAGAGAGGTTCTCCTTGATCCTGTACTCGTTGTCCTTTGTGTGGATGAGGATATAATGGAGAAAAGATTCCACGTACAAAATATCGGATTCGTAGAGCCGGAGTGTCTCGCCGCTGCAGTTGATCACCACGGACAGGGGTTCGACTGACAGCCTTTGTGCGGCTTTATCCAGCACCTGCATCAGTTTGGCATCAGAGACAGGCTTGACCAGATAGTGGAGGGCATCGACCTCGTAGCCTTCGCCGGCGAACTCGAAGTGCGCAGTTGTAAATATGATCTCGGTCCGGTTGTCGTCCTTGCGGATACGTCTGGCGAGCTCGATCCCTGTCATGTTCTTCATCTCGACGTCAAGCAGGAGGATATCCCAGGTCTTGTGATCTTCATAATCAAATAAAAATGATTCGGCGGAATCAAACACACTGACGTCGCAGTTGCAGCCGTATTGCCTGCCCCACGCCGCCAGTATGGACAATATGTATTCAGTTTGATCCTGCTCATCATCGCAGACCGCAATTTTGTAGTTCATGTGGAATCTCCATTCTTTTTGCGTTTTACAGCCGTAGCTGTATGATGTACAGCTTCGGACTGGTAGTTACTGTTCACACAGGACTTAGCATTTACTGCTAAGTCCGTACGAAAACGTACATATAGCGAGTAAAAATCCATTTGCGAAGCAAATTTTGCATGGATTTTTACCTGTTACTGG
>JAETQI010000094.1 GCA_021770755.1 Lachnospiraceae bacterium
TTGGAAGCCTTCACTGCCAGCTCGTTCATTCTCTGTAACATGTCATGAACTTCTGTCAGGGCGCCTTCTGCTGTCTGCACTGCGCTGATACCATCTTCTGCGTTCAGTGAAGCCTGCGACAGTCCACGGATCTGCTTTCTCATCTTCTCAGAAATGGAAAGTCCTGCTGCATCGTCCGCCGCACGGTTTACCTTGTAACCGGAAGAAAGCTTCTCTGCTGACTTGGAAAGTGTTCCCTGTGTGATGCCTAACATTCTGTTTGCATTCATTGCCCTAAGATTGTGCTGTACTACCATATAACTACCTCCTTGTGTTTACATGATACAGGATCTGCCAAAGCAATCGGCATCTCCCATACCAGAGCCAACTCTGTTAGCTGAGCCACCTTCGTCGGCTCGGACAATTCCTTTTGTCCGGGCGAATCCTTTCGCCATTATTACTTTGTTCCTTTTTGCTGCAGCCGTCCTGACACATCGCTGTGTATTGCGGACAACTGCAGCCGCACTTGCTATATTAAATTGTATCTGTAAGCGATTCGCTCACACTATATTCATTAGAAATACCGAAGAGGGTTGATCGGGGAATCTATCTCCTCTGATTTCCAAAAAATATCTTAATTATACTGCTTAGCCTAAGAGACTAAGAACACCCTGGTTTGCCTGGTTGCCCTGTGCAAGCATGGACTGACCTGCCTGTGAAAGGATATTTGCATTAGAGTATTTCACCATCTCTGTCGCCATATCTGTGTCACGGATCTGGCTCTCTGCCGCGGTTGTATTCTCCACTACGTTATCCAGGTTGTTGATCGTGTGCTCTAATCTGTTCTGTACTGCACCGAGTAATGAGCGCTGTGCGGATACGTGTGCCACTGCGTCTGCGATCGCATCGATTGCATATGTTGCTGCTGCACCAGAGCTGTCCTTTACATTCAGTCCCTGAATGCCAAGTCCTGCTGTATCGAGCGCGTCAATCTGAACAGAGATCTTGTTGGTCATGTCTGCATCTGCTCCTACGTGGAGCGCAAATGTTAAGCCTTCTTTTCTGTCTACTGTACCCTTCACAAGCTCATATGTAACCTTACCGTTATCAACTTCAAAGAGCGTACCATCTCCTGTGCCATCCGCCTGCAACGCACCATTTTGAGCTGACGTATTCGTAGCACCAATACTGCTTGCAAGTCTTAATTCCTGCGCAATCATATCATATGCCTGCGCAGCCGTAATAACCTGAGGCTTCTCTTTATCGATAGCTTTATTTGTCTCGCCATCATCTCCCGCAAGAGCAGTACCTGTAGCCTTATCTACCATAGCTGTCAATGTCTTCCCCTTATAGATTGCTGTACTTCCGTCTGCAATCTTATCCTTGATGCTATCAAGTGTCAGCATATTCTTGTCTGCATTCTCGTTACTCAAGTCAGTCTTATCTCCTGCGACTACTGTATACTGTGTACCATCAACAGTAATTAATTCGCCTGCTGTCGCTCCATCAATAGAAGCTTTTACATTGTCTGTAGTACTACCGATCGTATACTCTGTTCCGCCAATTTTGATCGTATCTCCAAGCTTTAACTGATCCATCTTAAATGTGGCTACTGTCGTATTTTGTGTCATTGTACCCTCGATACCTGCATCCTGCGCATTGACTGTAACAGTCTTGGTATCCTTGTCACCCTTCAACAGATAGGTCTCGTTGAACTTGGTTGTCTCAGATACACGGTCGATCTCTGTGAGAAGCTGATCTACCTCGTCCTGGATCGTCTGACGGTCAGAGAGTGCGTTTGTGCCGTTGGAAGCCTTCACTGCCAGCTCGTTCATTCTCTGTAACATGTCATGAACTTCTGTCAGGGCGCCTTCTGCTGTCTGCACTGCGCTGATACCGTCTTCTGCGTTCAATGAAGCCTGTGACAGTCCACGGATCTGCTTTCTCATCTTCTCAGAAATTGAGAGTCCTGCCGCATCGTCTGCCGCACGGTTTACCTTGTAGCCGGAAGAAAGCTTCTCTGCTGACTTGGAAAGTGTTCCCTGTGTGATGCCCAACATTCTGTTTGCATTCATTGCTCTAAGATTGTGCTGTACTACCATAAATTTACCTCCTTGTTTGAACGAGAAGAAAATCTATGTCAGCAAGGAACGCTGACGGAGATTTCCATATCCCGTTGTCCTGCCGGGTAATTCCTTTTACCCAGTGCGGTTGCCCGCCATTGCCATCTTGTTCCTTGTTTTTCTGCAGATGCCTGTCATTTCACCTGCAGGCATCTGCAAAATCGTACTTTACCATATTTAGTTGTAATTGCATACCCTTTATGGGATTCTCCTTCAGGGTATTTTATTATATTTATCGAAAGGGATCTGAAACAATAGGATTATAAGTAAGAAATGTTTCAAATTCTTCCGAAAAATATCTAACCTGATTAGCCTAAGAGACTAAGTACACCCTGGTTCGCCTGATTTCCCTGTGCAAGCATGGACTGTCCTGCCTGTGAGAGAATGTTAGCGTTAGAGTATTTCACCATCTCTGTCGCCATGTCTGTGTCACGGATCTGGCTCTCCGCTGCTGTCGTGTTCTCCACTACGTTATCCAGGTTGTTGATCGTATGCTCTAACCTGTTCTGTACTGCACCGAGTAATGAGCGCTGTGCCGATACGTGTGCCACTGCGTCTGCGATCGCGTCAATTGCATATGTTGCCGCTGCGCCTGTGCTGTCTTTTACATTGAGTCCCTGAATACCAAGTCCTGCCGTGTCAAGCGCGTCGATATTCACAGTGATCTTGTTGGTCATGTCTGCGTCTGCTCCTACGTGGAGTGCGAAGGTTAAGCCTTCTTTTCTTTCCACAGTGCCTTTCTCAAGACCAAAGATGATCTTTCCTGCATTATCTGTCCCCGCCTTACCAACTGCGTACAATGCACCATCAGGATTTACGGCAGTAGATAAATCTGCGTCAGTAGCATTAGCTGAATTATTTTTTGCAGATCCGGCTGTCGCACCAACACTGCTTGCAAGCCGCAATTCCTGTGCGATCATCTCATACGCTTTAGCAGCCGTAATTACCTGCGGACTATTCTTGTCGATCTTTGCAGTAGCTGTTTCGTTACTGATATCCTTATCAAGCCCTATCGTCTTATCAGGATCAGCAGGATTTTCTATTACCATAGCTGTGTGTGTCTTACCCTTGTAGATTGCCGTACTACCGTCTGCCACTTTATCCTGAATCTTATCGATCGTCAGCATATTCTTGTCTGCATTCTCAGAACCAGCATCAACAACTGTATACTGTACTCCATCAACTGTAATCAATTCGCCTGCTGACGCCCCTGCAATCGAAGTCTTTACATTGTCCACCGTACTACCGATCGTATACTCTGTGCCGCCGATCTTGATGGTATCACCAAGCTTTAATGCATTCATCGTAAATGTAGCGTTGGTGGTATTCTGAGTCATTGTACCCTCAATACCCGCATCCTGTGCATTGACTGTAACAGTCTTGGTATCCTTGTCACCCTTCAACAGATAAGTCTCGTTAAACTTCGTTGTCTCAGATACGCGGTCGATCTCTGTAAGGAGCTGATCTACCTCATCCTGGATCGTCTGACGGTCGGAAAGTGCATTTGTGCCGTTTGATGCCTTTACTGCCAACTCATTCATTCTCTGTAACATATCATGAACTTCTGTCAGAGCGCCTTCTGCTGTCTGCACTGCGCTGATGCCGTCCTCTGCGTTCAAAGAAGCCTGTGAAAGTCCACGGATCTGCTTTCTCATCTTTTCAGAGATCGAGAGACCTGCTGCGTCGTCTGCTGCACGGTTTACCTTGTAACCAGAAGAGAGTTTCTCTGCCGACTTGGAAAGTGTTCCCTGTGTGATGCCTAACATTCTGTTTGCATTCATTGCTCTAAGATTGTGCTGTACTACCATATAAATACCTCCTTGTGTTTACATGATATAGGATTTGCCAAAGCAATCGGCATCTCCTATACCAGAGCCAACTCAGTTGGCTCGGACAATTCCTTTTGCCCGGGCGAGTTCCATCGCCATTGTCGCTTTGTTTCCTTTTGCCAAGGCTTAGCCTTAGCCTGACTTGCTGTCTGCCATTTCACCTTCAGACAGCTACAATCTTGTACTTACCAATATTTAGTTGTAATTGCAAGCCCGTTAAGGCTTTGCTGTATATTCATGGAAATCTTTTTATTTCCAAAAATATCATTTTGTTTTGTGCCGATACCACTCTCGTACTTCAAAATGTATGATAGTTTTCTAATCTGTTTTCAATATCTGACATTCACTTACTTGGAAAATCAAATGACCTGCTGTATCACTGACTGAACTGATCACCCTGCAGCCTGATCACAGCATTCTGCTGATCTGGGCAATGCGCCCCGCATGATGCCTGACGATTGTCATAGGACATCTGCCTAAGATTATACTATACTACCACCATAAATACCTCCTTGTGTTTATCTGGTAAAAGATTTGTGAAAATAACTGGCAGATCTTTCGTTGAACGAATCCTTTCGTCCTAAGCGACCCTTCGCGCCATGGTTATTTTGCTTTTTTGTTGTGTTGTAAGCTTTTTGTTTGCTTACACTTTATATATCGGAGTATCTTCAAAATACTTTAGCCTATATCTAAAATTTTTTAAATTTTCTATACATTTCGAATTAAGGCAAAAATTTACACAATTATGTAAACCTTTTTTCAATCTTGTCACCTTTATGGTTTCACTGTAAAACAGCCCTGTTTTGCCGCAAATGAACGTTTAAGGGCAGGAATTTTATGTAAATATGCATTTCAGGCTGTCTCCTGCTTCACAGATTTTAATGCAGCAGCTCTTATTCCAGAACACGCGCTTGAGAATGTCAACAGCAACTACAGGATCAGCATTGTGGAAGTGGCTTTTCCGGACGACAAGCTCGACAATTTTCACTCTGATTTTCGCATCATTGCCGAATACTTTGTCAACAAACGCAAAAATACGGACTACGTGCCAAGTGCACAGGAGATCCGGCATGTCGACGAATTTCTGAAATTACTGCAGGCTCTTACGGGAGGCAGGGTGGAAAACAGAGGAATCTCTATCGGAGAAAGATGCGGACGGGAAAAAATGGCGGATGAGATCAACCGGCTTCATTCTATCTTAATTTAAGCAAAACCGAATAGCTACGCGATCAAATCGGAAAGAAGGATGCCCCTGTGCATAGAGAAAGGTACATGGAACAATGATACGAACCATGTACCTTTGTATATCGATCTATAAGCGCCGAAACGCTGTCACAGTATCACATTGATCATTCCGTCCTCCGACATGACAACCGCGAGACAGACATGTTTGGGGTGATTCACCTTGTAGCCTGTGATGTAGTTCTTGATAGAATTGTAGCGCGCACCCCTGCCGTAGTCTCCCTCAACGACCATCTGTCCATCGACAATAACACCAATTGCGTAACAGTCGCCGCTTAGGTCGGCAAAGACCGCGCCGTCAATCGCGGTGATCCCCTGCAGTATCTCTTCCTGTGCTTCCGCGAGCGGAAACGGCTCTACCTTGAAGCCCCGGCGGTAACGGGACAGTCTGTTGTCGATCTCCGCCACGATGCCCCGTCTCTCCATAAAGACGATCGATGTGCCGTGTCTGCACACACTGGCAATGCGTCTGACGATCTGCTGGAGTTTGTCCATCTTGTCCGGGATCTCAAAATCTCTCCCAAAACTGACCATCTTACTAAGGTCTGCATACTTATCCACATCCGGCTGCATCGCCGGAATGATATAATTGCCCTCGCGGTAGGTCAGTATATTTTCTCCACCCTTATGTATGCTCCACACCAGCGCTCCCTCAAAAGCCACGCAGAGACCGGCTGTCTGTTCCGCCGCATTGCTGCACATCACGCTCCCCTCGATCACACACTCCGGCAGTTTCACCCACAGCCCTGCCTCAGCACCCGACACTTCCATCAGTTTCCGGACGGGACGCATGTTTTTTGTCTTGAACCTGATCCGGTCAGACCCGCGCTCACAGCGAAAGTATACTGTACCCGGTATATCGGGCGGAATCGGTTTCTTGCTGAAAAAGATCTGTGTCCTGACTGCCCGTCCCTCGTAAGGCATCGCTGAGATCTGGATAAAATTGATCTGATCTGGCAGCCTATTGGCACTGATGACTGCCTGTACATAGTTGTCGAGCAGCCATTTCCGCTCCTGCAGTCTGCCAAAAAACAGATTTCCTCCCGAACACTTTTTTAACTCATCAAGGAGCGCCAGATCATAAATCCTCGGCACCAGTTCTTCCAGTATGATCTGTGCAAGGATCGTGTTGGCTTCACACGCTGTACCCCATGCCATAACCCAGTACAGCTTCTTGCTGTCCCCGCAAGAGCCTTCCCTGTGGTCGGCAATCCCGGCAGATTTGGCACAGCAATACTGCAGCCCGTTCGTCCCCGCAAGCCCCCGGGCAGTCTCCGCATCCACGTCCTCCACTGTGGGAAAGTGAATCTGTGCACCGCACATGACCGGATCCTCTTTTTCCTGAAATTCCTGAAGTTCTTGAAATAAAAACAGAAACATCTGGTAATCTGGGCTGCAATGCGTAAAATGCTTCCGCATAAGCTTGCGTACTGCATTGCTTAGACAACTGGATTCTGGCAGTTGTTCGAATGCTTTATCCTTGATCCTAAATGGTTTCATGGTGATCCTTTCTACATTTCAATCTTTTCCATTTCTCTCTATTCATTATAGCAAATCTGCAGATTCTATCAAGCATTACATTGATCGTTTTTATCCGTACAGCAAGGTCTGCAGGTGAATAGCCGATGCAGCTTGCGCAGGATACTGCTCGGGTACACATGTCAAAAAGTGCAGGCATCGCGGACTACGGTGAGGCTTTTGCCATGCATGATCGGAGGATCTGCCCAAAACAGCGCAAAAAAGCCCGCCGCAACGCTGCGGCGGGCTTTGATGTTCATATTATATCAAAATCTACTGCTATGATTAGCCTAACAGGCTGAGTACGCCCTGGTTGGACTGATTGCCCTGTGCGAGCATGGACTGTCCTGCCTGTGAAAGGATATTTGCGTTAGAGTATTTCACCATCTCTGTCGCCATATCTGTATCGCGGATCTGGCTCTCAGCGGCTGTGGTGTTCTCCACTACGTTATCCAGGTTGTTGATCGTGTGCTCTAATCTGTTCTGAACTGCACCGAGCAGGGAACGCTGAGAAGATACGTGTGCCACTGCGTCTGCGATCGCGTCGATCGCATATGTTGCAGATGCGCCTGAGCTGTCCTTTACGTTCAGTCCGTTGATGCCAAGGCCCTTTGTATCAAGAGCATCGATCTGAACGGAGATCTTGTTGGTCATGTCTGCGTCTGCACCTACATGAAGAGCAAATGTCAAGCCTTCTTTTCTGTCTACTTTACCCTTTGTGATCTCGAACTGCATCTTATCAGGAGCACCATTTACCCCTGCAACCTTCTTGCCAACACCAACAGTAGCAGACGTATTTGTAGCACCAACGCTGCTTGCCAGTCCAAGTTCCTGCTGAATCAGATCATACGCTTTCTTTGCTGAAATTACCTGTGGTTTCTGATCATCAACTTGTGAATCAGTCTGTGTATCCCCTGTAAAAGCTGTAGTAGCATCCTTCTTCATAGCTACCAGCGTATCTCCCTTATAGATTACTGTACTTCCATCAGCAATCTTCTTTCCAAGCTCTGTTTCATCCAACTCATTTTTATCTGCATTGCTTGCACCAGCCGCTGCTTTTGTATAAGTTACACCGTCGATCGTGACTACTTCACCAACCGCTGCTTTTGCGACAGAAGCCTTCACATTCGCTGTCGTATCACCAATCGTATACTCGGTACCGCCAATCTTGATCGTATCGCCAAGAGACAACTTATCCATAGTGAATGTAGCCTTTGTCGTATTCTGTGTCAAAGTTCCCTCGATACCTGCATCATGCGCATCTACCGTAACAGTCTTTGTATCCTTGCCGCCCTTGAGCAGATAGGTCTCGTTGAACTTCGTTGTCTCAGATACACGGTCGATCTCTGTGAGGAGCTGGTCTACCTCATCCTGGATCGTCTGACGGTCAGAAAGTGCGTTTGTGCCGTTGGAAGCCTTCACTGCCAGCTCGTTCATTCTCTGCAGCATGTCATGAACTTCTGTCAATGCGCCCTCTGCTGTCTGCACTGCGCTGATACCATCTTCTGCGTT
>JAETQI010000121.1 GCA_021770755.1 Lachnospiraceae bacterium
TTCAGAACTTCCATTTTGCCAATATGGAGGCGTTTATGAACGTATCCAGAGACGAGGTGGAGGAGAACGGACGGATCAAGGCGGTCACCACTAGCTGCTTTGACACCCTGAACGAGCAGCTGAGCCAGATGGAGCTGGTGACCGTTTCCGGGGAGCCGCGCCTGATCCTCAAGGATTGAGACGAGGAGGGATATCATTGAACGGTCATTCATCCGGATTTAGACTGGATGTATTTCCGCGAACTTCGAGGGTCGCTGACATCAAAATGGACGTATCGAGCCATGTGGAGACGGTTGTTCTCTTGTCCCAATAGATGTTGATAATCCCGAATTCGGAAAGGATAACGGTACTATGGCGAAGCGAAGGCGCTGAGTCTGGTCGTTCACCAAGATGACAGAAAGGGGAAAGCTGATGAAGATTATTAGCAAAAAAATTGTGAAACTGGTGGTTTGGGTCCTGATTGCGGTCACTCTGCTTGGCGGATGCGTGCCGAAAAGGTACTCCAAAAGACAGGAAGAGGCTTTGGTTCAGGCTTGCCTGCCTGCCGTCAATGAATTTCTTGCGGAGCACTGCGGCGAATATGAGCTGGGAGAGTTCCATCTGCAACACGGTCTTATTGAGCCGGAAAAACCTCTGTTCGGGCAATTTGGGAGCAATGTTGTCAGAGGAAGTTATATCGCAGCGGGAAATACCTGGGACTTGGTCTATGACAGGGAGACCGGAGATTTTTACACCGGCGAGCTGCTTGAAAAGCTGAGGAAGCAGGAAGGGGCGCGTATTCTGGAATATCTGAAAGATGAGCTCCCAGAAGAAGATCTCAGGGATTTCGATCTGACGGTCCTGGATATTTATTACCTGGTGCAGTCTCACGATATCAGGATTGACAGCAGTACTACGGCAGATACCTATGTCTATATATCGAACGTGCTGCCGGCAGGGATCACGGAAGCGGATCTGCCTGAATTTGCCGCAAGAGGTTTTGACGGCGGCATCGTCAGCAGGATAGGCTGCCATTATTACAGCGACAGGGCCAATGCTCTGACGCAGGAGGCTTTTGAGCAATTTTTTACCGCTAATCCGGCTTATCAGGTGGGCCAGTATCTCC
>JAETQI010000031.1 GCA_021770755.1 Lachnospiraceae bacterium
GTGACCGACGAACACACAAACTCTCCGGTATATGCCCTGACCCCATTCTCAAGAGAAATCCTTGGTATGCATACACACGCAAACGAGACCGGCAGCCAGTATAATATCAGTGTCAGCTTCTGCCCTGCCAGGAACAATACCGGATCCCCAGCGCGCCGGATCCTTCCTGCCAGTCTTGTCAGCCCATACGAGATACTGCCGGCTGCGGACAGAAATGCGATACAGGAGATACACAGTCTAATCCATACCATCCAGCGTCCCCCTTTATGTGATCCTTCTCCTTTAATCAACTATACTTTTAGTTATTATAGCATATCTTTCTGCAGACGACAAGACTTTTGGCGATATTGTCAACAGTTGCAAATTATGCTATGATAAAAATATTCTAAAGGAAACATCAAGGAGGAGAAAAATGGCATTCCCACAGGAACAGATTTATACAATTGATGACATTTATGCACTCCCGGACGGACAGCGGGCCGAGTTGATCGACGGACGCCTTTATATGGTGGCTCCGCCAAAGACAATTCATCAGAGGCTGGCAGTCCGGTTTGGTCAGACGATCGCCAACTATATCGACAAACAAAAAGGAAGCTGCGAAGTTTTCATGGCACCCTTTGCAGTGTTCCTGAATAAAAATAATAAGACTTATGTAGAACCTGACATCTCTGTGATCTGTGACAAAAACAAAGTAAACGAATACGGCTGCAACGGTGCTCCTGACTGGATCATAGAGATCACTTCTCCCTCGACCTCCCCTGTAGATTACGGTGTGAAACTCTTCAAATACCGAACTGCCGGCGTCAGGGAGTACTGGATCGTGAATCCCCTCAAAAATATTGTGAACGTATATGATCTTGAACATGAGGAGATGTCAAACCTCTACAGCTTTGATGAACCGATCCCTGTATGCATTTTTGAAGATTTTCATATACGGATCACCGACCTTATTCAAGCAGGGGAATAACCTTCTCCCCTGCCTGCGCGAAGCACGATACAAAAGCGCGTATACTCCCCGTAACAACTCTCGACAGAGAGCTCGTGCCCCAGTCTTTCTGCGATCCGCCCCGCCAGGTACAGCCCCATTCCGGTCGACTTGTACCTGCCATTGTGATGGCCGCTGCCTGTGAAGCCCTTCTCGAAAACGCGTCTGATATCACTCTCCCTGATTCCTTCCCCATTGTCCTCGACAAAAAGCTTCACCGTGAAAGCCTCCTCAAAAAGCCCCGCAAATGCCTCTGTCCGGGAAAACGCTGCCTGTCCTGCTGTTTTTTCAGTCCGGAACCGGATATGGTGTTCTCCCTCCGGCTCTGCATATTTCACTGCATTGTTTAGGATCTGGTCCAAAATATAGGTAAGCCAGACTTCGTCCGTATAGACTGTGACCTCCTCCATCTGCATATCGATCTGGAACTTCTTCCGGATCAGAAAAAACTGGTTGTTTCTGATGGACGCCCTGACACATCTTTCGAGCGGGACCTGCCTGATCTGCATGTCAAACAGCGGACTCTGCAGCCTGCATCCCTGCATCATCATGTTCATCTGCCAGTTCATCCGCTCCAACTGCTCCCTCATGTCAGTTCTGACATCCGTGTCCCTGATCTTTTCGGACAGGAGCATTGCCGCTGACAGCGGGATCTTGAACTCGTGGCACCATTTTGTCACATAATCCTGCAGGTCACAGTTCTCCGCGAATTTTTCATTAAGGCGCTTCTCCAGGATCAGGAGGTCATGCTCAAAAACCTCGCTGTCCTCCGGTCCATGAAGCGCCTCACCGATCAGCTCATCCTCCTGCAGAGACACCTTTTTCCTGCGTTCCCTTTTCCAGAAATCAAAAAAAGCTGTACCTTCCACCACTGTCAGGAACACCAGTACCAACAAGTCAAGATACAGCAGATACTCCACCCGTGTCGTCCGCATCAGGAATATGAAATACAGATTGTAACTCATTATCAACAGACACAGGACAACATACGCTCTCCATTTTCGCTGAAACCATTTCACGCCTATCATCTCACAAAGCCCCCGTTCTCCGCTTCGGCCGACGCCCGGATCTTCCTTTGCCGTTTCGCAGTCATGGCCATGCCGTCAGCAGATTTTTATTGAACATAATATCCCTGTCCTTTCCTGGTGCGTATCACATCCTCTCCGCACACGGATCTGAGTTTCGTGCGCAACCTGCTGATGATCGTGGTCAGCGCCGCATCCGTGACGTACTCGTCCGTATTCCACAGCACCATCATCAGCTCGTCGCGTGTGACGACGTCGGGCCTGTTCTCCGCCAGACGCGCAAGGATCCGCCGCTCTGATCTTGTGAGGTCGACTTCCGCCGGCTCCCCTCCGCATTCCTTGCGGCTGCATTGATCCAAATAAAAGAGGCTCTGCACGGCACAGTCGAAACACAGTCCCCCCGCGAGATAAATGCGCTCCCGCACCTTGTACTCATACGTCCGCCGCAGCATCGCCTCGATCTTGGCCCGCAGAAGCTCCATGCCAAACGGCTTCTCCACATAATCGTCGCCGCCCTGCGCGACCGCCATGATCTTGTCCGTGTCATCGCCGCGGCTGCTGATGTAGATCACAGGCACTTTGGAGACCTGCCTGATCTGGCTGCACCAGTAAAATCCATCGCGGCAGGGCAGGTTGATATCCATCAGGACAAGCTGCGGCCTCATTGCCGCAAATTCCTGCAAAATATCGTCAAACCGCTCCGGCACAACCGCTTCATACTGCCGCTTCTCCAAAAACAGGCTGATCTCCCTCGCAAGAGATGCATCATCCTCGATCACCATGATCTTCAACTTCGTATCCATCCTGACCATCCGCTCCTTTTTCAGTCCATTATACACTTTTTGTCCTGCCATGAACATATCAAATGACAACATTACAAAAATGTAAGAATGTCCGAAACGCTCGCGCGCCCCGGACATTCTGTCTCCTATCTGAACTTCACCGCAGTCCCGTATGCCATAACCTCTGCCGCACCCTGCATGACTGCCGCCGACGCGTAGCGGATATTGACAATGGCGTCCGCACCGAGCTTCTCTGCTTCCTCGACCATGCGCTTGGTGGCGAGCGCCCTCGCTTCGTTCATCATCTCCGTGTACGCTTTCAGCTCACCGCCCACCAGCGTCTTGAAGCTCTGCGTGATGTCCTTTCCGACATTTTTGGACTGGATCGTGCTGCCCTTCACGAGCCCGATCATCTCCAGTTCCTTTCCGCTAATGTAATCAGTATTGACTAAGATCATCCTCTTCTCCTCCTTTAATCTCTTTGATCCTGCTTATCAGAACACCGATCATCACCACAGCCAGTGCAAGTGGTATCACGACCATCAAGACTTTAATGACTGCGGGAATGACGGGTATCTTCACAAAAAATACTGCGGCTCCAACATAATACAATATCATGATCAGCGCAACCACGACCGGCGCGATCATTTTTTTCCAGTGACCCATACCCACACCCCCTGTCTAAGGAATTGTCATCCTAAATATCAATCTCCAGCGGTTTGTCTATTTCGTCCGAGACATACCTGCCATTTTTTTTCCGCTGGCGCACGCACTCCGTCAGGAGATACTCGATCTGTCCGTTGACAGACCGGAAATCATCCTCCGCCCACGCTGCGATCGCATCGTACAGCTTCGCGGACAGTCTGAGCGGCACCTGCTTCTTGCCCGAATCACCCATAGCATCATTCCTCTTTTTGTCATTTTGGCGATAAGATCCTTTCTGTTTTGATCGCGTGAGATATTTTCTTAATACAGACTGCCTGAGTTCACGATCGGCTGCGCGTCACGGTTGCCGCAGAGCACGACCAGCAGATTGGACACCATCGCAGCCTTGCGCTCCTCATCGAGTTCCACGGTGTGATTTTCGCTGAGACGATCCAGCGCCATCTCGACCATGCCGACCGCGCCGTCCACGATCATCTTTCTCGCGTCAATGATGGCCGACGCCTGCTGGCGCTGCAGCATCACCGCGGCGATCTCCGGCGCATACGCGAGGTAAGTGATCCGCGCTTCCACGATCTCGATCCCGGCCTCCGCCACACGTCTCTGGATCTCATCGCGGATCTTCCCTGCCACGATCTCGCTGGAACCGCGCAGGCTCCCCTCGTCCGCGATGCCGTCGCCTGTCGTGTCGACGTTGGGTGCAACGTCATACGGATAGATCCGCACGATATCCCGGAGTGCGCTGTCACACTGCAGCGACAGGAATTCCTTGTAATTGTCCACATTGAACACTGCCTTAGCCGTGTCCACAACCCGCCATGTCACTGCGATCCCGATCTCGACCGGATTTCCCAGACAGTCGTTGATCTTCTGCTTGTTGTTGTTCAATGTCATGATCTTCAGCGAGATCTTGTTGCTGCCCGCCTCCACGGCCGTGTTGCCATTTGCGGCCGCCAGCATGGACGCCGCCGCGCTCACATCGCCGCTCTGGCTCAATTTCGTCTTTGCCGCCGGGTTAAAGCTGGTACAGAACGGATTCACAAAATAGAAACCATCCTCCTTCAATGTCCCCACATATCTGCCAAACAGGGTGAGCACCAGCGCCTCCTGCGGTTTCAGTACCTTCAGCCCGCAGAGAAGTATGAGGGACACGACCACCATCACAATGCCTGCGACGAGCATCACGATCCCTGCTGCCAGCATCGGGGAACTGCTGTGTCTTTCGATCGCGATCGCGCCGAAGACAATGCCTGCGACCGACACTGCAAACAGCAGCAGAATGCCCATCAACGCCGCCATACCGTTCTTTTTCTTTGCCAGTACGTTCTCTTTCATATGTATCACTCCTTTGATCATTGTGTTTATATCTTTTTCATTTCTTTTGATATCATTATGATATCATCAAGGAATCAATATGTCAATAGCAATTTTAAAATCATTTTTTTATTGTATTTAATATTTTTTCCATATATAATGAGATCAAGAATCTATTAAAATAGTGCGCAGAATCTTACAGTTCCTAAACAATAGGCGAGGTACTCAATGATCGATAAAAACAAGTCAAGAACAATCACTTTCCAACTGGGCAACATGTTCTTTGAGTATGATGAGTGGAAAAATGAATATAATTTAGAACATCACGGCATTTCTTTCAGGAATGCTGCACGTGTGTTTTTCGACTATGACAGAATAGAATTATATGATGAACAAAATAGCGCGGCGGAAGACCGATTCAATACGATCGGCAATCTGGAAGCTGGTATGACTGCACTATCTCCTTCCAATGACACGACAATCGGCAATATTAATGCTTTCCTTGGTGAGGTGACTGACATTCTTTTTGTTGTCTATACGGAAAGAATACAAACAAACCAACATGGTGAGAAAATTGACGTTACCAGATTAATATCCGCAAGACAGGCAACTAATTTTGAAAGGGGGTTATATTATGGTAAATACCAATGACTTGACAAATGAAATGCTTCGTGACCTTGCTTTTTCTAAAGAAGAACTGGAAGAAATCGCAAAATCAAGAACAATGCCTATCACATTTGATGAGGACTGCCCTGAAACCACACCAGAACGTGCACTCCGATTCCGCCGGGTAAATCCCCCTCGCGGCGATGACCGAGTAGGGTAATGACCTTTTCCACGACTCGCCGCGCGTGGGTTATCGTTCCTTACAAACCGCATACTCTGCAAGCACACGGAATATTTTCTCCATATCAAAGGGCTTGGTCAGGTGGTCATTCATCCCCGCCTCCCTTGTCAGCCTGATGTCCTCCTCACAGTCATTCGCAGTCAGCGCCAGGATCGGGATCGTCTTTGCATCAGGCCGCTCCATCGCGCGGATCTGTCTCGTAGCTGACACGCCGTCCAGAACCGGCATGTGGACGTCCATCAGGACCACATCAAATGTTCCCGGAGGGTTGGCACAGAACAGGTCGACCGCCGCCTGTCCGTCCGCCGCTTCCGTGACGATCAGTCCCCTCTCTTTCAGGACTTCCTGCACGATGTCCCGGTTCAGCTCGTTGTCCTCGACGATCAGCACTTTCATCCCGGCGAGCACATCATCATTCATTTCGCTTTCCGTATGTTTTAATTCCTTATCCATATCCTTTTACTCCATCCTATCCATTCTGCAGTCTGATCTGCTCCTCCCTGATCGTCGGATAATGCACCAGCTTTTCCCCGTCCAGGTTCTCCCTGTGCATGTCAACTGCAGTGATCTGATGGTTATCATAAGTGGTGTAATAATAGATCCCCCTGCTGGCATTGCAGCATGACGTATACAGCGTCATCTCGCACCTGCCGTCATCCAGCACACAGCAGCCCCGCTGCTGGTCCACCGAACCCAATATGTGAAAAAACTGGCTGATGCTCTCCTGCTCGCCCTCCCCCGATATGGAATTCATCCTCGTGAAAACAGCGCGCACAAACCGGGACTGCGACGACAGATCCCCGGGCAGCCCGATCGCGCCCATTCCGCGGCTGTATGGCTCAAGCTCCAGCCCAGGCGCAAATGTGTTTACTGGCGGCTTCGCCGACAGTTGCATATAATTTTTCAGGGCAAACATCTGCTCGTCAAACGGCGGATTGTTTGTGAGCACCCCTACCGGATTGTCATAGATCCTCAGTCCCTCTTTCACGGATTCCACCGTGACCGTCTCCACATCGTCCGCGATCATCCAGTGCAGTTGTGCCGGGGGCAGCGCATCACTGAAGGGCTCATCTGTGATATTGATCCGCTCCAGGAGTGCCCGCGCCTCCCGCACCGTCGCACACTGGCACAGGATCCACGGGATCATTTCAAACTGCGCGATGTTGTCCTTCTCTTCTATTATGATGTCACTGTAGACTGCATTTCCCACAAAATTCAGTCCTGCCATTCCCAGTCCTTTTTCATTGACGGCATCATAGTACAGCGGATACCCCTCCGCCACACACGCCATGCCGATCATCGCATAATGTGTACTGACCTCTCCTTTTTTCCTAAAGTGAAACGGATAATTTCTGGGCGTGACTGTCACCTCGTCCCCATACGAAAACTCATAGTCCAGTGTCCGCCCAAAGTAAAAATCCGCAGTCCTGTAGGTTGTAGCTGTGCACATATTCAGATTCCTCCCGCCTGATACTACAACGATTCCGGCAAATCCTGCCCGAAACAGTCGTCTGTTATATATTATACTTGTTTTGCGCTGTAATATCAATGTAATATGAATGCGGAGCAAAAATTTTTATGCGCTGGCCTTCATCGCGCTGTCGGTCATGACAAGGATATCGTCCACCTTCACGCCGAGTATTGCTGCCAGCACCACCAGATTGTCGATCGTCGGCAGCGCCGTCCCGTGCTGCCACTTGTACAGCGCCTGCGGCGTTGAAAATCCAAAAATCTCCTGCAGCTCGCGCACAGACAAACCTGCCTGTACCCGCAGCTCCGTGATACGCTGTCCCGTCTTCACCATGTCTATGGTAGGTATCGCGACCATGTTCTGTTCCTCCTGTTCCGGCACCGGACCAGAACAGGAAGAACTCCTGTATTCTAGTCAGATGCCTTAAAATTATAGATCGGTTTCATGATATCAATGACGTCGACGGCTTCCCTGATGACGTCGATGATGTCCGCCAGGGACTTGTATGCCATCGGCGCCTCGTCGAGTGTCGCCGCATTGACGGAGGTCGTGTAGACGCCCGCCATCGTTTTCTGGTACTCGTCCAGCGACAGTGTTTCCTTTGCCCTGGTGCGCGACATCAGACGCCCGGCACCGTGCGGCGCCGAATCGTTCCACTCCGGATTGCCCTTGCCGACTGCCAGCACGCTCCCGTCCCTCATATTGATCGGGATCAGCACCCGCTCGCCCTTGTGGGCCGCGATCGCGCCCTTGCGCAGGATCATCTCCTCCGTGTCAATATAATTGTGAATGGTATGAAATGCGTCCGAGCCTGTCATACCCGTTCTCTCCAGGATCACTTCCGCCATCTTCTCGCGGTTCCGTCTCGCAAACTGCTGGCAGATCTCCACATCATGCAGGTAGTCCTCGAGATAAGTCCCGTACAGGTAACACAGATCCTCCGGTATCAGGCAGTCCCTGTGCTCCCACTTGAGCCCCTTTAAGGCATTCTGGATCTCACTTCTGCGCCCCGCCGCCTTGTATTCCGCGATCAGGGCGTCCCTCTTCTTAAAATACTCCTCCTTGCCGGCGTGCAGCTCGACCGCAAGCCGCTGGTAGATCTCTGCTACCTGCTTTCCGAGATTGCGGCTGCCGGAGTGGATCACGAGGTACTTCGTCCCGTCCTGCGCCACATCCACCTCGATAAAGTGATTGCCGCCGCCCAGTGTCCCGATGCTCCGCTCGAGACGCTTTGCGTCTTTCAGGCTCCGGTAACAGCGCAGCGCCAGCAGATCGAACCGCTCCTGCCTGCCCTCCCACACATTCTTGCCCGATGGGACAAAATGTGCCGCCGCGTCCAGTTTCTCAAAATCAATATCGCCTTTGCCCAGATTGACTGTATACATACCGCAGCCGATATCCACGCCGACCACGTTGGGCACCGCCTTATCCGTGATCGTCATCGTCGTCCCGATCGTGCAGCCCTTGCCCGCATGGACATCGGGCATGATGCGGATCCGGCTTCCCTGCGTGCACTCGTAGTCGCACATCCTGCGGATCTGCTCGACCGCCTCGTCCTCCACGATCTTCGCGTAGCAGAGCGCCGTGTTCACCTTTCCCCTGATCTCTATTACATTCTCCATTACATTGTTCTCCCGCATTTTTCACACTTCCTTTTCACGTGTCTGTTCATCGAGCAGGGGGTGTCTTTCCCCTCTGCTCGCCGCGCGACACGTGCGCCGCCTTAGCGGCTTTTTCCGCTGCACGTGTCTGTTCATCGAGCAGGGGTGTCCTTCTCCTCTGCCCGCCGCGCGACACGTGCGCCGCTCTAGCGGCTTTTTCCGCTGCACGTGTCTGCGCATAAAAGAAAAACGCCTACCCTGCCGAAATACTTTCCATACAAGATAAGCGGTGACAACCACAAATATGCCATTTTATGCTCTTATTGCCGTGCGGTTCAGCAAACGAACCCCACATCAGAACATTCCAGCCAGCGATCTCTTCTCTTATATGAAAACTTTTCCGAGCATATCAAACGTAGACTCTGTTTTGCATCCAGCGCCTGTTCGAATCCTTTCCTGTGTGAATAACTGATTAAATCGATCGCAAATGTTCTGTTCATCCCTATTTCCTCTCCGGCGTGCCGTGGCATATAACCATACGCCTTTTTATCTATGATGCAACTATACCACAAATTCTATGATCTGTCATTAAACTTGTGGTATAAAGTTTTAGAATTTATCAGGTTTTGTCTTTGGTTGTGATTATCTCTTTTAAGGCTTGTTTTACTGGTTTTTATAATGTCACTATCCCTGTTCAGGACAAGGTATCCTGTTTCAGTCTTGATGAACAGTGTGAGGCTTCCAAGCGTTGCCCCGTCCTCCCACTGGGAGAGGAAAGAAGAGGCCTGTTCAAGTGTCAAGTCGTTAATTCCGCAGCCTGCTATTTTCAATGTCTCGTCAATTATTTCGTACATGATATGATCTCCTTTCAACCCCTGTCTGCTTTCTTTACCCTGATAACCATTCTAAGCGGTTCCGGCTCATTCCCAGCGTATTCCTCCACCGCCGTCACTGTAACCGCCTTAACGCCCCTCTCCATGCGTACAACCGCCTTATCCCCGGCAAATACCCGATCAACAAGAGTCTCCGGCAACTCCTATGAATACAGCTTGCCGCCGGGTTTGTGGCTTGCCCTCACAATCTGCCGTTTGCCATACCCGACAGGGACGGTCTGAATGCCGTGCTTTTTCGCCAGCAGATATGACGTGAATCCATCAATCAGATATCCATTTCCGTCAAGGATAATCTGCGACTGCAAAAGTCCTGTTTCCGTGAAATATTGTTCTTTCTGCCGCATCTTCTCCGGCTTCGGCTCGTGTGACCAGAAGCACGGATAAATCCTCACTTCGTCAGCAACAATGTCCACCACCTCACCCGATGCCCTTACACCCTGCTGGTATGCATCATTAGAACACTTCACAAAAATCTCTAAAAACATTTTGTCGATCTCGCTTTCCATGTTTCTGTCATAGTCACGCTTTTGCCATGATTTAATCATTGCCGCTGTCAGGCAAAAACTGCTGTACATCGCTTTCCTTCCGAATCTCATAAGTCACATTCAACACATTAATGAAAAGCTGTAGAAAGTTCCTGTCTATAATCTTTTTAAATTCCAGTTCTTCCTGAAACCGTTCTATCGTCAATGGATATTGCATCATGCCGCACCACCTTTCTTTGTGTCTTCCAAAAGTTCCTTTACCACGTCATTGTATATCTCAATGCCCTTTAAAAATCCGCTCAAATATGCATGACATACAAGCCACACTATCTTTTCTACATGTGTACAGCCTACTTCTATAAGATCATTAATAAACTTAACAGTAGTTTTAGCGTCCATGTCAGCAGCCTCACACTGAATCAAATCCTGTATCTCCTTTTCTGTAAGCGGACGGATACCGCAATGATTTTCTGCCTGCATTTCTTTTAAATCCTTTCTTTACAGAGGGCAACAGGTGTGCTATAATTCCCACATACTCTCTTTGCTAAGTTATGGGGTACTCGCTCCTATCGGTATTCGCTGTACTGATAGGGGCATTTTTCTTGTAACGGCTCTGTATATCGTCAGCCATTTTCATGATCTCATTGTGCCGCCTGATAAATTCCGGGCTGTTCACTCCAAGACGCCTTTCGTCTACGGCTGCCAGTGCCGCCATATCTTCCCGTGATAGTATGTCTTCATCCCCCTTATACCGCAATACTTACCAATGCTCCGTAAGTTTCCTTATAACCGTAACCGCCGATAACCTTTACATCTGCATGGAGCTCCATGCCATTATCCAGAACAACCGCCACGCTCTGCGATATGCCTTTGGGCAGATATCCAATGTGTGCATATCCGATTCCCTTTATGCCTACCACAACAGCCACGGCGTATTTATCGAATGTGTTCGCCCTGTCACGCCTAAGGTATGTAGTAAGTTCCTCTGGCTTTCTTCCTGCTATGAACTGCAAAAGGTTCTGTCTATTACCAAAAGTCACGCCTTGTGCCTTTACTGTTAATTCTCTCCCAAGCTGTTTTGAATGCCTTTGAAAACGTGTACCCTAGCTTGTGAAGCTGGTTCACCATTGTTGCCACCGCCTTTCTTGTCTTTGTGATTTGCTTCATATCCTGCACCCCTTTCCTCTGTTGTTAAACTCATTATACACTTTCAAGTTTCTTTTTATTATTTTTATTTGACTTTTTACACTATATAATGAAAAAGAACTTACGACAATAGCCACAGTTCTCGACTGCACATATCACGCCGGATTTACTTTGAATGATACAGGCGAGGAAATCTAATAATTCTCAGACAGAAATTTAATCGGTTAAAACAATGATACATTCAAATAGTCAAACCCGAATACAATAATCTCGAAAGGAAGTGCAGACTATGAGAATGGCAGAAGTCGAGGAAATGATCAGAACTGGCAGCGGACAACACTTCCAGGGAACTGCAGAAGAATTTACCACCATGCTTTTATCGGAGGCATGATCATGTTAACCTTAAACGCTTCTACAGCGTATAAAAAGGACTTGAAATTATGTTAAAAACGCGGATACAACCTTGATCTTCTAAACGCTGCCATAAATACACTGCTTATCCCCAAACCGCTGCCAGCCAAAAACAGAGACCATTCCCTTTCCGGGAATCATGCAGGCGAAAGGGAGTGTCACATTGCCCCCGACTGGTTACTGATCTATCGTGTAAATAATGAGGTATTATACCTTGTCCGTACTGGAACACATGCCGATCTGCTCAATATGTGACTTTACAGGATAAATTCTTTTTTTCACCGAAATACTACTTAATGTAAATGGTAATGAGCAGTATTGGTGAAAAGTGGTTATTGCTCAACTATCGACCATAACCACACAAAGGGATAATATTTCATGAAGCGGTTCTGTGTTTTGGTAATGGATATTTCGGGGGATCGCCTGATAAGAAAATGAGAGGGCAGCAGTCAGGCAGCGTTCACAATCACATTACAATAAACGTGTGTTTAGCTCTTGAATCCTGCTGCCAAATGTGCTATATTAAGCATAGAAAAAGGGAAAGCCATAGAAACGGCTCTACCCCACAGCATTAAGCAAATACCTCTGGTTAGAGGTCAGCCGTCACTATTGCGAGTAGTGGCGGCTATTTCTTTTTTCCCTTGTAAACCTGATAAATCAAATTCGCAAGGGCGACAACGAGTATACCGATCTGGATTAAATCCTGATATGTAACATACATTGTATCACCCTCCTTTCTTTCGTCTGGAGGGCTACTTGAACCCTCCGAAAAAACAAGAGGGGTAAAGCCGCCTTTGGCTCTATGGTTTCCCATGAATGGAGTATAGCACACATTTCTTTTTCAGACAATGCCTATATTCAGTTTTAAAGCCTATTCTCGCCTTTTATCCCCATTTTACCCTTGCACTATTTCAAGCCGAATTTGCCCCCTTTAAAGCTGTTCTAGAGCGTGTTTGAAAAATGCTTTCCGTCAGATGTGCGTCACAATTTGTGGGAGATTTGTGCCGAATGAAGGAGGCATAGCGGGCTATGTTGACTGAATTCGGTGCAAATATCACGCAAAGTGGGGCGTCTCTTCATTATACACATTTCCTTTATAAACATACTCTTCGTATTCCGTAATATTGGCAATGACCATAGGGGTTTTCAAACGCCGTTCTTTTCTCTGTTTCAGGTCATTAATCCGTTTTTTGTATTGATTCATTTAACCGTCTTATCCTCCCCGAACATTGCACAAAGCAGCCCGTCCAGCTCATTAAGATTATTTCCCCCGACAATCTGCTATTTTGGAAAACCTGTATAGCAAATATCACCTTCGGAATATGGGTTCTCCCTTTTACTCTTTTGTGACTCCAGCCCTTGACTTTCAAGCTCTTTCTGACGTGCTTTTAGCTCTGCAAGCTCCCGCGTCATGCTTGCAATAGCTTCGTTTGATTTAGCAGCAGAATCTTACGCGTTTTGTCCGACAGATGCCATAGCATCAGCAAGTGCGTGCGCTTCTCGACGCCCCTCTTGTAAACCTACTCCTTTCTTTGCCTTTCTTTCATGCGTGCAATAACACGTTCAATGTTTTCCTCTTGCTGTTTCCAGTATTCTGCGTCCGAATCCGCGCCTAGAGTAAATGCTTTTCCTTTTTCATTGAGTGCCGATATTTTTTCTTCTAACTCTCCAATTTTCAGACCTGTTTTGTCGATTTCACCTAAAAGAGATTGCGGGATATCCTTATCATGAAATCCTATTTCTTTATATTCCTGTTGCTTTTTAATAAAGCATCAAGTTGAGAGTATGATTGTTTTAATTCCGCTTGTAACTCTTTAACGTCTTGCGTTAAAGTTTGTTCCCTCATTGCGCTTTGAAATTCAGAAGCTTTTTTGCTGTATCAGAAAAAGAGTCTCCAAGAAGTTTAACTTCCTACTCTGTATTCTGCATGGGTTTTGACGCAGACATACCACGTTCGATAGCTTGTCTTATTTCTCCCATGCCCCGAACGATTCCATCTGTATTAATATTTGTATTTATCCTTATACTTCCGTCATACTGCGCCATAATAAAAAGACACCTCCACAAAACAGAGATGCCTTATGCAAGTCTGCCTGTAACTTTTTCAGGTTAGCGACTGAACCCAGTTATCAGCCGGTATTGCGCATATTCTATTTTATAACAGACAGGACATTCTTCCTGAGACGTTCTTCTTCGGCGGGCTCCATCAGCCCGCCGGTGAACAAAATCTCCAGAATAATCTTTGCAGATACATTTGCCGCGATCTCCATGGAATTGACGATCATTCTGGAAAAAACTTCTTCTGTTGTATCCTCGTGGGTACAGCCTTTGAGCAGCTCCTCTTTGAAATTGTTCATGATGTCCTCCTGTTCGTTCCATAATTCGAACTGTTTATGAATCATAGAACTTAACGCCGTAGCTGTCAGATTATCCATTTTTTACCTCCTTGCTTTTCTCTGCCTTCATCTCCCTCAATGCAATGTCCAGATAATGGAAGAACAGCCGCCTCGCCCCGTAAAAGTCACTGCGCCCGATCGCGACTCTTTCAATTTCACCTGCCGCCTGTCTGGCTTCCAAGGTTTCATAGGACATGTTCCGCTTTACAGATAATACGATATGCCCTGCCGCCTGTTCGTCCGCCCTGCGAGCCGCAGACTGCACCAGATCATCATTCTGCCCCGACCTGACAATCTCCGTCAGTTCGTCCAGCCTTTCGGGCGTGATGCCATAGTCCGCATAAGATGCCCTGATGTTCCTTGCCTTTCCTGCCCTGCGCTCCCAATACTCCCGATTATACCGCTGTACCTTATCCCTGTTCTCTGCACGCAGTTCTTTCGCCGGCTGTTGATCTTGTCCCGGTTCCTGCGTCTGTACTCCCTCTGGTAAGCCTTTCTTGCTTCAACTGCTTCCGCTGACATTGCTTTTCCCATTCCCTATCCCTCCTGTTCTCTTTCTTTCCTTTATTATCCAACATTTTATAAAGGTATTTGTACCAGATTATTCAGCAGAGCCATAAAGGGCTTTAAAATATAAAATTGGGGTATTTATTGGGGTAAAATGTCTTTCAGAGTAGCCGCAAACCGCATAAACAAAGGCTTTTTACACAATCTGTCATTAAACTTGTGGTATAAAGTTTTAGAATTTATCAGGTTTTGTCTTGGGTTATAATAATCATAATATCGATCGCGTATCCAAAAAATATTTCTTGACATTTACGAATATGGCATGTATTATCTATATGACCGATATAGTATTTTAAGTCATAGAAAGGAGAACCACATATGGCCAGAAATTTTACAGAACGAGAAAAAGAAAACATCAAGAGAAGTTTGCTGGAAGCCTGTAAGCGGAGCTGGACACAGTATGGCTATAAGAAAACAAGTGTCGATGAACTCTGCAGTCAGGCAGGCATTTCAAAAGGGGCATTTTATCTTTTCTTTGAATCGAAAGAGGCCCTCTTTTGTGAAGTGCTGTGTTCCGTGCAGGAGCAGATCTGCAACGCAGCGTCAGAGGTGATCGAAAAACACAAAGATAAGTATGGTGTTGCCAAAGCCTTAAAGCTCATTTACCGGGAATATGATAAAAACAATTTTCTGTACGATTCGGACAGTACGGACTTTACGATTTTGATGAACAAGCTATCAGAAGAACAGGCCAATAAAATCGAAAGATCCAATCGCATGGGCAGGCAGCTTTTTTTGAGCCATCCGTATTTGAAATTCAGGGTTGATGCGGATCTGGCGATGTCAGTTATTTATTCTTTGATCATAAATATCAAAAATAAAGATATTCTTCCACATGACCATATGGAAACCTTTGACTTTATGGTTGACCATTTGATTGACAGTTTGTATGAATCACAGGAGGTAAAAAATGAAGACAGAAGTTATAAAGAAAAATAATATAGAGGTTGCAGTTGTGAGCAGTAATGAACTGCTGATCACAGATGTCCAGTCGGCATTAGACTTGGTCATGACAGTCCGATACGAAACGGGCTGCACAAATATTGCTGTAAACAAGGAAGCCATTGTAAATGATTTCTTTGTCCTGAGTACTTGTCTGGCTGGAGAGATACTGCAGAAATTCATCAACTATGGCGTGCGGTTTGCTATATACGGCGATTTTTCAAAATATACCAGTAAGCCTTTAAGGGATCTGATGTATGAGAGCAATAACGGAAAGGATATTTACTTTCAGCCTACCGCTTCTCTTGCCGTGGACAAACTCGTCATGGACAAACCCGTTATGGAGATTTCCTATTGACTTTAACACAGTAAACTGATAACATGTTAATGTGATTTTAGAGAATCCACTATTTTGATCTTAGAAGCAATAAGGAGGAGTACTATGAAAAAAATGTTTACAAAGGCTACGGCCCTGGCTGCAGCAATGATGCTGTCGGCAGCACTTGCAGGATGCGGCAGTTCCCCTGCATCGTCGTCTGATGATTCCACACCCGCCTCGCAGGAGGCAGAAAATACACCTGCGGCATCCACGCAGGCGGACGGCGCATCGGATGAATCCACACAGGCCGCGGACAGCACAGAAGCACCAGCCGCGTCCACACAGACTGCGGATAATGCAGACTCGGATATGGATTATGTGAAAAATAAAGGTACACTCGTTGTCGGGATCACCGATTTCGAGCCGATGGATTACCGGGACGAGAACAGCGAGTGGGTCGGATTTGACGCGGACATGGCAAAGGCATTCGCGGAAAGCCTTGGCGTCAGTGTCGAGTTCGTCGAGATCGACTGGGACAACAAGATCCTGGAGCTTGACGGCAAGACGATCGACTGTGTATGGAACGGTATGACGCTCACGGCGGAGGTCACAAGCGCCATGGAATGCTCCAACCCCTACTGCAACAACGCGCAGGTGATCGTTGTACCGTCGGACAAGGCAGCCGATTTTCAGGACAAGGACAACATCCCGGAAGTCAGCTTTGCGGTTGAGGCAGGAAGTGCAGGCGAGGCACAGGCATCTGCACTCGAACTTGCACACACACCCGTCACCGCGCAGGCGGACGCTCTGATGGAGGTCGCCGCGGGAACCTCTGACGCCGCTATCATCGACTCGCTCATGGCAGCCGCCATGGTTGGTGAAGGTACGGGATACCCAGACCTTACATACACGGTAGGTCTGAATGATGAAAAATACGGTGTCGGTTTTCGGAAAGGTTCCGACCTCGCAGCGGCCCTGAATGACTTTTTCGCCGCGAGTTCCCAGGACGGAAGCATGCTTGAGACCGCCGAAAAGTACGGAGTTCAGGCTGCCCTGATAACACAATAAGAAAAAATCCTTGGCAAAGGTGTCTCAATTTGTCAGTTAGGAGATCCATATGCAACTGATCATCGAACAATTTCCGATCGTTATCCGCTCTTTAAATATCGGTTTTCTACAGACCCTAAAGCTCTTTTTTGTCACGCTCATCGGCGCTTTCCCGCTGGGGCTTGTCATCGCATTTGGTTCCATGTCGCACTTTCGGCCGCTGCGGTATTTTTCCAGATTTCTCGTGTGGATCATTCGCGGCACACCGCTCATGATACAACTGCTGATCTTCTACTATTTCCCAGGTCTGGTGCTTCACACCCCGATCTGGGGCAGCGGGGAAAGCGGACGTTTTCTGGCGGCGAGCATTTCCTTTATCCTGAATTATGCATGCTACTTCTCGGAAATCTACCGCGGCGGCATCCAGTCCATCCCGGTCGGCCAGACCGAGGCGGGACTGGTGCTTGGCATGACCAAAAGCCAGATCTTTTTCAGGGTCAAGCTGCTGCAGATGATCAAGCGGATCGTCCCGCCCATGTCCAACGAGATCATCACATTGGTGAAAGATACCTCGCTCTCCCGCATCATCGCACTGCAGGAGATCATCTGGGCAGGCCAGTCTTTTCTCAAAGGCTCGCAGGGCATCTCCGGCGCTATCTGGCCGCTGTTTTTTACTGCAGTTTACTACCTGATCTGGAACGGCCTTCTCACAACCCTTTTGGGCTGTCTCGAGAAACGGCTCGATTACTTTAAATAAGGAGATACGGCTATGGCTATCCTGGAAGTACAGCACATTCAGAAAACATTTGAAAAGACGCAGGTCTTAAAAGATATCAGCTTTTCCATGGAAAAGGGTCAGACTGTCTCCATCATCGGCTCCTCGGGAAGCGGCAAGACAACGCTCCTGCGCTGTCTGAACTTTCTGGAGCGGCCGGACAGCGGCATGATCCGTGTAAACGGGGAGACACTGTTTGATTCCAGTGTCCCCGCTGCCGGAAAGGAGCGCGAGATCCGGCGAAAGCGCCTTCATTTCGGTCTGGTATTCCAGTCGTTCAACCTGTTTCCGCAATACACCGCGCTGCAGAATGTCATGCTCGCCGGGCAGTTGCTCGCAAAGGAGATGCCTGATTACAAAATACACAAAAAAGAAAAACTGCTCGCGATCGAGCAGCAGGCAAAGGATCTGCTGGGGCAGATGGGGCTTTCCGACCGGATGGACAACTATCCGCACCAGCTCTCAGGCGGTCAGTGCCAGCGCGTCGCGATCGCGCGCGCCCTTGCACTCACGCCCGATATCCTGTGCTTTGACGAGCCGACCTCCGCGCTTGACCCCGAACTGACAGGAGAGGTTCTGCACGTGATTCGTGAACTTGCCAGCAAGGAGACCACCATGATCATCGTCACGCACGAGATGGCATTTGCGCGCGACGTTGCTGACCACGTCATCTTCATGGATGACGGAACGATCCTGGAGCAAGGCTCCCCGAAGGATGTCATCGAACATCCAAAAGAGGAGCGCACGCGGCAGTTCCTGTCGCGCTTTCACCAGGAGACACACTGAGATCACTTGACAAACTGCTTGAGAACGGATATGAAGATATCCATGTCCAGCGGCTTGGAGATATGGGCATTCATGCCGTTCTTCAATGCCGCTTCTTTATCCTCCTCCAGTGCATTGGCTGTCATGGCGATGATCGGCAGATCCTTGACATCCTTTCTCGGCATACTCCGGATCGTTCTGGTCGCCTCATAGCCGTTCATGATCGGCATCTGCACGTCCATCAGGACTACATCATAGTAGTATTCTTCTGCTTTCTCCACCATCGCAACAGCGTCTGTTCCATCCGGCGCGGACTCCACGACGAATCCCGCTTCCTCCAGGATCACCTCCGCGATCTCGCGGTTCAGTTCGATGTCCTCAACAAGCAGAACGCGCTTTCCTTCAAAATCCTCCAATGTCCATGCCGCAGCCATGTCTTCCTTGTCTGACAGGTTGTTTGCGGCAAGCAGAGCCGACTTTAAGTCGGACATGAAGAGCGGCTTCGCACAGAATGCGGTGACTCCCGCCGCCTTAGCCTCCTCCTCAATGTCAGTCCAGTCATATGCCGTCAGGATGATGATCGGCGCGTCGCTGCCGGCGACGCTGCGGATCCTCCTTGCCGTCTCCACGCCGCTTAACTCCGGCATCTGCCAGTCTATGATATAAGTGTGGTATGCGTCCCCTTCCTCATATGCCATCTGGGCACGGTACGCCGCTTCCCTTCCCGAAGTCGTCCACTCGGAGCGCAGTCCGATCTTTTTGAGCATCTTGCTCACACTGTCGCATACATGGAAATCATCGTCCACGACAAGCGCCCGAAGCCCGTTCAGTTCCTTGATCTGCTCCGCGTTCTTCTCGATATCCTGCAGCTTTAAGCCCAGCTCCACGGTGAAGGTACTTCCCTTTCCGATCTCGCTGTCCACGGTGATCGTGCCGTTCATCATCTCGACAATGTTCCTTGTGATCGCCATGCCAAGCCCTGTTCCCTGGATGCCGGACTGTGTGACGGTCGACTCCCGCTCGAACGGCTCAAAGATATGTTCCACAAACTCTTTTGACATACCGATGCCATTGTCCTTGATGATAAAGATATAATCGCCATACCCATGGCGGAACGTGGTCTTCTGCATGATGCGGAAGGTGATGGTGCCCCCTGCGGGTGTGTACTTCACCGCATTGCTGAGCAGATTGATGAACACCTGGTTCATCTTTAATGAATCCGCGATGACGTCCTCGTTGACGATCTCAAATGTATCGATGAAGAGCTCGAGCTGTTTTGCCTTTACCTGCGGCTGGATAATGTTGACCAGGTTGTGCATCAGCTCCGAAATGTTGCATTCCTGTTCTTTGATCTGCACTTTGCCGCTCTCGATCCTGCTCATGTCCAGAATGTCATTGATCAGGCTGAGCAGATGGTTGCTCGACGAGAGCACTTTCTGCAGGCAGTCCTTCACCTGGTCCTTGTTGTCTATATGGCTGGCAGCGATCGTCGCAAAACCGATGATCGCGTTCATCGGTGTGCGGATGTCATGCGACATGTTGGACAGGAAGGTCGTCTTTGCCCTGTTTGCGTGCTGTGCCTGCATCAGCGCATCCTGCAGCGCCTGTGTCTGCTCTTTCTGCTTTCTGACACTCTCCGTGATCTCCTTCATCACGACCATTACCAGGATATCCTGCGTCTCGTCGTCCCTTGTCATGAGGAACGACTGGCGGATGCAGATCTCCTGCTCATGGCAGTCCCGGCACCAGTATTCCACACTGACTTCCGCTTCCCCCTGCTCGTAATGCCCGATCAGATAGGACGTACTCACAACCGCCCTGTAATCCTCCAGTGAATCCTTTAAGACTACCTGCTCCCAGCGCCCAAACCACTCCGACACCTTACAGGGCGCCTCCAGATCCACCCTCCGCAGCAGCGATATCTGCTCCCCGTCCAGCTCGCGCCGGATATCCCGCTCAATGCGGTCCTGTGTCAGATTGAATTCAAAGGTACAGATGGCATTGGAAGTGATCGCGATCTGGTACTGGCGTTCCTTGCGGTTGGCGACAGCCATCTTTGCCTGAATGTGCAGTTCCTTCTCCTTTACCTCTGTGATATTCTGCCGGATCAGCAAAAGCTTCTCTGCCTTTCCCTCATTTCGCTCCAGGCAGATGATGTTGATGTGCTCCCACTCCGGCTGTCCGTTCTGTGTCACATGGCACTCAAAGCGTGCATCATTGTGATCCGCGAGCGACTGTATGAGTTTTTCCTGCTCCAGTTCCTCCGCCAGCTCCATGCGCTCACGATCATCGATCAGCGCCGCGCACAGATGATCCACAAGCTCCTGATAAGCCCCCTTGAGCGCAAAACCGCCGTCTTCTGGTTTCGTCCCCGCCAGGTACTGATAAGTGCCCGCCCCGAAATCAACCATGGCAAACCTTGAAAACAGGGTGGTGACGCCATTGATGATATAGCCCATCTCCCGGTTTTCGTCTTCCAGCATTTTCTTTTCTTTCCCCGCGCGGACCAGCAGGATCAGGATATAGATGACAAACAATCCGATCAGCATCATCTCTAGCTGGATCCCCACGATATTTTCATCCCTGATCATGCGCTGTGTGACATTCTTCGGAAATGTCTGCACAAGGACAAAGTCATTATCCGGGAGATTCATGACACAGATATTGTCGGTCTTGCTGCCGGAGCTGCAGACAAAAGTCCCCTCCCCGCCATGCGCAAAGATTCCCTTAGCCTCGTCTGCCGTCCCACTGTCGATCACCTTGTCCTTCACCAGTGTACTGATCAGATCCTCCTCATATATATTGCCGTTGGAGCTCGCGATCGCCCTCCCGCCCGGCATGCACAGATACACATCTGCCGCCTCGCCAAAATAGGTGGTCGACAGCATATTCTTAAGGTACTCCTCCGCCAGATAAGATCCCCTCAGCACGCCTATGACTTCTCCCTTATAGCGGAGCGGTGCGTAGAAGCTGACCATCGTCTCATTGAAAAAATAGGAATCCACGATCACCGCAATGCCGCTCTCGCCGCGCATGCCGTTCTTGTAATAGTCGCGGTCGGAGGCATCCGAAGTCCGTCCGTCAGAAGTGTGGTTCATCCCTGCGGCATCCGTGAACAGCACCGCGTCAAACAGGGCATTGTGCTCGATCTCCTGCAGCAACTGTTCGCTGATAACTGGTTGAGTCAACCCCTCACTGACAAAGTGCGCATAGGTATTGATCAGCTCCAGGGCGTTGTTCATCTTCTCATTGATCCGCGTCGTTGTCTGGCGCGCCGAATCCGCCGCATAATTTTTGTTCCGCTCCTCCATCCGTATGCTGTTCTGTGTCGTATACCACTGAAACAAACCTATCATGGCAGCCAGAAGTACAACTACACAAATCACTTCCTGTATTGATTTTTTCCTCTTTTTCATCAAGACTCTCCCCTCCGTACTGCGAATCTTCCCCGAACATATTATACTACCAGTATTTTCATGCGTCAATCACACGATGATCTATGCCATTTGAAGAAAAAGACGTATGAAATGAAACGATCCCATTTCATACGTCCTCCGATTCCCTTATTCAGATCATTTGATTCAGGTTCCCTACTTCATCCGCAAAACCAGATGCTGCGGCAGGCCATTTACCATAAACGGCTGGTAATCGCCACGGATCAGCGGTTCGATGTAGTTGACAAACTCATCCGTCACATAGTTGCCCTCTTTGTTCACCCAGTTTCTCGGAACCAGCTTCTCGTTGTTCGCGATGCGGTGGACGTCGTAGATACCGGCAGCACTCATATACGGATCATCCGACACGCGGTCGATGACGACCATCTTGCCTGTATCGCCCTCGTCTGCAGCCTTGACCGCGGCACCGCCCACCATGAACGCCTCGTCCACGTCGACGCGCGACGCCATGTGGGACGCGCTTCTCTGCAGTGTGGAGAACTCGATGCTGCGCGTCTTGCAGCCAATCTCCGCGCCCAGAAAACCTGCCAGATATGCCGCTGTACCCTGGAGCTGCTTATGTCCGAACGCATCCACATAGTCAGCCCCGCCTGACAGTTCGCAGACATATCTGCCGTCAGAAAGCTTGATCCCCTCGGATACTGCTATGACGACGGATTCTTTCTTTTTCAACAGTTCCTGCACTTTTTTCAGGAACTTGTCAATGTCAAACGGAATCTCCGGGAGATAGATCAGATCCGGTCCGTCGCACTCCTCTGTCCTTGCAAGCGCCGTTGCCCCTGTGAGCCAGCCCGCATTGCGCCCCATCACCTCGATGACGGTGATCATGTCCTTGTGATATGTAAGCCCCAGCGCGTCGCGGATCACTTCTTTTGTGGATGCCGCGATATACTTCGCCGCGCTTCCGAATCCGGGCGTGTGGTCTGTGAGCGCGAGATCGTTGTCGATCGTCTTTGGCACGCCCAGGAACTTCTGAGAGTGGCCTTTGATGATCGCATAGTCAGACAGCTTCTTGATCGTATCCATGGAGTCGTTGCCGCCTATGTAGATAAAAGTCTCAATGTCGAGCTTATCCAGTATCTGAAAGATCTTCTCATATATTTCCAGATTTTCATGGATCTCCGGCAGCTTATAACGGCAGGATCCCAAAAACGCAGACGGCGTGCGCTTTAAGAGTTCGATATCCATGTCGGAATGGATCTGTGTGGACAGATCCACATACTGCTCATCCAAAAATCCCTGGATGCCGTGCAGCATGCCGTACACTTTGTGGAATCCCCTCTCCTTCGCCGTCTTGTACACGCCAGCCAGGCTGGAATTGATCACGGATGTCGGCCCGCCTGACTGTCCTACGATAATGTTGCGTTTTTTCTCCATTTCTTTCTACCTCCTGTTTTACATGTGCTACTATATACGTACTATTTGTATTTTATATATTTATATGTCCGATTTTCTGCTCCGGTTAGAGCGTGTTCGAAAAATACTCTAGCAGGTCGCCCCGCCAACCACGGTCTTCTTCAACACCTGTTCGCGGTCGATCTTACTGTTGAGGAGCTTATCCTGTACATAGTCAAAACCAAGCCTGTCGATCGTGTCGGCAAAACGTTCGCCGGAAAGTCCCTCGTCGCGGAAGAACAGGATCGCGCGCTCCGCCATATCGATGACCTCCTCCTCGGAGGTAAAGATCTTATCCAGCATATGCCCCTGCGCGACCTTCTTGCCCCAGCGTCCGCCAATGTAGATCCGATAGCCCGACGCGGACTCGTTCACGGCGCCAAACGGACATTTCCCGATACATCTGCCGCAGTGGTTGCAGGCTTGCGGATCGATGCGGATCCTGCCGTCCTCCATCTGCGCCACATGGATCGGACAGCCTTTCTCTACCTGGCATACTTTGCAGCCGCGGCATTTTGACAGGTCGATCTCCGGCACGCGCTGCCCGACGATCCCCAGATCGTTCAGATCCGGCTTCACGCAGTTGTTCGGACAGCCGCCGACCGCGATCTTAAACTTGTGCGGCAGCGCCACGTCATTGTAACCTTTGAAATACAGCTCGTGCATCTTCTGCGAAAGTCCGAACGTGTCGATCAGACCGTACTGGCATGTCGTTCCCTTGCAGGATACGACAGGGCGCACCTTGGAGCCTGTGCCGCCAGTCTCCAGTCCCGCCTCGGACAGAAACGCGCGCAAATCGTCGATCCTGTCATACGCAACGCCCTGGATCTCCAGCGTCAGGCGCGTTGTCATCGTCACCTCGCCTGTCCCGAAGCGCTCCGCCGCCTCCGCGATCTTTTTCTGCTCCTCCGCCGTGATCTTGCCGTTTCTCGTGATCACACGCACATTGAAGATATCGTCATAGCGCTTATCCTGCAGACAGCCAAGCCCTTTCACGCGCTTGATCTCCTCCGGGGACAGCTTCTTTCCATTGCGCGGCACACGCACTTCGTTGAAGGTGATACCGCCCTCGAGTACCCGCGTATTCGTATATCCCAGCGCCTTTAAGCGGTTCTGCAAAAAGTACCCTCTCTTGCCCTTTGCGCACACGAGCAGCAGTTTCGCATCTTTGTCCAGCCCTTCGATCGGCTCTGCCACCTTCGACAGCTCGATCCAGCGCGCATTCGCAATCGACGGGGCGGGCAGCGCGTCGAGCACGGTATAATCCTTTGCCGCGCCGGAAGCGTACTCCGACGGGCTCATGCTGTCGATCACACCGTCCAGCTTGTTCTCCAGTATGTAGCACGCTGTGACAAACGGATGGATCGCCGTGGAGAACGGCGGTGCGTAAGCAAAATCCATCGTATCGAACTCATCCAGCTTCATCCCTTTGTAGATTCCTGTCACGGCGATATCGACCATCTTGTCGACAGCTCCCGCCCCAAGTACCTGAATGCCGAGGATCCTGCGGCTCTGCGTCTCCGCCGTCAGTTTGATGACAAACGACGATGCGCCCGGATAATAATGCGCCTTGTCGTCGAGGATGCAGACCACCGAAGTCGCGTCGATGCCTGCCGCCGCAGCCTGCGCCTGCGTGAGACCTGTCCTGCCGCCATTCAGCGCCGGGAGCAGACGCACGACCCCTGTCCCGAGGCATCCGCCATATCCGGATCCCTGACCGTACATTTTCTTTGCCATCGCGCGGGCTGAGAGATTCGCCGTCGAACCCATCGCGGACCACTGCGGCTTATCTGTGACCGCGTTTCTCACCATCGCGCAGTCGCCGACCGCGTAGATGTCCGGAATGTTCGTCTGCATGTTCCCGTCCACGATCACGGTGCCCTTGAACATCTCGATACCCGAATCTTTCAGGAATGCCGTCGCCGGCCGCACGCCGATCGCAAGGATCACGATGTCTGCCGGCAGAACGCCGCTGTCCGTGTCGACGCTCTCCACATGATCTTTCCCGCCGATCCCTTTGAGACTCACCGATGTGAGCACGCGCATACCGCTCGCCTTAAGCTGGCGCTTTGCGTACCCCGCCATGTCCTCGTCAAAGGCATTTGGCATGATCTGCGGCGCGGCATCGATCACCGTGACGTCCATATTCATCGCCGCGAGGTTTTCCGCCACTTCAAGACCGATAAATCCTGCGCCGCAGACGACCGCTTTGCGGCACTTGTTGATCTGCGCATACTCGCGGATCGCCACCGCGTCGTCCGGCGTGCGCACACAGAATGCCCCGGCAAGCCCTACGCCGTCCACGGGCGGGACAAAAGGCTCCGCGCCGGTTGCAATGATCAGCTTGTCGTAGGTTTCCACGAACACACTTCCGTCTGTGCGGCGGATGGACACCTCTTTTCTGTCGCCCGCAACGCCGATCGCCTCACAGCCGGTCTGCACCCTTGCCCCTGTAAGCCCTGCATACTTCTCCGGCGAATTCACGATCAGTTCCTCTCTCGATGCGATATCGCCGCCAATATAATACGGAAGCCCGCAGCCAGCGTAAGAGATATCCGCACCCTTTGTAAAAATCTGTACTTCCGCCTGTCTGTCAAGGCGTTTTAATTTTGCCGCCGCCTTTGTCCCGGCCGCGACTCCGCCTATTATCACATATTTCATCCCTGATCCTCCTTTGGATATTTTTGTGATCTCATTTCTGCACTTACATAATAGTATAGTGCAACCTGTTGTTATTATCAATAAATTTTATGAAATTTTTGTGATAATGGCAAAAAAAATGATCTTTACGGCTTCTCCAGACCGTCGATCGTGATGTGATTTTTCTCTGCGTAGTCCCACAGCGCCGCATGGATCGCCTCCTCCGCCAGCAGGGAGCAGTGCACCTTTTCCGGCGGCAGACCGTCAAGCGCCTCCATGACTGCCTTGTTGGTCACTTCCAGCGCCTGCCGGACTGTCCTGCCCTTCACAAGCTCTGTCGCCATACTGCTGGTCGCCACCGCGGCGCCGCAGCCAAAGGTCTTGAACTTCGCCTCCTGTATGACGCCGTTTTCATCTATGTCGAGATACATGCGCATGATATCGCCGCACTTCGCGTTCCCGACCGTGCCCACACCGCTGGGATTCTCGATCTCCCCCACATTGCGCGGATTGCTGAAATGATCCATTACCTTCTCACTGTACATTGATCCCTATGCCTCCTCGTCCTTTTTCCTATTCTGTCTTATAAAATCTTCATACAGCGGTGACATGGACCGGAGCCGCTCCACGATCTTTTTGACCACGTCCACCGTATGATCAATATCCTCCATGGTCGTCTCCTCCGAGAGCGTCAGACGCAAAGAGCCATGCGCGATCTCGTGAGGCAGCCCGATCGCCAGCAGTACATGCGACGGATCGAGCGATCCGGATGTGCACGCCGAGCCCGAGGAAGCACAAATCCCCTGCTGGTCGAGCAGTATGAGCAGCGACTCGCCCTCGATAAAACGAAAACAGAAATTTGCATTGCCCGGAAGCCTGTCCGTCCCGTGACCGTTCAGCCTGCTGAACGGTATCTCCGCAAGCACCCGCCGGATCAGATGGTCTCTGAGCGCTGTCTCCCGCTCCTGCCGCTCCTGCATGCTGGCTGCCGCACGGCATGCCGCAGCCCCGATACCGACGATCCCCGGCACATTGAGCGTCCCTGCACGGCGTGAGCGCTCCTGTGCGCCGCCGTGCACAAACGAGCCGATGCGCACACCTTTGCGGACATAGAGAAACCCGATCCCTTTGGGTCCATGGAACTTGTGCCCGCTGGCGCTGAGCATGTCGATCCCGAGTTCATCCACGTCGAGCGGAATATGCCCGTATGCCTGCACGGCGTCCGTGTGAAAGAGGATCCCGCCCTTCTTTGCGAGCGCGCCGATCTCCTTTAACGGCTGTATCGTGCCGATCTCGTTGTTTGCAGCCATGACCGTGATCAGAATGGTGTCCGGCCTGATCGCGGCCTCCAGCTCGTCAAGCCTGATCACGCCATGCTCGTCCACATTCACATAAGTGACCTCGTATCCCTGCTTCTCCAGATACTGGCAGGTGTGAAGCACCGCATGGTGCTCGATCGTGGAAGTGATAATGTGTTTTCCCTTTGCCTTGCAGCACTCTGCCGCCGACTTGACTGCCCAGTTGTCGGACTCGCTTCCGCCAGCGGTAAAATATATTTCATTGGACTGCGCGCCGATCAGATCCGCGATGCTTTTCCTCGACTCCTCCACAGCTTTCATCGCCTTTCCGGCAAAGCTGTAGATCGCGGAGGGATTTGCGTACTGTTCGCAGAAATACGGCTTCATCGCCTCAAAGACTTCCTCTGAAACTTTTGTTGTCGCCGCATTGTCCAGATAGATCATTCTCTTTTCCTCCTCTATATCACATAGTTATCCACGGACTTTTCCCGCTCGATATCGACCAGATCCTGAAGCGTCATCGCATCCACGACATCGTTCACCGCGGCATAGATGCGCCGGTAAACCTCGACTGTCGCACATTTGTCCACGCGTTCGCAGGGAAGCGCATGCTCCGCCAGACACTCGACCGGTGTAAGCTCACCCTCTGTCAGCCTGAGGATCATGCCGACCGTGTAGTCCTTTGGCGCCTTCACGAGCTGGTATCCCCCCTGTGCCCCGCGGGTGCTCCGCACATATCCCGCCTTGTTCAGCACCGCGATGATCTGCTCCATATATTTCTCGGATATCTCCTGCCTGGAGGCGATATCCTTAAGCTTTGTCGTCTCTCCGATATGATCTGCCAGATCCAGCATGATCCTCAGAGCATAGCGTCCCTTTGTCGATATGATCATAAACAGCCTCCTGATAACTCCTTTACATTTAATCTGCCGACTATCTTTATTTATATCATTTATTCCCTAGAAAGTCAATAGGTTTACTCGATATTGACGATCAGAACAGCGCACAGCAATCCCAGCATCAACGGCAAAAGCACTGTCAGCAACGATGCCGTCAGCCTGTTCCTCCTGTAAAAATTGTGTTTCCTGACATCGCTTACAACCTGCAGGATTCCCTGCAGCGCGCACAGGAACACCGCGATAACGGCAACCATGTGTGACGGATACAGCGTCCTTCCCTCCGCATCCATGCTGCTGCCATCTCCTGCGGCTATACTGTCTGTCCCCAGCCGCCGGACCTCAAAGCGGAATGTCGTCCCTTCCAGCAGCTCCCTGTCGAAGCAGTCCTTTGCGATGCCGCGCAGTCGCTCACTGTCTGCTTCCAGCTTCCCCAGCGTATCGTTTTGTGCGATATACTCCTCAAACCATCCAAGCGACACCTTTCTGAAAATGCGCTCAAACAGGATCTCGTTCACGACAGGCACCGCCACGGCGTCCGCGTCCTGATAGACAAGGATCTTCGCATCCCCTGCCAGCGTTTCCGGAAGGATATAGCCGCACTCTGCCTCCCCTCTCTGCACTGCGCGCCGAACCGCCTCGTCACTCTCATACCGTTCAAACAGCACCAGCCCGTCATACGCCTCCAAAAGTTCTGCATAATCCCCGGACTCGTCACAGACAGCAGCCCGGATCTGCATCTCTGAGCGCCGCTCCACCTGCGTGATCACAGCGGACAGTATGGCGATCATGCCAAGGCTGATCCACATGCTCTTCCTGTGCAGGAGGCGGCGCAGCATCACCATGGCAAGCGACGGCACACGGATCCCTGCTGCCTTCCCTGCCGTGACTGCGGCAGCCCTGTCCCGCTCCCCGGCATGCATGGACAGCACCGTTGCCAGAAACAGGCAGATCCCCCATGCGCAGAGTCCCACCGCCACATAGGAAAACGACTGCGTCTCCCCCGTAAACAATATGGTAAAACCTTTTTTGACCATCGCTGCCGGAAGAAACGCTCCGATCGCCGCTGCCGCCTTTGGCAGCAGCACTGCCGGTATCAGACAGCCCGACAGATATGCCTGCAACACTGCAAGGATGCCGATGACTACCAGCGCCGATTCCCGCTTTTCAACGATCTGGTAGATCATCATGAAATATATTGTCATAAACCCCGTGACCAGAAGCAGGCTGACCAGTCCCTGCCACGTCATCGTAAGCGTGATCCTCTCTGCCCGCAGTCCGTCCGGCCACGGTATCCGGTTCAGGACAGACACCGCCAGAAACGGCAGCAGCAGGGTCACAGCCGTCAGGGCGCAGCCCGCAAGGCATCTTGCCGCAAGCTGCTCCGCATAACGCACGCCGACACGCCGCATTGCCATCGTCTGCTGCATGGCGCTGCGCTTGCAGAACTTCCCGAAAAAAAGGCCGGCAGAAAGCGCATACACCGTAAACAGCGCACTTCCGAAATAAACGACATACGTGTCATTTTCTGTCAGGGAAAGCGTTCTTGTCTGAAACCGTTTTTCCCTGCCGGCAGCCGTCTGCAGATTAAATCGGTTGATGTCGTCATACATGGACTGCAGGAAGCGGTCCTCGCACATCTCCGGTCCGCCCGCCGCGGACAGTTCCCGCAGGATGGCATCGGACGCGTAGATCTCAGCCTGCGCCGTGCCAAGCATCCCCATCCCCGCCGAGGCAAGCTCCTCAAAGAGCACGCTGCCCACCGCGCCCAGACCGCCGCCTGACACGCTCTGCTTCTCTGGCAGATACAGCACGGCAGGCGTGTTGCTTCCCGACAGGATCTCATCCATGACATTTTCCGGCAGAACAGCCAGGGCTGCCAGTTCACCGCTTTCCAGAAGCCGCTTTCCCTCCTGCTCCGTGACAGCCTCGAGACTGCAGAGGCTCCTGACCGACTCCATATTCTGTACATAGGAGACCGCCAGATCCGTCAGCGGATCCTTTGCTGCCACATAGCCGATCCTGAGCCGGTATCCCTCATCCTGGTCTGACAGCGCACCAGCACAAAAAGCAACCATACCGGCAGCCGTCAGACACACAGCCGCCAATATCATTGCCCTTTTCAAAATTGAGGGCAGCATGACAGCCGCCCTCTTGTATTCTGTTTGTAACCAGATCCAACTATGATTCCTATTCATATTAAAATAATCCGCCGTAAAACAGACCTGCGATATCCGCCTCGCTCATCTCGAGGACATTGATCGCATCTTCAGGTACTTTGATCGTGTTGTCCACAGTCTCTGTCTCAATAGTACCTACAAGCAGCAGCACATCCTCGCCGTCAATACTGACCGCACCGTGATTCAGGCGGAACGTGTATCCCTCGCCCTTTACAATATCCGTGTAAGCGCCGTCCGCACTGATCTCCATCAGCGTGCCCGGCACATCCATCGACATCCGCAGGTCAAAGGTCTGATCGTTATATCCCCAGTCGTTTGCATACTGGAATGTAATGTCATCCTCCGTGTCCTCCCCCTGGATACGCAGCGTCAGATCCTCGCTGTAATGATCCTTTGTGACGACAGCGTTCCTCGATATCCCCATATACAGGATCTCATCGGCAGACTGCACATAAATGCCGCCCTCAATGGTATCCAGCGCGCGCTCACTGCCCGAAAAATTCACATCGACCGCGACGGATTCTATGTCAATATCCTGACCGGACACTGCGATATCCTCCGGCGTCGAGATGTTGACGATCCGCCCCTTCCTGTCAAGATAGACATCCAGGACAAAATCCTGCTCAAACCGGACTCCAAAGAGCTGCTCGATCACATAGTCCATATCGTCCTTGAACTCGTCAAAGTCGCCCATGTATGTCGCCTGATACCCCTCCATGAACGCCTTGTAGGAATCACTTGCAAGGATATCGTTCTTCACCGCCTCCATTGACTCGTTGTACGCATCCTTGTTCATCGTGACCCGCACACCACCGTATTCCGCGGGGGTGCCGCCAAACGAGAACTCGCGCTTCTGCCTGATGGTCTCAAACTTCATGGAATCTAAAGTCACGCTGCTGTGCCTGTTTAAGATCTCTGTCAGCTCGCCCTCTTTGGACTCCTTCCTGTCTCCAAACAATGTCAGCGCATAATCTTCCGGAAGCTTCTCTTCGATCAGGGCTGACCATGCGGAATTATTGAAATCCCTTCCCAGATTCGTCAGATCAAGGCTGTACACATCCTCCTGAAATAAGATCGGAACACTCAGATACACCGTATTGTCCGCCGCAATGATACTCCCGACCTGCATATCGATCCCGTATGTGCCAAGGCTGACATCGTACTGCGCCATCTTCTGCTTATAGTCTGTGACCGCATCCACCCCGAAATCAAAACTGCTGAAAGTGCCCGTCGCTTCGGGATCGGTAAAGGACAGATCGATATTGGTCCGCACAGGCTCCGTGTCCTTTAACCGGTTCAGCTCGACAAGCCCGATATCCCCGGCAACAGAGCTCTGATATTGCGCCATCTCCTTTGCCATATTCGCGATACCCTTTGTGAGCTGTGTTCTCGGGTCGCCGACAAAAAGCGACTTTGCCGCCATTGCGCCGATCGCTATGACGATGACCACTGCCGCCGCGCAGAGTATGCCGACGACAAGACCGGATTTATTCTTCTTCGGCTTTGCAGCCGGAGCACCCTGAACCGGCGGTACGCTCTGCATCGGTCCGGACACCGGACTCTGACCCGGCTGCCCAAACTGGATCGGCTGCATCATCGGAGCGGCAGATTCCGGCTCTGTCACTGCCGATTTCGTCAACTGCACTGGCACTGTCTTTACCGGCTCCGTACCTGATGCCTCCGCCTGCGAACCTGTACCGTACACGGCAGAATGTCCGCTCTCCTCCGTCCCGGGCGGCTGCGACTCTGCGCTGTACAGCATACTGCCGCTGTCCGGACTGCCTGTGTTTGTCTCTAATCTGTTATTCTCTTCCACTTCACTTTACTCCTTTATCTGATTCAGTAGATCTTCACCCCGCAATGTTCTGTCGATCTCTTTGCCCACTCCCCTGCTCAGGGCAAATACCCTGTCACATAATTCCAGATCGATCTCATCATGTGTGGCAAGCAGGATCGTTCCGCCCATCTGCCTGTACATGCCAAGATACTTTCTGATATCCGCTTTTCCAGGCAGATCGAGCGCTGCATCCGGCTCATCCAGGATCAGGATCGGCGGGTTTCCCGCGAGCGCACAGCCGATGCTCACCCGCTTTTTCATACCGCCGGAGAGCTTTCCCGCCTTCATGCGGCACATCTGACCGACACCGAGCGCCCCGAGAAACCCCTGTTCAAGCGACTGTTGCAGCATCGCCTTATCCTGATACCACAGCCGCAGATTGTCCATCACGCTAAGCTCCGGTATCAGATTGCTCTCCTGCGGCACATACCCCACATAGCGGATAAACGGCTGCCTGCCCTGCGCGCGGTTTCCGTCAAAACAGATCTCTCCGCTCTGCGCCTTTCTCAGTCCGGCGAGAATGTTCAGCAGGGTCGACTTTCCGCATCCGTTTATGCCCACGATGCCGACGCACTGCCCCGCATCCGCCGCGATATCGACTCCGCAGAGCACTTTTTTCTTTCCATATGAGCTTGCAATGTTCACTGCCCGTAAGCGCTCCACATTACGCCTCCCCTTATTTACAGTTCCCAGAGCATGTTTAAAAAATACTCTAGTTCGACAGAATCTGTTTCTCCAGATCCGCAAAGTTCATCTGCTCGTAAGCCGTGTCCAGATCCTTGTTGTTCCATGCGGATCCTGTCTTTTTCCCGCTGAGCCTTGTCGGTTCGTTATATCCGTTTTTCAGGATCGTGAGCGCATATCCTACTTTGTTCTCGACCTGCTTCTTAAGTGTGTACGACAAGATCTCAACCAGTTGTTCATGCGTGCGGTCATTTGCGTTTGCAGTGCGCAGGATATCCTTTGCCTCCTTGAGACTGCACGCAAAGAGGTCGATCACCTCCTGCTCATCCGCCGTGATGATGACGGAATCGCCGTTCTGCTCGATCGTCTCATACTCGACGATGGTGCGGTTGCGCTTCACCCGGGTGACCTTAAATCGCACGGCGCTGATCCCGGTCTGCCCGCTTGGCAGTTTCTCATGGATCAGCTCATACTCAAAGGCAATATCCGTATTTCCGTTGATCTCCTCGTAAGGCTTATCCAGGATCTCCCGCTTGACATTGCCATTTGCATAAGAGTCCGGTATCTTCATCATCTTGCGCAGCTCGTCAAAGGCGATCACAAAGACGCCGCCGTTGAAGGTCTCCTTGTCCTTTAGCAGATAATAGAGGCGCTTTGAATATTTCTTGGTAAGGTTGAGCGGATACTCGATCCTGTAATATGCCCCCTGTTTGGCGGACATGATCATCTCCTTAACCTCCGGGTGAAGGTCGAGCACGATCTTGCTCCTGCCCTCATCCCCGCGCTTTTTCTGGTATTTGATCTTGCTAAACCAGGGATAGTAGATGTCCGTCCCCTCGTCCTCCTTCAGACGGAAGCCGAGTCCCTCGAACTTTTTTACCGCCTTCTGCAGATAATTGTAGGCATTGGATTCGTCCTGAAGATTATAGAGATGCTTCACATCGTTGATATTGATCTCGTAGCGCGTGTTCTCCTCCGTGTCATCCCCCTCGCCGACAATCCCGAGCAGAATATCCAGAATATCATTCTGCCTTCTGTCAAGGTCGTACCTTGCCTCAATAATGGTCTGGGGCCGGAATGCCACCTCAGTCCCACCTCTTTTTTTCTTACGATTCATTCCATAACCTCTTTCGCTGATCCATCGATTGTTTTATCGTATAAATGCTATATTAATCTAATTTCCGGTTTTGTGCAAGCGATTCATCGGATATTCTTAAATTTTCATTTTCCCGTAACGCGCTTCTTCGTATTTCCCGTGAAGCTGCTGCATCTGTTCGTCATTCCTCAAGCCGGCATTTTCCTCGATCTCCGCCGGAGATTCATACGGCGCCGGGCGCTCCTTGCGGTATTTTCGTATCGTCCTGCGGTACTTTCGCCGGATGCGCTCCGCCTCACTCTCCGCGGCGCGGCGCCCTTTCCTGTTTAGAAAGACTTCCTTATGCTGCTGGATCTGATCGTCCCCGATCTGCTCGACGATATCTCCATTCTCATCGCGGCTGTCCCGAAAATCCCGGAGGATCTGCCGGATCAGCGCAATGACGCCGTACAAAAAAGCCAGCGCGCATGCGATCCCTATCGCCCAGAATACCGCGATCACAAGCTTCGACGGCTCCGACGGCGGTCTGCCGTCATCCAGAAGTGCCATCCAGTCCGCTCCCCCTGCCGACGGCGGACGAAAATCGTTATCGACCTCATATTCATACGGCATCGGCTCCACGCCGCGAAACCATTCCCGGATATCCGTATACTGACGCTGCCCTGCCAGCATCACCGCCGGCAGCATTCCGGCAGACAGCAGCACTGCAAAAAGGAGAAGCATCGCAAAACTCACACCGTACAGGCGCCGCTTTGGGATCCCTTTCGTGCGCCTGTTCATCTCCAGGTAAGATCTCGTCGCGTCGAGATACTCATAAAACAGCGCAAGAAATGTATACACGATGGCACTGTAAAAAGCGACGTCGCACAGCAGCCTCGCACCCAGGAGAAATCCAAACAGATAAAGCACGACAAAATACCACACGAGCGACAGCGCCGGGCGCTCCAGGAAACTGACAAACCTGGCTGCGAGCGGTTCCTCGCGCTGGCGCTTCGCCGCCCTCACCCTGTCCGCAAAACGCTTCACGATCAGATAAAACGTCTCCGCGGACAATATGACGCAGTAACAGATCCCATAGCTTTCAAAAACGCCCCGCTCACCCGAGAGAAAGACGACCGATCCTGCCGCGCCGACGATTCCCGCCAGCAGTAAGATGCTGGTCAGCAGATAGAACACCACGCTCCTGACTTTCCTCGCTGCCTGCTCCGTGACGATGACAGGCACTGCGACCAGCAGACATTTGAGATAGAGCACTCCCGCTCCGCCAGGATCAGACCACAGCGGTATAGCGTAGACCAGCGGTACAAACGTTGCCAGAAACAGCGTCGCATGCAGATACTCCATCACCTTGAATCCCCGCTCCTGTATCATGTCCGCCCCACCTCCTTCACCAGCACCTGGATATTGTCCCTGCCTTTTTGCGCGGCAACGCCCGGTAAGTCATGCTCTCCCCTGTAGACAGGTACGATCACCAGCGTCTGACGCTCCCCTGCGCACGCCCGGATGCGCCGCGCCAACGGCTCATTCAGATTTTTGGTGACAAACACGAGCAGCGTGTCCTCCGTGAGCGGCTTTTTGGCAAATGTATCCGCAAAAAGCGTTTCCACAAGCTGTCCAAAGTCCTCTGTGCCGTCCTCCTTGTCGTACTCCGCAAGCAGCCGCTCCAGCACAACACGGTTTGCCCTGTTGTTTGCCGGAGAAAACACTTTGCTGTTTTTCCCGTTATAGGCAAAGCCGACTTCGATATTCTGCCGCATCAGCCTGCGCATCATCGTTGCCGCAAGGGCGATGCTCTCCTCCACGAGATCTTCGTATTTCAGGATCCCCGTATCCGACACATCCAGCAGGATCATCGCCTTCTGGGAGCGTGTCGAGTCAAACGTGTTGACCATGAGGGAGCCTGTCTTCGCACTCGCTTTCCAGTTGATCGTTTTCATGGGATCATCCGTGGTATAATCCCGGATCGCGCGGAATGCGAACGGATCCTCGTAAAGCCTTCTGGCACATTGGAGGGTTCCGAGCATGCGCTCACAGACTGTCACGATCTCCGACATATCCGTCATTCTGGGATACACGTAGATCTCCGCCTCCGTTCCGACCGCCCTGCTGTAATGCTTCCTATATAATAGGGTATGTGTCGTGATATCCGCATCGCTTGCCAGATACCTTCCCCGTTTCGTGCACTTAACAGGGATCTCCCTGGTGATCTTCTGCCTGCCAAGCACCGAGAAGACATCCCGCTTGTACAGATAATCGCTGACGTTCGTGTTCTCGACATCGGCAAAGTCAAGTTCCTTTCTCGTGTGAAACCCCACCTCGAGAACCGGAACCGGCATGCGTTTTCTGTTCTCGATCACCTCATAGAGCTTTGTATCCTGTCCGGCGTACACCGCGTCCGCCTCAAACCACAGATTTACCGTGACGTCCCGCGACCACTGACGTTTATAATATATTTCCCACAAGGCGCTGACAAACAGCATGCCCAACAACAATATTATGATCATCTCTTTGCTTTCCAATCCTCTGTCGGCAGCTCGACACTGCCCAAAATCCCTGTGACGACCGACGCCTTCTGGACATCGTCAAACTCCCCGATCAGTCGGTGGCACAGCACGGCGTGCGCCACATCCTTAATATCCTCCGGCACGACATAGTCCCGCCCCTGCACGAGCGCATATCCCTGCGATGCGCGCAGAAGGGCGAGGGTCCCCCTCGGACTCACGCCGGTCCTGTTCTTCCGGGTCGCCTGCACCAGCGCCACGATATAGTCGCGCAAATCCTCGTGCACATACACCTGGCGGCATGTCTCCTGCAGCGCCCTGATCTCCTCCGCACTGCACACGGCGTCGATCGATGCAAGCGGTTCGGCGCTGATAAACCGGTCGATCATCTGCCGCTCCTGCGATTCGCTCAGACTTCCCATGTGGATCTTCATGATAAACCGGTCTAGCTGTGCCTCCGGCAATGGAAAACAGCCGATCGTCTCCACCGGATTCTGTGTCGCTATGACAAAAAACGGTGCCTCCAGAACCCGTGTCTCCCCATCCACTGTCACCTGTCTTTCCGCCATACACTCGAGCAGGCTCGACTGCGTCCTGGGCGTGGCGCGGTTGATCTCGTCCGCCAGCAGGATATTGGTAAAAACAGGTCCTTTCTTGAACGTAAAAGCTCCTTCTTCCTGGTTAAAAAATGACAGACCTGTCACATCGCTCGGGAGCAGATCCGGCGTAAACTGCACCCTTTCGAACGCACAGCCCATCGATCTTGCGAGCGCCCGCGCAAGCACGGTCTTACCTGTTCCCGGCACATCCTCCAGCAGTACATGGCCGCCTGCCGCGAGAGACGCCAGCAGGCGCCTGGTCACGTCCTCCTTGCCGATCATGACTTTTGCTACATTGTCTGCAATCTTTGATAAGATATCTCCACTCATTTATCTACTCCCCCACACAGCCACATTGTCCCCGAGCGCGGTAAAGGTCATGACAACCTTCCGCTCATTTGGATTAAAAAAGAGCTGTTCACTCGGCATTTTCAAAAAAACGCCCTTGTACGTCACACCGCCGACAGTGATCGTCATGTTGGGTGTGCCCTCCTCATACGTCCACGCTCCTGTCAGTTCACCCGACACCGTGCCGTCCTCATTCAGTGTGATCTTCGAGGGCTGCATGATCCCCAGGGTGTTGCTCCCCGCCTTCTGATAATACGTCGTGGGCGTATGTACGATAAATTCATAGTCCCCGCACATCTCGTCGACGGCGTATCCGTTCCCGCTGATCTTCTCGCCCGCATATTCATAGGGCGCAGCGACAAGCCAGCCGTCCTCGTTGACAAAGAGCTGCTGCACGCGCACTTCGTGCGCCTCGGGAATGCCGTTCTTGCCGTCCGCAAATCGGGAGTGATAGATCAGGAAGATCTCGCCGTCATCCGTCACATAGGCAGAATTATGCCCCTGCGCCACACGGATCTCACGGTTTCCGCTCCAGTCGTAGGAACCCATGATCCGCACGCCGACCTTCTCAAAGAGGTCATTGCACTCCTTCGTGTAGACCGCGCTGTTTCCCGCCTCATCCACGTAAGGTCCTGTGATCTTGTCCGAGCGGAACACCCTCATCTGATATCCGCCGTCCGCCACAAGCCCGCCGTAGGACACGAACAGGTAATAATATCCGTCCCGCTCGATGATATAAGGTCCTTCACCGGACACGCCGAAACCACCGTGCACTTTATATCCATAATAGGCGTCCTGCTCGTTTGGTATCGTCTCGTAGGTTGTCGTGTAGTCGCGCAGCCCCGTGTTCTCGTCAAGTTTCAGCATATACAGGCCGCCGAACCAGGATCCGAACACCATCCAGAGCGAGCCGTCCTTGTCAAAGACCACGCAGGGATCGATCGCGTTGAGCTTCGTGTTCTTGATATTCTGGTATCTGGTCAGGTTCGCGTCCTCCCCGAGCACCTGGTACACATCGGTGAGCTTCACATCGTGCGAATCCGTATTAAATCCGGAGTACACCACCGGCCCCGCATACTCGTAAGGCCCCTCGATGCTGTCCGCCGTCAGCAGGACGATCACCGAATTCCAGTCATTGCCGTTCACACTCATGTAAAAGCAGTATTTTCCCATATTGGGATTGTAGATCACATCCGGTGCCCACAGATTTCCGTTCAGGTTGGGATTCGTCGCCGTTTTGCAGTATGATTCCCACTCCTTTCCGAACAGATCCGCGTACTCCGCGTTGATGTTCATCTGAAAAGTCTCCCAGTTCCTCAGATCCGTGCTCTTTGCCCACGCCATATGAGAACCAAATATGTAGTATGTACCGTTGTCATATGCGACCGACGGATCATGTACGCTCACACGGCTGTATGACACTTCTGTCATTTCTGTTTCCTCCTCCTCTGCCGCAGACTGCTCTGACGGCGGATCCTGTGAGACGTTCTCCTTTGTCTGTCCGTCTGCATCAGTTCCTGTCCCGTTTGATTCCCCTGCATTTTCCGCCGCACTCTCCTGCGAGGCTGATGTATTGCTGTCCGCGGGCGCTGTTTTCTGTCCCCCGCATCCGCCAAGCAGTGCCGCCAGCAGCAGGGTCACTGCCAGCCGCCCCGCCACGATTCTTTTCCTCATACCGCTCTCCACTCCTTTCTATTGATGTGTTTCGTATGTCTGATATGATGATTTTAGAAAAGGAGGGCATCTGTTTCAACGCCCTCCTTCTTGTCAACTGTATGTTACAATCCTGCACCCTTTCTAGTAATTCAGCTCGATGCCGATCATCTGATATGCTTCCTTCGCCGCTGCCAGCGCTGCCTGGTTTGCATCATAGCCCTTCTGCTCAAGCTCTGCCGCGAAGTCGTTTGCGTTCTTGCCTTCCAGACGAACCTGATCCTCAACGCCCAGCGTATCGCCTACTGCAAAGTAAGAGGTTGCCAGGAAATCAGCAAATCCCGGGATCTGGCAGTCACCAAACGGAACCGGATTCTTGCAGTTTGCAAAGAAGTCGTCAAAATACTTGCCGTACTTCGTATCCTCGTCCGCTGTGACAAGATCCTCGCCGTTTACAGGATCGTATACTGACTGATACGTTCTTGTAGCTGCTGTCGGATAGAAGGATTCCTGGAACTCTTTCCAGATCGCCTCATCGGTCGTGATCGGGCAGGGCATTGCCTGTCTGTAGAGCGGAAGATCCGCGTAAGTCTCGACATCCTGGTAAGCGTCAAGCTTTGTCTGCCAGCCTTCTGCGCCCCAGCCCATCCACTTTAAGAGCTCATATGCCTCTCTCGGATGCTCTGTCGATGAGGAGATCCCGCCAAAGTCAAGCACGCCAAATACGTATCCGCTCGCACTTGCCGGTGTCGTGTAAGGTACCCACTCCATACCGCGGTTTCTGTAATCCGGTGTGTCAAACAGGTTCAGATAAGTCCACCATGCGTCAATCTGGAAGCCAAGCTTTCCTGTGTAGGCAGCCCACATCGTCCTGTCGCCTGTCCATGCTTCCATCTCGTCCGTATCGCCGTACGGTGCATGATACTTGCCGTTCACAAGCTCCGCCCACTGGTTCACGCCTGCTGCCCACTGATCCATGTGATAGTTCTTGCCGTCCCAGCCAAACTCGCCGATCAGGTTATTTCCGTTTGAGATCGGATAATAGGTAACGAGCGAGTGGAACTGGTTAAATCCATACGTGCCCGCATCGGTATTGGTCGCCGCCTTGAAAGCGTTGATCATCTCATCCCACGTCCAGTTGGTGGAAGGCGCATCGATGTTCAGCGTCTCAAACACGTTCAGGTCGCAGTAGATCGCATCCGGGAAGAACTTGATCGGTGTGGCAAGCTTCTTGTCTGTGCCATAATAGCCAAGCTTCGCACTGTTGATGGAAGGAAGGATATTCTGGTTCTCAGGATCCGCCTCCCAGTACGGTGTCATGTCGCCGAGCAGCGCGTTCGAGAGCGCAAAGTCGCAGTTTCCAAGGATCATAAAGCAGTCAGGTGTCTGTCCGGACTGGACCAGGTTCAGCAGCGTGTCATTATAACCGTCTGTGGAGAACGCCTGCGCCTCCACCTTGATGTTGGGATACTTTGCCATGAAAGCCTCCGCCACCCTGTTCACAAGCTGCTCGCTGTCAAAATGCATGTAAGTCAGCGTGATCTCATCGGTCGTCATCGCAGGAAGCCCTGCCGCGTCGCCTGTGCCGGCATCCGCGCCTGCCGCATCCCCTGTGCCGGCGTCCGCGCCTGTATTCGCATCCGCATTTGTATTGGTGTCTGTGTTTGTGCTGGCGCCCCCGTCTGCTGAGTTTCCTCCGCATCCGCCAAGCAGCCCTGCCACCAGAGTTGTCGCCATCATCAGGCTAACGATTTTCTTTTTCATTCTTATTCCTCCTTGTTTTTTGTTATTTTAAATGAATAACTTTGCTATTACCATACAGCGTTACTTGCCGCGCAGAGAACGCCTGCCCCTGGCGTTCTCTACTCCCCAGTGATACCTGTGCGGTCAACGCTCTCGACAAACTGCTTCTGGAGCACGAGGTACATGATCAGCAGCGGTAGGATACTGAGCATCGTCCCCGCCATCTTGATGGACTCGTTGATATCGACCATCCCGCTTCCCGCCACACTTCTTGCGGTGTTGTAGCTGTTCTCAAAATTCTTGAGCGATACGATCAGCGAACTCCAGTGATAAGCGTTCGCATTGCTCGTAAATGCACCGACTACATAGAGCTGTGTCAGATAGGACTCATTCCAGTACCACACGATCGAGAACAGGAACACGACCAGGATCGCGGGTGCCGCTGACGGGAGCGCGATCTTTCGGAAGATCTTAAAGTGTCCTGCCCCGTCGATCTTTGCCGCCTCGATCAGCACCTTCGGGATCTGGCGGAAGAAGTTGAAGAAGATCAGTATGAAGATCTGGGACTTAAGTCCCTGCCCCAATATCGCCGGTATGATAAACGCCTTGATCGAATTGATCAGCCCGATCTCGGTGTAAAACACGTAAGTCGGCATCATCGTCGCCTGCGGCGGCAGGATGAAGGAGAACAGAAGCAGTCCGATGCAGAGCTTCTTGCCCTTAAACTCATACCGCGCAAACCCATATCCTACAATAGCACAGATCACAACATTTATCAATGTCGGAATTCCCGCGATCACAACGGAATCGCGGAATGTCTTCCAGTAATCCATGGACTGAAATGCCTGCTTGTAATTTTCAAGATATAGCTGGCTCGGTATCCAGTTGATCGAGGTATCGAGCAGGTCATTGAGGTTCATGAAGCTCTTGCTGATCATGTAGAGCACCGGATAGAGATAGACGAACCCGATACTGATCAGCAGCAGATATACGGCTGCAAGCTTGCCCACGCCCTCGGTATCCTTGGAACCAAAGATGAATTTTCTGACTTTATACCCGATCTGTTCACATCTATCCGGACTAAGCACTCTTTTTAGGCTGTTTCCGCTCGCGCTTTTCTTTTTGCTTTGCGTAGTTGCGCTCATTCCGCTCACCTCTCTTTCTGATCTTCTTTTCCAGACGTTTCTCTCTCTTTAATTCACGCTGGTACTTCTTTGCACGTCTCTCGTACACATCCTTGCGTCCCATGATCAGCACTGCAAAGAAGATGACGATCGCCGACTCAATAACGGAATACAGCCACGCCATCGCGGAGGCATATCCGTAACCGCCCGTAGCGGAGAGCATCGTGTCATAGATCAGTACGATCAGTGCATTCTGCTCGTTGTTTGACATAAAGATGACAGTGTATACAACATTCAGCAGGATCATCGGCTTCACGGTCGGAAGCGTGATCTTCCAGAAGCATTCCCACTTGGAGCCGCCGTCCATCTTCGCCGCCTCGTAGAGCGAGGTGTCGATCTTCTGCAGCGCCGCGAGGAAGATCAGGATCTGGACGCCGGAGTACCACAGCAGTGTGATCATGTTGCCGAACACGCTCGTGATGCTCACAGCGAGCACATGCGGCAGATATTCGTCCAAAAGCTGTTCGATCATCGTCACATTCATCATCGGAATGCTCGCCGCCTCCTGGTCTGCAAGCTGCTGCATGACAGGCCCGCTGGCGATGATGATCGGGAGGAAGAATATCATACGGAAGATTCCCCTGCAGGAGATCTTCTGATTCAGGAGCATCGCGATGATCAGTGAGAATGCCACGATGACAGGCACCGCGATCAGCGTCTCCAGAAGGTAAGACTCCAGTCCCATGATGAAGTCCGGATCTTTTAAGAAGATCTGGCTATAATTCTCAAATCCGACATAGAGCTTTGCCATCCCCTGCGGGAGCAGTTTGATCTTGTTGAGCGAATACCCAAAGGACTGCACCATGGGCCACAGCACCAGCACCAGGATCCCGATAAGCCATGGCAGTATGAACAGATATCCGATCGCGTTCTCCCTGCGCTCCAACTGTCCGGGTTTTATTTTTCTCTTGTTCTTCATCCTTCTCTCACCCCCCTATCACATACGAAAGCGCCGGAACGGTCACACCGTCTGCCGTAAGCTCTGTCTCAGAATAATTGATGTACAGCTTCACACCATTGTCATAAGTCACGATCGTGACACCCGTGTCGGTGATCTCATGATCCGCGATCATGCTGTTTTTCGTGAGCTCGCTGATCTGTCTCAGCTCATCATAGTAGCTTAAGATCTGTCCGCGGTACACCGAGTACTGCGAGGTATACACATCGCTGGAGTTCGTGTAGATCAGTTCAGAAGGATTCTCATACGTCAGGTAGAAGGAAGGATAGATCCCTGTCTCCACCAGTTTCAGGAAGTACGCCCGCTCATTCGCCTCAAAGTTCACATAGTCGCCGTACATCGGCAGGATCCCTTTGAGTGCGATGGATAAGAACGGCACGCTCTGGTCTGTGTAGATGTAATCCGAATCCGCGATCGGCATGTCGACGATCGCCTTCGCATACTGCCAGTAACACTGAACCGGCGCCTCCAGCATGAGATCCATCGCCTCGCTTGTCTGCCGCAGCGCTTCCTCATACAGATATCTGGATACACGGCGCGTCTGCATCGTGTCCCCCATCGTGTAGGTGAACATCGTGTTGCCGATCTCGGACAGCGCGATCCTGTCCACACCCTTTTTGTTAAAGTTCTTCTGCAGTGTCTGCAGGTTCTCAAGCGACTTCTGCGGCGTCCAGTACACGAACTCGCGGTACACATTCTGATACGTGTCCTGCGTGTACAGACGCTTATCCATCTTCTTGACCGTGTCAAACGTCGTGTTGCCGGTCTCGGTATTTGCCCGCACGCCGTCCGCGAACAGGTAGAAATCGATGTTCTTGCTCTCACACTCGTCCATGAGCTTTGACAGCTCTCCCGCTCCGCCGATGCTGCTGTCCACATCGTATGACGTCACCGGCAGGTCAAAGATGCCGCCGTCCTGCCAGCCCTTGTAGATCGACAGGATATCGGTCACGCCCTCCTTTTCCAGATCCGCGTAGATCTCCCTGATATTGTCGACCGTCGTCACCGGCGCGTCCTTTTTCCACAGCATCCAGTTCTCCACGTCCAGTCCCAGGAAGTCCAGCCTGACCTTAAAGTTATCCTCAACCTTAACCAGCTCATCCTTCTCGAGCAGATAATCCCTGTAGCGCTTTGCCAGACCTGTATAGTTTGCGTTCTCCCCGTCGACGAACATGTATCTGACATTGATGTCATACTGAATCCTGTCCGTGACCTTTGTCACGGAACCGCCGGAGTTTGAGGTCGGCTGTATGTATGTGGTACATTTCCGGAATGCCGCCGTGATCCAGTTGTAATCGGAGTACGCACCGTTTGGCGTCGCATAGATCGATGCCTCCTCGTCGCCGCTCTCGATGACCGCCAGATAGCCCATCCCGTCATCGGTGTGAACCATGCCGTACACCGGCGCAAGGATCATCTCCGGGTCATTGTGCGTCTCATATTTTCCCCAGAGCAGGGAGAGCACGTAGGACTCACCGACACCGATATCCGAACCGTATACCTTCTGCACATAGCCGGAATCAAATCGTCCGTCCTTGTCGTCGAGGTAGATCAGCGCGCCGTTTCCGTCCGGCACGAACATGTACCCCTCCTTCTCGCCGAGCCGCGAGCTGCCAAGCAGCGGGAATACATAGATGTTTCCGATCTTTTTGTTCGCCGCATTCTCGTAGATGGAACTCTCCGGGATACATGCCGTGATGCTGCCGTCGTCATAGAGCTTTACCTCCGCCTCAAAGCCAAGCTCCTGCGCCGGATAATCCAGCTTTGCGCGGAAGCCCCCCGGTATCATCTCAACGCTGACCTGCGCGCCGCTCCCCTCGATCCCGAGCTTTCGCTGCATCGTGTTCGTCTCCTCCTGCAGCTCCACGACGATACCTGACTGCAGGAATCCCTTCCATGTCTCATTGACATTTCCGAGCCGTTCTTCATCGCGGACCGTGGATTCCATCACCGCACCTGTCTTGGTGTTTTTGACGATGATGGAGAGCGCAGGCTCATACAGATAGAGTTCATAGCTGTCATTTGCCGCCACCAGATGGTGTCCGTCAAGTTCCTTGGAGGTGTCGACCGCCCCGTCGCTCAGCGCTGCGCCGGGCGCGCTGACCGTCGGCTGCAGATCGCTGACATTCAGGCTGTCCTTTCCTCCCGACCTGGAAGCCATCACTGCGACCGCGATGATCACAATGATGACCAGTACGGCAATGATCAGTCTGATGAGGCTTTTGCCCATTTTCTTCATATCTAATTTAGCTTCCAATTCTATACACCACCTCTCGCAATACAGAGCTTATGAAGTCGATCACCTGTGAGAACAGTACATAAATGATACAGATCAGCAGTGACAGGATCAATACGGTAAATGCCGTGAGCGCCAGCGCCTTGGCTGTCTCCTTCACCGTGAAGTTGTTCATCTCCTTCACAGAGATCAGCAGGAGCACCACCATCCATACCAGCACAATGATGTTCGCAAACGAGATCAGGAACACTTCATTGTAGGTGAGCACATTCGACAGAATGATCACAAACGGCTTGATGATAATAAACGGTGTCAGACAGTACGCATAAGCGCAGTACAGTTCCTTCAAAAACGCCTCGCCCTCGTTGATCGTCACGACCAGGTAGTTGCAGAGCGTCAGCCCGATAAAGATCACGAGCACCGTGCCGATATCCGAGATGATGTCATAACGCCCCTCCCGCACGGTCTTTACGAGGAAACCGCTGAAATACTTCTCTATGATCGAGACAAGGATATATGCCGCAAGGAGAATGTTCGCGCAGGCAAGACTCGCCCTGCCCTCCCGCTTCACGCCGTAGCAGCCGTCAAACGGGTGCCGCATGAAATACAGGCTGTACTTTAGGCTTCCAAGGAGCGGTACTCTCTGCGAGAGCCGCGCCGGCGCGCCGTCTGCCCCGTATTTGATTAGCTGGCGTTTTTTGTACAGGCTTAGCGCCACCGCGAGAACCACGATCACCGCCACCGCTGTCACCAGATAATTTCTGATCCAGATATTGCGGACCTCCCAGAATGCGTCCGAGTAGCCGTCCGCGGACTTTGCAAGCTTAAAATAGCGGAGCGCTTCCGTGTAATTCTCCTCCTGCAGATACGCATGACCCATCGCCTGGTTGGCGTAGTCAAACATACTGTTCATCTGCAGGACTTTTTCGAGCGGCTCCTTGCTCTCCGTGTACCTGCCTTTTGAGAAGAGATAAAGCGCCTCGTGGAGCAGGTTCGTAAATTCTGTCGGCGTAAAGATATGTACCTGCTTCTTGTCCGAATCCAGCAGATAGATCCTGTCGGAGTCGTCCACCGCGATCGCCTCCACCTTGTTGCACAGACCGATACGCTGGCGGCCGTCGTCGCGTCCGCCGAACATGAACAGCAGCTCGCCCTCCTCGTTGTACTCATAGATATATCCGTCCGAATCCGCCACCAGCATATTGCGGTACTGTCCGGTCGTCACTGCCGCCGGGAGATCCGCCCAGTACGGGTCGGAATCGAGCATGTTCCTGCCCGCGATGTTGAGCTTCTTGAGCGCCATGTCCTTGTCGCCCTGCGTCACCGTGTAGATCAGCCCCTCCTCGTCAATATGGAGGTTTGTCGGTGTCGAGGGGATATTGCTTAACATCTGTGCACGCTGTGCGTCCGTCAGGATCAGCCGCTGCAGGATCTGGAACGGACTTAACGACGTGTAGTTCGTACCGAAATATCCAAGGAAGGAACCGCCCTCCACCGGACTGATCTGGACGATACCGTTCATGTTTCCCTCACAGATCACATACATCGTACCCGTGCCGTTTGCCACGACCTTGATCGGGCGAAAATCCATGGAACTGCCATAGATCGGTGAATCGGGCTTTCCGTACTCGTTCAAAAGATTTCCTTCCAGATCATACACAAAGACCTTCTTCGCATCCTTGTCAGCGACGTACACCTTGTCGTCATCTGACACGAACACGCCCGTCGGCGCCTGTAAGGTGCCTTCCCCGATCATGCGGACTTCCTCGCCGCCGACCGTGCTGACCATGACCACATGCGCTCCGGCATCTGCTATATACAGGTTTCCGTCATTCCCGATCGCCATGTCCATCGGCGTCACAAAGGAGGTATCCCCGACCTTGGTGATGGCAGACGCCGGATTGTACGCGGACTGCGTCTCCAGCACATACCCGTAACCGTCTACCGTATACGTTCTATAGGGTGTCTCCGCGATCGCCGTGGAACTGAGGATCAGACTCAGGCACAGCGCCAGCAGGATCACTAATTTTGCTTTTTTTCTCATATTCATCCCCCATTCCGCTATTTAATGCCTGAATGAGCCATCGTGTTCATGAAGCTCTTTCGAAGGATCAGGAATATTGCGAGGTTTGGTATAAACTGCAGCAGGATGCCTGCCGCCTGGATTCCCTGCCCTGCCACGTTGCTGTTCTGGTTTGCCAGTGTGTTCAGATAAAATGCCAGGGTCTTCATACTCTCGTCATTCACATAAAAGTTCGAGCTCTCGACATTGACCCATACCTGCTGGAACGACAGGATCGCCGTCGTCGCGATCGCCGGCTTCACCAGCGGCAGAATGATGGAACGGTAGATCTTGAAGTCGTTCGCGCCGTCCATGTACGCCGCATCGAGCAGTGCATCCGGGATCTGGTCGATAAACTGCTTCACCAGAAACAGTCCGACCGGCAGCGCCAGAAGCGGCAGAATGTGCGCGAAATATGTATCCTTCATGCCAAGGAAGTCGATCACGAGATATCTCGGGATCATGACCGCCACAGACACGAACATGAGCGCCGTATTGTTGATCTCGAGCAGCGCATACTTGCCCTTGAAGCGAAGCTTCGACAGCGCAAAACCTGCCATCGTGGAGAACAGGATCGACAACAGCACCACGGAGCCTGTCACGATCAGACTGTTGAACACATAGCGGCTCATCGGAATGTTGCTGTTTGCCGACGCCTTGAACAGTTTCACGAAATTGTCGAGCGTCGGCTTGTGCACAATGATCTGCGGAGGGAAGGCAAAGAGCTCATCCATCGGCTTGAACGCATGGCAGACGATGAACACAATGGGAATCCCCATAAACACCGCCAGCGGCAGCAGGATCAGTATGATCTTCAACTGTCCCCACTCAAATTTCTTGGGATTGATATTACAACCTTTATATCCAGCCATCTTTCACCCTCCTTTCTAATCTTCCCGGAACAGCCGTCCGAAGAATTTCGAGAATGCAAATACCATCAGGAGCAGCACAACGGAAACTGCCGCGGCATAACCCATCTCGTATCTTAAGAAACCGTAGTCTTCAATGTGGTTTACGATCAACTGCCCCGCGTAGTTTGGCGTCGGGTTTGTTCCCGCAAGCTGCACGCCGATCGCACCGTTCTGGAAAGCGCCCACGATCGCCATGACCGCGCCAAAGAGCATCTGCGGCTTCATCGTCGGGATCGTGATGTAGATCATCTCCTGGAAACGGTTCTTCACGCCGTCGATCGCCGCCGCCTCGTAGATCTCCTCGTCCGCGTTCAAGATACCCGCGAGCATCGCCAGGAAGCCAACGCCCATGCTCGACCACAGCGCGACGATGATGATGATCGGCAGCAGATACCTTGCATCCACCAGCCAGATGATCGGCGCGTCGATGACGCCAAGCCGCATCAGGAAGCTGTTTAAGTACCCCATCTGGTCGCCGGAGAAGATGATCTTCCACAGCACCGTCATCGACACCGCGCCCGTCATACTCGGCGAGTAGAAGATGACCGTCAGTATGGTCCTTGGCACGGAGCTTAACTGTGCCAGACACCACGCCACCAGAAACGACAGCACATATCCGCCCGGCCCCACGATCACCGCGTAGATGATCGTGTTGGGCAGCACCTTCTGCATAAAGATGTCGTCCGCTGTCAACAGATTGATATAATTCAGAAAGCCTTTGAACGTCGGCGTCTGTATCGTATCATAACTTGTGAAAGAGAGCGCGATCGCCACCAGCATCGGTATGATGATGAAGATAGTGAACAGGATCACATACGGCGCCAGAAATGCGTATGCAGCTTTGTTCGCATGTTCCCTCTGCGCAGCCTTCGTCTTTTTTGTTCTCGCCGCCATTTACTCCGCCTCCTTTGATTTCGCTATGATCTCGCGCACCTTCTCGACTGTCGGCACCTCGTACTCTTTCACCATCTCGCCGTTCTCCATGTACCCGAACTCCTCGAGCTTTCGCTGTGTCTCGCGCTTCACGCTCTTCTGCGCATCGTCGAGTGATTCCCGCACCGACGCGCTCTTGGCACCGAGCACCACCAGATTATACGCATCGGAGAGCTCGCGCTCCACCATGTAGCTTGCCAGGGCTCTTGGCGCCTCCAGTGTCCAGTCGAGCTGCTCTAAGATCACCGCTTTGTCGTCGCTGTCCCACGGAAGCTGTGCGAACGCCTCCGCATTTGCCGTGTTCCAGTAATATTCGTCGCCGTACGTGATCTGCAACCGCTGGCCAAACTCAGCCTGCACCTCGGCGCTCGACCACCATTTCACAAACTCCCATGCTTTCTGTTCCCGCTCAGGATCAGACTCAAACAGGAAGGTCGACTCCGCGCCCGCCGACGAGTAACGCATCACCTCGCCGTCCGCGTTCTTCACGCCCGGGATCAGCGCCACGCCCCACGAACCGTCGATCTCGGGCGCCGCGTTGGAGATCATATTGTAGTTTCCAAAATCAGAGATGCCGATCGGATAGTCCCCGTTTCTGAAATGCTGGTAAAAATTCGGCACATCTTTTGGAAGATTGTAGATCGTAAACAGGTTTGTCAGTGTGGTAAAGCCCTCCACATTCTCCTCGCTTGTCAGGATCGCCTTGTCGATCGCGCCGTCATACAATGTCCCGCCGCTCTGGAACAGGATCGGCGTCGTGTCGAGGAACGTCTTCATACCTACCGTTCTCGCCGTCGGATAATAGAAATTCAGTCCGCGCATCTGCAAGTCGGGAAGCATCGCCTGCACATCCTCCATCGTGTCCGGCACCTCCAGCCCAAGCTTGTCAAGAATATCTTTTCTGTAAAACATCACCTGGAAATTCATCGTCTCCGGCAGCGCGTAGATCCTGTCCCCGATGACATACGGCATGATCAGACCCGCGTTGTAGCGCTCCGCTACCTCCGCAAAGTCAGGAAACTCCGTCAGATCCTTCAGCGCGCCCCTGATCCCCAGCTCAAACGGGATCGAGTAGTTTACACCCGTCGCCACATCCGGCGAATCCCCCGACGCATTTGCCAGCACGAGCTTTGTCTGGTCCGGCATCAGCGAGAGATCCACCTCGATGCCCGTCTGCGGCGTGAACTGCTCGTTGATCAGTAGCTGCATGATCTCAAGATGCTGCCTCGAACGGTTCACCGACACCTGCAGATGCTCCGGGTTGGTATTCGTGGAGGAGTACGCCTGCTCCCCGAACGATGTGAAGAACCGCACGATGCCAAGCCACATCTTGGTAAAGATGTTCTTGTTCTTCGGAAGTTGCTTTGCCGCGTCCTCCTGATACAGATAGATGCTGTCCAGCGCGAAATCATTGCCGTTTAAGCTGTCGATCAGGTTTGCAAGATGCTGGTTGACCGAGGAGGTGCTTGTCGCAAGCTCGTCGATCCTGTAGATCAGCTCATCCGGCTTCTTTGCCAGACTCCTTAGCTGGTTCTCCGCGATCTTGACCGAGGCGTAGGCAGCGATCTTATTTTTATTGGGATTATACACCCGCGCGTCCTCCATGACCTGGTCAAGCTCATCCGCCCAGCCCGTCATCATCTCCCCGATGCCCGGTATGTACGCTTCGAGGGAGAAATCCCTGTACTTATCCTTGTTCGTACCAGCAACCTTTGTGACCTCGAGCGACAGGTCATTGACCCTGCCCATGATCTTCTCGATCGTCTCCAGAGACTCCCTGATCGGCTCCATACTGATCTGCATGGAGATCGTGTGGGTTCCCGCCTCAAGCGGTATGCTGATCTTGCTGCCGTCACCGTCGACCATCGTGTACATCTCATATTTCTTCTCATACGCGAACGCATGATTCTCAAACGCCGTATTCGGAATCTTACCGTCGATCTTCACATTCATAAAGACCGGGAAGTCCGCCTTATCGCCCTGGCTGTAGTGAAAAGCGATATAGTAGTTTCCCGCCTTCTCCGCGTTGAAGCTGTACGTTACCTCCTGTCCGCCCTCGCCAAACGAAGTCGCATCGACCGTGTTCATCACCCGGTTTCCCGCCTGATAGGGATACAGGTCTGGATCGTACTCGCACGTTGCGTGGATCGCCGAATCATTTCTATATAAGAAATCTTCCGCCTGAATCTCGATGAAACCATCGCCCGGCGCCGCCTCGCTGCCCGTGTACTCCGGCACCTGCGGCTTTGCTGTCAGGCAGATATCGCCCAGCAGAAGTGTTCCCTCGTTCAATTCGATGGAGATCGTGTTCTTCCCCTGTGCAAGCTCGATGCCAAGCGGCTGTGTGTACCGGTATGTAGAATCCTGCACATACTTGTTCTGCCAGTCATACACTTTGTCCGGCATGCTGACAACCTCATTGCCATAGCTGTCGTACACCTTATCCGGCTTCGCTGTCCACTGGCTCTCCAGCTTCTGCTGGCGCATCTCGTAAAACGGATATTCACCGTTCACCATGATGCCTGCCTCCACCGGAAGAATGGACTCGCTGTTTGCCAGATAGTCAAAATTCATATAATAGACTGCTGACTGCGGCACATCGATCTCGAGTTCCACCCTGCCCTTCTCCGGAATGGATAGCGCTGTGTATCCGTCCTCTGTTGTCAGACTGGCATCTCCCGCCCTGTACACATCGCCCGCCTTGTAGCGGACTGCCTCACCCGTGTAGGCGGCGAGCGTATAACCCGCGCTCACCTTTGTGTAGCCATTGTCCAGTCTCTCATTTGAATACGTTTCTGTCACTGTCCCCTGAGCTGTCTGTCCTGGTTCCTGTGCCCTTAGCTGCATTGCCGGAAGCGCTGTCACTGCTGTAGTGACAGTCATACACACTGCGATGCTAAGCGCCATGACTTTCTTTGCATTTCCTCTTTTCATGACGACCCGACCTTTCTGATCACAAACAAGCCATTTTTTTGCCTCGGCTCATTTGTTTTATTCATGAGTTAAATGTTTTAGTATTTCTTTATGTAATAACATTACGATATTCTGGCAAAAAAGTCAATATAGATTCTGATTAACCTTGTCACTATGAACACCCAAATCCCTTGATTTTATAGGGATTTCATAAGTTCTGCGCCTTGTGACGAAATTTGGCTGTTCATTTTGTGCACTATCACCAATTTCTGTATTTTCGCAAATTTTCGTTTACAAGCAGTTTGCTTTTAGTAAGCATTAAATGTTTCACTAAATAATTTATTCTTTTAGTTTTTTGCTTTTATTATACGATATTTTTATTTTCGTTTGCGCCCTCTCATTTTTTGTCCAGCAAAATGATACTGTTCTATCCTTATTTCAGGGGAAATATTCAGACAATAACAAAAACAGAAAAATCCGTATGTCAAATTGACAATTCACTTTACTTTTACAGTGAATTGTTTTGTGCATTTTGACCTATATATTTTAGTCTTGACTTTTGTTTTAGTTTTCACTATAATGAGCTCAATACCACTTAACAAAAAATTAAAGAAAAGGAGGCATATGACTGATGCTGTACTTTCGCTCTGTCGGCGAAGCCGAAAATGTCTTCAAGGCATTGAGTACACCCATGCGCGTGAAGATCATGGAAATGATATACGAAGACGACTCCCTCAGCATGAACGATCTGGCAGAAGCGCTCGGTCTCACGAACGGCGCGATCTCCATGCATGTAGGAAAACTGGAGGAGGCAGGACTTGTGCGGATCAAGATCACCTCCGGCAAGCGCGGGACGATGAAGATCGTGCGCCCGCGGTATGACCGGCTGATGATCGACCTGGCGCCTGTCAAGGAAGCGAGGCGCTGCTACACGGACGATATCCGTGTCGGATATTACACGGCGTGCCACGCCACGCCGACCTGCGGGCTTGCCACGAGCAAGGAGATCATCGGCTCGCTCGACGATCCCAGGGTGTTCTCCTTCCCGGACCGTTTCCAGGCGGGGATCCTGTGGTTCACCAGCGGATATGTGGAATACAACCTGCCAAACCACCTGCAGGCAGGCCAGACCCTGTCAGAGCTGCAGATCTCCTTCGAGATCTCGTCGGAATGTCCGAACACCAATGAAGATTATCCCTCCGACATCTATTTCTCGATCAACGGGATCCCGCTCGGCATGTGGATCAGCCCCGGCGATTACGGCGGGCGCAGCGGCTATGTGTCTCCGGCGTGGTGGCCGGAAAAACTGAATCAGTACGGTCTGCTCAAAACGCTGATCATCAACAATGAGGGCTGCTTTATGGACGGGACAAACAAGCTCTCCGACGTGACGATCCAGGATCTTGGCCTGGACTACAACAGTTACATCACATTCAAGTTCGAGGTCCCAAGGGATACCGCAAACTGCGGCGGGTGTACCCTGTTTGGTGAGGATTTTGGCGACCACAACCAGGCGATCCGCATCAAGGCATACTATGATGAGGAAAACCCTGAGAATTAAAAAAACTGCCTGACGGCAGTTTTTTTAATTCTTTACAGATGCTTATACTGTGATCACACCGCAGAAACCAAGTATGATGACGATCACACCCAGCACGATGCGGTACCAGCCAAAGATCTGGAAATCGTGCTTCTTGATATAATCCATCAAAAACCTGATCACAAAGAGGGAGACAAGGAACGAGACAAGCATTCCGACGATCAGCACGCCCGCTTCCAGCGTCGTGAACGAAAGCCCGAACTTAACCAGTTTCAGCAGGCTCGCGCCAAACATGACCGGTATGGCGAGGAAAAATGTGAATTCCGCCGCCACGCTTCTCGACACCCCGATCAGCAGCGCGCCCACGATCGTGGCGCCCGAGCGCGATGTGCCGGGGAATACCGCCGCGATCAACTGAAACACACCGATCAGAAACGCTGTCTGGAAAGTAATGTCGTCCAGCTTCCTGATCTTCGCCCTCTTTCCCTTATTCCTGCGCTCCACGACGATAAACGCCACGCCAAAGACAATCAGTGCAAGCGCGACCGGTATCACATGGTAGAACAATGCCTCAAACACATCGTCAAACAGCAGTCCGACGATCGCCGCCGGAATGCACGCCACCACGATCTTGAGCCACAGCATGATCTTATCCGTCTCGATCACCGACTTTGACCTGTCTTTAAACTGAAACGGAAAGATCTTGTTCCAGAACAGGATCACGACCGCCATGATCGCGCCGAGCTGGATGACGACCAGAAACATCTCCAGAAATTCCGGCGTGCAGTCCAGCCTGATAAATTCGTCCAGAATGATCATATGCCCTGTGCTGCTGACAGGAAGCCATTCCGTGATCCCCTCGACGATCCCAAACAATATCGCCTTTAAAAGTTCGATCATAGATTCGATCATAAATCAATCCCTCCGCATTTTATTTTCCCGCAGATCCTAAAAACGCTTCCAACTGCCCGTAACACTTCTTCGCATCATGGTATCCGAGCTGGTACAGCGCTTCCAGCTTCCTCCTGTCCTTCTCGATCCGTCCGACTTCATTCACCACCTGCGGCCTGATGACAAAAGCCCTCCCTGCCTGCTCCTCCCCCTCCAGAAACCGAAGCGTCTCATTGTACCGCACATGGCGGTCAGAGACCAGCTCATACACTTTGGGAAACTTCGCGTATCTGAGCTTTATCATATTGCGCATCGCCAGCGAAGCCTGCTTTCTGACATACCCTGTTTCCTTGGTGAGAATGACTACGTTCCTCACATTCCCGTCCGCGATCGACCTGCGGATGGGAATGGCATCGGCGATCCCTCCGTCCAGATAGTCCTCACTGCCGATCCTCACATTCCTCGACACCAGCGGCAGGGACGCCGACGCACGCACTGCAATGATATCCCTGTGCATCTCGCGCAGCGGCATATACGCTGCCTCCCCGGTGCGGATATTCGTCACCACAGCGTAGGCATTCCCCTCATATCCCGCGGCAGTCTTATAATCATAGGGGATCAGTTTGTTGGGAATGGTATCATAGCACATATCCACATTGAACAGATCGCCCGTTGTCAGCAGGCTGCGCGCACTGCAGTAATCCCTGTCATTCAGATAGTCAAGTCCTACATGGTAGGAGCGCTTTTTCTGCTTTGAGATATAATTGCAGAGATGGCACGCCCCCGCCGACACTCCATAACAGTTTTTAAAATACAGATCCCTTTCCATAAAGTACTCGAGAACACCCGCGGTATATATTCCCTTCATGCCGCCGCCCTCAAGCACCAGACCACAATCTACCATAGCCCCTCCTAAAACCGAAGAACGCTGCACTTGCGTTCTTCCCATGCAAAGCTTTAGAATTTCTTAGTCCGTGTTCTTTGCATTGTACTCCGTCTCAACAAATCTACGCAGCGCCGGCAGCGCGCGTCTCACCTTCTCCGTCTCCACGCAGTATGCCATCCGGAAGTACCCTGGGCATCCAAACGAGTCTCCAGGCACAAGCACCAAATCGTAATCCATCGCCTTTTTACAGAACGCCACTGAGTCCTCCTCGAGCGCCTTCGGGAAGATATAGAATGTCCCGCCCGGCTTTACCACCTCAAACCCAAGGCTCACAAGCTCGTCATACAGGATCTTCATGTTGGTCTCATACACCGACAGATCTGATGTGATCCCCAAAACCTCCGCCACTGCTATCTGTATGATGGAGGGCGGGCAGTTATGACCGATTCCCCTCGAAATCTGCGCGCACATCGGCGAGATCAGCACACTGTCCGTACACCGGGGATTCGCCGCGATATACCCCAGACGCTCCCCCGGGATCGACAGGGACTTTGCAAACGAGTAGCAGGAGAGGGAATTGTCATAATATTTCGACACATACGGCGCATCGACGCCCGCAAATAAGATCTCCCTGTACGGCTCATCCGATATCAGGAAAATGTCATGACCGTACTCTTGCTGTTTCTCCTCAAGGACTGCGGCAAGCTTTCTGACCGTCTCCGTCGAATAGACCGTCCCGGACGGATTGTTCGGCGTGTTGACCAGCACTGCCATCGTCCTAGGGTTCAGAACCTTGTCAAGCTCCTCAAAATTGATCTGAAACTGCGCCGTGTCGGCAGGCACAACCCGCAGCACAGCGCCAGTCTGTCCCACATAATGATCATACTCCGGGAAATACGGAGCGAAGGTGACCACCTCGTCGCCCGGCTGCGTGACCGCCCTGACCGCATGCGCGACCGCGCCCGCAGCCCCCGTCGTCATGAACAGATGCTCCGCCGTGTAGTCCATGCCAAACGTTTGATTCAGAAAGTCCGCAAATCTCGCGCGCACCGACGGAATCCCCTGTGACTGGCTGTAGCCGTGCAGCTCCATCGTATCGCGGCTCTGCAGCAGTTCCACCATCTTGTCCGTAAATGCCTGCGGCACCGCCACAGAAGGATTTCCAAGGCTGAAATCAAACACGTTCTCACCGCCGATCTCCTTCGCCCTTGCTGCTGCCCACTCCGACATCTGCCGGATCACCGATTTTGCGCCGAGCATATCTTTATATTTCTGTGTGATCATCTTACTCCTCCATTCGATCGTGCATTCTCTTCATTCTGTTTCGTCTACTCATTGTATCACTATGACAGAAAAAATGCAATCATGTTCACACCCATCCGCTTTCGGCGTTTTTGTCTCAATCGCTCCTGGAATTGTCCGCCTCCGATGCCCTGCCGGTCAGGATATCATCCCTGTTCTCCAGTCCGAAATAGTAATCAAAAATATCCTTCCCCGCATGCGTCGCGTTCGACGAACCATATCCATTTGCGATCCGCACCGCGATCGAGATCTCCGGATCCTGCGCAGGCGCACAGCCGATAAAAAGCGAGTGATCCGGCCTGTCCCCGGACTCCTGCGCAGTCCCCGTCTTGCCCGCGGCATCGATCTTCATGTCCCTCAGCACACTGTTGTTGCGGGCAAATAACAGCATCCCCTGCCAGACCGTATCCCATGTCGTTTCGTCCAGGTCGACCGTGCCCTGTATCACTGATTCACACTCTTCCACACTGCCATTCTGATCGCCGATCCCCTTCACCATAGACAGTCGGAAACTCGTTCCGCGCGTGGCGAGTGTATTCATGTAACGCGCTAACTGAACCGTCGTATAATTGTGTGTCCCCTGCCCGATCGCAGACGGGATCCCGTATTTTTGTGTGACATGCGGACTGCTCTCCGCGATCTCCACACCGGATTTTTGATCCAGATCAAACATCACTGCGTATCGCTGCAGTACTTCCAATGCCTGCCCGTCGTCGTAAACCCCCGTCTCCTGCTGCCCTAACCGATAGGAAATGTCGCACAGATAATCATTGCATGAGTTCTGGATCGCGGCCGCGGCACTGTCGATCGTTCCGTGACCGCTGTGGCGCCAGCACCGGAGGGGCGGCGACACCTTGTCGAAGACACCGTCACAGACCACCGACGTGCCCGGATCGATCACGCCCTCCTGCAGTCCGGCGATCACCGTCACCGGCTTTAGCGTGGAACCGGGCGCGGTCAACTGCTGTGTCGCACGGTTGTACAGCGGCAGTGACGGATCCCGAAGGAGCTGATCATAATATTCGCTGTCTATTTTATTGGTCAGACGGTTGTTGTCATAGCCAGGATAGGTCACACATGCAAGGATCTTTCCGGTATCCGCCTGAACGACCACCGCCGACGCGGAACAGGGATCGAGCGCAAGCTGCGCCGGCGTCAGCTCCACCTTGTCGATCTTCTTCCTGATCAGCGCAAACGGTCTCATCTCTCCCCGCAGGAACGCCTCATAGTCGTCGTCGGCAGAAAGGATCTCCTGATCGTACAAGAGCCTGCAAAAGTCCCGTTCTGAGAGCTCTCCGTTGAAGACCATATACTTTAACAGGAGCTTCTCGACAGACGGACTCTGTTGAAAACAGTCCAAAATATAGTCTGCCGCCGCCAGATACGTCTCCTCGGCGGTGGAATACTTTGTCCCCTGCTCCAGTCTGTCCAGATCGACCCAGCCGTTTTTCAGCCATTCGTCAAAAACCGACCTGAAACTGGCTTCACGGTCCACAGCGTCTCCCGCCGCATCCCCGACCAGCCCGCTGTCCGACACCGCCGCAGACACGTAATCCCTCATCTCCTTCGAGAGCGTATCATACGAATGCGATGTATCCGTGAACACCGACCAAAGCTGTTCCCGCACCTCTCTCTTTTTTTCCAGCATCCTCTGTATTATTTCCCGCTCCAGTTCAGAGGCGCTCTCCCGCTTCATTTCCGCGATGCTGACAATATCGTTCCGGATCAGGGCGGCGTACACGTCATATACCGGTATCCTGATCTGTACGGAATCGCTGATCTTCGTCCTGTCAAAAGTTCTGGCGTCGACCAGATTGCCCGAGAGGATCCTGGCAAGCGTCTGCTCCAGGATCTGGTACACTGCCGTCTGCAGATCCCTGTCGATGCTGAGATAGACATCCTTTCCCACTGCCTGTTCCTGCAGGATCTCACCCTCCCCCACGATCCGTCCGACATTGTTCACGATGACCGTCCGCTCCCCGCAGGTTCCCTGTAGCTGCGTCTCAAAATACTGCTCGATACCGGCTTTCCCGACAACCGAGTCCATCGAATATCCGGGATCTTCCGTTTGCAGCGTTTCCAGCTCCTCCGGCGAGATGTTTCCGATATAGCCCAAAATGTGGGCAAAAGACTCCCCTCCCGCATACACGCGCTCCCAGTCCTGCGCCACCTCGATCCCCGGAAAACAGCTCTTGTTTTCCATCACAAAAGCCACTGTCTCCTGAGAAATGTCTCTGGCTATGGTGACAGCCTGATACTTCTGATACGCATGCAGAGAGAGCATGTACCGGATCCCGACGATATCCAGCATCTCCTCTTTTGACAGGTTCTCCAAAAAATCTTCCGGCAGACCATACCGCACAAGCTCCTCCGGCGTGTACGCCTCCTCCTCTGTGCCATACAATGCAAATCGGTCGCCGTCCGCCAGATACTGCATCATCCCTGATGCACTGATCGTGGACTGTTCTGCTGACATTTCATCGGGATCCGCTTCCCCGAAGACATCCGCACGAAACCGCTGTAACGCTGTTCCGCTCACTGTGTACTCGTATTCCCCGCCCGGGCCGACAGCGATCCTGAATGTATGCTGAAGCTGTTCCCCATTCTGGCGGAGCCGCTCCCGCAGCCGATAGATGACACTGTTCAGCGCGAGCTGCCGCTCGCGGTTTGTCTCATAGACGCTGTCATCCGCCATCGTGAGCGTGTATACCAGCCGGTTTGACGCGAGGATATTGCCGTTGCAGTCATATATGTTTCCCCGCGCACCCTTCTCCGTAATCGTCCTGGTGATCTTCAGCTCGAAATTTTCCGCGTACGACACACCGTCCACGATCTGAAGGATCCAGAGCCTGCGGAGTAATATCAGGCACAGGAACGTGAACACGGTATATAAGATCATGAGGCGGGGTTTCCTGTCCTCTTTCACTGATTTCTTCTTATTCCAATTCCAAGTTTTCCAAATTTTCCAGACTATTGAACCGATCATCGATACTCCCCTTTCTTTTTCTTACAATTGTAAGATTTAAGAGCAATAAGAAACTGTCACAAAATAAACGAACCATCTGACTTGTCTAAATGCCCATTTGCGGAAAAAAAGAACAGCGTCATATGTCTGATTTATTTCTGAACAGTTCCTTGCCTTTCACAATACATATTTCTTTTTTAATAATATTACACTCGTAATATTTATTTGTCAAGCTTATCTGTATCTCGTCTACTAACCAATCAGACACCGCTTTCCCTCGAAGGCAAACCCATACTTTCCGATCTTCTCCGGCGCGAAGCCCTCCGCGGCCAGCTCCGCCGCGTATGCGTCGTATTCACCACTTTGCGTGAGATTTGCACCGAATTCAGTCAACATAGCCCGCTATGCCTCCTTCATTCGGCCAATCATCTGTAAGATGATTTAATCTCCCACAAACTGTGACGCACATCTGACAGAAAGCATTTTTCAAACACGCTCTAGGCTGAATTGTAACTACAATTTACATTTTTTGAAGATCCTTGTCTTGAAATAGTTGAGTTTTTGTAGTAAGATATGCAAAATAAGCGTTCTTAGCATCGATAAGGAGAGATAATATATGGATCGTACAGGCTGGGTTATGCCAACGCATATCATTGCGGGGGCAGGTGTTGTCATAAATGATAAAGATGAAGTACTTATGGTAAAAACATACAATGCAGGCTGGGTATTTCCCGGAGGACAGGTGGAAGTTGGAGAAAATGTCATTGATGCGGTGAAGCGGGAGATCATGGAGGAGACTGGAATCGATGTGGAGGTGGGGGAGGTATTCTGCATTTCCTCCAATACCGGAAAATATCCCGGATACAACGGGGTGGAAGAAGTGCCGACGAAGATCATGCTGGACTTTATATGTAAGGCAGTGAGCGGGACGCCAAGACCGTCTGATGAGAATTCAGAATCCGCATATGTATCAAAAGAAAAGGCGCTGGAACTGATCCAGTCGCCGAACATCATCGAGCGGTATAAAGCATATATGGAGTATTCGGGCAGACCGGTCTATATGGAGTATGTCACAAGACCCTGCTTTGAGCTGAAATTAAAACGGCTGATCTAAAAACGGATTGATCCTGTAATACGATAGTTGCAGGATCATGTATGTTCCCTGACATACTGCAGGAATTCCGGTGTTTTTGACCAGTACCTGACGCCCCAGTTCTCAAAATTCCATTCGTCCATGTACGCGTTGCACTCAAAGTCGATATAGTACATTTCACCGTTCTGCACGACAAAGTTGGTCGGGAAGTAGTCGATGTTGGTGCGGGCGGCGTACAGCAGACAGCACATATCGTGCATCTGGTCGATGTAGGCAGATCTCATCTGATCCTGCAGGATCAGCTCGTAGATGGTAGCTCCGTCGATGAATTCTTTTAAGATGCGCTCATTCTGGTGGTCGACATCGATCAGGGCGGGGATTCTGATCCCGATTTCCCGAAGGCGGTAGTAATCATTGATCTCTGCCTCGATCTTATTGCCGAACTGATAATAAGTGCAGGGTTCGTGATGGATCTGTTTGAGGACGTATTTTTGTGTCCCATCGCTTGCCAGATAAGAGTATCCGCCTTTGCCTTTGCCGAGTAAGCAGTGTATTTCGTATTCTTTTTCATTTACAGTCATTTTCTTGTCCATGATCGTACCTCGTGATCGGTGTGTTGCATCTTTTTTATTTTATCACAGGCATTTCGCTTTTACAACGCTGTGCTCGCTGATTTTTGCGGGATCATTGCAAGCACGGGTCTTGATCCAGAATTTTCTCTGCAAGTGCTCTTTTTCCACGCAGAATCGCCTACTCCAGCAAATCTCAGATCCGAACCATATAATACATTTCCGCCTGCAGCCAGCGCATTTTTGTAATATTCATAAGTCTCCCGCTCCACCTGCGACAGATCCACAGCATCGGACAACTGGTTCGCCGCGCGCAGGACGACCAGCCTTGTCCGCACCAGTTCGTCGATCTGCGCCAGCCCTGCCTTTTTATATTCATAAGTCTGCTTTTGCATGCTATATACCTCTCTTTTTATACTCCCCCGCGGCCGTGACTTTCCTCAATAGACTCCCGATAAAACGCAATCTTGTCATCTAAATTCTGCAGGTACTCCTGCCACCTTCCTAATTGTTCTACCACGTACTCCCTGTGCCGCTGCAGGATCTCCATGCGCTCTGGCATCGTGCCCTTTCCCTGATAGCGAAGTCCGGAATACCGCCTGATATCCGCAAGCTGCATACCAGTCTCTTTGAGACGCTGAATGAATCGGATCCACTCAATGTCGCTCTCCTCATAATCGCGTCTGCCGCCCTGATCGCGCGCCACGCTGATCAATCCTTTTTTCTCGTAATAGCGCAGCGTGCTTTCCGGCAGACCCGTTTTTTCTGCAATCTTTCCAATCGTCATTTTGTACCTCCCTCTTCCTCTCCAAAAAAGTTCTTGACTTAAACCATAGTTCAGGCAATAAACTCACATTATGCGGAGTATCCATACATCGCCGCGCCATCATATTTTCACATACGTTCCCGAAATCTTCCATCCACCAGGAGACTCCGGGAACCAATGTGATGCGCACAGCCGCATAAGGAAATATGCCACTTCGTGGCTGCGGCTGGCGCGATACTCACGACAGATTTCATCTGTCGTGAGTATAACACAAATCGGAGGTATCATCAAATGAAACAGACACGTTACGAATCAGGTTTACAAATGTTGCGCCAGATCGACGGGACCGGCGGGGAAAGCGTGATCCGGTCGCTGGAAGATATCGCGCCGGACATCGGCAGACAGATCATCGAGTTTGCATTCGGGGACATTTACACCAGAAAGATCCTGACCCTGCAGGAGCGCGAAATGATCACGATCACCAGCCTGCTCACCGCCGGCGGCTGTGAACCGCAGTTAGAGGTACATATCAACGGTTCACTCAATGTCGGCATCTCCCCCGAAAAGATCATTGAAACATTCATTCAATGCATTCCCTACACCGGCTTTCCAAAAGTACTGAACGCAGTCTTTACCGCAAAGAAAGTTTTTGCCGAAAAACAGGGAAAAAATCCATAGCGCAGACTGCCCCTGCGGCTTTACAGCTTCCTATTTTAAAGGTATAATAGCGGTGAGGTGATGAACGATGACAGCGTATGCAGTTTCCAATGAAATATACGGCAAAACGATCCGGTCCATGAGAAAACGGCTCGGATTGACACAGGCGGAGCTTGCCAGCCTGGCAAATGTATCCGTTGAGACAGTCGATCAATGGGAATCCGCCACAGAAGCGATCACCGGTCCGATCGTCACACTGGTCAGAGTGTTCAACGAATATCCACAGATCGTCGAGAACATGGTCATTCCCGAAAATCCCTATCCGCTGAGGCTCTGGTATATGCGCGATAACGAGGTCTGCACCATCATTGATGTGGACGAGCGGCTTCGGAAAGTCAGGATCCACAATTACACCACCGACTATATCTCCCGCGCTTTCGGAATCAATGACCGCCCGACCTTTGAGGAATACGAGGCATTTCTCGAATCGAGATGTTTCCCGAGAACGCGGGATAAAATGAAGCTGATCCTGGCAGACCTCGGTCTTCCATTTTATGATCCGTTCCTGATCATAGAAAAAACGGAGGGAAGAATGGCGGAGGACAACTACTGGATCCGCATTGAGAAAGGGTATTAGAGAATTATTTGAGCACAATATCCATACAAACTCCCAGAGCTTTGATGAACAGCTTGATATTGCGGAGCAATTGTATGGGCAGCATATTCAGTTCTCTTATGACCATGCGGAAGAAGACGCCCTATTGTCAAAAGAATCATACTATCCCGCTAATATCAAACAGCGCATGCGGGATCTTATTGTGATGCAGCGGCGCAAATACAAATATTTATTTTAAAATATGATACAGATCTGATGCAGTTTCGATACAACTTTGATGCATGCCGCCTATATGATATCGTATAAGGAATTCAATATATTCTAACTGAATCAATCCTTGCTGTTAAAATAGATGTTGTTAGGAAAGGACTGGCGAAACTGATGATATTGACAAAAAACTGCAAAAAATTTGTGTGCATCCTGCTGGCCGCCGCCTGTTGCCTGCCCCTTTTATCCTGCAGCGGCAGCGATTTTCAAACCGTCTCATGCCCCTATTCGCTGAGACAGATTGCCATGCCTGACGAAAATACTGGGTGGGGATTGTCGATGGAAAACGAGCTTCTCTTTACAACGGACGGCGTCGAACATTTTGAGACAGTCAGGCGCTATGAGACCGCTTCTTTCGACCGCTTTGCCAGCGCCGCATTCATCGACAGCCAGACGGCATATACAGCTGTCTTTTCACCTGACGACAATCAACTGATCGTCGAACGCACTGATGACAGCGGCGCAAGCTGGCGGCAGACGCGGATCGGATTTGAGGACTACGCGAATATCTGTGACGCCGGAAGTATCTTTCTCGGTTTTTCCGACAGGCAGCACGGATATCTCCTTTGTTGTTCCACCCCGGCTGCAGGTCTGATGACCAAACTCCTGTTTTTTACCGATGACAGCGGGGAATCCTTCTCCTTTACAGCCGATCTGACGGCCGCGATCGCCGGATACCCTCAGGGGATCACTGCCATCAGTGAGGAACAGCTCTACATCGCCGTCACTTATCACGGAACTGACAGCTATCTGTATCAGTCGTCAGACCGGGCAAAGATCTGGACAAGCGTTGACATCTTTCCGAGAACGGAGGACGTGAGCTATGTGGACGGATACGCGCCTGTTTTTGACACCAATAAAGAATACGGCGTAATCCTGCTGAAAATAGTGGGCGGACAGGCTGTTTTCCATCTGTTTACCACCAGCGACGGCGGCATGCACTGGTCCCAGGGCAGCGAGATCCCCTGCGACAGTCCACGCGCCTGCGCCATCGCTTGTGACGGAAAAATTTATATCATCGATAATTCCGCCCTGATGCTCTATCCAAGTTGGTCATTTTTTACGGACAGTTCAATACATGCCATCCTTTTCTGTTCCCTGCTCCTGCGTTTGCACTCGTTTGATTTCTCCCTCTGTATCTTCTTGGCACAAACAGGACAATACTTCGATATGCCAGAACCGGGGACATATTCAACGCCGCACACCGTACAATGTTTAGCGGGTAACGCCGTCCACCGTTTCATCCCATACCTCGTTAAACTCCCTGTGCCGCTGGTTCCATTGCTGAAGGTTCCTGTTCTTCCTTTCCATCTGCCGAAATTCAATGAATAATTGTTCAGATACTTCCAGTTCGTGATGTTCGCCCTGCCCGTCCTTAAAGCTGATAAAATACCTTTTGCTGCTTTCCGTGGATTCCTCCCGAAGATGGTTTAACCTCGCATAGACAGTCCCTGCCGTTAAATGCACAAGCGGGGCAATCTCCTTTGTGGAATAGCCCTGCATTTTCAGTAGGACGATTTGCAATGTGCGCCTGTCCACCGTGATTAAGGTAAGGTACAGAGTTTCGTTCTCAATCTCGTCCAGTAAATCAGAAACAGACTTTACCTCTGCCTGCTTCTCCCTGTCCGCCATGCCCTCAAGGTATTCGCCAAAGTCGCTCGCCCATCGGTAAAACCGCCTGTTGGAATTAAAATCCGCCCTGTCATCTGTGCGGATTTGCTCAATGGTTGCTTCATCAACGCCGCACTCACGCAGAACCTTTTCCTCAGCTTCTTTCCAGATACGCCATTTCCTGTCCTCCCGTCCATGGTTGTATGCCATCCTTATTTCCTTCAATCAGAATTGATTGAGGGGGCAGGCAAAAGCCCCCTCATTTTCCCAAAGGAAAAAACAAGGGGGCTGAACGCCTTAAATTTTGTTTTCGATTATCTTCCTCAGCTTCGCAAGGATTTTAGCTTTGCGCTTGTTCACAACGCTCTGTGTCACGCCTAACCTCAATCCGACTTCCCGCTCGGAAAGTTCTTCAAAGAAGATGGATTGTATCAATGTCTGTTCACTGTCTGTAAATCCCTCCAATGACAGCAGGCTGTGATTCGTGTCCAGCTTTTGCAGATAACGCCACCGTTCTTTATCCCGATAGAAATCCTGCGTACTGTTCCCGCACTACCTCAAGCAGACAGCCCTGCACGGGGATAAACAGCTTGTCCATGTAACTCTGGTCGGCTTGCCTGCGGCGGCAGAAATCCATATAAGACAGTTCTACATAGTTACCGCTTTCTTTGATATATACTTTTCTTGGTGCATACTTCACCGTAAGTACCTACCATCTGAATTTTTGAAATACTGAAATCCAGATGGAGAGGGCGGAGAACGGCAATGAACACCAAAGATAGCCCTGCGGCGGATTTTTTTAACTGGCTTCCTGCCAATTCCCGATATTCTATGTATGGATAAATTTTGTGTTTGGTAAGCAGATCAATAACTTCCCGAAAAAAGAACATAAAAAATCCCTCCAAACTTCAAAACAGTTTTGGAGAGTGTCTGTTAAGTCTTTTCGGGCATAGCAATACCGCCCACCAAAACACTGTTTTTTTATATGGTGGACGTTTGCCTTAAGACCTTATGAAATGAAATAGAGCCAATAAACTGTAATTCTATTTCACAAGTTCATCGGCTCTGCATCTAAAGTGTCTGGCTCTTTCTAAAAAATACTAATCAAAAAATGTTTTCCAGTTTTCAGACTGATATGCTTCAAAGCACATCTTTATCTGTTCCTCATTATTTTTTTCTGTTGCAAGGATAGGCAACTCGTTCATCCCAAAGTAGTTACTCGATATGGTTTCTATATTGGATTTAAACTCGCCCCCTATAACTGAACATAATACAAATATTTTGCACACCTTATAGGCATAAACAGGTAAATTATGCTTTTCCCTGTCCTGTACGGCAATAACCATATCAGCCCTTACATCTAAACCCGCTTCTTCTTTTACTTCTTTCATCACATTTTCTTTCACTGAAACATTAACGTCAACCCAACCTCCAGGCAATGACCATGTTCCATTTTTCTCTTGCACAAGCAAAATTTTATTATTTTGAAAAACAGCAGCACGACAGTCAATTTTAGGTGTTTGATACCCAATTTCGTTACAAAATAGATTTCTGACCTTATCCATTGAAATATCTGCTTTATAAGAAATCATTTCTGCCGCAATTTCTCTAATTCTTTCATAGCGTTCTTTATCAAAAACGTCCTTTCCATAGAAAATTCCTGCCTGTGCCAGACTTTGTAATTCTACTGCCCATTGCAGCCATTTTTCATTATTATCCATGTGTCCTCCTTGTCTGCCAGTTAATATCATTCTAATAATTAACCGCTTTGTATGTATGAACATTAGGCTCTATGACAATACTGATTTGCATATTTTTTGCTACAATCAAACTTTCCTGTCTGCATTTGGGACAATAAAGAGGATAATTTATTAAAACAGTATCCTCTCTAATTCTATTACGTGTCTTGCCACCGCAAACGGAGCATAAAATCCACTTTTCTATATTCAAAAAACCACCTCTTTGCTCAATTATTTTCCCATCATTCCCGATTATTTTATAGCGCCTAGTACTCCATCCAGTTAGAAATTGGAGTATGGGGCTGCATGGTTCGTGCCAGTGCTAGGCAAAATTTCGACGGCGATGCGGTGGCATCGTCTAGAAATTTTAACGACGCAATGG
>JAETQI010000122.1 GCA_021770755.1 Lachnospiraceae bacterium
AATCACTGTGGAAGTGGTCGAGTTTGTCATCGAGAAAAGCGACTTCCACAAGATTGATCCTGTAGTCATTAACAAACGGTTTCAGATTCTCAGGGATCTTTAGGCACTCAAATAAGCGCGTGGGTTTGTTCCAGCGTGTTAATCCAAAGTATAGTACGATGGTGACTACCGGATATTTTGGGCTATCCTGCCCTGTTCTGATCAGTTGTCCCCTGTATGATGCACCGTCGTACCCGATCAGGCGGATCGGGGCGAACGGGTCCGGATCTGTCTGGTGTTCCAGACCGTACAGCGCGAAAACGATCCTGTGCGGGATCCACTGTTTGGTCACATCGCGCTCCTGTTCGTGGATCTGGTTGTTGAATTTGTACTGGCTTTTGTCCTTGGTGTTTTGCAGGTCGTTTTCCAGAACAACCTGTTTTCCGTCAAACAGGACACCGCTGATGATATCGGCAAATACATCGTTATAGTCGGCAAGTATCTTTTCAGTGATGTCTTTTGTACCCATTCGCAGAGCTCCTCTAAAAGTTTAATCTTCTTCATTGGAAATGCCGTATTCGATCAATAACTGTCTTTGGTAATCGGGATCTGTGATCGCTCTCTTTAAGTCTTCCATACGATTCTGCTTTAGCAAAGTGGCATAAAGGGTATTGATTTCATATGCCATTTTTTCGCGTCCGCGTTTTTCGCCAATGATAATACCTCTGTTTTCGCCAATGACAATGCCTCTGTTTTCTATTCTGTCTAATACTTCACTCATATGGATACCCTCCTTTTTTTCTTCATTTTGCAAGGTATGCAGTACTTCCTCGTAACGGTCGTCCCCCTCGAGCGCCTGCATCAGTTTCAGGAATTCGTCCACATGCCGGATCTCCTGCGGGCTGGGGACATAATCCACGTTTTTACGTTTATTAATGAAGTATTCCGCGATGATGCGGAAATCACTGTGGAAGTGGTCGAGTTTGTCATCGAGAAAAGCGACTTCTACAAGATTGATCCTGTAGTCATTAACAAACGGTTTCAGATTCTCAGGGATCTTTAGGCACTCATATAAGCG
>JAETQI010000032.1 GCA_021770755.1 Lachnospiraceae bacterium
ACGTATCTCTTAAAGGGGGATAAGGATACAGTCAAGAAATATGTGAACGCGAAGGACGCGGGGCTTGACGGCGTGCTGGCAGAGGGCGCGACAAAGGCGACTTTTACAATGAATACCTTAAAGGTCGGCGATACGGTCCAGATCGCGGGCAAGACGTATACGATCGGTGAGTACAGTAGTGCGGCAAAAGGTGAAGTATTAGATGCGAACGGCAATGTTGTGAATCAGGCTGCAGAGGGTACGTATTCTCATATCGTGGCTTCTTTGCAGGAAGCAAAGGTGGGGGAACAGATCACTCTCGACGGTGTGCAGTATACTGTCGTTGCCGACGCGAAAATGGAAAATGGTGCAGGTCCCGATAAAACAGTAGAAAATGCGGATAAAAATGAACTGTCGATCACATCGATCACCAATAAGATCCATGAGGGAAGCCATGCGGTATACAAGGGTGTGCATTATTATGCCATGCAGGATCGTATGGATCCGACAAAGGGCGGAGATCCGACGGTTGATGCGGAAATCAACGGCGTGCCAAACGGTGTAGATGACAATAATACAAATGTCATCACGGCGCATAAGGCATATCAGATGATACAGAGAGAATTGATCCTTGCGAATAATATCGGTACGGATGTCAAGGCGGCAGATGTCAAGACAGCAAATATTGTTGCGATCAAATCAGATGGTACAAAGGGTGACCTGATGAAAGATACTGCTGCGGATTTTGACAAGATAGCGACACCGCCTGCAGCGGGGGGAGCCGATGATGAAAAGGCTATTAATGATATCGCTTATGATAAGGCAGAAAGTCCGAAACTTGCTTTTATTATTGAAAAAGGTCAGGTCAATGTGAAAGAAGATCTGAATTTCAGCCTTCACGTGGGTGCGGACGCAGATATGACCAACAAGATCGGGGTGGGTATCAAGGCGCTCGACACGGCAGGGCTTGGCATCAAGGGTTTAAATGTAAAGGATACAACAGGAGCAGCAGCGACTTATGCGATTGACTCCATTGCGGACGCGATCGCAACGGTATCTTCACAGCGTTCACTTCTTGGAGCGGTTCAGAACAGGTTGGAGCACACGATCAACAACCTCGACAATGTAGTGGAGAACACGACATCTGCAGAATCTGCGATCCGTGATACAGATATGGCGACAGAGATGGTAAAGTATTCGAACGCGAATATCCTCTCGCAGGCAGGGCAGTCCATGCTTGCACAGGGCAACCAGGCAAACCAGGGGGTACTGAGCCTTTTGGGATAGTTGATTATTATCGGTTCGTTTGAATAGATAGGCGGCAGAAGTCATATGACAGGATGATAACCATGGAACTCTGGCGGAAAGGCGCCAAGGCCGGAAATCTATGGATTATTCATATAAAATCACAAGCTTTGCTTTGTGATTCAAAACAACTAAATAAGGAACAAGAAACCAAAAACCATGAATGTGGGCAATGGATCTGCCCACAGCGCGTGACGGAATCGCAGTTGAGGAAGTCACAGATTACACGGAGGTAATTTTATGGTAGTACAGCACAATCTTAGAGCTATGAACGCTAACAGGATGTTAGGGATCACACAGGGAACATTATCCAAGTCAGCAGAGAAGTTATCATCTGGCTACAAGGTAAACCGCGCAGCGGATGACGCGGCAGGTCTTGCGATTTCCGAGAAAATGAGAAAACAGATCAGAGGTCTCTCACAGGCATCTGCAAATGCAGAGGACGGTATCAGCGCAGTGCAGACAGCAGAGGGTGCTCTGACAGAAGTTCATGATATGTTACAGCGTATGAATGAGCTTGCAACAAAGGCGTCAAACGGTACGAACGCATTGTCTGACCGCCAGACGATCCAGGATGAGGTTGACCAGCTTCTGACAGAGATCGATCGTGTAGCAGAGACGACCAAGTTCAACGAGACCTATCTCTTAAAGGGTGACAAGGATACTGTCAAGAAGTACGTGAACGCGAAGGATGCCGGACTTGACGGTGTATTGTCAGAGGGCGCAACGAAGGCAACTTTCACAATGAATACCTTGAAGGTAGGCGATACCATACAGATCGCGGGCAGGACATATACGATTGGCGAATATAGTGAAATCGCGGAGGGTGAGGTGTTGAATGCAGATGGTACGCAGGCTAGTGCTGCGGTAGAGGGCAAATATACACATATCACGGCTTCTCTGCAGCAGGCAAAGAAGGGTGAACAGATCACTCTGGATGGTGTACAGTATACGGTAGTTGGCGAAAAGGGTGATACAACTTCTGCAGAGAACGCTGATAAGAACGAACTGCGTATAGACACACTTGTTAAAAAGATTCATGAAGGTAGTCATGCAATTTACAAAGGTGTAAATTATTATGCAATGCAGGACAGAGTGGATCCGACAAAGGGTGGAGATCCGACAGATGCTACGCAGATTAATGGCAAACCAAACGGTATTGATGACAATAATACAAATGTCATTACGGCACACAAGGCATATCAGATGATACAGAAAGAGCTGACTCTTGCCAATAATATTGGTACGGATGTTAAGGCGGCGGAAGTAAAATCAGCAAATATCAAGCCTATTTCGTCAACTGGAGCGGCAGGAGCGGCAGTAGCTAACTTTGATGGAATAGCGGCAGCAAACGAGAAAGCGATAAATGATCTCGCTTACAATAAGACAACCAGCCCTAAGCTCAGTTTCATTATCGAAAAGGGGCAGGTAAATGTTAAGGAAGATTTGAACTTCAGTCTCCACGTAGGTGCAGATGCAGACATGACCAATAAGATCGGTGTAGGCATTCAGGCACTTGACACGGCAGGGCTTGGCATCAAGGGACTGAATGTAAAGGATACAACAGGCGCGGCAGCGACCTATGCAATCGACTCTATCGCAGACGCGATCGCAACCGTATCATCACAGCGATCACTCCTCGGAGCTGTTCAGAACAGATTAGAGCACACGATCAACAACCTGGACAATGTAGTAGAGAACACGACATCTGCTGAGTCTGCGATCCGTGACACAGATATGGCGACAGAGATGGTAAAGTATTCGAATGCAAACATTCTCTCCCAGGCAGGTCAGTCCATGCTCGCACAGGGCAATCAGTCAAACCAGGGCGTACTCAGCCTCTTAGGTTAATTGATCGCTGATCATGTATATAGATATCAGGACCACCGCGAAAGCGGTGGTCTTTTTCTGCACAGACCTGTGCAGCGGAAGTATGTTGCTAAGACGGCGCACGGGTCGCGCGGCGAGTTCGTTTCATGCTCCTGTCAGATCTTCCTCTTCGTCATAGAGGCCATATTCTGCAAGAAGCTGTTTCTGATAATCTGGATCAGCGGTTGCACGTTTTAAGTCATCGATACGGTCTTGCTCTAGTAGGATCAAATTGAGCGTATTGAGCGCGTTCGCCATCTTTTGGCTGCCGATGGAGATGCCGCGCTTTTCGCCGATGATAATACCTCTGCTTTCGATTTTGTCCAATACTTCGCTCATTTTGACACCCTCCTTTTTTCCTTCATTCTGCAGTGTGTGCAGAACTTCCTCATATCTGTCGTCCCCTTCCAGCGCCTGCATCAGCTTTAGGAACGCGTCCACATGTCTGATCTCCTGCGCACTGGGTACATAGTCTATATTTTTGCGCTTGTTAATAAAATATTCGGCAATGATGCGGAAATCGCTGTGGAAGTGGTCAAGCTGTTCATCAAGGAAAGCGACTTCCACAAGATTGAGCTTATAGTCATTCACAAATGGTTTCAGCCTTTTGGGAATCCTCATACATTCATGTAAACTTCTGGGTTGGTTCCAGTGTTTTGTGCCAAAGTACAGGACAATGGTGATCACAGGGTATTTGGGTTTGTCCCGTTCGCGCTTTGTTAGTTGTCCCCGGTAGGAAGCGCCGTCGTACCCGATCAGGCGCATCGGGGTGTACGGCTCTGCATCTGTCTGATGCTCGAATCCGTATAGCGCAAAACAGATCCTGTGCGGAATCCAGCGTTTGGACAGATCGCGTTCCTGTTCGTGGACCCAAACAACTCACCGTTTATGATATCGGTGAACACGTCGTTGTAATCGGCAAGCTGTTTTTCTGTAATATCTTTTGCACCCATTAGCAAACTCCTTATTCGTATCGTAACACAGTTTTCACCTTTTTGCCATAATATAATAGGTGAACATATATTCTAAAACAATATAACAAACTATAGTTCGAATGTCAAGACATTTCGTAAATCAGTGAATAAGTTTTCTCTTTTTCCAGATACTAGATAATGCTTGGAACAATAAAACTGTATATTTGGAACGGAGGAAATTATGATCTTAACAGAAAAAGAAATGACGACAGTCAAGGATCTGCAGACGCAGGAGCAGGCGTGCATCGAGAAGTACCAGCGCTATTCCGGTGAGGCGAAGGACATGGTATTGAAGGATCTGTTCAAGACGCTGCAGAGCAAGGAGCAGGAGCATTATAATTCCCTGCAGCAGGTGCTCGGCGGTAAGGTTCCGTCCTGCAACTGCAATGATTCGGACGGCAGGAACTACAGCCCGAAGGCGACCTATGACAAGATGAGCGATTCCGCGGATAAGAAGACGGACAACTTCCTGGCGACGGACTGCATCGCATCAGAGAAGCTTGTATCCTCAGAGTACAACACCAATGTATTCTGCTTCAAGGATTCCAACATGCGCAAGCTCCTCGCGGATATCCAGGTCGAGGAACAGAATCATGCGGAGATGCTGTACAAGTACAAGACGGTAAACGGAATGTCATAAGTCAGGTGCAAAGAGACTTCCAGAGCCTGGTACAGTGACAGGAGGGTACAACACAGGTTGTGCCCTCCTGTTTTAAGAAAGAGGGGAAAGGTATGGATTTTTTAGCGCGGAGAGATTATCAGAGGGTGGTGCTGTACATTCTGACATCAGTGTCAGTTATGCTTGCATTAAAATATCTTCTGCCGTATTTCCTGCCATTGCTGGTAGCATTTCTGATCGTAGTGCCATTGCAGCGGGTTTGCCAGCGGCGGGAGAGGGCTTTTGGCATCAGGAGAGGGCAGAAAGGATTTATGGCTGGCGGGATCCTTTTTGGCATTATTCTGATCGCGGCGCTGATCATCGTGGGGCTTGGCACTTTTCTGCTCAGCAAGGCAAGAACTTTTGTGCAGAATGCGGATTTCTGGACAGACAGCATCGCGCGGCTGATCACAGGGTTCAGTGCGGGGATCGAGGATTTTTTTCAGTTGCGGCAGGGAACTGTTGAAAACTGGATCTCAGAGAGGGTGGCAGAGCTTGGGGAATGTGTCGCGAGATCCGGCGACGGACTGCTGACCGGAAGTCTGCGTTATCTGTCCGTGGCAGGGCGCGCGGGAACTTTTGTCGTGGTGAGTTTTATCTGTGTCGTCTTGTTCGCACGCGAGATCGAGGGCTGGCAGCAGGGGCTTTTGAGCCTGGCGGCGATCGAGCCGGCGATCGACCACATCCTGTCCATCATCCTGCGCATCGGCAAAAAACTCGGAAGCATGGTCAAGACATACATGAAGGCGCAGGGCATCATCCTGCTGTGCATCAGCATCACCGCAGCGATCGGCCTGTATCTTGGGGGGACGGCGGAGGGGTGGTTCTACGGAGTGCTCGCTGGTTTTATGGATTTTCTCCCTTTCATCGGGACAGGGATCGTGCTCATCCCGATCGGCGTGATGAGTTTTCTAAAAGGTAATATCTTTAGCGGAGTGATCATCATTCTCACTTATTTCATGTGCGTGATCATCCGGGAGTTTCTGGAGCCGAGGCTGCTGGGGAACGGACTGAAATTCTCCCCGGTGGCAATCTTGATCTCCGTGTACGCGGGCGTGATCTACTATGGCATCGGCGGCGTGATCTTAGGACCGGTGACGCTCCTGATCCTGGTGGAGCTTGGACGGGAGATCTTTATTGATTAGCATTTCCCTGAAACCGGTTGACAGTGAAAATATAAAGTGTATACTCGTATTAAGAGGCTGTTACTAAGGAGGTGTTATGTGCCATGCAGAAGGGCAGTGAGGGCAAGGCGATAACAATATACGATATAGCGAAGGAAGCGGGCGTATCTCCGGCGACCGTATCCAGAGTGCTCACCAGGAGCGCGAAGGTGCGCCCTGAAAAACGGGAAAAGGTGGAGGCGCTGATCGCGAAGTATAATTTTAAGCCGAATGTGCTGGCGAAGGGACTCGCCGATACCAGGACGAAGACGATCGGGGTGCTGGCTGCGGATGTCAGGAATCCGTATTATGCGTCCCTCTTTGTTGCCTGTGAACAGGCGGCAAGGGAGGCGGGGTATACAGTCGTACTCTACAATTCGCTGGGAAAGACAGAGAATGAAGTGGAGCTGCTGGGGAAGCTGCAGCAGCAGAAAGTGGATGCGATCATACAGCTCGGGGGCAGGGTGGACGATCTATCGTCCAGCATCGAGTATGTGGAGCTTATCAATGATGTCATGTCAACGATCCCCGTGATCGTGACAGGAAAGCTGGATGGAACCAGATGCCATGTAGTCCGTATTGACAGCATGAAAGCCATGGAGCTTTTGATGGACCATCTGATGGGACTGGGACACCGGAAGATCGCGCTGGTCGGCGGCAGGCAGGATGTGCTTGCCACTTTTGAAAAATCGCAGATGTATAAGCAGATCCTGCGGGAGAACAAGATCCCATACGATCCGTCGCTGGTCATGGATGACGGGGGCAGCTATGATTTTGAGACCGGCTACAGGCAGATGAATGAGCTGCTGGAAAAGCACACGGACATGACGGCTGTGATCGCCGTCAATGATTTTACGGCGATGGGGGTCATGAAAAGCCTGAATGAACACAGCATCCGCATACCGCAGGACATATCTGTCGTGAGCTACGACAATACATACATGGCGGAGATGGTGATGCCGAAGCTGACGAGCATCGACTACAATTATGAAGAGTATGGAAGAAAGCTGATCGACACTTCGATCGCCATGATCGAGGGAAGGAAAAAGGATGCGCTGCGCATGGTGACGCCGAGCCTTGTCGTGAGAGAGAGCAGTGGACCGGCTCCGGTCCGGTGAGTGTCAGATCGAACTGAATGCGATTTCATAGCAAAGAGTGCAAATAGGTCATAATTGTCCTGTTTTCACTCTTTTTTTTGCGGACAGTAAAAGTAATCATTGGTCGAAATGTACAATGTGCACAAAAACATACCGTGAACAATGTGAAAACTATAGAATACGTCTTTTGACAAATAAAAATGTATTGACTTTTGACAATAGAAGTTATATTATTTACTTATGAAATCGGTTTCGAATAGTCAATTTAAAAACGAGGGAGGTAATTCTATGGGGAAAACAAAAACCAAGGTGAAGAGCAATTATAATGCGAGTCTCACCTTTTTTCAGAAAGTAAAGAAATACAGAGTTCTGCTTCTGATGTGTCTTCCCGCCGTTCTGTTCTTCCTGGCATTCAGCTATGCGCCGATGCCTGGTATCTGGGTAGCATTCGTAAAGTACAACTATAGGGACGGAATTTTTGGAAGTAAGTTTATCGGTCTGGATAACTTCGAGTTTCTTGCCACCTCAGGAAAACTGTTAAGCCTGACGAAAAATACGATCCTGTACAATCTTGCATTTATCATACTTGGCAATTTCCTGGCAGTGTTTGTGGCGATCCTTTTGAACGAGATGCGCAGCAAATGGTTCAAGAAGGTTTCACAGACCATCATGTTCCTGCCGTATTTCATATCACAGGTTCTGGTAGGTATCCTGGTTTTCAACCTGCTCAACTATGACACTGGTTTTGTAAATGGTATTCTGACGAGCCTTGGCCTGGAGCGGTGGCAGCCGTATTCCGATCCAAATGTCTGGCCGCCGATCATGATCATCGTGTATCTGTGGCAGCAGACGGGTTACAACTCCGTCGTGTACTTTGCGGCGATCATGGGTATTGACGGGGAGATGATGGAGGCCGCGAAGGTGGACGGCGCCAATGGATTTCAGAGGATCCGATACATAATCCTGCCGAGCCTGAAACCGACGATCGTCATCCTGCTCCTGTTCGCACTTGGCGGTATCGTAAAAGGCAACTTCGGATTGTTCTACAATATCGTAGGCACGAACCCGATCCTCTATGGCACGACGGATATCATCGAGACTTATGTATACCGTGCAACGATGACGGACTTCAACTTCTCGACAGCTTCCGCGGTAGGTCTTTACCAGTCGGTGATCGGATTCATCATCGTTATGACTGTGAACTATATTGTTAAGAAAATAGAACCGGATTATTCGCTGTTCTAGGAGAGGAGGAGCAACATGGCAAAGAAAGAAGATAAAGACCTTATGGAATCAGGCGCCAAGGTGAAGCTTGGCACTTCGGATAAGATCATCAGGGGATTTGGATATGTGTTCCTGACACTCTATTCCGTCTGCTGTATCATACCGTTTATCATTATCGTCAGCACGTCGTTCACCAGCGAGTCGGTGATCCGGGCGGAGGGTGTGCAGTTCCTTCCAAAGGATATCACGCTGACGGCATATGACATGGTCACAAAGAGCGGCGGGATCTGGTGGTCCTACCTGGTTACGATCCTGCTGACGGCAGTCGGTACAGGCGTCGGACTGTCGATCATCGCGATGACCGGTTACGCGCTGCAGAGAAAGGATTTTCCTTTCCGAAACGGAATATCGTTCTTCATTTACTTTACAAGCTTGTTCCAGGCGGGACTTGCACCGTATTATCTGCTGATGACACAGACATATCATCTCAAGGACAGCTATCTGGCAGTGCTGCTGCCCCTGCTGATGTCACCGTGGCTGATCATACTGATGAAGAACTTCGTCAAGTCGATACCGCACGAGATCACAGAGTCGGGCAAGATCGACGGCGCGGGCGACATGAGGATCTTCGTGTCCCTGATCCTGCCGATGCTAAAGCCGGCACTTGCGACGATCGGACTGTTTCTGGCGTTAGGTTACTGGAATGAATGGTATCAGTCATCCCTGTTCCTGAGCTCGAGGGTAGCGGTGAAACCGCTGCAGTTTACACTGTATGAGATCGTGAACAAGACAGACGCGCTGAAGAACTCTGTCGCAGGTCAGTTTATCAACCTGGCGGATATCCCGCAGGAGAGCGTTAAGATGGCAAACGCCGTGCTCGCGACAGGGCCGATCGTTCTGCTGTACCCGTTCGTACAGAAGTATTTCATCAGCGGCATCACTGTCGGTGCCGTGAAAGGCTAGAGCGTGAAAAGTACTTCTAGCCACTCACAGCAGAGGCTGTTTCGCGGAGAAGTACTAAGTTTCACGCGGGAAGAACGCAAAGGGCAGCGTTCTTCCGGGCGTATCAGGAATATATTTTTCAGGCTGTGGCTCCGTTCAGGCGGAGATAAGCAATATAAATTAACAGGAGGACAAGAAATGAAAAAGAAAGTATTGGCATTACTATTGACAACCACGATGATCGCCGGGCTGACAACAGGCTGCGGCGGCAAAGATTCAGACTCGGCTTCAAGCTCAAACACAAACGACACCTCTGCATCGGCGGATACATCTGCACCGGCTTCCAATGACAGCGCGTCTGCAGACAATGCGTCTACTGACAACGCTTCCGGCGGCGATGCGGCAGCTTCATCTGATGATCCATGGGCAAATGTGGACACATCAGAGCATGTAGTCATTACATACATGACAACCGGCGAGACACCGACCGGAACGAAAGAAAAATATGACGAGATGATGACAGAGCTGAACAAGATCCTGACAGAGAAGTGCAACGCGGAGCTGCAGACCTACTTCATTAGCTGGACAGATTATCTCTCAAACTACAATCTGACACTGGCACAGATGGATGGTACGGTTGACCTTGTTGGAACGGCTTCCGACTGGCTGGATGCATGGCCAAACTCCAAGAACGGCGCATTCCTGGAGCTGTCAGAGGATATGTTAAAGACGTATGCACCTCAGACATATGCAAGCGTTCCTGCTGAGAACTGGGAACTCTGCAAATATGACGGCGAGATCTATCTGATCCCGGAGGATAACTATGCACAGTGGACGAACCATGGCTTTATCTATCGTCTTGACTGGGCAAAGGCGGCAGGCCTTGCGGACGGCGTAAAGAGCTGGGAGGATCTGACAACGTACTTCAAGTATGTGAAGGAGACCTATCCTGACATTATCCCTTGGGATTCAGACGGTACACAGTATGCACAGATGGCAGGCGGCTGGATCGCTTCCCACTCGAATTATGTACCTATTGACGGTATCAACTCGGCGGCTATGTGGGGCGGCACAAGGGATGATCTCTACACGGTCTACTCTCCGTTTGTGACAGATACAGATTCTCTTGTAGAGTTTGCCAAGATGATGAAGGAGTGGGATGAGATCGGCGTATGGCAGACAGACGTTTTGAACAACACTTCATCGACAAACCGTGATGATTACAGGATCGGAAAGGTTGCAGCAGAGCAGCACCATACACAGACATGGACTGACCTGGTAAGCCATACACCTGCAAATACGATTTATGATGATGATCCGAATGCGGAGACAGGTTTCTTCTATTTTGGTCAGGAGACAGGCAATGTGACAGCGCTTTCGATCACACATGGTGCGATGGCGATCTCTGCAGGCAGCAAGAATCCTGAGAGAGCGTTGATGGTATATGATCTGTTAAGAAATGATCCGGATTGCTATAAGTTATTCTGCTATGGTATCGAGGGCGTTTCCTATGAGGTTACATCTGATGGTCTGAGAACAACTCCGGAAGGATACAATCAGGATACAGATAACATCAACGGCACGACAAACTTCTGGTGGGGACGTAATGATGACCTGGAGATTCTGGATGCAACACGTGACTGGGATAAGATCAATGCGCTGTATGACGAGTACGACAAGATCAAGATCGAGTATCCGTATGGTCAGTTCGTAGCAGAGGTTGACAATATCCGTTCACAGATCTCCAATATCAACGAGATCACCACGAACTATATGAAGCAGATCGCATTCGGCAAGTATTCAGGAACGGCAGAGGATATCGTTGCAGAGTACCAGTCCGCATTGAAGGCAGCAGGCATTGACGAGGTTACAGCAGAGTTACAGAGACAGTTTGACGCGCTTTACAAATAAGCGACTTGCAGTGCCGGTTTAGAGATTTGGAGGGTATGACTACTGTCATACCCTTCTTTTTGTACACGGATTAGTTTGACATTGACGATGATTTTTGAAAGTGATATCATTTAGCCAGAAATTGGTTTCTGGAAAGAAATGCATATAAATATGGGAGAAGGTGTACTATGGGACGATTTGAGATCAGGGATAATTTTTATTTAGACGGAAAACCATTCCGCGTGATATCAGGCAGCATTCACTATTTCCGCGTGGTGCCGGAGTACTGGCGCGACCGTCTGGAAAAATTAAAGGCGATGGGCTGCAATACGGTAGAGACTTACATTGCGTGGAATGTTCATGAGCCAAAAAAGGGTGTGTTTGATTTTGAAGGCGGGCATGATCTGGTGAAGTTTGTGCGGACAGCGCAGGAACTGGGACTGTATGTGATACTGCGCCCTTCGCCGTATATCTGCGCGGAGTGGGAGTTTGGCGGGCTTCCCGCATGGCTGCTGGCAGAGGACGGAATGCGTCTCCGGGCATGTCACGAGTCGTTCCTAAAGCATGTCAGGGAGTATTATGACAGACTGTTTCCATTGATCACACCGCTGCAGATCACGGAGGGCGGTCCGGTGATCCTGATGCAGGTTGAGAACGAATATGGATATTACGGGGACGATACCCGCTATATGGAGACGATGCGTGATCTGATGCTGGAGCGCGGCGTGACAGTGCCGCTCATCACCTCGGACGGTCCGTTTGAGGAGGCGCTTTCCTGCGGCTGCCTTGACGGGATCCACCCGACCGGAAACTTTGGTTCGCGCACGAAGGAGCGTTTCGGGGTGCTCGCACCGTATGCCAAGGGCGGTCCGCTGATGTGCGCGGAGTTCTGGGTGGGCTGGTTTGACCACTGGGGAAATGGCGGCCATATGCACGGCAACTCGGAGAGCCCGCAGGATCTGGACGATATGCTGGACATGGGGCATGTCAACATCTATATGTTTGAAGGCGGAACGAATTTCGGCTTCATGAACGGATCGAACTACTACGACGAGCTGACGCCGGATGTGACCTCGTACGACTACGACGCCCTGCTCACGGAGGCAGGAGATTTTACGGAAAAATACGATAAGTTCCAGAAAGTGATCAGCAAGTATGCGCCGATCCCGAAGGTGGAGTTCACAACCGACATCCGGAAAAAGGCATACGGAAAACTGACAGCCGTGTCACAAACAGGGCTGCTGCAGAATCTTGAGAACCTTTCAGAACCGATCGTGGATAACTTTCCAATCTGTATGGAAAAATGTGGACAAAACTACGGTTATATACTCTATCACTCGACTTTAAAGCATGAGCAGAATATTGAGCGTATCCGCCTGTGGGGGGCAAATGACCGCGCCAATATCTTTGTGGAGGACAGGCGCGTCGCGAACCTGTACGACAGGGAGCTCACACTCGAGTATGACGTGATCGCCGGGAAAGTCAAGAAAGCGGAGGACGCAAATGCGCCTGCAGATCAGGCGGCGGCAGAAGCGCAGAACGATCCGGTGACGTTCGCGCAGGGAGCGCCGCTCGACATTCTCATGGAGAACATGGGGCGTGTCAATTTTGGCCCGCTGATGGAGCGCCAGCGCAAGGGAATCGCCGAATGTGTTCAGATCAATGGCCATATCCATTACGACTGGACGATGTATCCGCTGCCGCTCGACAATGTTGACAGGCTCGATTTTGGCAGGGACTGCACAGAGGGACTTCCGGCATTCTACAGATTTGAGCTGGATGTGGACGAAGCGTGCGATACATTTCTGGAGCTGGATGGCTGGGGAAAAGGCTGCGTGTTCTTAAACGGATTCAACCTCGGCAGGTATTGGGAGATCGGGCCGCAGAAGCGTCTGTATATACCGGCGCCGCTGTTGAAGATCGGGAAAAATGAGATCATTGTGTTTGAGACCGAGGGGAAAGCGACGGGGGTGATCGAATTAAAAGACGAGCCGGATATCGGGTAGCCTGTAATAAAGATAACAGAGTCATGAGCTGTGCAGTGCGGCGGGCAGGGAATGTTTCCCTGCCCGTTTTTAGATCCTTAATGTCTCTGTCCGGATCATATCCCCGCGGACGGTCACTGTCAGCGGTGTGTCAGCGGTGGTGTCCTCATTGTCGGCGGCATAGATCATGAGCTGTCCCCTGTATGCCCTGCGGTAGCAGGCGGTGTACTCCGTCACGTCTGCAAGGTCGCCGTTCTCGAGACCGAGCAGCGCTCCGTTTTCGACAGTCACATGGAGCTTCGTGCTATCATGGCCTGCGATGATATCGCGCGCTTCTTCGTTCAGTGTGTATTCCTGTATGTTCATCTGGCACGCCGCCATGGCCGTGTACAGGCTGTGACTGACATCTGCGTCATTTTCGGCGTTCCTTGCTGTCAGGGTACCCGGCTCAAACCGGACGGTTGTGAGAATGCAGTCCTTGTCAGGATCTTTCTCGAAAGTGCCAAGACGCTTGTTGTTCAGCAGGAGTTCGATGGATCTTAAGTTCGTGTAACATTTGACTGTGATCATCTCTCCGGCACAGTAATTCCAGCTTTCAGCCGACGGTGCAAACTCGCAGGCGTAAGCGTCATCTGCGGTTTCTCCCCATGGAGTGACACAGTTGTCCGTTTTTCGTATGGTCGTCAGATGGATCATGGGTTCGTCTGACCAGAAACTCTGCCTGCGGTAGTAACCCGGTTTTTCAAATCCCGCGAGCGTGATCAGCCCTGCGCCCGAGCCGTGGATCGGCCAGCCGTGCGCCTCGCCGAGATAGTCGATGCCAGTCCACAAAAACTGTCCGGAGATGTAGTCGTTGTCGGTCACCGCGCGCCAGTCCTGGAGCCGGTGGCCGTTCTCGCTGCCGAGGAACGGCTTGTCTGGAAATGCCTGGTGGTGCTCTGTGTACAGGTTTTCCCGGTAATTGTACCCGGCGACGTCGACGGCGTCGATAAAGCCAAGCTTTGCGGAGAGCTCGGGGAAGGCGGCGGCAAGCGTCACCGGATGCGTGGTGTCCGCTGTTTTTACAATGTCGCACAGATGCTTTGCCAGCACAGCGAGGCGCTCGGCGTTGGGGCGCGCGGGATTGTACATGCGCTCCGCCTCCGGTTTGTTGGCGTCGTTGTTGCCGGTAACGCAGTTGCCTGGCATAGTTACAAAGCTCGGATGGCAGTAGGGATCGTTGGGATAGTCGATCTCGTTTCCGATGCTCCACAGGATCACACTCGGGTGGTTGCGGTCGCGCAGGATCATGTCGGTGAGATCGCGCTCGTGCCAGACGGGGAAATCGGTGTAGTAGCCCTGATTTTTCGGGGGATAGACATTGTGTCCCTGCCACCATTTGTTCTTTGGCCCCTCCCACTCGTCAAATGCCTCGTCCATCACGAGGAAGCCGAGGACGTCGCACAGCGTGTACAGCTCGGGCATGTGCGGATTGTGGCTCATGCGGATCGCGTTGCAGCCCATTTTCCTGAGTTTGATGAGTCTGCGGCACCATACCTCGTAGGGAACGGCGGCGCCAAGGCAGCCTGCGTCGTGGTGCAGACAGACGCCCTTGAACTTGTACGGTTTCCCGTTGAGGAAAAAGCCCCTGTCAGGGTGAAAGCGAAAGCTGCGGATACCGACCTTCATCTCATGGACCTGATATGATTTCTGGTAGGAGATATATGTTTTGACAGTGTGCAGATCAGGACTTTCCGGCGACCAGAGCCTGGGTGTCTGTATGGAGCCGCTGTTGGTGACCTGTATGGAGGCGTGCGCCATGATGGTTGTCTGCGAAACGGCCTCGCCCACCAGCTTTCCGGCGTTGTCAAAGATGACATTGGTGACAGTGACCAGGCTGTTCTTGTCTGTCGCGTTGACCAGTTCATTGACGATCTCGTAGTCGGCGCTGTTATCGTCGACTCTCGGCGTGTGGAAAAAGATGCCGTTGTCGGTGGGATAGATGTTTTCGGATATGGTGAGCGTGACTTTTCCCGTGATGCCGGAGCCTGTGAACCAGCGCGAGTCGGACAGCTCGCGCCTGTCGACGTACACGCTGATGACATTGTCGGCATCAAAACGGAAGCAGTCGGACACATTATATTCGAAGGAGATGTAGCCGTTTGGACGCTCGCCGAGGTAGGTGGAGTTGCACCAGACGCGGCTGTTCTTGTAAATGCCGTCAAAATGGATGCGGATCTGCTTCCCCTGCCATGCCGCATCGGGTGCAATGTGGATGCGGTACCAGCCGATGCCGCCCGCAAGATACCCGGTGCCGCTGGAATACTCCTTTGAGAAGGGCATATGTACGGACCAGTCGTGGGGGAGCGATACAGGCTCCCAGTCGTCGTCTCCGCTCCACGCCTGCCATGCATCGGGGGCGTCTCCCAGATGAAAGCGGGCGTGGTTCAGCGGGATCGTCAGTGTGTCGTTGATCGTTTCCATGAGAATTATGACTCCTTTCGGTAGAGAATGTATATGAATTCCTTTTCAGAAAAACCATAGATATCTTCCCAGTAATAATCTGGAATATAACAAGTTGCATGCCGGAAACATAGGTCTGTGTCGGGCTTTTCGATATAAACTTTAACTTTTCTGTCAGAAGACATTTCGGAATGGACGATTTCAGTTTCGTCATTAAGTGTCAGAAAGGGATACATCATATTATAGACATTCCTTTTGTATGTCTATTGTAACATAAAATCGCCGCGAGTCAACAAAAATAACCTGACATGACAGCGTCACATTTTTTTGCCCATTTAAGGACTTTTTAAGAATTATCCAGTTATAATGACTACAGTCAAGTGTATAAAGTCAGTTAAAACAGAGGTGAAAAACCTGTTTTACGGAGTGGAGATCAGGAATGATCGATCAGGAAAGGAATGGGAGTCATGTGGTTTGAGATACTGAAAAAGGATCTGAGAAAGCAAAAGAGTGTCAACGTCATTCTGCTGCTGTTCATCATGCTGTCCACGATCTTTCTCGCCAGCAGTGTCAGCAATATCTGTCTGGTGATGAATGGGTTGGAGACATACATGGAGCGTGCGAATGTCAGCGATGTCACCGCGGTGTTTGGCGGCGAAGATGAGAGGGAAGCATTTGAGCGCTGGCTGGATGGCCGCAGTGAGGTGACGGAGTACGTCGGGGAGCAGCTATGTGAGATCACGGCAGACGACATTAGCGGTTCTTTTGAGGCAAACGGCGCGAGCCTGTATCTGGGGGCGGTCGGCGGCAGATATGCAAGGCCGCTGGACAGTGACGGAAACGACCTTGTGCTGAGGGCGGGTGAGGTGGCGGTTTCGCCGGGGCTGATGGAGCGCAACGGGCTTCGTGTCGGGGACGGCCTGCAGTTTCAGGTGTCGGGCAGGACATATCGATACCGGATCGCGGTAGAGACCAGGGATATCATGTTCGGAAACGAGATGAGCGGAATGGGGCGTTTTCTGTTCTGCAGGGAGGATTATGAGGAGATGGTATCGGACTGTGCAAACACGAAGATTGTGGTGTACGGATTTAACACGGCAGATCCGGAAAAGACGCTGGCGGCCGTCAGACAGCAGGGCTTTACCCTGCTGGTCAATATCTATGACCGGAGCATTTACTCGATGCTGTATGTGTTCGACATGATCGTCGCGGCGCTGCTGATCGTGATCGGGCTCTGCCTGATCCTGATATCGCTCATGATCCTGCGGTTTTCCCTGAGCTTTACCATGGAGGAAAATTACCGGGAGATCGGTGTGATGAAAGCGATCGGGATGCGTGACCGCGCCATACGCAGGATCTACCTTGTCAAGTATTTTGCGCTGGTAGCGGCAGGAGCCGTGATCGGGTTTCTGCTGAGCATGCCGGTGGGAAAAGGCATGGCGGCGAGTGTCAGCAGGAATATGGTGCTGGGCGACAGCGCTGGTGCGGTCGGGATCAATATTGTGTGCAGTGCGGCAGTGATCGTGTTCGTGACGGCGATGTGCGTCGCGTTTACAGGAAGATTAAAAAAGATCTCGGCGATCGAGGCGATACGCAGCGGCGGCAGCGGCGAGCGCTATCAAAGGCGCAGGGGACTCAGCCTGTATAAGAGAAAACATATGGGGACGGTTTCCTTTCTCGGATTAAATGATATTCTCTGCAACATGAAGCGGTATCTTGTACTTTTTTTCACATTCTGTATCAGCTTTGTGCTGATCACGGTTCCGCTCAACACGCTGACGACGATGGAGAGCGATGAGATGGCGTCGAAGTTCAGCCTGAATCCTGACGCGGCGGTCTATATGGACAGACTCGAGGCGGAGGGGGAGGCGCCGTACCACAATACAGCCGATCTGGAGAATGCCCTGCGCCGGATAGAGCGGGAGCTTGCCGGACAGGGATACGAGGCATCACTGAGCGTGGGGGCGCTGTGCTTTATAAATTACACGGTGAATGATGAGGAAAAGGTGATCAAGCCGCTGACCAATTATCCGATCGGGGAGAACGGCGGTTATTGTGAATACAGTGCAGGGGAAGCGCCCCGGCTGGAGAATGAGATCGCTTTCTCCAGAAAGATCATGGAGGCGAACCGCCTGGAGATCGGCGACACGGTGACTGCCAGTGTGGGCGGAAGAGAACGGCGGTTTATCATTACCGGATATTACAGTGACTATATGCAGTTGGGGGAGAGCGCCCGGCTGAATCCTGCGATCGATATGAGCGAGGAGCTCCTGTCGGGCTACTGGAAAGCGACGGTGATGATGGAGACAGCGCTTTCCCAGCAGGAGCTTGCAGATCGGATGAAACAACAGTTTCCGCAGTACGAGTGGGTGACGGCACAGGATGCGATCGATGCCAACATCGGCACGACCAAGGATACCATGAGCGCCATGCAGCTTCCGATGACGGTGATGCTTTGCCTGCTCATCATGCTGATCTCCCTGCTGATGATGAAGCTGTTCATCGTGCGGGAAAAAGGGCAGCTTGCCATGCTCCAGAGCATCGGGTGGCGGAGGCATGATATCCGCATGTGGCTGGTGATGCGCATGGTGTGGGTGGTCCTGCTGTCGATGGTCTTTGCGGTGCCGCTGTCCATGCTGTGTGACCGTTTTGTGCTGAGAAATATTTTTGCCATTATGGGTGCGGAGCTTCGGATCCAGGTGGAGCCGCTGAGGGCATATCTGTTATATCCTGCGGTGCTGCTTGTGGGAATTGTGGCTGCGACGTACTTTGCGACGGGGAGTGTGCGGAGGATCAATGCCAGTGATATGAAGATCGCGGAGTGAAAACAGAGGGTTTTGGTGGATAATAAGGAGAATTGTGGATATGAATGCATTGAAAGTAACGGATCTGTGTAAAACGTATATTGTGAACAGGAGGCAGAACAATGTCCTCAGAAATGTAAATCTGGAGATCGAGGAGGGGGAGATGGTCGGTATCATGGGACCGTCCGGCTCGGGAAAAACGACGCTGCTCTACACGGTCAGCGGTATGGACACGGCGACGGCGGGGACGGTTCGATTCTTCGGGGAGGAGATGACCGGGCTGTCCGCGAATCAGGTGAGCGATCTGCGCCTCCGGCGGATGGGATTTGTGTTCCAGCAGATGTATATGCTGAAAAATCTCTCTATCTATGATAATATTGTATTACCGGCATACCAGTCGGCGTCGGGAAAGGAGCAGCGCAGGGAGATCAACGAGCGCGCGAAAGTGCTGATGACAAAGCTCGGGATCAGCGAGGTGGCGGACAACGATATCAGCGAGGTCTCCGGCGGACAGCTCCAGAGAGCCTGCATCGCGCGCAGCATGATCAACAACCCGAAGATCATCTTTGCCGACGAGCCGACAGGCGCCCTGAACAAGCAGAATTCCAGGGAAGTCATGAAGGAGCTGAACAGGCTCAACGAAGAAGGGACGACGATCATGATGGTGACGCATGATGTGAAGGTGGCGTCGCGGTGTGAGCGTGTCTTCTATATAGAAGATGGCAATATCCGCGATGAGATGGATCTGGGAAAATATGCGGAAGATGGCGAGCGGGCGCGTGAGCGGGAGCTGAACAACTGGCTGATGCGGCTTGGGTGGTGAAAACGAAACTTAGATCCTTAGAAGTACTAAGGATCTAAGTTTCGTTTGGAAGAATGCCGAAGGGAAGGCATTCTTCCGTTTGGTGAGATCGTTTTGGGAGGTGGGGAATGATGACTGACATTTTGTTGGTGGAGGACGAGGCTGAGCTGGCGGGACTTTTGCGGATCTATATGGAAAAGGCGGGGTATACTGTGCAGTGGGCGGTCTCGGGGGAGGAGGCGCTTGACTTCCTGCATAAGGATACGGCAAAAATGCTGCTTCTGGATATCACATTGCCCAGTATGGACGGGTTTGCGGTGTGCAGGGAAGTGCGCAGGAACGGCAGCGTGCCGGTTCTGATCATCAGCGCCCGCGTCGGAAAGGAGGATCAGCTCAACGGATTCCGGCTGGGTGCGGACGATTACATGGAGAAGCCGGTCGATCCCGATCTGCTGGTCGCAAAGATCGGTTCTCTCTTTGCGCGCGCATACAGGGCATCAGTGGAGAAAGACGTGTTGTATTCCGGCAGTCTTATGATTGATAGATCTGCACGCCGGGTTTACAGGGACAAGGTACCTGTAGAGCTTAATGTAAAAGAATACGAACTGCTTCTGCTACTGGCTGAAAATCCGGGAAAGACGCTGGACAAAGACTATCTGTTTGATCAGATATGGGGTGCGGACAGTTTCAGCGAGAACCAGACACTGACGGTCCACATCAAGATGCTGCGCAACAAGATCGAGGAGGATCCCAGAAAACCGGTGCGCATCAGGACGGTGTGGGGAGTAGGGTACTGTTATGAGGAACTTTAACAAACTGGTGATACTGTCTCTCGTGATCTACGCAGTCCTGGCTGTCTTCGCGGCGGTCGTGATACAGACGCGGCAGGATAGGAGGGGACAATCTTACAAAGTGGAGATCAACCGGATCATGGGGGAGATCGAAGCGGGCATGGCAGGAACTGAAAAAGTGACAGATGTGTCAGAAATGCTGGATAGGCTTGACCTGCGCGCATATCCGTCTGTCGAGGCAGTTGTGTATCTTCCTGTTTCCGGGACAGACAGGGAGGCGGCAATGAATTTTTACAGCGGTGCGAACGGGCTGCAGAGCGCCGTCTATCCGCTGTATCAATACGAAGATCGCGGTATAGCGGCTGACACATCGCGTGCGGGGGGCAGGGAGTCGGGATCCGGCGGAGAAGTGATCGCAGGCTATCTCAGATTTGACTATCGCGGAGCCGATTCGGGCAGGCAGTATCTGCTGCTGACACAGGGCGCACTGCTCGTGATGGAGCTGTTTTTGCTGGGAGTACTGTTTTATCTCGGACGCCATCTGATCCAGCCCTTTCACAGAATGCAGGATCTGACTTATGAGTTGTCCAAAGGAAACCTGCAGGGCGATGTCAAGGCGGACAGGAGCCAGTATTTTGGAAAATTCCTGTGGGGACTGAGCGAACTAAAAGACGCCCTGCGCACAAGCCGCAGGCGGGAGATGGATCTCCAGCGGGAGAAAAAACTGCTCCTGCTCTCCCTGTCACACGACATCAAGACGCCGCTGAGCATGATCAGGCTCTACGCGAAGGCGCTGGAGGACGGCATCTATCAGACCGGGGACGAACAGCAAAACGCGTACCGCCAGATCGGGGAGAAGGCGGGGCAGATCGAGGAATTTGTCGGTGAGATCGTGAAGGCGTCCAGGGAGGATATCGTCCAGATCGAGGTCGTGAAGGGTGAGTTTTATCTGAAAGAGCTGATGCAGTGGGTGGAAGCTGTCTACGGGGAAAAATGTGCGCTGCGCAAGTGCGCACTGACGATCGGAACGTATCAGAACCGCATTTTTCAGGGGGATCTCAATCGTCTGATGGAGGTCTTTGAGAATTTGTTTGAAAATGCATTCAAGTACGGGGACGGGCGCAGGATACAGATCACATTCTATGAGGAAGATTACTGCCAGTTGGTGCGCGTGTTCAACACGGGAGAACCCGTCGCGGAAAAAGAGTTTGTGCACCTGTTTGACAGCTTCTTCCGCGGCGGGAACACGAGGGGGCAGCAGGGAAACGGTCTGGGGCTCTACATCTGCCGCGAGATCATGCACAGGATGGACGGAGAGATCTTTGCGGAGTGTGAGGCGGAGGGGATGGCGTTTGTCGTCGTGCTGCCGCTGCAGGGCGTGGGGATCTGTTGATGAAAGAATGGAGAATGATGATGAAGAGAAAAATGAAATTGATACTGCTGCTTATGATGATGACAGGTATCTGGACAGGGTGTCGGGGGCGGGAGGATGCGCGGCTCACTGACCGCGCAGAGGATACCGTAAAGACGCAGGACAGCGGCGGTGATATCGGGAGTGGGGTGGAGGATCCTGAGGATCCTGAGATAACAGGGACAGGAACAGAAGCGGACAGTGCAGAAAGCATTGGAGTGGAAGCAGGGTCAACAGAGAAAACGGACACTGACGACACTGACCCTGAAACCGAAACCGGTTTTGTCCCGGATGCGGCAGATAGTTTTTATGATACGGCATTGACGGAGGAGCTCAAAGCGCGTATCACCGGGTGTTCCTATCCGGATACGGAGGAGCCGCTGCAGATCTCCTATGAGGATCTGTCATACGTCCATGTCCTCCACTATGATTTTGAGGGGCAGATACAGGAGGGCGAGCTGATCTGCAACCAGGCGGTCGCGCAGGACCTGGTGGAGATTTTCTATGAGCTGTACCTGAGCCGGTACCCGATCGAGCAGATCCGCCTCATAGACGAATACGGCGCGGACGATGAGGCGTCGATGGCGGACAACAACACCTCCTGCTTCAACTACAGGCCAGTCCCGGGGAGCTCGAAGCTCTCCAACCATTCCTACGGGTGTGCCATAGACATCAACCCCCTCTATAATCCGTATGTGCGTACAAGGGACGGCAGGGAGCTGATCTCGCCGGATAACGCCGTGCCATATGCGGACCGCAGTGCGGATTTTCCGCATAAGATCGACAAAAATGATCTGTGCTACAGACTTTTCATCGAACACGGGTTTACATGGGGCGGGGCATGGAACAGCAGCAAGGACTATCAGCACTTTGAGAAAAACGTGCAATAATTTCCATTTACTTGATTGAGTTTAGAGCGGTTTTGGAGTATAATATAAAAGTATCGCTATAAATATCGACTCTGTACAGAGTTCTTGCTGTATGTTGAGCACGCTCCGTATTTTGCAGTTTCCTGGGAATGATGACGTGTGTCCGGGTGTGCTCTGACTAAGAGGATAAGGGCTATGGAACTTGATAGCATGATGAATGGGTATGACTCAAAGCTGTTTGATGTGCTGGCGCAGGCATCAAACAGGACGTATTTTTATGCCAGCAACATGAAGGAGAACACGGCAAGGTGGTCCAAGGGAGCGGTGGAGTATTTCGGTCTCAAGAGCGAGATCCTCTGCCCGGCTGACATCGAGTGGCTGAATCTGATCCACCCGGATGACAAGGCGGCATACCTCAAAAATTTCGAGGATATGGCAAACCATGTCACCGCATATCACGATGTGGAGTACCGGATCCGCAATGCCGAGGGCGATTATGTGTGGGTAAACTGCAAGGGATATATGACCTACGACGATGAGGGCGTCATGGATTTTTTTGCCGGGTTTGTCACGAATCTGGGCGTGCGCAATAAGATCGATCCCGTCACAGGTCTGTGGACGCTCCAGGAGTTCCGCAAGGACACGGAGAATCTGTTATACAATAATAAGGGCGGCGTTGCGGTCATGATCGGACTGAGCAACTTTAAGCGTGTCAACGACGAGTATGGCTATTCATATGGGGACAAGACGCTGTATGCGGCTGCGCACAGGATGCTGGCGGTCAGGAGAAAGGGAACGCGGATCTACCGCATGGACAGCTCTGATTTTGCCCTGCTGATCGAGGGCGGGACCAGCGAGGATGTGTTGAGGGAGGTCGAGAAGATCCAGCAGGCGTTCTCGTCGCTGGATATCGGGCGCAACCAGGTTCATCTTGACTTTCGCGCGGGGGCGGTGCTGTTTCCGCAGGATGGAAAGTACATCGACCAGATCATGAGCAATATGCTAGTCGCCATGGAGAATGCCAAGAACGCGGGCAGGGCGGGCGTGACCTTCTACACGGAGGAAATGCATCTGAAAAAGACGAGAATGCTGCGTTTAAGGGATGCGATCCGGGAGAGCGTCAACGATGATTTCAAAGGGTTTTCGATCGTGATGCAGCCGATCATAGATTCCAGGACCGGGAGGGGGACAAGCTGCGAGACGCTTCTGCGCTGGAGCGACGAGCGTTTTCCGGGGATCGGACCGATGGAGTTTGTACCGATCCTGGAGGATACCGCGCTGATCATCCCGGTGGGAAAATGGATCGTGGAGCAGGTCTTAAAGGATCTCAGGGAATGGGATGACAGGGGGGACAATCCGATCGAGAAGGTGCATGTGAATGTCTCCTACATTCAGCTCCATGATGATGACCTTGTCGATTACACGGTGAAGATGTTAAGGCAGTACGGGATCGCGCCGGAGCGTCTCGTGCTGGAGCTTACCGAGAGCTGCCGGATCGGGCGGATCGACGAGCTGACAGAGCGGCTGCAGCGATTTAAGGATCAGGGGATCTGCATCGCGCTGGATGATTTTGGCACTGGGTATGCGTCGCTTGCGGTGCTCAAGGACATACCGACAGATATCGTAAAGCTTGACCATACGATGATCAAATCCGTGGTCGGCACCGACAAGGAGCGGAAGCTGATCGAGTTTATCATCTCCTTCTGTAATAACGTTGGCATCATTGTCTGTGCGGAGGGCGTTGAGAATACGACGATCATGGGGATCGTGAACCAGGCTGGCGCAGGGCTGCTTCAGGGGTACTATTTTGACAAGCCCCTGCATGTGGAAGAATTTTATGAAAAATATGTGAGAGGATGATCTCTAAACCTTTTTTGCAGACAGATTTGGAGGAGAATATGAAAAAAATTGCAAAGCTGTTGTCACTTCTGGCGATCGGTATGATGCTGATGGCAGGCTGCGGTGCGGCGGCGGACGAACAGGCGTCCGCAAAACCTGTTGCGGTCAACGTCATTGCGTTAAAAGGCCCGACCGCCATGGGCATGGTGGATTTTATGGACAAGGCGGAGACCGGAGCGGTCACGGACAACGAATATCATTTTGAGATCGCTGCGGCAGCGGACGAGGTGACGCCAAAGCTGGTGCAGGGACAGGTGGATATCGCTGCGGTGCCGGCAAACCTTGCCTCGGTACTGTACAACAATACAGACGGCAAAGTGGAGGTGCTTGCGGTCAACACATTGGGCGTGATCTACATCGTGGAGAGCGGCGATACCGTGTCGGACATCAGCGACCTGAAAGGAAAGACAGTCTATGCCAGCGGAAAGGGCGCGACGCCCGAGTATGCGCTAAATTTTATCCTTGCGCAGAACGGCATCGATCCGGAGAAGGATCTGACGATCGAGTGGAAGAGCGAGCATGCGGAGTGCCTGTCGGCACTGATGGTGCAGGAGAATGCGATCGCGATGCTGCCGCAGCCTTTCGTGACGACGGCGCAGACCAAGAGCGAAAAGATCCGGGTTGCGCTGGATCTGACAGAGGAGTGGGATAAGCTGGGCGTCGATTCCTCATTACTGACAGGTGTGCTCGTGGCACGAAAAGAGTTTGTGGAGTCGAATCCGGCGGCGGTAGAGGCGTTTATGGAGCACTACGAGGCGTCGGTGACATTTGTCAATGAGAATGTGGAGGATGCTGCGGCATTGATCGAGAAGTATGATATCGTTCCGGCGGCGGTTGCCGTCAGGGCGGTGCCGGACTGCAATATCGTGTTCATCACAGGCGACGAGATGAAACAGAAGCTGTCGGGATATCTTGCGGTGCTGCTGGAGCAGAATCCCAAAGCGGTAGGCGGAAAGCTTCCGGGCGATGATTTTTATGGGCAGACCCGCGCAGAGGACATAAGCCGTTAGTGCGGCGCACGAACAGTGGAGTATGAAAGAAAAACATGAAATTCGTCTATGGGCAGTTCTATTCTGGCTCATCATATGGCAGATCATAAGCATGTGGCTGGGCAGCGATATCCTGCTGGTGTCGCCGTTCAGGGTGCTGTGCAGGCTCGGGCAGCTAATGCTGACAGCGTCCTTCTGGAAGGCGGTCGGCTTTACGCTGTCGCGCATCGCGGCGGGCTTTTTTCTGGCGGCAATAGCCGGGGTGCTGCTGGCCGCAGTGGCATCCCGCTTTGGCAGGATCCGGGAGCTTCTTGCGCCTGCCATGCTTGCGGTCAGGTCTGTGCCGGTCGCGTCGTTTATCATATTGGCGCTGATCTGGTTTTCATCGAAAAATCTTTCTGTGCTGATCTCATTTCTGATGGTGCTGCCGATCATCTACACCAATGTACAAAGCGGTATCAGGAGCGTTGACAGGCAGCTTCTGGAGATGGCGCAGGTGTTTCGGATCCCGGGACGCTGCGTGATCCGGTACATCTATCTGCCGCAGGTCATGCCTTTTTTTTATTCGGCATGCAGCGTGGCACTCGGGATGAGCTGGAAGGCGGGGGCGGCTGCGGAAGTGATCGGCATGCCAGGAGGATCGGTCGGGGAGCGTCTGCAGCAGGCAAAAGTGTATCTCGACACGCCGGATCTGTTCGCGTGGACGCTGGTGGTCGTGGCAGCGAGCCTTTTTTTTGAGAAATTCGTATTATATCTGGTGGATAGGATTGCCAAAGCGTGCAGCGCGATGCGCGCGGGAAGATAGGCAGTGGCGCAAAAAGGCAGCAGGGAGAGGAGACGGACAGAAATGGAAGAAGTGGAAGGAATGGAAAAAATGGAATTGAGGGAGCTTTCGCCAGAGCAGATGACAGAGATATATGATCAGTATATGGTGATCGATTTTCCGCAGGACGAGCTCAAACCGCTGGAACGCATCTTATATATGATCCGGTCGGGGCTTAGCTGCGCCTATGGCATCTATGAGGGTGAGAAACTGCGGGGTTACGCGACATTTATCGTGCCGGACGGGCTGCGGTACGGACTGCTGGACTATCTGGCCGTGATAAAAGAATATCGCGGAACGGGTGTCGGGCATGTGTTTTTTGATCTGGTCGGGGACACGCTTGCCGCGAGATATCCCGCACTCAGGGGATTTTTTATCGAATCTGAGGATATAGCGTATGCGGCGGATGAGAAGGAGCGCCGGATCCGGGAGAAGCGGATTTCATTTTACGAACAGAACGGGTGTCTGCACACGCCTTTTGGATCAAGGCTGTTTGGCGTGACCTACAGCATTCTGCTGTATGATTTTCGCGCCGCCGCCGATGCCGCCGCGTCGATCGGGGACGTGGACGGCATCTATCGCGCGATGTTCCCCAGGCATCACTATGAGCAGGATGTGAAGTTGTGGGAGATCGCAAAACCGGAGCGTATCAAAGCCCCCGTTTCGCCGCCGTCCGATCATGAATTTTATGAGGGAAAAAATACCTGAAATATCTTGGCGATATTATTGAGGCAGATGAAGGAAGAAGTATGGCTGCGGGAAACGAAAGGATAAGGCGGTATAAGAATAAAAATGGGAGATATCCATATCAGCAATTTATCAAAATCGTTTGGCGGTAAGAAGGTGTTTGACGGTCTGGATTTGACGATCAAAGGCGGAGTGACCACCTGCATCATGGCACCCTCCGGCGCTGGGAAGACGACGCTGCTGCGGATCCTCATGGGGCTGGAAGCCGCGGACGGCGGAAGTGTGGCCGGATTGGCGGGCAGACGGTTCAGCGCCGTGTTTCAGGAGGAGCGGTTATGTGAGTACATGACGGCGGCGGACAATATCAGACTTGTCATGCCTGCGTCGTCCCTGCGTGAGATTGATACAGAGATGGACAGGCTGGGGCTGTCCGACAGCAAGGATCAGCCGGTTTCCGAACTCTCGGGCGGCATGCGCAGGCGGGTGAGCATTCTGCGGGCGCTGCTTGCGGAGTACGACGTGCTCTTTCTCGACGAGCCGTTTAAGGGGCTGGACGAGGTGCTCAAAGGGCAGGTGATGGCGTATGTGAAAGAGATGACTGCCGGGAAGACGGTGGTCTTTGTCACACATGACAGGGCGGAGGCGGCAGTTCTGGCTGACGAGATGGCGAAAATAACGGAAACAAATTAACCATTGCATAAAAGCGGGTAGATATAGTATATTTAATGATGGAACGTGCAGGCAGAAATATGGAATTTTCCTGTCATGGTTTCGTAATTCAGAAGATCAATATATTTACATATTATTATAGGAAGGATTGGTGTACAAAATGATTCAATTACTGGAGACAGGAGTTTATCTCGTAAACGGCACGGAGCTGGTCGCGGACAACGCGGAGGCGGTAGCTGCCATCAGGGCAAAGACAGGCAGGGAAGTGGACAAGGCGGAGGCATCCAGGGAGACGATCGCCTACGGCATCTTAAAGGATCACAATACTTCCGGCAATATGGACAAGCTCAGGATCAGATTCGATAAACTGACCTCACATGATATCACTTTCGTGGGCATCATACAGACAGCGCGCGCATCGGGACTCACGAAGTTTCCCGTGCCGTATGTGCTGACCAACTGCCATAACTCGCTCTGTGCAGTGGGCGGCACGATCAATGAAGATGATCATATGTTCGGGCTAACCTGCGCGAAGCGCTACGGCGGTGTCTATGTGCCGCCTCATCAGGCAGTGATCCATCAGTATGCGCGGGAGATGCTCGCGGGCGGCGGCAGGATGATCCTCGGCTCGGATTCCCACACGCGCTACGGCGCTCTTGGCACGATGGCGATGGGCGAGGGCGGACCGGAGCTTGTCAAGCAGCTTCTGAACCAGACCTATGACATCAATATGCCGGGCGTTGTGGCAGTTTATTTGGAGGGAGAGCCGGTCAAGGGCGTCGGACCGCAGGACGTGGCGCTTGCCATCATCGGCGCAGTGTTCAAAAATGGCTATGTGAAAAATAAGGTGATGGAGTTTGTGGGACCGGGTGTATCGTCATTGTCGGCGGATTTCAGGATCGGCATCGATGTCATGACGACGGAGACGACATGCCTCTCTTCGATCTGGAGAACGGACGATACCATCAAAGAATTTTACGAGATCCACGGCAGAAGCGAGGACTTTGCAGTGTTAGATCCGGGTGAGGTGGCTTACTATGACGGCTGTATCAAGGTCGACCTGGGCAGGATAAAGCCGATGATCGCGATGCCGTTCCACCCGAGCAACACCTACACGATCGAGGAGCTGAACGCGAATTTATCCGATATCCTCGACGACTGCGAGAAGAAGGCGCTCGTCAGCTTAGACGGCGCGGTGGACTTTAAACTCAGGGACAAAGTGAGGGACGGCAGGCTCTATGTGGAGCAGGGGATCATCGCAGGCTGCGCGGGCGGCGGATTTGAGAATATCTGCGCGGCGGCGGATATTTTGGATAATGCGAGCATCGGACCGGATGAGTTTACACTGAGTGTCTACCCGGCTTCCATGCCGATCTATATGGAACTGGTGAAGAACGGCTGTGCGGCGAAGCTGATGCAGACCGGCGCGGTATTAAAGACGGCGTTCTGCGGTCCGTGCTTTGGCGCGGGGGATACGCCGGCGAACAATGCCTTTTCGATCCGCCATTCCACGAGAAACTTCCCGAACCGCGAGGGCTCCAAGCTCCAGAGCGGACAGATCGCTTCCGTCGCGCTGATGGATGCGCGCTCGATCGCGGCGACCGCGGCAAACAAAGGTTATCTCACGCCGGCTACGGAATTTGACGGGAACTTTGCAAAGTATAAGTATTTCTTTGACAGGAAAATTTATGAGAACCGCGTGTTTGACTCCAAGGGCGTTGCCGATGAGTCGGTGGAGATCAAGTTTGGCCCGAACATCAAGGACTGGCCGGCGATGGTCGCACTCACAGACAACCTGATGTTAAAAGTCGTCTCGGAGATCCATGATCCAGTGACGACGACAGACGAGCTGATCCCCTCCGGGGAGACGTCCTCTTACCGTTCCAACCCGCTGGGACTGGCAGAGTTCACGCTCTCGCGCAAGGATCCGAACTATGTAAGGCTCGCAAAGGAGATCCAGGTCGCGGAGCTTGCGCGGGAGGAGAAAGTATGTCCCGTACAGAAGTTCCCGGAACTCGAAGCTGCATGGCGCGTGATGAAGACGATCACGCCGGACGCGGATCGCAGCAACACGGGAATCGGCAGCACGATCTTTGCCGTGAAACCGGGTGACGGCTCTGCGAGGGAGCAGGCGGCGAGCTGCCAGAAGGTACTTGGCGGATGGGCGAACATCGCACACGAGTACGCGACCAAGCGGTACCGCTCGAACCTGATCAACTGGGGTATGCTCCCGTTCATCATCAAGGAGGGCGAGCTGCCGTTTCAGAATCTGGACTACATCTATATCCCGGGGATCCGCAAGGCGGTCGAGGAGAAGGCGGACACGATCAAGGCTTACGTCGTGGGCGGTGCTTCCGGTGAGGAGAAAAAGACGGAATTTGAGATGACGCTCGGCGAGCTGACGGACGAGGAGCGCCAGATCATATTAAAGGGCTGTCTGATCAATTACAACCGTGTTTAATAAGGATTCAATAAAATGCAAAGGGCTGTCGGAAGTCTCCGGACAGCCCTTTTATCATGCACACGGTTCCTTAGTTTGTTGGCAGGAGTATCATATCAGGGAGACGGTTTATCCCCGGCGATATAATTTTCTACCCTTTGTTTTACATTTTCCCTGAGATTTTCATAATAGAACGCATAGTCGTTGTTATGAAAACTCTCGGGTCCAAAAAGTTCTACAGCGTTCGTATAGGCGGCTTTCGCCGTACAGACCACGACGCCGCGCTCGGTGTCAAGCTGGGCGTCAGCGAGATTTCTTTTGACCACATAATAGCCGGTATTCTCGTCAAACATCCTGCTTCCAAGGTTTTCACCGGCAGCGGCATAAGTGCTGTCCCGTTTCCAGTTAATCGGATTGATGCTGATTGCGCCGTCCTCCACGACGATATTATGCTGCCCCTTATTTCCGGGTCCCTCTGTATTCCAGGACACGATAACCCCCGTATCATCCGCGCCTTCCGCAAATTTCAGATAGGGGTGGTCTTTGAGCCAGTCCGTGGTGATGGAGTATCCGATCACATACGCGGCTACCATGCGCTCGCGGTATTCCGGATGTGCAGCCATATATTCCCCGAGCACGATCTTTGTCATGATAGAACCCTGGGAGTGTCCGGCTATGATAAACGGCCGGCCGTTATTGTAGTGTTCGAAATAATAGTCCAGCGCTGCGTAGACATCTGTGCGCTGTTCTCTTTTCTGATACGTTTCCAGTTCCTGTGAATTCATACCTGCAACCTGATAGATATTACTCTGCCTGTAGTAAGGCGCAAACACATTGGTTGATTCTTCAAAGACGGTTGCCTGGTTTTCGTAAATGACCTGCGCCCGCTGCCGGACGGCCGGATTGTCGATCGTGCAGATCGGCAGCGCGTCCTCCGAATCATCCAGATAGCTGGTGGGATAGAGATAAAAGGTATCTGCTGCATGTGTGATCTCCGGTATGGCCATCCAGTTTTCCTTGTCCGAGTAATCGGACGGCGTACCCACAAGTCCTGTTATCACACCGCTTTGGCCCGCTTCTGTCTCAAGACCGGATTGCGCTGTGCCGGCTGGCTCTGCTTTCCCGCATCCCATCAGGGAAATACTGAGCAGCAGACAGACGGTCATTGTCAGTATGCCTGTTTGAAAGGTCTTTTTTTTCATGGCTCACTTTTTCCTCCGTATTCTTTGAAAGTTTTACGTTTAGCATAAACATAAAATGCCCTTTTTTTCAACCCGTCAGGAACGGATCGCGCATTTTAGAGTGCGGTTTGCAAAAAGGAGTGCACGCGTTCACATGTCAAGAGCACAGAATTGCAAAAAATGCCGAAAAAAGGCATATACAGAAGCAGTTATTAGGGATAAAAGCCGTAAGTAAATCGCTTTTGTTAAAAAATTATGAATAAAACACACAAAACACTATCATTTTTTTGAAGTTTATAGTATAATTGTAACTATTCAGAGCATGATTACGATCTGGCATTTTATGCCGGCATGTAAAATATGTTGAGCGTGCTCAAATTAGGATTGGAGGTATTTTATGGCAAAAGAAATGATTGCAATGCTACTTGCCGGCGGTCAGGGCTCGCGTCTCTACACATTGACGCAGAAGCTGGCAAAACCTGCAGTTCCGTTTGGTGGAAAGTACCGTATTATTGATTTTCCGCTGTCGAACTGTGTTAATTCAGGGATCGATACCGTAGGTATCCTTACCCAGTACCAGCCGCTTGTGTTAAATGAGTACATCGGAAACGGACAGCCCTGGGACCTGGACAGACTGCACGGCGGTGTGCATGTACTGCCGCCCTATCAGCAGGCGACAGGTTCAGACTGGTACAAGGGCACGGCAAATGCCATTTATCAGAACATCAACTTTATCGAGCGGTATGATCCGGAGTATGTGATCATCCTGTCAGGCGACCAGATCTGCAAGCAGGATTACAGCGATTTCCTCAGATTCCACAAGGAAAAGGGCGCTGAGTTCAGCGTGGCAGTCATGGAGGTGCCGTGGGAGGAGGCAAGCCGCTTCGGACTGATGGTTGCGGACGAGAATGACAAGATCACGGAGTTCCAGGAGAAGCCAAAGGAGCCAAAGTCCAACCTGGCTTCCATGGGTATCTACATATTTAACTGGGATATCTTAAAGAAGTATCTGATCGAGGATGAGAATGATCCGGAGTCTGAGAATGACTTTGGCAAGAACGTGATCCCAAGTCTGCTGCGTGACAATAGAGAAATGTATGCATACCACTTCTCAGGTTACTGGAAGGATGTCGGAACCATTTCTTCTCTGTGGGAGGCAAACATGGAGGTGCTCGATCCGGAGAACAGCGGTATCAACCTGTTTGACGATGACTGGCGCATCTACAGCAGGAACAGCGGTATGACAGGACACCGCATCGGTGAGGACGCAGTGCTCGAGAACAGCATGATCACAGACGGATGCAGCATCGACGGCGAAGTGAAGCACTCGATCCTGTTTGCGGGCGTCAAGGTTGAGAAGGGCGCGGTGATCGAGGACGCGGTGATCATGGGCGGCAGCACGATCAGGGAAGGCGCCAAGATCAGACACTGCATCATCGCGGAGAATGTGGTGATCGAGAAGAATGCTGTCGTGGGTGAGATGCCTGACGGAAATAAGAAGGGCGTTGCGACAGTAGGCTCCAATGTGACGATCGGAGAGGGTGCGGTCGTAGGGCCTGACGCGATGGTGTCAGCAGATGTAAAGGGAGGTGACAAGGCATGATCAATTCAAACGCAGATTCAGCAATGGGCATTTTGTTCCCAAACAGCTATGATTCCTTAGTGCCAGAGCTCGTCACGGAGAGACTGATGGCATCGATACCGTTTGCGAGCCGTTACAGGCTGGTAGATTTCATGCTTTCAAGCATGGTAAACTGCGGTATCGACAACATATCACTGATCGTAAAGAGAAACTATCATTCCCTGATGGATCATCTTGGATCCGGCAGAGAGTGGGATCTGACACGCAAGAAGGGCGGTCTGAACATTATCCCTCCTTTTGCGCAGAAGACAGTGAACATATATAACGGCAGGGTTGAGGCGATCGCGAGCATCATCGATTATCTCAAACGCCAGAAGGAAAAGTACGTCATCATGGCGGACACGAACGTTGCGGTCAATTTCAACTTTAACAAGCTTCTGCAGCGGCATATCGACAGCGGCGCGGATGTGACGATCGCGTACACCAGGGAGGAGATCCCCAAGGCGCTGCGCGACATCGATATGACCAAGAAAGATCTGTACTATACGCTGGATATTGACGGAGAGGGCAGGGTACAGAAGATCGTGGTGAACAATAAGGAGAGCGGTGAGCAGAATGTCTCCATGAACATCTATGTCATCGAGAGACAGCTCCTGATCGAACAGATCCGCGAGGCGTATGTCAATGGACTTACGTACTTTGAGCGCGATATCATATCGCCGCAGCTTGACAAGCTCAATGTACAGGCTTACCAGCATGACGGCTACTATGCACGCATCCTTGACATCAACACGTATTTTGCTGAAAATATGAAGATGTTGAAGGAAGAGAACATCAACGCACTGTTCTCGCCGAATCCTGTATACACCAAGATCCGTGACGACAATCCGACAAGGTACGCGGCTGGCTCCCACGCAAAGAATGTGATGGCGGCGGACGGCTGCGTGATCGAGGGCGAAGTCGAGAACAGCATCCTGTTCAGGGGCGTCAAGATCGGCAAGGGCGCAAAGGTCAGAAACTGCGTGCTGATGCAGGATACAGTGATCGAGACCGGTGCGACAGTCGAGTACGCGATCACGGACAAGAATGTGAAGATCACCGCTTACAAGGAGTTGAAGGGTACAGAATCCTTCCCCGTATTTGTGGAAAAACGCAAAAAAGTATGATAGATGACAAAACAGGAGGGGTTTTCCCTCCTGTTTTTCTGCTCGATCGCACAGACCCGTGCGCCATTCGCCGTTAAGTTTTTGGGGAATTGAGCCGATAATAACAATATACAAAGAAAACAGTGAGAAAATGGTCTGGTGACGCAGAGCAAGCGGAACAGATTCTCCGCTGGCGGACTGGTCTGGTGTACGGTTGGCTGGCGTGAAAGGGACGTAACTTTTGTGGATCAGACGGGAAAGGAAGAAGCGGGGCATAATGGACATCACGAAACTTCATAATGTGAGACTTCATAATGTGAGGTGAGAATAGCATCAGTCCAGAGGCGGACGGGTGCTATTTTGTGTACACGGGCACCCGGAGGAAAAATGTTGGCGTGTGCTGACAGGTACCCGGCGCGAGAGTAGGGGATTGGCAAGGAGGGGAACATTTTGTTTCAGAAGAAGGAAGTAATATACAGCGGGACGATCGGCGTGTGCATCGTGGACGATATCGTCAGGCTTGCGGACAATAAAAAGGACACATACAATTACTATCTGCTGCGATCTGTATTTGATAAGACGAAGAAGGCATATATTCCTGTCGAAAATCACACAGTGCAGCTACGCGGCCTGATCACGCTGGAGGAGGCGCTGGCACTTTGCGATGCGTCTGATCCCAGTGAAAGGAAGGAGCAGGAACGAAAAGAAGCGGAATATGTGATCTCGAAACACGATAAAGAGCGAAAAAAGGCAAAATGACGATAAAATTGTCAGAAAATTCAGAAAACAATATACAATATAACTGATAAAATATGGTAAATTCGACAGTATTTGACAAATTCGTATAAAACTATTGCAATTACGCAAAAGAAGTGTTACTATACAATTACACAAAGGAAGAAGAAAAAGCAAGGTACAAAAGATTGTTACACAGGATAACATCGATGGATCTGTACCGGAGAGACAAGCACAAAAGATCAGGGCGAAGCGTATTTACAAAAGATAAATTTGTAGAGGTACGAAAGATAAGATATTAATTTACAAAAAAGCTTTTGTAAAGCATTTGATAAAACAAATGCAGCGTTCGGAGACCTGCAGACCATCACCATAGAGTGTGATCAGGAAAGGAGATGAGTCCCTTGGCAACAGCAGAGACCTGACTCTGACAGGAAGAAATCCCTTAACAGATATGAGAACGAAGAAGTGGCGGCTGTGAAGATCACGAGAAAAGTTGAGATCGAGAGACCAGAGTGGGATTGAGATCAGGATCAGCGTGATATCAGCAGAGCAGGAAAATTAAGAAGTGTATTTCGGAACAGAAGTCAGAGGATCGGGAAACAAAAGAGTACGATCAGACAGGAGACGGGGTTCGAAAACGGACCAGGACAGAATTGAGATATAAGAGATCGGCAATCGTAAGAGATCGGCAGATCAGAGAAAGCAACCAGATAACCAAAGAATAGAGCGGATCAAAGGAGTCCGGGAAAGAGGAAAAAATTGAATACTGCATCGCATTAGGGCGGTCGTTGTATCATTCAGAGTGAAGATATGACGACCGCTTTTATGCGCAGACCCGTGCAGATGAAATAAGCCGCTAAGGCGGCGCACGGGTCGCGCGCGAGTAGTGGAGAAGGACACTCCCCTACTCGATTGCACACGTGCACCCAGAGGAAGAATGTCAGCTAAGGCACCCAAAGAAGATTGATAAAAGGAAAGATTTGTGTTATACTGCCTACGGACAAAATTGAAAAAGAATGGAGATCACTATGGAAAAAATACGGCAGTTTTTAAAGCGGAAGGATATCGAGATATCCGGGAAACGCTATGGTATCGATGCGCTTGGGGCGATGGCGCAGGGACTCTTTGCCTCCCTGCTGATCGGGACGATCATCGCTACGATCGGGGAGCAAACAGGGATCGGGCTTCTGGTGACGATCGGGGGATACGCCAAAGCAGTGACGGGGGAGGCGATGGCTGTCGCGATCGGATACTCGCTGCACTGTCCGCCGCTGGTACTGTTCTCGCTGGCGGCAGTGGGACATGCCGCCAACACACTTGGCGGTGCAGGCGGTCCGCTGGCAGTGCTGCTTATCACGATCCTTGCCGCAGAACTTGGCAAGGCGGTTTCTAAGGAGACCAAGATCGATATCATCGTGACGCCGCTTGTGACGATCCTATCCGGCTCGCTGCTGGCGTCGCTGTGCGCGCCCGCGATCGGCAGCGCGGCGAGCGCCGTGGGGAGGGCGATCATGTGGGCAACTGAGCTGCAGCCGTTTTTGATGGGGGTGATCATATCGGTGATCGTCGGGATCGCACTCACGCTTCCGATCAGCAGTGCGGCGATCTGTGCGGCGCTTAGTCTCACAGGGCTTGCCGGAGGGGCGGCGCTCGCGGGATGCTGCGCACAGATGGTCGGCTTTGCTGTCATGAGCTTTCGGGAAAACGGGATCGGCGGGCTGTTTGCACAGGGAATCGGGACATCGATGCTGCAGATGGGAAATATCGTGAAGAAACCGCGGATCTGGCTTCCGCCGATCATCGCTTCCGCGGTCACAGGACCGATCGCGACGTGTGTGTTCCGGCTAAAGATGAACGGCGCTGCGGTGGCTTCCGGCATGGGTACCTGCGGGCTGGTCGGACAGATCGGTGTGTATACAGGCTGGCTGAACGATATTGCTGCGGGGACGAAGGCGGCAGTCACCGCGTGGGACTGGACAGGACTGGTCTGCATCAGCTTTCTGCTCCCGGCAGTGATCACTTATGGGATCGGGACCGGATTTCGAAAGATTGGCTGGATACAAAACGATGACCTGAAATTGGACTTGTAGGGTATGATAATAAAAAAACTGCCGTCAGGCAGTTTTTTATTGTCTTTATTTGAGTGGCTTGGCGCCGGCTTTCTCCTGCATTTTGTCAACCCAGCTACGGAATTTTCCCTTTTTCTTGGCGGGCGCAGTGTTGAGCTTGCCGCGGATGCCTTTCACATCGGTGATGTAGATGCCGCTGACGGTCGCCTTGACCTCCTTCTTGACAGGGACGATGTCAAAGATCGAGGCATCGCAGATCAGCGACATGATCTGGGGACCTATTTTCGCCTTCACGATCGGGAATTTGGCGCGGCGCATGTACTTTGGCGTCTGTTCCAGAACTGCGGCGGGAAGTCCGGCGTCTTTTAGCCTGAGCTTCTTTTTGTCAATGATGAGCATCGTGACAGTCTGCTTGGCAGCTTCGATCTGCGCCTCCTGCTCCGCCTGCTTTTTCTGCATCTTTTTTCCGACGAAGTAGAGCACTACCAGAAGTACCACAAGAATGATCAGGATCGTGAGTATAATTTTCAGTGCCATGTGAAATCATTACCTTTCCTTTTTCATATTTTTCCTAGAGCATTTTCGGACACGCTCTAATGTATATTGCCATTATAAGGATTGTATCATTAAATACTGGAAAGTGCAAGAAAGTCTGTCGATTTCATTGTCTTTTTCGTTTGATGATGTTATGATAGAACTCATGGGGGAAGAAAAGCTACATTTATAAAGGCTACATTTATATAAGGAAGGATCATTATTTTATGAAAAAGAAATTGGCATTGATGTGCATGGCGTGTGCTGTAGTCGCAAGTATGGCGGCATGCGGAAAATCGGACAAGGACACGCAGCAGACAGCACAGACAGCAGAGGTTCAGGAGACGGAGACAGGCGCTGCCTCGGAGGAGGGCACGGATGATGAAACGCAGTCACAGGAGAGAGTTGGCGAGCGTGAGGATTATGTAGGGCTGCAGGATCTCGACATAGAGGAATATATCACACTGGCGGATTATAAGAACATGCAGGTGAGCGCGGTCAGACCCGCGGTGGACGATGAGACGATCACGCAGTATATTGACAGTGAGCTGCTGGTGGGAAAGATCATGGACAGGCCGGTGCAGGAAGGCGATGTGACGGATATCGACTTTGTGGGCAAGCGGGACGGTGTGGCTTTCGAGGGCGGCACTGCAGCGGGGTATAAGCTCACGATCGGTTCCGGAGGTTTTATTCCGGGTTTTGAGGATGGGCTTGTGGGTGTGATGCCCGGCGAGACGGTGGATCTGAATCTGACATTTCCCGAGAAGTATGATCCAAACCCCGATCTTGCGGGACAGGAGGTTGTCTTTTCCGTCAAGGTGAACAGTATAGAAGGCACAGCGGCATATGAGACCGTGACGCCGGAGGAGATGGCATCGCTGGGGCTGTCCTACAAGACGAAGGAGGAAGTCTGGGAAGCCGGCAAAGCGGCTGTGGAGGAGCGCGCGGAGGAAACCTTTACGGCAAATGCAAGGAGCGCAGTAGTACAGGAGCTTGTCGGGGAGAGCACCGCAAAGTCGATCCCGGAGTATCTTGTTGAGGAGGAAATGCAGAATTATAACCTCTATATGGAATCCATCGCGGCTATGTACGGTATGGAATTGGAGGCTTTCGTGAGCGCTGCGGGCGGTTTTTCCATGGAGGAGTACGACAGCCAGACGAGAGAGATGTGTACAGAGATCGTGAAGCAGTATCTGGTGATCGAGGCGGTGGCGAGAGCCGAGGGGATCGAGATCACGGATGAGATGATACGGGAGCAGGCAGACGAGGAGGCGCCGGAGTACGGGTACGCCTCGGGGGATGCACTGATCGAGGAGGCGGGATATACGACTTATCGGATGTCCATCGTGCAGGAGGCAGTGATGGAGCGTCTGATGGAGATCGTTTCCGTCAAGGCGCAGGATGCGCAGGAGACACAGGCGGCGGAATCGTAGTGGCTGCGAAGGTGCTGGAGTGTTACGGTTTGTCGGAATAAAAAGGGGAAGATACACATGAAAAAAGGATGCAGGCGTCTGATAGTCATTGGATTGTGTGCGGCAATATTTTTTACGACATACGATTTCTGTGCCGATCAGGGAACCGGTCTGGTGCAGGCGGCGAAAAAGGATGAGCTGAAACAGCAGAATGAGGAGGATCAGGGAAGACTGGACGATATTGACGACCAGGTCAATGAGCTTGAGGAGGAGCAGCAGGGCATTGACGCGGAGATACAGTCGCTCAGTGATGAGATTGCGGAACTCATGGCGAGTATCAGTCTTCTGGAGGAAGAGATCGAGGCAAAAAAAGCCCAGATCGAGCAGGCAAAGATCGATCTTGCCGATGCCCAGAAGGTGGAGCAGCAGCAGTATGAGGCGATGAAGGTCCGCGTGAAGGCAATGTATGAGAGCGGCGAGACATCGATGCTCGACATCATCTTTAGTTCCTCGTCCATGCAGGATATGCTCAACAAGGCAGATTATATCGAGAAGATGCACGAGTACGACAAGAAGCTGTTCAACAATTATAAGGCGGCAAGACAGAATGTGGAGATCCTGAAAGAAAACCTGGAGATCGAGGAGTCGGAGCTTGAGGCGGCACAGGAAGGTCTCGAGGAAGAGATGGACACAGTCGAGGAGGCAAGGGCAGAGCTCGAGGCGATCAGCGAGGACTATGCAGTACAGATCAGCAAGGCGAGGCAGCAGGCGGAGGTGTACAAGACCCAGATCAAGCAGAGAAACGCGCAGATCAAGCAGATCGAGGCGGAGGAAGAGCGCAAGCGCAAAGAGGAGGAGGAACGCAAGCGCAAAGAGGAAGAGGAGCGCAGACGGAAAGCGGAAGAAGAGGCGAAGAAAAACAGCCAGAATAATAACAGCAATAACAGTAATAGCAGCAATGACAACAATAGCAGCACGACGACAGAGAAGCCAAAGGCAACGGTTGACACATCCTCCATCATGGCGGCAAACGGGAGCGCAAAGGGCAAGGAGATCGCGGCGTATGCCTGCGGATTTGTGGGGAATCCCTATGTGGCCGGCGGGACAAGCCTGACAAACGGCGCGGACTGTTCCGGGTTTACACAGTCTGTCTTTAAGCAGTTTGGCTACAGTCTCCCCCGGAATTCGACTTCCCAGAGAAGCGCCGGCAGGGAGGTAAGCTACGCGGAGGCAGAGCCCGGCGATATCATATGTTATCCGGGACATGTGGCGATCTATATCGGAAACGGCAAGATCGTCCACGCAAGTTCTGCAAAGACAGGGATCAAGATCAGCAACGCGCTCTACCGCAGTATTCTGTGCGTGCGCAGGGTTGTCTGATACACAAAAGGATAGCGAGTAGGAGGGGCGACCCTCCTACTCGTCTTTCTGATGGGCATATTTTTCGCGGGTGGCAAGTCCGCCCCGGATGTGGCGCTCGGATTTGTTGACATCAAGTACTGTCCGGGCCTGTTTGGCAAGCGTAGGATTGACCTGCATGAGACGGGAGGTGACATCTTTATGTACAGTCGATTTGCTGACGCCAAATGCCTTGGCGGTCTGCCTCACAGTGGCGTTATTGTCGATGATATAGACAGCAATATTGATCGCTCTTTCTTCAATATAATCTTTCATATTCTTGAAAAGGGTTCTCCTTCTGAGTCATTTGTACATTCTATGAAGCTGTTATGGAGATTATGAATGGCTTCTCTTTATAATTTATTAATAAATAAAATGAAAAAGAATGTTGACAATAAAAACTGAAAGTAGTAAGTTAATATATGTAAATATTAGCACTCCATTGCAATGAGTGCTAATAAGAAAAATGATTGGAAGGAGCGTGGCAGGTTGGATTTAGACGAGCGAAAACGAAAGATTTTGCAGGCGATCATCCGCAATTATCTGGAGACGGGAGAGCCGGTTGGAAGCAGGACCATTTCCAAGTATACGGACTTAAATCTAAGCTCTGCTACAATCCGAAATGAAATGTCAGATCTTGAGGAGCTGGGGTACATCATACAGCCTCATACCTCCGCAGGGCGGATCCCGTCCGACAAGGGATACCGGCTGTATGTGGATCAGATGATGCTCGAGAAGGAGGAACAGCTCAACCAGGCGACACAGGAAGTCCGGGAGATGCAGAAGATGCTGCTCGACCGTGAGGATAAGGTGGAGGCGGTGCTCAAACAGATGGCGAAGATGCTCGCCGTCAACACAAACTATGCGACCATGATATCCGCTCCGCAGGTCAGGGGCAATAAGCTGAAATTCATACAGCTTTCGAGAATGGACGCAAGGCAGCTTCTGACGACGATCGTCGTTGAGGGAAATGTGATCAAAAACGATATGATCGCAGTCGATCAGATGCTGGATGACGAGACCTTGTTAAAGCTGAATATCCTGCTCAACACCAATCTGAACGGGCTTCCGATCGAGGAGATCAATCTGGCGATGATCGCGAACTTAAAACAGCAGGCGGGCATTCATGCAGGCATTATCGCCGATGTCATGGACGCGGTGGCGGCAGTGATCAAGGACAATGAAAATGTCGTGATCTACACCAGCGGTGCCAACAACATTTTCAAGTATCCGGAGCTTGCGGACAATCAGCGGGCGAGCGAGCTGATCACGACCTTTGAGGAGAAGCAGCTTCTGAACGAGCTTGTCCAAGATACACTCACAGACGAGAGCGGAACGGGCATACAGGTCTACATCGGCAATGAGACGCCGGTGAAGACGATGAAGGACTGCAGTGTGGTCACAGCCACCTACGAGCTGGAGGAGGGCATGAAGGGCACGATCGGGATCATCGGGCCAAGGCGCATGGACTATGACAAGGTGATCAGCACGTTGAAGACGCTCAAGAACCAGTTGGATACGATCTACAAGAAAGACGACGGTGAAAACAGCGGTATATAATATATAGAAAGGAAACGAGTGGCAGTGGAAGAAAAGGAATTGGATGAACAGATCAAAGAAGATACCGATTCTGGCGAAGCGGACATGAACGCGGCAGAAGCGGAAGAAAATCAGGCGGACGAAGCGCAACAGAGTGAAGCTGCGGAAGAAAGTAGGGAGCCGGGCGACAAGAAGGAAAAAAAGAAGTCGTTCTTAGGCAAGGAGAAAAAGGAAAAAACGAACAAACTCCAGGAAAAGGTCGATGAGCTTGAGGACAGGGTGAAGCGCCAGATGGCGGAGTTTGACAATTTCAGAAAGCGCTCCGAGAAAGAGAAGTCCATGATGTTCGAGACCGGCGCAAAGAGCGTGGTGGAGAAGATCTTACCTGTTGTAGATAACTTCGAGAGAGGTCTTGCAGGGCTCTCGGAGGAGGAGATCAAGGAGCCCTTCGCAGAGGGGATGAACATGGTCTACAAGCAGTTGATGGCAGAGCTTGAGAAACTCGAGGTGAAACCGATCGAGGCGGTCGGCTGTGAATTTAATCCGGATCTTCACAATGCAGTGATGCAGGTGGAGAGCGAGGAGTACGGGTCGGGGATCATCGCACAGGAGCTTCAAAAAGGGTACACTTACCGCGACAGCGTGGTAAGGCACAGTATGGTGGCAGTCGTCCAGTAAGCACATGACTGGACGCAGACATTTCTCTTGGTTTTGAATTGTTTAACAATATGATTTTATATGATGAGGAGGAAAAAATCATGGCAAAGATCATTGGTATTGACTTAGGTACAACAAATAGCTGCGTAGCAGTTATGGAAGGTGGTAAGCCCACCGTTATCGCAAATACAGAGGGCGCAAGGACGACACCTTCCGTCGTGGCATTCACAAAGACAGGGGAGCGTCTCGTAGGTGAGCCGGCAAAGCGCCAGGCAGTCACCAACGCGGAGAAGACGATCGCATCCATCAAGAGAGATATGGGTACGGACCACGGCAGGACGATCGACGACAAGAAGTACTCCCCGCAGCAGATTTCCGCAATGATCCTTCAGAAACTGAAGGCGGACGCGGAGAGCTATCTGGGCGAGAAGGTTTCAGAGGCAGTGATCACGGTTCCGGCTTACTTCAACGATGCACAGCGTCAGGCGACAAAGGATGCAGGTAAGATCGCGGGACTTGATGTGAAGCGTATCATCAACGAGCCGACAGCGGCAGCGCTGGCATACGGCCTTGACAATGAAAAAGAGCAGAAAATATTAGTATATGACCTTGGCGGCGGCACATTTGATGTGTCCATCATCGAGATCGGCGACGGCGTGATCGAGGTGCTTGCGACAAACGGCGATACACGTCTTGGCGGCGATGATTTTGACAACAAGCTGATCCAGTGGATGATCGACGAGTTCAAGAAGCAGGAAGGGATCGACCTCTCCGGCGACAAGATGGCGATGCAGCGATTGAAGGAAGCTGCGGAGAAGGCAAAGAAGGAGCTTTCTTCCGCGACGACGACAAACATCAATCTCCCGTTCATCACGGCGACAGCAGAGGGACCAAAGCACTTTGATATGAACCTCACAAGGGCTAAATTTGACGAGCTGACCAATGACCTGGTGGAGAGAACGGCAGTTCCGGTTCAGAATGCATTGAAGGATGCAGGGCTCACAGCGTCTGAGATCGGCCAGGTATTGCTGGTAGGCGGTTCCACACGTATTCCGGCAGTTCAGGATAAAGTAAAGCAACTGACAGGCAAGGAGCCGAGCAAATCGCTCAACCCGGATGAGTGTGTGGCGATCGGCGCTTCGATCCAGGGCGGTAAGCTTGCAGGGGATGCGGGCGCAGGCGAGATCCTGCTGCTGGACGTTACACCGCTCTCACTCTCCATCGAGACAATGGGCGGCGTTGCGACCAAGCTGATCGAGAGAAACACAACCATTCCGACCAAGAAGAGCCAGATCTTCTCGACAGCGGCAGACAATCAGACAGCCGTTGACATCAATGTCGTGCAGGGCGAGAGACAGTTCGCGAGGGACAACAAGTCACTTGGACAGTTCAGACTCGACGGGATCCCGCCTGCAAGACGCGGCGTTCCTCAGATCGAGGTTACGTTTGACATCGATGCAAACGGTATCGTGAACGTGTCTGCTAAGGATCTGGGTACAGGCAAGGAGCAGCACATCACGATCACAGCAGGCTCTAACATGTCTGATGAGGATATCGAGAAGGCAGTGAAGGAAGCTGCTGAGTATGAGGCACAGGACAGGAAGCGCAAGGAAGCGATCGATGCGAGAAACGATGCGGATTCCTTCGTATTCCAGACAGAGAAGGCATTAAGCGAGGTTGGCGACAAGATCGATGCGTCAGAGAAGGCCGCACTCGAAGCGGATCTGAACGACCTGAAAGCGCTGCTTGACAGCACGAAGGATACCGAGCTGACAGAGGATCAGGTATCAGAGCTCAAGGGCAAGCAGGAGGCACTGATGTCTAAAGCGCAGAACCTGTTCACAAAGATGTATGAGAATATGCAGGGCGCGGCAGGCGCAGCAGGTCCGGACATGGGCAACATGGGCGGTGCAGAGCAGACGCAGGATGCAGGCCCGGCGGATGACGTTGTTGACGGAGATTACAGAGAAGTATAGTTTTCCTCTATACCGAATCAAAGAAAGGCATGGATGAACATGGCAGAGCAGAAGAGAGATTATTATGAGGTATTAGGTGTTGAGCGGGGCGCGGACGATGCCAGTATTAAAAAAGCATACAGACAGCTTGCCAAGAAATATCACCCGGATATGAATCCGGGTGATGCTGAGGCTGAGAAGAAGTTCAAGGAAGCATCAGAGGCCTATGCCGTATTAAGTGATCCTGACAAGAGACGCCAGTATGATCAGTTTGGACACGCAGCATTTGAGGGCGGCGGTGCAGGCGGCTTTGGCGGTTTTGACTTCGGCGGGGCTGATTTCTCTGATATCTTCGGCGATATTTTCGGTGATTTCTTTGGCGGCGGCAGAAGCAGCTCAAGGAATAACGGACCAATGAAGGGTGCCAATATCCGTACCAGTGTGCGCATCACGTTCGAGGAGGCTGTCTTTGGCATTGACAAGGAGCTTGAGCTCAATCTCAAGGATACCTGCAAGACCTGTAACGGCAACGGCGCGAAACCAGGTACATCACCGGAGACCTGCCACCGCTGCGGCGGGCGCGGTCAGGTTGTGACGCAGAGCAAGACGCCGTTTGGCATTATCCGAAACGCGCAGGTGTGCCCTGAGTGCGGCGGTTCCGGAAAAACAGTCAAGGAGAAATGTCCTGACTGTCATGGAAGCGGTTATATAGCAAGCAGAAAGAAAATACAGGTATCGATTCCCGCCGGCATTGACAACGGTCAGAGCGTGCGGATCCGGGATAAGGGAGAGCCGGGCGTGAACGGCGGCCCGAGAGGAGACCTGCTGGTGGAGGTAGTCGTCGACAGACATCCGATCTTCCAGAGACAGGATATGAACATCTTCTCCACGGTTCCGGTATCCTTTGCGGTTGCTGCGCTTGGCGGAGAGGTGCTGATCGATACGGTGGACGGCAGGGTTGTGTACGATGTCAAGGCAGGTACACAGACCGACACGCGCGTGAGACTGCGCGGAAAAGGAGTGCCGTCGCTCCGCAATAAGGATGTTCGCGGAGATCATTATGTGACGCTTGTCGTGCAGGTGCCGGATAAGCTTTCGGGCGAGGCGAAGGAGCTCCTGCGCCAGTTTGACCGGGAGACCGGAAACAGCCTGGAGGCTGTCAAGAATATGGAAAACAGCGACCTGAATGAAGACAAGGACAAAAAAGAGCGAAAGCGCAAAGGATTTTTTAATAAATAACTTTTTTATGGTAATATGGACTTCTGTATGATATGATAGATAATATTGTACAGAAGTTTTTTATGCGCAGACCCGTGCAGAGGAAATATGCCAGCATGCGCTGACGGACGCCCGGCGAGTCCCATACGCATTGTTGTGGAGGTAGTATATGAAATGGAAGAAATTTACGATCAAGACGATCACGGACGCGGAGGACATCATCATCAGCACGCTCTATGATATCGGCCTCGAGGGAGCGCAGATCGAGGATAAGATACCGCTCACGCCGCTGGAAAAAGAGCAGATGTTTGTGGATATCCTGCCCGATGCGCCGGAGGACGACGGGATCGCGTACTTAAGCTTCTTTGTGGAGGAGCGTGACGGGGATCCTGTCGATACCGGCGAAGTGGTTGCGAATATCAACAGGGAACTCGATGAACTGCGCGATTTCATGGATGTCGGCGAGGGGACGGTCATGGTCTCCGAGACAGAGGATATCGACTGGATCAACAACTGGAAGCAGTTTTTTCATCAGTTCTATATCGACGACCTGCTTGTGATACCATCGTGGGAGGAGGTCAGGCCTGAGGACAGGGACAGGAAGATCCTGCATATCGATCCGGGAACGGCGTTTGGCACCGGGATGCACGAGACGACGCAGCTCTGCATCCGGCAGTTAAAGAAACATATCACACCGGATACTGTACTGCTCGATGTGGGGACGGGCAGCGGTATTCTCGCCATCATTTCGCTGATGTACGGTATCCGGCATGCAGTCGGCACGGATCTTGATCCTTGCGCGGCGGAGGCGGTGCGGGAAAATATGGAGGCGAACCATATCCCGCCTGAGCGGTTTGAGATGATGATCGGAAACATCATCACGGACAAGGCAGTGCAGGACAGCGTCGGCTATGAAAAATATGACATTGTTGTCGCAAATATCCTGGCGGATGTGCTCGTGCCGCTGACGCCGGTGATCATAAACCAGCTCCGGCCGGGCGGCGTGTACATCACCTCCGGGATCATCGACAACAAGGAACAGACCGTGCGCGACGCGGTGGAGGCGGCTGGGCTGGAAGTCATCGAAGTGACCTGCCAGGGCGAGTGGGTGAGTGTCACGGCGCGCAAGAAGTGAGGATGTTGGCATATGTATCATTTTTTTGTAGATCCCTGCCAGATATCTGACAAGAGTGTCATCATAACAGGGGAAGATGTCAATCACATCAAGAATGTTCTCCGTCTGAAATGCGGTGATGAGATCAGCGTCAGCAACGGTATTGACGGCAGGGATTACCGCTGCGGGATCGAGAAGATCACCGGGACGGAGGTTGTCTGCACGCTTCGGTTTATCAAGGAAGACGGTGTGGAGCTGCCCTCCAGGGTATATTTGTTTCAGGGGCTTCCCAAGGGAGACAAGATGGAGTTCATCATACAGAAGATGGTGGAGCTTGGCGTGCATGAGATCATTCCGGTCGCCATGAAGCGCTGCGTGGTCAGGCTGGATGATAAGAAGGCAAAATCAAAAGCTGCGCGCTGGCAGGGGATCGCGGAGGCAGCCGCAAAGCAGAGCAGGCGCGGTGTCGTGCCCAGAGTGCATGAGGTCATGGGCTATCAGGAAGCGCTGGCATACGCAGCAGGTATGGACATCAGACTGGTTCCCTATGAGATGGAGGATCAGCTTGAGGGGGCGGCAGGTATGGCGGGAACGAGACAGGTCATCGACCGTTTAGAGCCGGGGCAGTCCGTCGCTGTCTTCATCGGACCCGAGGGCGGATTTGAGGAAAATGAGATTCAGTCAGCCATCTCGTGCGGCGTGAAGCCGATCACGCTCGGCAGACGGATCCTGCGCACGGAGACCGCAGGCATGACCGTCATGGCGTGGATCATGTACCGGCTGGAGATGTAGGCGGCAAATAAAGGTTGTGGTGCACAACTGCGCACAAAATCTGAAAAGAGCGCATATTTATAGTATATGATTACTGTTCCGGTGTTAGACATATTTTTTGTCAGTTCCGGAATGGAGACAAAATACGTTTGAAGGTGTGAAAAATGATGGAAGTTTATCTTGACAACTCAGCGACAACAAAATGTCTGCCGGAAGTCGCAGCGCTTATGACACGGATCCTGTGCGAAGACTACGGTAATCCCTCCAGCATGCACAGGAAGGGCGTGGAGGGTGAAAAATATGTGCGCTATGCCAAAGAAGTCATTGCAAGATGCATGAAAGTACAGGAAAAGGAAATACTCTTTACATCAGGGGGAACAGAATCGGACAATATCGCGCTGATCGGCGGCGCTTACGCAAACTGCCGTGCCGGCAGGCATATCATAACGACCAGGATCGAGCATCCGGCAGTACTGCAGACCTGCGCCTACCTGGAGGAGCAGGGATTTGCAGTGACATATCTTCCGGTCGATGCAAACGGCGTCATCCGCCTTGCCGATCTCGAGAAAGCGATGACAAAGAATACCATCCTGGTATCGATCATGCACACGAACAACGAGGTCGGCGCCGTACAGCCGATCGAGCAGGCGGGTGAGCTGATCAAACGCATGAATCCCAATACGCTGTTCCACGTCGATGCGGTCCAGGGCTTTGGAAAATTTAAGATCTATCCGAAACGCATGCACATCGACCTGCTGTCCGTGAGCGCGCACAAGATCCACGGACCAAAGGGTGTCGGATTTCTGTATATCAGCGAAAAGGCGAAGGTGCGGCCGATCATCTACGGCGGCGGACAGCAGAGAGGGATGCGCTCCGGTACGGAGAATGTGCCGGGGATCGCAGGCATGGCGAGGGCTGTCGAGGAGATCTTTGCGGATTTTGATTCCAAGATCGATTATCTGTACAGTATCAAAGAGCGTTTCGTGAAGGGTGTGAGCGCCATAGACGGCATCCGGCTCAACGGCCCTGCGGGGCGGGAAGGCGCGCCGCACGTGGTCAGCGTCTCCATACAGGGCGTCCGCAGCGAAGTGATGCTGCATGCGCTCGAGGACAAAGGGATCTATGTGTCTGCGGGAAGCGCGTGCTCGTCCAACAGACCGTCTGTGTCGGCGACGCTCAAGGCGATTGGTGTCGAGAAGCAGTATCTCGACTCGACACTCCGGTTTAGCTTTAGTCTGTATACCACAGAGGCGGAGATCGACTATACGGTAAAGTGCATGGGTGAGCTGATACCGATGCTCAGACACTACACCAGGCAGTAGCGGCAGCGCAGGTTTCATACAGAAGGTTTGCGATCCGGCGGGATCACAGAAGAAGGAGAGGGATATGTACAGATCATTTTTAATAAAGTATGCGGAGATCGGCGTGAAGGGGAAGAACAGATATCTGTTTGAGGACAGATTGTGCGACCAGATCCGGTATGCGCTGACGCGCTGCGAGGGTACATTTGAAGTGACAAAGTCGCAGGGGCGGATCTACGTCAATTCGCTCTCGGAATTTGATTACGAGGAGACTATAGAAAACTTAAAGACCGTGTTTGGCGTGACGGGCATCTGCCCTGTAGTGCATGTGGAGGACGAAGGATTTGAAAAGCTCTGCCAGGATGTGATCGGCTATATCGACCGGGTGTATCCCGATAAAAATTTCACATTCAAGGTCGAGGCGCGCAGGGCAAGGAAAAACTATCCGAAAAATTCCATGGAGATCAACTGCGATATCGGGGAGGCGCTGCTCGATGCGTTTCCCGCGCTGCGGGTTGACGTGCACAGACCGGATGTGATGCTGCGCATCGAGGTGCGGGAAAAGATCTATATCTACTCGACAGTCATTCCGGGGCCGGGCGGTCTTCCGATCGGAACAAACGGAAAAGGCATGCTGCTCTTGTCGGGCGGTATCGACTCGCCGGTTGCGGGATATATGATCGCCAAACGCGGCGTCAGGATCGATGCCGTGTACTTTAGCGCACCGCCTTATACGAGTGAGCGCGCCACGCAGAAAGTGCTCGACCTGGCAAGAACCGTGTCCAGATACAGCGGACCGATCAGTCTGCACATCATCAATTTCACGGATATTCAGTTGTATATATACGATCAGTGCCCGCATGACGAGCTGACGATCATCATGAGACGCTACATGATGCGCATAGCGGAGGAGATCGCAAAGAAGAGCGGATGTATGGGGCTGATCACAGGGGAGAGCATCGGTCAGGTAGCCTCGCAGACCATGCAGTCGCTCATGGCGACGAACGATGTGTGTACGCTGCCGGTCTACAGACCGCTCATCGGTTTTGACAAGCAGGAGATCGTGGAGATCTCAGAGAAGATCGATACATACGAGACATCGATCCAGCCCTATGAGGACTGCTGCACGATCTTCGTGGCAAAGCATCCGGTGACAAAACCCAACCTCAACGTGATACGGGCTCATGAGAGGAACCTTGACGAGAGGATCGACGAACTGGTGAGGACGGCACTGGAAACGGATGAAGTGGTCGAGATCGTTTATCGGTAAAACAAAACCGGGTACATCGCTGTACCCGGTAAATGTTCAACTCGTCGAATATTCAAGTTTTGATATCTGAGCTTTGCGGACAAGATATCAGTATGTATCACTGCTGTGCGGATACTATACCAAATAAGGCTTTAATACCTCCATAACCTCATCTACGCCGCTTTCAGCATGAATATTCAGATCGATGGGCTTAGAAAGATCTAAGCTGAAGATACCCATGATAGACTTTGCATCTATTACGTATCTGCCTGAAACAAGGTCAAAATCATAATCGAACTTTGTGATATCGTTAACGAAAGATTTTACCTTATCAATAGAGTTTAAAGAAATCTGAACTGTTTTCATTCTGACTACCTCCTTTATTTTACCTTCCATTTAATAATAAAGGTAATCGGCGGAAAAGTCAACAACAGACCGAAAACAGTTGTAATGAAAATTGACGAAAATATGTAAAAAATATGTACAAATTGACTTTCCGGTCCCAAGATACCGCAGGATTCGGGGGCTTACCCAGAGAAAGGATAAACGGCAAAATGAAAACAGTGGCATATCATAACCTTGGCTGCAAGGTAAATTCGTACGAGATGGACGCCATGCTGCAGTCATTGCGGCAAAACGGATATCAGATCGTGCCATTTGACCAAAAAGCAGACATCTACATCGTAAATACCTGCACAGTGACCAATATCGCGGACAGAAAGAGCAGGCAGATGCTCCACAAGGCGAAAAAGACCAACCCGGAAGGGATCGTTGTGGCGGTAGGCTGCTATGTGCAGACCGACGCGCAGGCGGTGGAGGCGGACAGTGCGGTGGATCTGGTGATCGGAAACAACAGGAAAAAAGATCTTGTCGCAATCCTCGAGAGCTATATGGACGGCGTGGAGCGTGAGCGTGTGATCGACATCAATCACACGTCGGAGTACGAGGAGATGCGGCTCACATCGACGACAGAGCACACCCGTGCATACATCAAGATACAGGACGGATGCAACCAGTTCTGCACATACTGCATGATACCTTATGCGAGAGGACGCGTCAGGAGCCGCAAAGAGCAGGATGTGATCGGTGAGATCAGGGGGCTCGTGTCGGCGGGCTGCAAAGAGTTCGTGCTGACCGGAATACATATCAGTTCATATGGCATGGACGCTGGTATGGACCTGCTGACACTCGTGCAGGCGATCGACGCGGTCGAGGGCGTGGAGCGGATCCGCCTAGGCTCCCTTGAACCGCGCATTGTCACAGAAGCATTTGCCGAAGGACTGGCAGGGCTGCAGCACATCTGTCCGCATTTTCATCTATCGCTCCAGAGCGGTTGTGAGACCGTGCTAAAGCGCATGAACCGCCACTATACGCCGGAGGAATACCTGCAAGGGGTCCGGCTGCTGCGCGGGGCGTTTGCCCATCCGGCGATCACCACGGATGTGATCGTGGGATTTCCGGGGGAGACCGACGAAGAATTTGAGGAATGCAGGCAGTTTGTGGAGGCAGCGGACTTTTATGAGATGCACATTTTCAAATATTCCAGGCGCAGGGGGACGAAGGCGGCAGTGATGCCCATGCAGGTGCCGGAGGAGACAAAGACCAGGAGGAGCGGTGTGCTGCAGTCCATTGCCAGACGGGATTCGAAGCGATTCCGGTCTTATTATGTCGGTAAGGATGTGGAGGTGTTGTTTGAGGAAGAGAAAGAGATCGGGGGAAAAGCTTACTGGCTTGGGCACACGGCTGAGTATGTGAAGGTGGCGGCTGCCAGCCGCGGCGATACGATCCAAAATAAGCTGATCACAGGAAAAGTCACCGGTTTTCTCGAGGACGGGATCCTGTTGATGGAGTATTAATGTAGTTTTCGCGCTGTAACTCTTGAATTTTGTACAGAATTAAGTTATGATATGTATAACAATGCAAAAGGAGAACTGATTGGAAGGGACATAGCGAATGGAAGATTTGACACGCACACAATTCATACAGTTAGCGCCGGAGGATCTCGGGGAGACTACTTCGGTCAATGAGGTGATCGCTTCTGTCTATGCTGCTCTTACAGAGAAGGGGTACAATCCGGTGAATCAGATCGTTGGTTATATCATGTCAGGGGATCCGACCTACATCACCAGCCACAAGGGTGCGCGTGCCATGATCATGAAGGTGGAGCGGGACGAGCTTGTGGAGGAGATGTTAAAGTCGTATATCCACAATGCAGGCTGGAACAGGATTGGCAGATTTTAGTCACGATGGAGAGATACATGAGAAAAATGGGACTGGATTTCGGGGCAAAGACAGTGGGAGTGGCGATCAGCGACCCGCTGCTCATCACAGCCCAGGGAATTGAGATTGTACGCAGAAAGTCTGAGAGCAAGCTTCGCCAGACATTGGCAAGGATCGAAGAATTGATCGTGGAGTACGAGGTAGATGAGATCGTGCTTGGTTATCCCAAGAATATGAATAACACTGAGGGAGAACGGGTGGAGAAGACACTTGCCTTTAAGGAAATGCTCGAGAGGAGGACGGGGCTTAGTGTTGAGCTGTGGGACGAGCGTTTGACCACGGTGGCAGCAGACAAAGCGATGATGGAAGCCGGTATAAGACGTGAGGAGCGGAAAGAGCACGTTGACAGGATAGCGGCAGTTTTTATTTTGCAGGGGTATCTGGATCATCTTAAAAATAAGGAAGGGTATGGAACACAATAATGGAAAAGATAACCTTTAAGCCGGAGGGCGGGGAGGCAGCAGTGGATTTCTACGTGCTGGAGCAGACGACGATCGGCGGGGTGAATTATATTTTGGTAACAGATGCGGAGGAAGGGGAGGATGGCGAAGCATATATCCTGAGGGCATTTTCCGGTGTGGACGAGCACGAGCAGGTTTATCGTATGGTGGAGGATGATGCAGAACTTGCGGCCATAGCGGATGTCTTTGAAAATATGCTGGACGACACCGACCTGGTTTGATATGCACACGGTCACCCCAAGGAAGATAGTCAGCGTACGCTGACGGGTGCCCGGCGCATGAGCAGTGGAAGCAAGCGCTTCCCTGCTCGATAAAAGTACCCGGTCACCCCAAGGAAGATAGTCAGCGTACGCTGACGGGTGCCCGGCGCACGAACAGTGGAAGCAAGCGCTTCCCTGCTCGATTAAGGAAACGAATCAAAAACGTTACGGGAGGTAAATTTTGAAACAGAATAAACAAAATACTTCAAAGCTTAAGATCATACCGCTGGGTGGTCTTGAGCAGATTGGAATGAACATTACTGCCTTTGAGTATGAAGACAGTATTGTTGTGGTGGACTGCGGTCTGAGTTTCCCGGCAGACGACATGCTGGGGGTTGATCTTGTGATACCGGACGTCACCTATCTGAAAAACAACCAGGACAAGGTGAAAGGCTTTGTCATCACGCACGGGCATGAGGATCATATCGGAGCGCTGCCGTATGTGCTCAAGGAGCTCAATGTTCCGGTGTACGCCACAAAGCTTACGATGGGTATCATCGAGAACAAGCTCACAGAGCACAATCTGATCCACAATGTGCGCAGAAAAGTGGTCAAATTCGGGCAGAATATCAATCTTGGATGCTTCCGGATCGAGTTTATCAAGACAAACCACAGCATCGTGGATGCGGCGGCGCTTGCGATCTACTCGCCGGCAGGTATCGTGGTGCACACAGGGGACTTCAAGGTGGATTATACGCCTGTGTACGGCGACGCCATCGATCTGCAGCGGTTTGCGGAGCTTGGCAAGAAAGGTGTGCTGGCGCTGATGTGCGACAGTACCAACGCGGAGAGACCGGGATTTACCCCGTCGGAGAAGAAGCTTGGACCTGTGTTCGATATGCTGTTTGAGGAGCATAAGAAAACGAGGATCATCATTGCGACGTTTGCGTCAAACGTGGACAGGGTGCAGCAGATCATCAACACGGCGGACAAATTTGGCAGAAAAGTGGTGGTCGAGGGGCGGAGCATGGTCAATATCATAGAGACTGCCTCCAATCTCAACCGGATCAGCATACCGGACAATACGCTGATCGATATCGAGCGGCTCAAGAATTATCCCAAGGATAAGACAGTCATCATCACGACCGGCAGCCAGGGAGAGAGTATGGCGGCGCTCAGCCGCATGGCGAGCGGCATGCACAAAAAGATCTCTATCGGAAAGGGTGATACGGTCATCTTTTCTTCCAATCCGATCCCGGGAAATGAGAAGGCAGTCACGAAGGTGATCAATGAGCTCTTTAAGAAGGGCGCAGATGTCATATTCCAGGACACACATGTGTCGGGACATGCCTGCCAGGAGGAGATCAAGCTGATCTATACACTCACAAAACCCAAGTACGCGGTGCCGGTGCACGGGGAGTTTAAGCATCTAAAGGCGCAGGCAAAGATCGCCATCGACCTTGGGATCGATAAGGATGACGTGTTCATATTGCAGTCGGGGGACGTGCTTGCCATGGATGACAATGGTGCGAGCATCACTGGAAAAGTGCCGGTGGGTGCAGTGCTTGTCGACGGGCTTGGTGTCGGTGATGTCGGCAATGTGGTGCTGCGGGACAGACAGCATCTTGCCGAGGATGGCATCCTGATCGTGGTGATGTCCTTAGACGGCGGTTCAGGAGAGCTGCTCGCAGGACCGGATATCGTGTCGAGGGGATTTGTGTATGTCAAGGAGTCGGATGAGCTGCTGGACGAGGCGCGCAAGGTGATCGAGAAGGCAGTACTTGGCTGCCTTAAGAAAAATATCACGGACTGGGGTAAGATCAAGGGGACGATCAAGGATACGCTGAGCGAATTCGTGTGGAAAAAGACGAAGAGACGTCCAATGATCCTGCCGATCATCATGGAGATATAGCAGCGGAGGTAGGGTAATGAATGCAAAACAGTTATTGGGAGCAGTCTCCGCGATGATCATCAAGATCGCGCTGGCAGCGGCGGTCATCGTCGTGGTGTTCCGGCTTGCAGTATATGCGTATGATTTCGGATACCAGGTGTTTGCGGACATACCAGTCAGCGAGGGCGAGGGCAGGGTTGTCAGCGTGGTGGTATCCGATGGGTTAAGCAGCAGAGAGTTTGCAAAGCTGTTAGAACAGAAGGGACTGATCAGTGATGCGAATGCGTTCTTCATCTATGAGCGTCTCTCCGATTACAAGGACAAGCTGCAGCCGGGGGTCTATGAGCTGAGCACTTCCATGAAGGCTGAGGAGATGCTTGAGATCGTGTGCCATACAGAGGATGAGACAGCGGAGGCGGACGGGGATTGAGCGGGATTCCTGTCTGCTTCCAGATATTTCTATCGCTAATTTGCACTGCTATTTGAAAAAAGATTTGCCATATGGGTTAAAAAGTGGTAGACTATTACCGATATAGAAAAATATAGGTACAAATATCTGAATGGCAGGTGTTGTTCTTTATCTGCGCAAGGATGCACTGGGAAAGGTGACGGACATGAAAAGGTACAGGAAAAAGGATCTGCTTGGGATCGTGTCTACATTGGTACAAGTAAATGATTCGGTCACCAGGACAGTATCTCCCGCTGCCTCGTATGAAGTGGAGGAGGAGTTCGCAAAGTGCCAGCAGACAGCGATCGATCTGGGCAATTATCTGGAATCGCTGAATGATGTGGGCTGCGCGTCCATGGTGAGCATTCTGGAGGACTACTGCGAGAACATCTATCAGATGGGGATCAACTTTCAGGATGAAAATCTGTGCAGGAAACTGTCCAAAAAGATCAGGAAGCAGCTCGTACAGCTACAGAATGCCATTACCTACGACATGAAACCCGACAAAAAAGAAGTTGTGTTTCTGCCATACAAGGCAGCCATGTGGGACTCGCTCGAAAGTGTGTGGAAAGCCGCGCAGGAAGATGAAAACTGTGAAGCGTATGTTATTCCGATACCATATTATGAAAAGAATCCGGACGGAACGATCCGCGAGGAGCATTACGAAGGCAGCTTGTATCCAGAATACGTTCCCATCACGCGATATGATGCGTATGATCTCGAGGAGCGTAAGCCCGATATTATTTATATACATAATGCATATGATTATTGGAATCTGATCACAAGTGTTCACCCGAAATTTTATTCGAACAACTTGAAGAAGTGGACAGAGAAACTGGTCTACATTCCATATTTTGTGCTGAACGAAGTGGAACCTGACAACGAGCAGGCGGTGGAGGGCGTCAAACATTTCTGTTTCATGCCGGGGATCGTCAATGCGGATCAGGTGATCGTGCAGTCGGAGGATATGAAGCGGATCTATGTCAATGAATTCTTAAAGGCTGCAAAGGAACATGGACTGCAGGGAAAACATCTGGACAAGGCTTATCTGGAGCAAAAATTTCTGGGGCTTGGCTCACCTAAGTACGACCGGGTACTCGCCACAAGAAAGGAAGATCTGGAGATCCCGCAGGAATGGCTGAAAGTGATCGGCAAGATTGACGGAAGCTGGAAGAAGATCATTCTATACAACACAGGGATCGCGGCACTGCTTGCCCACAATGAGAAATGGGTGGACAAGATTGAGAATACGCTTGGCATTTTCAAAGAAAATCAGGACGAGATCGCCCTGTTATGGCGTCCGCATCCGTTGATCGAGAGCACGATGAGATCCATGCGGCCGGAAGTGCTGCAAAAGTATACGATGCTGAAGGAGCGGTATATCGTGGAAGGCTGGGGGATCTATGATGAGACGGCCGATGTGGACAGGGCGGTGGTGCTCAGCGATGCGTACTACGGGGACGGCAGTTCAGTCGTGCAGCTATACCAGCAGACAGGGAAGCCCATCATGATACAGAATGTGGAGATCATATCCTAATTGTCTGCGCAGTTGCCGGACGGAATGCCTGCCTGGACAAGCACGATACCGTGATATATTTTGAATTTTAATACAAAAAATTACTATTTGAATCATTGCAACAATGCAGTTTTTGAGTACGCGATGATTCAAATAGCGATTTGGGAACTGTGCAAAGACAGCGTACATTATGCAGGCTGTTTTTGCACAGTTCCTGAACGGAGCTGGGATAGAAAGCTAAAACTGTTACTGGGACAGCGTGATCAGTAACCATGAACCTTGACAATTTCATACTTTACATTAGTGTTTTGTTTACATAGGTCTGGACTGTATGTTAGAATGGTAGCAGGAATGAAGAAACTGTTAGCAGACGAATGATTCAGGACATGCGTATGATCTGCTGACGGTTCCTGATGTGGAGGTAGAGGCAGATGAAGCGCAGATTTAATGTAACCGGTTCCTGCAATCCGCAGTGGCACTATATGGTAAGACTGGATGACAGGGTAAAAAAGATCAAAGAGGAGTATGTGGATTATGGAAGCTATTTTGTCATTAACAGAGGGCGGCAGTATGGAAAGACCACGACGCTGAGGGCATTGGCAAAATATCTGCAGGAGGATTACATTGTTTTTTCGCTGGACTTCCAGCAGATGGGAACCCAATCATTTACAGAAGAGAAAACATTCGCAAGAGGATTTCTCGACAGACTGTTGGCGGAGCTCCGCAAAGCGGACACGGAGGACAAAGTAAAGATACGGGAAATGCTGTCGAATTTTAAGGAGAATCATCCAGATGTGATCATGGATGAACTGTTCATGTTTTTGAGCAATATGTGTGAGCGCTGTGAACATCCCATTGTACTGATGATCGACGAGGTGGACAGCGCCTCAAACAACCAGGTCTTTATCGACTTTCTCGCACAACTGAGAGGATATTACCTGAGGCGCGAGGATACACCGACGTTTCACTCGGTGATCCTTGCGGGGGTGTATGATATTAAGAACCTGAAATTAAAACTGCGTTCAGAATCGGAGCATCAGTATAATAGTCCGTGGAATATTGCAGCGGATTTTAAGGTCAATATGAGTTTTTCTATCAGTCAGATTGTCGGCATGCTCGAAGAATACGAAACAGACCATGATACGGGAATGGACATACAGGAAATTGCAGAAGAAATATACCAGTACACTGCTGGTTATCCTGTACTTGTCTCATCAATCTGCAAATGTATCGACGAAGACCTTACGGAAGAAAACGAGTCCGCATACACAAGCAGCGCTTGGACTGGCGCAGGGATTGAGGAGGCTGTCAGACGTATATTGATCGTCAGGATGCCTTTGTTCGAAAGTATGATCCGTCATATGGACAGCTATCCGGAGATGAAGCGGATGTTTCAGGAAATTCTGTTTCAGGGGAAAGCATTTTCTTTTAATCTGGACACAAAGGAAATCAGCCTCGCAAGCATGTTTGGCTATGCGGTCAGCAAGGATGGAAAAGTGCAGGTAGCAAACCGCATCTTTGAGACAAGGCTCTATAACTATTTCCTCTCGGAGAACGAACTTGCAGGAACCGATACAGCGAACCAGATGGGTGATGCAGCCATGCGAGACAGAAACTATTTTGTTCACGACGGGATGCTTGACATGGATACCGTGATGCGGCGGTTTGTTGAAACTTTTACAGAGATCTATGGCGAGGAGGATGCAAAATTTATCGAAAAATACGGACGCAAATTCTTCCTGCTCTATTTAAGGCCGATCATTAACGGCACTGGAAATTACTATATTGAGGCGCAGACCAGAGACGATCGGCGCACGGATGTCATCGTGGACTATCTCGGGGAGCAGTTTGTCATCGAACTGAAAATCTGGCGCGGGAATGAATATAATGAGCGGGGCGAGCGACAGCTTATGGATTATCTGGACTACTATCGGACAAGGTGATCGTGGAGGCAGTTGTGTAGGGTTTTGTCTATAATAATAGAATATAGTTGATTATAAAAAGACTGATGTAAAGTATGGGATTGTCAGGGATACCTGGGATGAAATAGTTTGCATCAGTTTTTTAGTGGGCTTGGTAGATTATTTTTGCATATCATTTTCATTGGGATTTTTTTGTGGAGATAGACGGAAGTGGAGAGATTGGGAACCAAGGCGGAGACTTTGGAACAAATGTATGGAAAATTGAATACAGCAAAAGTCCTTCCACAGTTTACGTTTACAGTTGCAGAGTGGATACAGCAGCGCGGCGTAATCGTACATAGATTTTCGAAATTGAATTGGAACGCCGATGTAATTGTCCGAAGTAGTTGTCAAGGGGAGGATACGCAGGATGCCTCCATGGCGGGAAAGTTTGAGTCCGTGGCTGATGTTAGTGGGATGGAAGCGTTTCAGAATGCGGCAGATAAAGTAGTCAGCTCCTACGGTGCTGCAGACAGTGATGATCAGATCCTTGTTCAGCCAATGTTAAGGAATGTAAAATTCAGCGGCGTGGCATTTACTTTGGATCCAAGTACACATGGGAATTATTATATTGTCAATTATGACAGGACGGGGGATACGTCGGCAGTCACGTCAGGAACAGGCGGTCACGACTGTCTGTATTACCACTTTAAAAATACATCGATAGGATCAGCGCCGGAGGAACTGCAGCAGTTGTTGACTACCCTTGGTGAACTGGAGACTTTTTTCGGGCAGGATAACCTGGATGTGGAATTTGCGGTGACACAGGAGGATGAACTGTACATATTGCAGGTGCGCACGCTGTGCGTGTCGCAGGAACGCGTTGACCGGGCTCGACAGGCGGAAGGGCTTGCCCGCATTGTGGAAAAGATCAAACAGAATAATCAGCCGAAGCCATTCCTGTGCGGGCGTAAGACGGCCTATAGTGTCATGACAGACTGGAATCCGGCAGAGATGATCGGAGTGCGCCCGAAACCGCTGGCACTGTCGTTATACAGGGAGATCATCACGGACAGTGTGTGGGCATACCAGAGGGATAACTACGGCTACCGGAATTTAAGGAGCTTTCCTTTGATGGTGGACTTTTGCGGATTGCCATATATTGACGTGCGTGTCAGTTTTAATTCTTTTATCCCAGCGGGATTGGATGAAGAGGTCAGTGAAAAACTTGTCAACTATTATATTGAACAATTGGTTCAAAACCCACAGAAGCATGACAAGGCAGAATTTGAGATTGTATTTTCATGCTATACACTGGATACGCCGCAGAGGGTAAAGGCATTGACAGAGCATGGTTTCACAGAGCAGGAGATAGGACAGATCATCGATGCACTCCGGGATGTGACGAACCACATTATAGATTATAAAAATGGATTGTGGCGTAAAGATTATCACAAAATAGAAATTCTGGATCAACGCTATCAGGAAATCATGGATAGCGGATTGAATGATATTGAAAAGGTTTACTGGCTGCTGGAAGACTGCAAACGCTATGGGACACTCCCGTTTGCGGGGCTTGCAAGAGCAGCCTTTATCGCAGTGCAGATGTTAAAGTCCTTTGTCACATGCGGTATCTTTAGCGATGATGATTACGAAGCGTTTATGGGTGAGGCAGATACGGTCAGTTCCATCATGAATAGGGACAAGGCGGAACTGTCAAGGGCAGCTTTTCTGAAAAAGTATGGTCATTTAAGACCGGGAACGTATGACATTACTTCTCTGAGGTATGATGAAGCGCCGGATTTGTATTTTAGTAATACGCAAGAAGACAGCGGGGAAAAAATGAAAGCCTCAGATGCTGAGGACAGGCAGCCAACTAAGTTTCGGTTATCCCTGAAACAACTGAATCAATTAAGAAACGCATTACAGGAAAATGGTCTGACAAATGATGTGCTGGACATCATGGATTTTATGAGGCATGTTATCAAGGGGCGCGAATACGGAAAGTTCATATTTACTAGAAATCTCAGCATGGCGATCCGGCTGATCAGTCAGGTGGGAAATGCGATGGGAGTATCCAGAGAGGATTGCAGTTATATAGACATACAAACCATTTATGATCTGTATGTCTCCACAGGCGATACAAGGGAAAGATTTCTGGAGTCTGTACAGCAGGGGAAGAGAAAGTATAGAATAACGCAGGCGATCACGCTTCCACCAGTCATTCTGGATTCCAGAGATGTGGAAAGCTTTTACTATCCAGATTCCGAGCCTAACTTTATCACTTCCTTAAAGGTTTGCGGTGAGTTGAGGGTGATCGATTCTATGGCGGATACAAATGATGTCTCCGAGAAGATCGTTATGATCGAGAGTGCAGACCCGGGATATGACTGGATATTCTCACATGGCATCAAAGGGCTGATCACAATGTATGGCGGGGCGAATTCCCACATGGCGATCCGTGCGGGGGAACTTGGGATTCCTGCTGTGATCGGGGTTGGGGCGAAGCGGTTTGAGAAATATCGGAATGTGCAGGTTGTGGAAATCGATGGGCTTTTGAAGACGATGAGGATATTAAGAGGAGAGTGAATTTAATGAAAACAGAATGGGATTATACCGAGCTGGCTGATGCTTATTTAAAAAGACCGGATTATGCGCAGTCTGCGATAGATAGGATGCTGGAAACAGCAGAAGTGAAACCGGGAGATACAGTATGTGATATTGGAGCAGGAGCAGCTCATCTCACGATAAAGCTTGCTGAATATGGATTGAAGGTTTGTGCAGTTGAACCTAACGACGCTATGCGTGCGAACGGTATCAAAAGGACAGCACAGTTTCCGGATGTGAGCTGGCACGAGGGTGTCGGGGAACATACTGGAATGCAGGACAGTTCATTTGGACTTGTGACATTTGGTTCATCTTTTAATGTGTGTGACAGACAGATGGCACTGAAAGAAAGTGCAAGGATACTGAGACCGGACGGATGGTTTGCATGTATGTGGAACCACAGAGATCTGGATGATCCGCTGCAGAAGCAGATAGAGGTTGTATTAAAGAAACATATCACGGATTACAGCTATGGGACACGCAGGGAAGACCAGACAGATATTATCGGGCAAAGTGGTCTGTTCGACAGAGCAATCTACCTGGAAGGTACAGTAGTACATGAGATTCCAGCAGAGGATTTCATAGAAGGCTGGAGATCCCATGGAACGGTCTACCGCCAGTCACCGCAAAAGTTTAGTCTGATCAATGAGGAGATCAAAAAACTTGTGGAGTCTGTGGGTATGGAGAAAGTTAAAGTTCCATATACAACAAGGATATGGATGGCACAGTATATAAGATAAATGTATATATTTTGACAAGACAGAGACCATTGATTAATGAACTGTGCGCAATTTATGTTAAACAGGACTGGTTTGAGATTAATGACTGTGAAAAGCCAATGAGTGTGGCGTCGAAAATGGAGTGGACATTAGTTAAAATATGGAAATAGGGGTATAAAGCATTACATTATGAGTACAGTATACTGGATCACTGGGCTTTCGGGTGCGGGCAAGACAACGATTGGAAAACTGTTATACGAAAAAATAAGAATGACAGACCTAAATACTGTTTTTTTGGATGGTGACACACTGCGTGAGGTATTTGGAAATGATCTGGGATATTCGAGGGAAGAACGCAGGAAATGTGCCATGCGGTATGCAAGATTGTGTGCCATGCTGCAGGAACAGGGATTAAATGTGATCTGTTGTACAATTTCGATGTTTGACAGTGTGCGGGAGTGGAATCGAGAGAATATTCAGAATTATGTAGAAGTTTATGTGAAGGCTTCTATGGATACACTGAGAAAAAGGGATCAAAAAGGGCTTTATAGTGGGAGAACACAAGAGGTAATGAACGGAGTTGTTGGAATTCATATGGAGTTTGAAGAACCCAAGAGTTCGGATCTTATATTGGAAAATGAAGGGGACGTGCCACCAGAAGAACAGGTGAAGAGGATACTGTTAGTATGATAAGGTTTTGTGACAGGAGAATATATTGCATTGAATATGGTATAACATTAGATGAGTGTGCGATGAGTAGGGCAGATTTATTGGAGTACTTTTCAAATGGGCATCAGGATTTTGTTGTTTGCCTATATGATAATGATACTGGGAAATTTATAGGGATAATAACTGATCAGTCGATCAATCATTCTTTGACGTTTCGTGAATCTATTTGTACTGAGTATTTGATGTTAAATGTAAGTATATGGGAAAAAGCACGCGAATATTGCAGGAAACATCGGGATAGTGATACAAAATACCTTATTCCTGTTTTAGATGAAGACTATCATTTGTTATGTTTTGCATATGAAGATATGGAGGCAAATCGCGAGATCCGTATGTTGCGAGAATTGGCTGAATTGCCAGATGCATTACAGTTTACGGATTTATATGCAGAATATAAATATGTAAAAATATATGAGTTTAATGAGCTGGCTTATTTTTTTGCCCAATATTTGAATAAATTGAATGTTTCAGTAGAAGTTAGTGGAACGATGTGGCAGCATTTTTTTATGGGGCATGAGTATGATGCACCTGATTATGAATATTTTACAGTCTGGGCGGAGGGGAATGAAGCGGGGAGACACAGTTGGAGAGAAAATTTATTGCGAAGTGTTTCAGTTGAGTTTGAATGTATAGATAGGATATATGAAGCAAATATTCAATGTGGCAATATACAAGATAGTGAGGGTGACTTTTTATGGCTGATCGAACGGATAAGAAATGAAAAAGAGATTATCGTTGTAGGAACAGGGATAAATTCGTTGAATGTATATGATTTATTACAGGAATATGGAATTGATATTTTGTGTTTTATGTCCGAGGATCAGAGGGATTGGAAAAGAAAGCTATTTGGTAAAGAGATTTTTTCTAAGGAAAGAATAGTAAGCAGTATTCAAAAACCTATTTTCTTAGAATGTTCATTTGAAAATAGTTGCTGGGGATTTGGGGAGGTTGATAGATATGATTATGAAGGATACAAGAGGAATAAGCAGTATTTCTTTATAAAAGACTATACGCAGATTCGTGTTGGCGTTTTGCATAATATATTAAAAGGCAAAGAAGTTATATTGGTCGGTAATTATAATTTATGTAATAATGTGAAAAACGCTCTGGTTAAAGCAGAATGTAAGAAAGTGACATATTGGGATTTGTTAGCGGAAAAAGAAATCGAGGATAATCTGACAGTACAGGGAAGGACTGCAAATAATATAGTAGCATTGATTGTTGAACCCCAATATTTATGTGATGGCGGCTATTCGGATATGGTTAAAAAGAAAAAAAGACTATATTATATGGCATTGGAAGAATTGGGGATATACGATATTTCACAATATTTTTCTGAGTCAGAGGTTCTTGTTTCCATACAACAGACAAAAATAGAAAAATATTCAATACCATGTCTGACGCCGAGGGCAATTTTGCTTAATATATCAGGACATATGAGTGGAAATGAGTTTTTCGGAAATTTGTTAGATGGACACCCCGATGTCATACAAATGGACTGGGGAATAGAAAGTATCCGAAGTAATATGTTTCTTGTGTGTATTCAGTTGGCAGAGGAATCCAGATCAAATATTTTACAGACCTTTTGGAAGATATATGATGCGATAACAACTCAGGAAACCAAAGTATTTTCATGCCGAAAAGGAATATTCAATAAGAAATTTGAAGAATTACTGACTTACAAGGATTCATTTACATCACAGGAATTATTTGTTTTGATACACATTGCATATGCAGAGGCATGGGGACAAAAAATATCATGTTTGCAGGATGTTTTAATATATTACGAACAACGTATGGAAATAGGGAAAAGGCGTCCGATTTACAAAAAGTGGCTATCCGATGAAAAAGTAATGGGTTTTACAATTAACATTACAAGAAATGCATATACAAGAGTAGGAAGTTTATTTAATCTTCTTCGACAATCTCGAAACTTTTTCTTTCCGAAGATAGGAACTTTATGGAATCACATGGAATATTCAATAGAACACATAAGGCATTCTGGTAAGTGGAAGAGATTAGAGGTGAAATTTGAATCAATAAAATTATTACCACAAGCTACATTGTCAGCCATTTGCGATGAGTTGGGAATTTCATGGGATGACAGACTTCTCATGACAACATTTCATGGAACGACAGCGGAATATCGATCGGGCAAGGAAAGCATTACAAATTTTGACTTAAAACCAGTTTACAATCTATATGAAGAATTTTTTTCAGACTTTGATCGTTTTCGTATAAACATGATTTTTGCGAAAGAACAAAAAAGATATGGGTATTCGTATGTAAGCTGTAGAAATTTTTCAAGGCGACAATTGCAGGAAATGTTTTTAGTGGAATATAGATTTGAAAATATGCTGGATTATGAGAATGATTATTGTAAAAGTCATTATCTTCAATCTTTTATTGTTAAGGTGAATGAACATCTTCAAAGAGCGCGTATGGAAGAAATTTTGCAGGGGAATGGAGAAAATTTTAGTAGTAATGGGTAATGAATACATAAAAAAATTAATTGAAATATTATATCAAATAGAAATTTGGCGTGGTGTCTGTGACAAATATGCTGATTATAATAAAGGAATAATTGACCTGATGGATATTTTTATAAAGCACAGGGATAGAAAAAACCAATTATTTTTTATTGGGAATGGTGGAAGTTCCGCAATTGCAATACATATGACCGCTGATTATATGAAAAATGGTGGAATGAATACGCATAGTTTATATGATAATGCAGTTATTACCTGTTTGGGGAATGATTACGGATATGAGTACATTTTTTCTCGCTCCATAGATGTTTTGGCTAAGGAAGGAGATTTATTAGTTGCTATTAGTAGTTCAGGTAATTCAGGCAACATTATTAATGCAGTAAAGGCAGCTCAAGAGAAGCAAGTAGAGGTTATTACGTTTACTGGCTTTAAGGCGAATAATGCCGTAAAGCAGATGGGTGATATGAATATATATGTGCCCTGTATGGAATATGGGATTGTGGAATCAATTCATAATCTGGTATTACAACAGGTTGTAGATATGATTGTGGAGAATGATAAGAAATAAAAATGTTTGACGCTGATATGCCTTAGAATTAAACATTTATGGTCAAAAAGGAGAGTAAAATTGGCAGAACAAAAAATCGTCCAAGCTGTAATTTTGGCAGGGGGAAGAGGTGTACGTCTTAGACCATATACGGATTGCAGTCCAAAACCGATGTATCCAATCGATGGAGTACCATTTATTGTTAGACTGATTCAACAGATTAAGTCATTTGGCATTGAAGACATTGTGATTCTTTTGGGCTACTTGTCAGAAATTATTGTTAAGGAATTGGGAGATGGAAAAAGATTTGGAATAAATATAATATATGATATCACACCGGTTGAATATGACACTGATCAAAGAATATTACATGCGGACAGATATTTGGCTGATCGCTTTTTGCTAATGTATTGTGACAACTATTGCCCGATAACTTTTTCAAAACTTGTTGCTGACAGCTATAAAAATAATGCGATTGTGCAATTAACCGCTTACTCAAATAAAGACCGGTATACTAGGGATAATTTGAAAATATCGAAGGGAGACAATAGAATTATAGTTTATGATAAATCCAGGACACAGGAAGGTCTTCTGGGAGTAGATATCGGATATGCTATTGTTAAGAAGGACGTATTGAATTTTATATCAAGTGGACAAGGAGGATTTACCGAAAAGGTATATCCTAAGCTGATTGAAGCAGAAAAGTTATATGCTACAATTACGGACCACAGATATTATTCTGTTGGATCTTATGACAGGCTGGAGATGACAAAGGAATTTTTCAAACCTAAAAGAGTTGTGTTTCTCGACAGGGATGGGACGTTAAATGTGCGTCCGTCAAAGGCTTGTTATGTTGAAAGGGCGGCGGATTTTCATTGGATTTCAGGAGCAATAGAGGCTGTCCGGCTTCTCGCGGAACATAATGTAACGACAATACTGATAAGTAATCAGCCTGGTATCGCACGTGGAAATCTGACACATTCGGATCTCAAAGAAATCCATGAAAAAATGCAAAAGGACTTGGAGAGGGTTGGGGCAAAAATTGATTATATATATTATTGTCCACATAATTGGAACGATGGATGTGATTGTAGGAAACCTAAACCGGGTATGTTATATCAGGCTCAAAAAGATCTGGCATTAGACTTAACTAAATGTGTGCTGTTCGGAGATGATCAACGAGATATTGAGGCAGGGAATGTCGCAGGGTGTAAAACGGTTTTGGTCGGTGAGACCTATCCGTTATTAAATGCTGTGAAAGAATATTGCAGGGAAATTGAGGTAAGTGAGCCATGATTATTTCAAAAACACCGTTGAGAGCGTCGTTTTTTGGAGGCGGATGTGATTTTGCAGACTACTATCAAAACAGTAAATATGGTTATGGGTGTGTGATCAGCGTTACCCTGGATATGCATGTATACATTACTGTAAATAAGCGATTTGATGACAAGATAAGAGTAGTTTACACAGGAAATGAATTAGTGGATTCTGTAGATGAGGTTCAGCATAACATTATTCGAGAAGCCTTACGGCTCACAGGGATAGAAAGTGGTATTGAGATTGTATATACTGCCGATTTGCCTATGACTGATCTAGGAGTAGGATTAGGCTCATCCAGCGCCTTGGCTGTGGGCGTACTAAATGCGTTACATACATATAAGGGTGAGTATGCAACTGCCAGACAACTTGCACAGGAAGCAATCGAAATAGAAATAAACCGTTTGGGGCAGCAGATCGGAATACAAGATCAATATGCTGTAGCATGTGGAGGATTTAATAAATATATCTTTAATGCAGATAACACGGTGGAAGTCTTGCCCATTGTGTTAAGGTCAGATATAAGAAATAAATTACTTGAGAAACTAATGCTTTTTTATACAGGAAACCCACGAGATTCAAGAAAGATTTTTGTTGAACAGAAAAAAAATATAGTAGAGCATAGAGAGATGCTGGATGTATTAGTGGATGCAGCAAAAGAAGCATTGGATGCATTGCAGGCTGGTAATGTGGATCTATGGGGAGAACTGCTGAATAAAACGTGGGAAATAAAAAAGACTTTTGCATCGGCGATTTCCAACCAGTTAATTGATGAAATGTATGACCTTGCGATTAGGAATGGGGCAGTCGGAGGGAAGATTTTGGGGGCTGGAGGAGGCGGATTTATGCTCTTATATGTACCAATAGAATATCAGGAAGATTTAAAACGGGCATTGTCCCAATTTAGACAGATTCCGTTTTACATTGATATGCAGGGAAGCAGAATTATTTTTACTGACTGATTACAATTAAGTTGTATGATTGTTTATTAGATCATAGTATGGGGAGGAGGCTATAAATGGGGACTGTTTTAATTACTGGTGCAGCAGGGTTTATTGGCTCACAATTGGCATACCGCTTAAAGAAAGATGGGGAATCAGTCGTTTTAGTGGATAATTTTTCATATGGATCGGAAGATAATTTGATTTTTCCAGAATATAATTTTGTCGAAGAGGTTTGTAGGATTGATGTCCGCGATGTGAAAGGTATGGAGCAGTTGTTTGCAAAGTATCATTTTGAGCAAGTATATCATATTGCTGCAATTACTCCTTTGCCAGATTGCCAGGTGAGTCCGATAGATGCAGTTGATGTCAATGTTCGTGGGACAACTGTCGTGCTGGAACTTTCGCGAAAGTACGGGGTTCAACAGGTAATATTTGCAAGTACATCAGCAATCTATGAAAATAATGAGAAATTTCCATCAGAGGAATCGTTTGTTACTGCACCGAGCATGATTTACGCGAATACAAAATTTGCCTCAGAACAGTTCTGCAGAGCCTATTGGGAGGCATATGGTATGCCGGTTGTGTGCCTTAGGTTTGCAAATGTTTACGGACCCCATATAGATTGTTTACGGACACAGCCACCAGTCATGGGATATATTATTAGAGAATTTTTTCAGGGAAATCAGCCAGTCCTACATGCGGACGGGGAACAAAGACGGGATTTTATCTATATAGATGATCTTGTTGATTTATGTTTAGCGGTGAGAGAAGCGAGTTCGTATGATATTATAAATGTCTCGACGGAAAGTTCTGTTTCCATCAAAACAATAGTGCGGTTGATTGCTGAGGAGATGGGGTGTGAAAATATAGCTCCAATATATACGGATACAGCCCATTATTGGTCAAAATACCCAGATTTATATAGAGAACCATATCCGATTTCAAAAAAGTTATTGGAACATGAGGTTTTAAAATATACCTGTCTTTCCAATAAATATGCTATGGAGAAGTATGGTTGGAAACCTAAAACAGAGTTGCGCAATGGTATTGCACAGACTGTAAGATTTGCGATTGAAGCATTAAATGAAAGAGGAAAAAACAGGTATTATGGATAATGAGTATCAAAACTATCATAAAAACAGAAAGAATGATATCTATCATTTTAATATGGCATTACCTCAGTTTCTTATCAAGGTACTCCCATCGGATAAAAGAGCAAATATTTTAGATATCGGCTGCGGTAATGGAAATGTATTATATGCGTTAAGGAAAAGAGGTTATCAGAACCTGCATGGGGTAGATCTTGATGAAGAGGTTGTAAAGTTTGTTAAGAGACATGGGATTCCATGTGAAAAAACGAATATAATTGGGTATAAACCGGATGAAAAATTTGATTTTATCTTAATGAATCATATTATGGAACATTTACCTAAAAAGGAAGTGATTCCATTACTATCTTATATTAGAACCAGCCTCCTTAATCCAAAGGGGAAGATTGTAATCAGAGTACCAAATGCACAAGCGTATACAGGATGCTATTGGGCGTACGAGGATTTTACACATGAGATGTTATATACGGCAGGAAGTCTGGATTATGTTTTGAGAAGTGCAGGGTTTAGAAGGATTACCTTTTTAGATCAGGATGGATTAGACGGAACCAGTTATGGAACAAGGCTTATAAGAAAAATTTTTTTAAGGTTATATGATAAAAAAGTTGATTTCTGGAATCGTGTGACGGGAAGTGCATTTCATATCAGGAGTCCGCGTATTTATACATGGGAAGTGAAAGTAATTGCAAGCAAATAAGCAAGTTATGGGGGAAAAATGGACAAAATTGCAATTTGGGGTTTGGGAAAAGAATTTTCTGTTTGGAAAACAATGCTGGAATCAGAAGAGTTGGGAGTTACGATTATAGCGTATTGTGATAAGGATGAAGAGAAAAGGCAGGCTTTGGATAATGCTGTTGATCCTTCATCATTATTGTTGTTTCAGCCTGATATGATATTGACCAGTTTTAATTTGTGCGGCGAAATCACCATGGAATTGCAAAGGGCAGGGTGTAATAACATTAAGGTACTGAGTTTTGGTGAGTTTATAGGCACAAGACTGCGTGTTCACGAAAAAGCAGTTGGAAATGGTATGCATATGTACAGATATTGCCGGGAAATTATGGAACGGACGGAATTAAAAGTATCTTCTGTTATGGAAATTGGGGCGAATTATGGGCAGGACGCAGAATTTTTGAGACTGTTTTGGGGGGTGGATAATGACCATGTTTATACCTTTGAGGCAAATGAACGCATATCTAAAGAAATCGACCAAAGATATAAATATCATAATTACAATCTGGCAGTCAGCGATTATACGGGAAAAATTGTGCTCAATCTTGTTGACAATGAAAGTGAAAACAGTGGACTATCGTCAGTGAAAAATTATAGTTATACGGGAGACTGGACGAGGGCAGAGATAAATTGTGTTTGTATGAAGGATTTTATGGACGAACACAAGGAGATTGATACGATAGATTTTCTGAAGGTAGATGTCGAGGGAGTAGATTATGAAGTGTTAAAAGGTTTTGGAAATTATCTGGATAAAGTTAAGGTGATTCAGACTGAAGCAGAAAACCTGATCGATTTTGAAGGAGAACATTATTTGTTCACAGATATAGCACGTCTGCTTATGGATTTTGGGTTTGAATTGATAACTTATGATCTGGCAAGGCTGCAGTCGGATTCCTTGTGGATTAAGCGCGAGTTATTGAAAAAAGGTAAATTTCAAGTGTAGACAGGGGAAAGCAGAGGTATTGCAGTAGTGGGCAGACGGTTTATTGAAGAGGGGGATAATGTATATGCATATAATGATGAGACGCTTGATTTGTATATAGAACTGCTGGCAATTATCAGTGTTAATGATAATTGGATCTTTTTTGAGGCACTTGCAAATTTTCATGATTCTTTTATATTTTATGACTGTAATGAACTGACTTATCAATTATATCGTTATGCAAAGGAGAGGGCGATTCCTTATGAAATCAGGAATTTTCCCAAATGGCACAGGGTGTATGGATTAGACGAACATGAGAATGGGCTATGTGGAAAAATATTGCGCTCACCCATACTGTTTAGTGAAGAGACACGCAGGGTGGACAAAGATCGGGACACATCGTTTCCGAATACCTGCTTTGCTTTTCTAAATACTATTTTTAAAGTAAATATATTTATGGAGTGTCTGGGACAGGACGGTTTTGATTTGAATGTAGAGAAGGCTGGGGTTTCGGTTGAGAGGCTGCCGGTCGAAAGCGCGTATGCCTCGTAGCTGGAGTTACAGACGTTGATTAATGATGATAAGGTATCACGTTTGCTGGATATAGTACGGCATGCAACATCTAAGAAAATAGCAGGAATTTTATGTAACTGTCAAGGTGAGATATTGTTTAGGATGTTAATAAAACAGAAAAGTTTCACAAAGAATTATTTTGTGCTATTGCTTCCTCCGCTTTGGTATATCAAAGAAAAATCAATACAATATATTTGTGAGGATATTTTTAACAAATTTGATCTTTTTATCTACCAGCATGTAAAGAAAACATTTTACCAGCCGTTTTTTGCCACACAGAATATCATACCTTTGTTAAAGAAAGGACATAGGCGGATAGGTATTCCCGATTTATATTTTGACGGATATTTTCCACAAATTGATCATGTTGACAGACCCACGAATGTGTTACTGAGGAATTTAAGTGGAGACACGATTTTTCAAGTCAGGGATTATTACATAGAGGAGACATATAAAAGAACAAATTCCATAACGAAAACGAAAGAACTGCTTTTGCTGGAAGAAGGCAGCAGTATGGTTTTTGATAAGGGAAAAGTCATACAAAAATGGAATAATGCCATTGAGAGGATGATAGATGCAGAAAAAAATGTCGATTTGAAAATGTCAGATTACATATTGGATAATATCAAAGGAAGAAGATTGTTTGTGGCTGCCCATAACCCTGTCAATGAATTAATGTATGTCGAGACTGAGAGGTTGATGGAAATGCTGGATCTGCCCTTCGGGCAGTTTGATTATGAGGCTATGATGAATTTTGAAGGGGCGCAGGAGGTAATCTATCCATTTGTTAAAAAGGTGTTGGACTTAAAATTTAATTCGGAACAATACTATGCAAACAAAACGTTTGTAGATAAAAAATATAGGATAGAGGAATATATCGAACTTTACATTAGGAACATATGTGAATTCGAGTAGGAAGTTTTGTGTGTTTCGTGGTTTTATGGATTTGGAGGACAAAAAGTGAAAGTTCTTTTTGGCAGAAAGCTTGGGTTTGAGTTAATTAAACTTTTGACGAGTATTATACGTGGAATTTCCAAACTGATGGGAGGATATCCGGATATATTAGGTGCACATAACAGGGGATATGTCGAAGAGTATGTCAGCAGACATAGAGGATATATTAAAAGGGCTGATAACGTACTGGAGTTTGGTGGAGGAATTACATATTCAAAAAAATACAACGCAAAAGTAAAGATGGCAGCATGGAGTGGACATAAGGAGAGGTGGAAAGGATGCGATTATTATTTTGATCTGACTGATCCAGATACACTGCCTCAGGAGAAATTTGATTGTATTGTACTGACTGAGGTATTGAACTGTGTTATTGATATTAATCTCGCACTAGATAGTTTGAAAAGGCTATTGACAGATCAGGGGATCTTAATTATTACAGTACACGGCCCAGTTTTATGTAATAGTGAGATTATAGGATTCTATTCCAGGTATGGTATAGAACAGATATGTAAACGACATTTTAGGAAAGTATTTAATATAGAAGAGTATGGAGATTTCAATCATGCGGTAGCTGCTTTGCTGGGAATTGGCAGAATAATGGGAAGGGAATCTATAAAAACAGGTGATCATATTACAATAACAACAGGGTTATGTTGTCAAAAATAAAAAGGATGATAAATAAAAAAATAAGAGAAGAGGGCAGAAATGAAACAGCGCTTTAGTGAGTTGATTCATCATACGATCAGTAATTACAAATATTATATAGAACAATTCATGGATATGAGGAACTGTATCTGCAAATATGGAAGTTATCCATATCCAAAATATATGGTCTTGCCGGAAAAAAGGTTAATTTATCTGGAAATGCCCAAAGTAGCCAATAGCGCCATAAAGGCCAGTATGCTGAATAAGGAGTTTCCAGATGCTTTTTCCATACAGGAAGAGTCCCTGAAATATACAGAGCATAGTCTTAATGTGAAACATCGCAATTATTATAAGTTTACATTTGTCAGAAATCCAATGGAACGGGTAGTTTCATGTTATGAAAACAAATATCATGGGGATCAGAAAACGATCGGAATTAATATAAAAGAATATGATCATTATTTATTTGGATACATAAAGAAAGATAGGGGGTTTTCAAATTTTCTGTTCCGGATTGCATTGATACCGGACGCCTATAAAGATCAGCACTTTAAGCCGCAGTATAAGATTGCATATGATCAGAACAATAAAAAGCTAGTTAATTATATAGGAAAATACGAAAGATTAAATGAGGAATATGGGAAAATCGCACAAAAGTATGGTTTGGCACAATTGAATGTCTACAATAAAACACAGCGGAAAAATTATATGGAGTATTACAATCGATGGACAGTGTATTTGGTTTATCTTATTTATAGAAAGGACATACAGTATTTTGGATATATGAAAGAGTATCGAAAGTTACTTGATTATGTTAGGAGAAAAAAGAAGAAATGAATAAAGTACCAATTGTGTTTACTTTTACAGATGATTTTATTGTTCCGGCATATATAGCAATTAAATCACTGATGGATTATGCCAGTGATGCTACAGAGTATGAAATTATTGTTTTTCATTATGATCTGGGAAGAAAGCACATATCTGAATTGGAAAATTTAGTCGCTTTGGCAGGGCATCATACGATTAAATTCGAGTGGGTCGATAAGAAGAGATTCAGGAGATATCCCCAGAGTACACACTGGCCTGTCATTGTGTATATTAGGCTGTTTTTGCCGGAATTATTAGAAACGTATGATAAGATAATTTATTCAGATGTAGATGTTTTGTTTCAGGGGGATTTGTCAGATGTATTTCAAATAAATATGGAAGGTTATGATTGGGGCGGCATCAGGGCAGAGATAAATAGCAGGAATATGATAGGCCATAAATATTTTGAGAATAATCCAAATAAATACATTTATATGTCTGGATTTATGATATGCAATCTAAGGCGGATGCGTGAGACAGGATTTACAGATATTATCAGGGATAATATCCGAAAATACGCTGATGATCTGCAGATGTTTGATTTGGATATATTGAATATGTCATCGAGTCGTATTAAAAAAGTACCTTTCCGATATGCAATTCCGATTAACCTGTATGAACACAAAAATATACGGGATACATATGAATATTCGTATATGAAAAAGGTATATACAAATGATGAAATGGAAGAAGAAAAACAGAAAAAGAAAATTATTCACTACGCAGGCGGGAGGGGAAAACCGTGGCTTATTTTATATCCGGATCGTAAATATTATCAATATATATGTGCGCTGCCTAAGGAGTTAGAAAAGATATATAAAAGGAATCGGATGGAAGCGCTCAGGCAAGGCATGGCGAAATTAAAAAGTAAAATATGGGGATAAGTTGAAAAATGATATATGTGTCAGGGAATGAAAGTGTGCAGCGTGTGTTCTGCAGTAGTATAAAGGATTACCTCAACAGTGAAAATTCTGTCATGGTTTTAGATAAGATTGAAGATTTTACCGAGGTGATGAAAACAGAAGAAGATATGTCAAGAGTGGCAGTACTTCTGCCCACGGCAGATGATGTTGAGATGCTTGACAAGATTGGAACTATAGAAAACATATATTCCATATCTGATATTGAAGATTTTCTCGGGCATATGGAATTATTTGCTGGGAAACCAGTTCTTCCTTATATAGAGATGCATCTTAGTGATCATTGCAATTTAAACTGTAAAGGGTGTGGTCATCTAAGTAATATTGCTCCTGAAAAGTTTGCGGATTATGATCAGTTTGCAAAAGATATACATAAGTTAAAGGAACTGTTCAGTCACATAAAAAAAATCCGTTTGATGGGCGGGGAGCCTTTTCTCAATCCGAGTCTGGCGGAATTTGCAGAATTGGTCAGATCGGAAAACCGTGACACAGATATAAGGATTGTTACTAATGGTTTATATTTTGGTTCGAACAGCGAGTATACATTAAAACGGCTGGCTGACCTGAATATACAGTTAGATATTTCGAGTTATCCGCCTACAGTAAAGAGAAAAGAACAAATAGCTGCGATTCTGAACAGGTTTGGCGTGATTTATCATTTTTCTGAAAATATAAATAAGTTTTTAAAATTTAGGAATCCGGACTTTAATAAAGACATTCATGTATCATATGAACACTGCCATATGAAGATGTGTACATTTTTGAGAGATGGGGAAATGGCGGCATGTAGTTTTCCGGTAATTTACTCACAACTGGATACGTTTATGAGAGGAAGATTTGCGGTTGATAGTGATATTATCCATATACATAATCCGGATATAAATGGCTGGGAAGTCACATGGAAATTGACGCATCCGTTAAATTCATGCCGTTATTGCAGGACAGACAGACCTGAATTTTATGTCTGGGAACCAAGGCAGAAGTCTGGGGCATTGTGTGCGGATTGGTTTGTAGGGGAATAAATATGGCGGATGAAAATTTGTTATTGAACTATTATCCTATTATCTTTGAGGACGCGGTAGAGTATGATCACTCTATATGGTTTGCCGCAAGCAGCTTTAACGGGATATTTCGAATGAACCCTGATCTGGGGGACATGGAGTATATTGGACAACTCCCCTTAGAAGATAGAGTTGGGTTATGTAGTTCAGTCAAGTGTTATAATGGAAAATTGTATTTTGTACCATGTAATGCAGAAAAGATAATAGAGTTTGATGTGCAAACAAGAGAGTATACAAGTTATAAAGTGCCATATGAATACGGAGGATTTTATGGGGCAGGGCAGTATCGGAACTATATCTATTTTTGGAGTTACGAGAAATTTGTAATAGTACGATTTGACATGGACAATAAGAAATTTGTAAAAATTGAGAATTCCCTGATGGATATAAAGGCGGGCAGCAGGGCATGTATGTATCATGATGGATATTGGTCATTTGCGCTTGTAAGAGATTTTTGTATTGTTCAGGATCATCTATTTATTCCTTCTTCGGCGATAGGTGTAGTGTTCGATATCGATATGAAAGCAGGCAGTATGCAGGTATGGGAGGTGGAGGGGACAAAAGGCCTTCATACGATATGTTTTGACGGGACGGGATTTTGGCTTTCGGAAGTTGAAAATCGTCTTGTGTATTGGCAGCCGGATAAAAATGTAACGAAATTCATTCCGATTGATGCCTCGGTTCGTATATGTGATGCCCGGCTGAGTATTTGTAACGGTTCAAAGATATTTTTCAGTATGGATAATAGTAGTGAGATTTTGACATTGGATGCCAGGGATGTAAAGGTTCAAATTATACAGGACTATAAGAAGGAAAATGTGTATTGGACTTCGGAATTGCATACATTTAAGACTGTATTCATGAAAGAGATGTTTGGTAAAGTATGGGTTATGGACTCTGTGGATGCATCTTTACAGACCATAGAAAATGGTAACAGGATTCTGTATAGGGTAAGGCTGAATTCTGGAATAAATGAGTTTATAAGGGATAGGATGAATAGTTATTTTTTGCGTGTAGGAGCAGAACTGGATTTCCCGGGATACCAATTGCCAGATTATATTAAGATTCTGCTATGCAGCTATAAGGATAAAAACAAGGATATAGATTTGGGAGTGGTAAAAAGGTCAATTGGCGAACAGATTCACTGCGAGGTAAAAAAAACATATGGAGCTGAAGATTAACAAACAGGATAGAATTTTGATTTTAACGCCTCATCCCGATGATGAAAGTATAGGATGCGGAGGATTATTATTGCGGTACGCTGGCCAGTGTGATGTCATTTTATTGACGGATGGGGCAAAAGGAAACCGTGACTGGTCAGAGGAAAAGACATGTAAAGCTAGAAAAAAAGAATTTCAGAAGGTCATGAAATGGCTGGGTGTCAGAAAATATGGGATGTTGAACATACCAGACCTAAGATTAAGTGAATACAAAGGTAGATTGGATAAAATTGATCTGCGAGGCTATGATTATGTTTTGGTTCCGGGGAGAAATGAGACACATCCAGACCATAAGGTAGTATATGATGAAATTAGAAAAAATATAAAAAGGAGAAGAATAACAGTTAAGCTATTGGAATATGAAGTCTGGACACCAATGGTAGAGCCATCCCATTATCTGGATATAACGGAAATAGTTGGAAGGAAGAAAAGCCTGATTCAAATATATCAGTCCGCTTTGATGCATATAGATTATGACAGAAGAATAACTGCATTGAATTATTACAGGGGGATTCATTATGGGCGCCAATTTGTGGAATGTTATCGGCTCACGGAGTATGTGTATTAGATGTGCCAAAGTATTTTGCGCATATTGCTGAGGGGAACATATTATGCAGGATATGGATTACAAGGGTGGAAATAAATTTGTTGTATTTGGAACCGGGTTAGAGGCTGTAAAATGTATATATTATTGGCAGAATAGAGGAATCGAAATTGCATATTGTTTAAATAATAACTGTAAGGAGGAACAATTTTGCGGCTATCCGGTATATGAGCCTGATCAGGAAAATCTACAATCTGTATTTATTTTTGTTGCATCAAAAGAACAAGTGTATCCTATTATCAGTAAACAACTCCGGGAAAACGGGCGGGTAGAATTTAAAGATTACATTTTTTATGAATGGGCATATAAAAAACTGGTATTGCTTCATGGGAATTGTCATATGGCAATTGTTAGTTCTTTTCTCTTGTCATCAGAAGCGTTTAGCAGCCAGTTTTCTATATATCCCAATCCTCCTATCTGCGAAAACAAAGAAGGAAGAATAGATAAGGCGGTATTGGTAAACTGCGATGTGTGGATTCATGAGGATATCCGGATTGATAATGAATTTGGATATTACCTGTCAGATGAATATATGAGACCGCTGTTTAGAACAGATGTGATTGAAATTACGATTCCGCATTTATTTGGTTTGGGAAAAGCATTTTTCCCCCAGTCAGAGTGGAATCACCGAAATAAAAAGATAAAAAATGGAGAAGACGCAAACGGAATGTTTCCACATGCTGATAAAGTGATCGATCAATGTGTGAAACAGGGAATGAGAAAGGCAGACATCATAAACTATTGTATGAGTGATGCTGCAATTGACAGGGATGAGATTGAGAACAATTTCAAACTGTATACCGATAAGATGCGAATGAGGGAACAGAAGTGGGATATTAAAATAGTAGATTATATTTTAGAGAATTATAGGGTGCGAAAACTATTTTATGATATGGGCCATCCGGTCAATGAAATTTTGGAGATAATTAGTTCTGCGGTATTAGAGAAACTTGGTATTACAGACAAATGCATTACTGCGCATGAAAGCCTGGATGTTCATGAAGAACCTGTATATCCGATTGTGCGGAAGGTTTTAAAGATGAATTGGAGCGATGGACTGCTAAGAAAGAGCATGGCTGGGAAAAAAGCAGGCAGTGAAATGAATTTTGAAGAATATATAAAAGAGTATTTATGGTGGTGTCATGGGATAAAATAGCACGATGATCATGGGGGAAATATGAAGCCATACCTGAGTATAATTGTTCCTGTATATAATACAGAGAAATATTTGGAGAGATGTATTGGGTCGATTCTCGAACAAAGATTTGGAGAATACGAATTAATACTAGTTGATAATGGTTCAACGGATAAGAGTCTGATTATCTGTAAAACGTATGAGGAAAGAGACGACCGCATTAGAGTAATTCATAAGGAACATGGAGAAGTAATGAGTGCCAGAAAGGCAGGATTTGATATATCTCAGGGGAAGTTTGTTTCTTTTGTGGACAGTGATGATTGGATGGAACCAGATTATTATGATATTTTAATGGATTACACAAAACTTGAAGACGTTGATATCATTCTGATGTCTGGATATCAGGAGGATAGTGGCCAAAAATGTCGCAAGGTTCAGGCGAGATTGAGACAAGGTGTATATCATAAAAATGATATTATTAAGATTTTAGTACAAGGAGGTATTATTCCCTCTCTGTGGCTGAAAATTTTTAGAAGTGAGTTAGTTGGAAAAAATATCAGTTTTATCAGCGATAATGTGTTTCGGGGTGAAGATTTACTGTGTTCATATGCATGTTTGATGGATGCCCATACTGTTATGGTTCAAAATAACAATCAGTATCATTATGTGCAGCATGGTTCTTCTCTTATGCGTCAATATATGAAAGAGCATAGGAAGAGTTTGTATTATTTAGTTAGGGCTATAAAGAAAATCAGAAATGAAAAAAAAGCATATTTTTTAGACTTCCGATGGAATCAGTTTATTCAACAAGAATTATTGTATCTGATTTTAAATGAATGTAAAAGTACCAGGTTTTTGATGGGAATAGAAGAAGTAACAATTTTAAAAAATAAATTTAAATATTTGGGACTGCCGGACATTATGATAGGAAAAGAGGGAACAAATGCTTTAAGAGCGAGGAAAAAAGAGGAAAAAATTGCCTTGTATCTGTATAGGTTTAAAATATTCTGGTTGCTAAATATGTATGTGAAAAAAAATTTTTTTTAGGAGACTGGTTATGGAAGTGCTGCAAGGTTTAATTAGTGTTATTGTTCCAGTTTATAATGTGAAGGAATATTTGAACCGATGTATGGAATCATTAGTATATCAAACATATACAGATATAGAAATACTGGTTGTGGATGATGGATCAGATGATGGCAGCAGTGAAATATGCGATCAATGGCAGCAGACAGATAGACGGATCAGTGTTTTTCATAAACAAAATGGCGGATTGTCGAGTGCTAGAAATTTAGGCTTAAACTATGCTAAAGGTGAGTTCATTACGTTTGTAGATAGTGATGATTATGTTGATTTAGATATGTATGAAATAATGATCACACAAATGAAAGAAGGTATAGATATTGTTTCATGCGGAACAGTTTTGGAATGGTCAGAACGAAGTCAGCAACACAATAGGGCATTATTCTTGCCAGAAAATAAAAACAGCTTTGTAAGATATACAAAAGAAAATGCAATCCATGAGCTGCTTCTTACAAGAAGTTTTTCATTTTCGGTTTGTGATAAGATATTCCGCAGATGTTTTTTTGAGCGTGTACGATTTCCCTTGGGCAGGACAAGCGAGGATTTGCCAGTAGTGTTTCGTATTTTTTTAAGGAGCACAAACATCGTGAACATTGGACGAGTGAAGTATCACTATGTATGCAGAGAAAACAGTATATGTAGAAAAAGCTTTTTTTTCAGGCGGGTTGACTGCTGTCTGTTTGCCGGAGAGATCTGTAGAGAAGTAACCATATATTATCCGCAGTTTATAAGGCAGGCAGAACTGATGTATATGAGAAATCTGATGGGGACTATATATAAAATGCAGGAATGTGATGAAAGAAAAAAATATTTACATATTGAGGAGCGTTTGCGGAAAGCACTTTTTAATATGTATATCAGAAATGGTTTCAATTCATATATGAGTAATTTGGAAAGGAAAAAGATAATTCAATGTATTTTGGCAATTCGTTGTTTGGGAGACAACAGAATCAAATGAAAAGAATTCTATATTTCCTGGATTATCCATTTGCAATTGGCGGTGCAAACAAAGTATTGATAACACAGGCATATATCATGATGCAGAAGGGATACAAAGTGCTCGTTGTTATTCCAAATGATCAAAATGAATTCCATATACCAGAGTATGATCAGCTATGTAAGCAATACGGGCTGACCGTCATGACTGCTAAATTTCCTGTTTATACATGCATGGAAAGTATTCATATAATGGAAGTTATGGAAGCTTATGATGAAGTTAGGAGAATTGTCTCAGCTTTCATGCCAGATTTGATTCATAGCATACAGTTGAATATTACAGTAGAATTTGCTGCAAGGGAATTGGAAGTTCCTCATTTAATGAATATATATCAGACAGACAATCAGCAGTTTATGATAGATTGGTTAAAGATATATCCACAATATCATAGCGCTGATTCAGATTTGCTCAGTAAGCGATGGGGCGAAGGACTAGGTATTATGACAAAATGCATTCGGGTTGCATATGAGAGCAAGGGAATGGTTAAGAAGTGCAGTAGGAAAAGAACGGATTCAATCAATGTAATTACAATCGGAGTATTGTGTGAGCGAAAAAACCAAATGGAGATTATTAAGTTTGTCATGAGGTGCAGAGCACACAATCAAAAGGTTATGCTTAATATATTGGGTGAAGATAATAATCTGTATGGTACAATATGTAAACAGTTTGTAAAAGAAAATGGACTTCAGGATAGTATATTTTTTGCAGGGTTTCATTTGAATATAGAAGATTATCTGCAAGATGCAGATTTATTAATCTTGGCCAGTACAGTGGAATCCTATCCGGGTGTATTGGTTGAAAGTATGGCAAATCAAGTGCCTGTCATATCAACCCCAGTTGCAGGAGTACCAGAAATTTTAAAGGATTACGAAAATGGTTTTTTGACAATGGGGTTTGAGGCGGATGATATTTATCGTGCATTTTTGAAATATATGGAGTGCAGGGATCGGGGGGGGCTAACGCAAATAACAGATCAGGCATATTCTACATATTTAAAAAATCACACTTATTTGCAGGTAGGTAATCAATTAGAAGAGTATTATGAAATGATTATGAATGATTACGTAAGAAATGAAAGATCTTTTCTCAAAATAACGGATATAAGGCAATTGTTTGATAACTATATACGTAGTAAAAAGGTAAATCTTGAAGATCTGACAACGAGGGATTCGCTTTGGTTTTTGTATCATGTATTTATGCAGATGGAAAAAAAAGATAATAAGAAAATTGTGGTTTGGGGAGCTGGTATGTGGGGTGAAATCGTAATAAAGTGGATTAGGCAGTTTGGAGCAGATGAGTTAGAGGTTATGGGATTTATAGATGTGAATAAGAAAGGCATGTATCTGGAATATCCGATTATTCAAAATAGGGATACTGTACTGGACAAGTGTGGAACTGTTTTTGTCGCAGTGGCAGATATACAGGCGCGATTAGAAATTATGAATTATCTTGATCGTCATGGAAAAGTTAGAAATAGTGATTATTTTATGGTTTGTAATGGACCAGTAAGAATGTAAAAAATTGATTCAATAAGGAGAAAAAACATGAAAAAAGGATTTGGTAAGATAATTTTAAACGTTTTAGGCGTAGGAATGGGAGCAGTAGCTGGTGGAGCCGCTGTCAGGCATGCATCAGTGAAAAAAATGGACGTGATGCAGGAGGGAGGGGCGAAACTTCACAGGTTATATATGTGTTTTGATCAATGGCTCCGCTTGCGTCAGGAAGGCAAAAACCTGGCAGAATATTTTAAAAGAGAAGGATATCGTACAGTTGCAATTTATGGAATGAAGGAATTAGGTGAACGTTTATATGATGAATTAGAAGGTACAGGAATCAGTGTGCAGTATATTATCGACAAGAATGCGGATCAGATATATGCAGATGTAGAGGTTAAAACACCGGACGAGGAGTTGGATCAGGTGGATGCGATTGTGGTAACGGCAGTTTTTTATTTTGATGAAATAGAGGAAATGCTGAGTGAAAAGGTGGATTGTCCGGTGCTTTCATTAGAAGATATTTTATATGAGATATAACTGAAACAAGTAAATTTGATTGACAATCATATAGTAAGTCAGAGATCTTGAACCATATGATGATAAGCGGGGTAATGGAATGAAAAAAATATTAAGTATAATTATATCAGGGTTATCCGGAGCAGCATTCGGGGCAGGCGCTGTGGGAAAAGTGTTTTCCCAGGATAAGAAAAAAATCCAGGCAATGTCAGACAAGCATCTGTCATTGTTTCTTATGATGAATCAGTGGGTAAAGGTAAAGCAAGAGGGAAAAAATCTTGCGGATTATTTTGAAAAAAATGGATATAAAGAAATTGCTGTTTATGGTATGAGTTACGCGGGAGAGACCTTGATTAGTGAGTTAAAAAACACTGCTATAAAGGTTGTATATGGAATTGATAAAAATGCTGATGCGCTTTATTCTGATGTAGATATTGTGCTGATGGAAGACGATTTAAATAGGGTAGATGCCGTAGTGGTGACTGCAATTACATTTTTCGATGAGATAAAAAAGCGGCTTTCGGAGAAAATAGATTGTCCGATTATTTCACTGGAAGATATATTGTATGATTTATGAAGTGTATATTAGAGGGAGTAAGGTGTTTTTTAGTAAACATTGTTCGGATAAGTTATGAGTTTGAATATGACAAGTTTTTGCAAATTTGTACGGGGCGGAGGGCTGTCTGGGATAGACGACAAAATTATTTTTACGTGGGGGGGGGTATGCCGGCAAGCGTATGATGCTTTGGGTGCTGTCGGAAGAAAAATAGAGGGTTGTATAGGCAGTAATAGTGATATTGCCCAAATTATGGGAGTGAAGGTAATCTGTCAGGAAGATGTACTCTCTTACAAAGATGTCTATATCATTGTTACAGCGGAGGACCATAAAGATATTGTTAAGTTTCTAAATGCAACTGGATTCAAATACTATGAAAACTATATCGTGGTAGAAAAGGAAGAAAGAATTCTCAATACTGTAGATCATTACGCTGATATGGAGGGCAACATTGTTGACAGTCAGACATATATCAAAGATTGTCGTGTAGTAGTCCAAGGATATGGAAGTAAAGTATATATTGGAGCAGATGTATCGTTTGGAAAGAATTGTAAGATAGCTATGGGGTACAATTCCGTGATAACGATAGGTAACAATTGTTTGTTTGACGATGATACGGAAATAAATGTTTGGGAGAATGCTGCGTTAAAAATTGGGAATAATTGTTCATTTGGTAAACGTTCTCTGGTCTCCAGTGCAAATCAGATTGCAATAGGAAATAATAATTGGTTTGGCTTTGATACATATTTGGTAACGGGATATGATGGAAAAATTATAATAGGAAACGACTGCTTGTTTTCCAACTATATAAAATTCAGACCAGATAATGGACACAGTATTTTTGATATGGAATTGCAAAAGGATGTAAAGAAACTGCATGCAAATGAGATTCTTGTGGATGACCATGTATGGTGGGGACTGGATGTTATTGCATTGGGAGACACAGCAGTGGGATCAGGCAGTGTGGTTGGAGCGGGAACCCTGCTTAAAGGTACATATCCCGGACATTGTGTTATTGCAGGGAATCCAGCTCGGGTTATTCGGGAAAATGTAATGTGGGATGCGTCAGCAAAGAAACAGTGGGAATTTTCCAGTGCAAAAGGGAAGATACATGAATAATGCGTGTTGATAAATAAATCTGTAGGAGCTGTGCGGAATTGGAAAACAAGATGGTGGATTTTGACAAAATAAAAGCAGAAAATAGGCCCATTGTTATCTGGGGGGCGAAGAATGCAGGTAAAATATGTTATCGGACCTTAAAAAAGATGAACGTGGCCGTTGACGCCATAGGTGATAATGACAACACAAATGTAGGAAATTATCTATATGACATACCTATTTTATCTTTGCAGGAAGTACAGGTATTGTATCCGGGTGCCCTGATTGTGGTTGGAAGCTTTTATAGAAATGTTACAGAATATATTATTAAACAATTGCGGGCGGCAGGCAGTAATTTTGCATTCTGTCGTTTTGAGCAGATTGAATATTTATATGAATTAGAATTTTTGGATAGAAAAATACAGGATCAGAATAAACTTTTTCGGATTATTAATAATATTGTTTATGACAATGGCGGGCAGTGGAAGTGCAAAATCGAGAAAGGTGTTATGGAAGAGTATAGATATGTCTTGCAGGATGATGAGGCCAGGGATCTAAAAAGGCACCTTTCAGAGATATATGGTGTAAAAAATCTATTGCTGATTGCAGATGGAAGATTTAGTGACAGGCTGGAACATCTGATAGAGAGTCTGATGGAGTTTGACAATATCGGGCACATAGTCGTAGTGATTGATGGTTACAATCCTGTAAAGAAAGAAACTTTGATGCGGCTGTCATCAAAGGTATTTTATGCAGTGTGCGATAAGGGGATTTCACAGGAGGTTTTAGATGACATATGCGAAACAGGGATTGTTGTGGAGACAAGGGATATTCCGGATGGTTTATTTAAATGTAGGGGTGGGAGAGAACAGATAAAGGTTACAGAGGATATTATTGTAAAAAGCATAATGGCATATATCAATAATAGAGCAGGTCATATGAAGTTTCCGATTGTTTCCAATGCGAAACCAGTATATATTGTCCAGTTATTTAACGGGCTGGCTAATCAGACGCTAATGTACCTATTTGGGAAATTTATCGAGGAAGAATCGGATCGAATTGTAGTATTTGACGATACTATTTTGAGCCTGGATATCAATGATGAAGAGGAGAATGTAAGAAGGATACATAGATGGACCAACAGGCATAATTTACAAGAAACGAGGATTGGTGTCGCAGAGACAAGAAAGCGGAATAGTTTTTATCATTTTAAACGGGCGGAGATAGCAGAGGTTTTTGACATTCCAATCCGCCTCTTAAGCGACTATTTTGACGAGATGGCATGGAATGCATACTTAGACAAAATAAAAACAGAACATTCATATAATTATGCACAAAGTTTTCCCCTGTGCCATGTTCTTATGGAAAACGATATCAATATTGCCATTGTTAGGGATAGCCTGCTGCCAAAAGAGTTTCTGAAAATCAGAAACTTCTGGTGTATGGAACCTTATATATGGGGAAAGCCATATGAACAATACAGTATCACTGATTTTCTATTGCACAATAATGAAAATATTTATTTTATGGGGGCATGGGCAGATGGCAGGGTAGAGGACTGGCTTCTGTATAATCGCCAGTGGGTAATGGATCGGTTATCTTTTCGATTGAATTTAAGCGAAAAGAACAAAATGTATGCAGAAAAGATAAAGCATTCAGATGGGGTTATGCTTCATATACGCCGCGGTGATTTTGCTTTTTATAAAATGTCAGTCAGTACAGATTACTTTAAAATGGCAATCCAATTGATTGAGGAACTGACAGAGTATTGTAATAAAAAGTACTTTGTATTTTCAGATGACTTGGAATGGTGCATGGCGCATAAAAGTGAGTTAGGACTTGAGTCGATCAGTACCAAAGTTACTTTTGTATCTGGAAATAGGGGGGCGGACAGCGTTATGGACATGTATTTGATATCGTTAGGAAAAATAATGGTTCCGTCTGTGGGAAGTAGTTTCAGTTATGTGGCGATGCTCCTGTCTGGTTCAATGGAAAAGTGTGTTAACGGTCAAAGGTATTTTTATGACAGGCAGCGTGGACTGCCACTCTGCCTGGAGATGATGGAGGTATAAAAAGTGTGGATGTATTTGTGTGGGGGACAGGAGATATCGCAAAGAGGTATATAGATCGCAGGGCATATTATATAAATGAAAATATAATCGCCTGTATAGATAATGATAGGACAAAATGGGGAAAGAAATTTAAAGGTTTTGACATTATGCCTCCAGATGAATTGGAGCGGACAGATTTTGACAAGCTGATAATTTGTGCAGTAACATGCAATGATATTAAGAGACAGATTGAAAGGGATTTAAGAATTGATGGATATAAGGTGGTAACATACTTTGAACAGGAGGAAGCTGTAAAAAGTGCTCTTATTAAAAAGTATAAAAATAGTGTCGATGCAGATTTGCAGAAGGTTTTGGATTATTATAAGAATAATCCGTTAAATATTTTTGGGTACTATCAATATACGGATCAAATCGTGTATCCAGTAACATATGAATCAGATGGGATGCCTTATATATGGTTTGAAAATAAAAAAATGTATTTCCCGCGGGATTATGATAAATTTTCGCTTTATAACGATAAAAAATGTGTTATGAATCTAATGAGAGAACAGGGATCGCATTCACCGCATCAATATATACAAGATGATGATTTTACGGCTGAGGATAAGGTGCTTGTGGATGCCGGTGTTTGTGAAGGAAATTTTGCTTTACGATATGTGGATGTAGCAAAAAAAATTTATCTAATTGAATCCGATCATAACTGGTCGGAAGCTTTGGATAGGACTTTTGAGCCTTATAAGGATAAGGTTGTGATATGCAAAAAGTACTTGTCTGATGAGGACAGTGACACAACGATAACATTGGATACTTTAGTGCGAGAAAATATAGATTTTCTCAAAATGGATATTGAAGGATATGAAATACCGGCCCTGACAGGAGGAAAATATGTTCTGCGTGAGAGTAAAGGATGTTGTGCTATATGCAGTTATCACAAGCACAATGATGAAATAAATATAAAAAATATATTGCATACCTTTGGGTATCAGACAAAAACATCAGAGGGATATATGTTTTTTCCATATGATACAGTATTGGAATTTCGCCGAGGGGTTGTATATGGTAGAAAGTAAATCGTTTTTGTCTAGAAAAAGTGAGGCAGATGCGGATGCAAAATGTGTATGATGAGTTATTTGGCAAAGAATTAATCCATATTGTTTCAAACGTTCAATCGAGCTTTGAAGTGCGGGGGAGCATATATAAGGATACAGCGATAGCAGTTAATTTATATTATGAGGATACGCTGCAGCAATATTTTACATATCTGGATAACGTACCTTCGGGTATAGAGGTCTTTATTTATTCTTCAAACGAAAAAGCCTGGGATGCAATTAGTTGTTATGCAGCAGGCCATAGTAATATGTTTTTTTCGAAAAAGGTGAACAGAGGACGTGATATCAGTGCTTTTCTGGTTTCATTTAAACAGGTTGCCCTGAGAAAGAAGTTTGTATGTTTTCTGCATGACAAAAGAGAAAAAAGTGTGCATTTTAAAGAAGATACAGATTATTGGATAGAAAATTTATGGAGTAATACGATCTGTTCCGATCAGTATATTAAGAATGTATTGGGAATGTTGGACGGAACCGGAATTGGAATTTTAGCACCGCCGATACCGTTTGGAGAGAAGCTGTCCTATTGGTATGCCAATCAGTGGAGCGATGAGGATTTTGAACTGGCGTGCACACTTGCAGATAAGCTGGGGCTGACATGCAAAATTGACAAAAGGAAGATGCCAATAACTCTGGGAAGTGTTTTTTGGTGTAAAACGGAAGCTGTGAGAAAGTTACTGGATTATGACTGGAAATATGAAGATTTTCAGGATGAGCCGATGTCAAGTGATGGCACGATCAGTCATGCAATAGAGCGCATATTTGCATATGTGGCGCAGGATGCAGGATATACGACAGAGTGGATTATGTGTCCTAAGTACGCAGGAAGTCTTGTCTTAAAATCGCAGAGTCAGCTAACGGAGATTTTCCGCATTTTGAAGAAGAACTTTATAGCGGAAAATATGGAGGACTTGAGAAGATATCACAGGCAAAAGGGCGTGATAGAAAATTTTTGTTCGAAATGCAGAAAGATATATCTGTATGGGGCAGGAGTGGAAGGACGAAAATTTGCTAACTGGATGTATATATGGGAATTGAGTATAGATGGATTTATTGTCACAAAATTGGGAGCAGGGCAAAAAACAGTTTTGGATATTCCGGTTTATGAGTTTGATAAAATAGAAATAGATAAAATGGATGGGATAATCATCACAGTGGGCTCAAAATTATGCCAGGAAATAGAAGCAATAGTCAGAAAAAGGGGCGATTTTCGGTACTATACACCAACTGAGGAAGGACAGAGTAACATATGAGGGTAATAGCAATGTATTTACCCCAGTTTCACAGGGTAAAGGAAAACGATGAATGGTGGGGAGAAGGGTTTACAGACTGGGATGCAGCGAAGAATGCAAAGCCTTTATATGAAAGACACTATCAGCCCCATATTCCGTTAAATAAAAATTATTACGATCTCCTTAAAAAAGAAACACTGCAGTGGCAGGCAGGTCTGATGAAAAAATATGGTATTGACGGAATGTGTTTTTATCATTATTGGTTTAAAGAAGGCAAACGCATACTGGAAAAACCTGCTGAAATATTGATTGAAAATAAGGATATAGACATGCCGTTTTGCTTCTGCTGGGCAAATGAAAGCTGGGCAAAGACATGGAAAGCAATTCCCGGGGCCAATATCTGGACGATTGATGAGACGAAAAATGAAGGGGATGACACAAAGCCAGTTTTTTTACTTGAGCAGGAATATGGCGGATGCAGGGAATGGGAAGAACATTTTATGTACCTGCTGCCGTTTTTTCGGGATAAAAGATATGTGAGAATCAATAACAGACCTGTGTTTCAATTTTATCATACAAGTCAGATATACTGTCTCGGGGACATGATTTCGTTCTGGCAGAAACTGGCAAAACAAAATGGATTGCCAGAAATCTATATAATGGCGGGAAACCTCAATGGAAAACAGATTAATGGCATAGATGCGGAATTTTTATTTGAACCGTCCAGGTGCCTGGGGAATGTAAACGAGACAATTCAAAATGGGATACCTACTTGTCCATATGATGAGGTCTGGCAGTATATTCTGCAGCCAAAAGGAACGTTTGAAAGACAATATTACTGCGGACTGGTAAGCTTTGACACAACGCCCCGCAAAAAGGAGTACGGGGTGTCTGTTGAAGGAGCAACGCCAGAGAAATTCGGGAAATATATGAAGGCGCTCATGAGAAAAAGCGAAGAAAAGGGCAATGACATCGTATTTGTCACGGCATGGAATGAGTGGGGGGAAGGAAACCATCTGGAACCTGATGAAAAATACGGATACCAGTGGTTGGAAAAGTTGAGGGAGGCAAAACAGTCATACAGGGGAAGCGAAACAGTTCTGCCGACAGAAGCATATATACATAAACTGATCCGTAACAGTAATAAATACGAAACATATCTGAACTTTTTGGACCGGTGGATGATGCTCCGGGAAAGTGGGATCAGTATATCTTCTGTGCTCTGTAGTAGAAATATGAATACAATCTTGATTTATGGATATGGGATCATAGGAAAGCATCTATTAAATGAAATAATCGACAGTGAAATCTGTGTGGCAGGTATTGTAGATCAGAAACATATATTGGTGGCTGGGACAGAAACGTATACGCCGGACCAGCGGCTGCCAGATGCCGATGCGGTCATTGTGACATCTTTTTATTTTTTTGATGAAATAAAAGAGATGTTAAGCAGAAAGCATGTTACGTCGGCAGTAATTTCATTTGAAGAAATCGTCAATGATGCATTTCTGACAATTTAATATGATCCAAGGGAGTGGAGAAGATGCATATAATTTTTGTCACATGTGAGCTTGCGACAAAGAATAATTCGTCAGGGGGATTAGCAACATTTACAGCTAATATATCCCGAATCTTTAGAAATAATGGAAACATGGTTGAAATACTCTGGGTGACAACCCAGGAAGTTGATTCCGTATTTGATCAGGATATAACTGTACATAATCTGTATATTCCTTTGGAAGAATGGAAGGAGTATGATTACATCTCGAATCTACTGACTGATAATGAAGAAGAAGCCAGGGAGATTCGGATTAACTGGCAGAATGTATACAAGGCAAAAATGGTCAGCAGTAAGATACAGGAAATAAATAAAGTAAATAAGATTGATGTTGTCCATTTTGCGAACCATTGCTTTTTTTCATTGTTTATGGATCCGAAAATTCCGTTTGTCACCCGGATATCAGGGTTTGAAAATATCTGGTTTGGTGGAGGGGATCGTGTCGGCGGAAGCGTTGAATATGATGACAATCCTCTGTCCGTAAGTGATAAAATAGAAATTCATGCCATGAAAAAGAGTCCTTTTGTAATGGCGCCAAGTAATCTGATAGCGGAATTAGGATACAAAAATATAGGAATTTCGGCTGAAGTTATAGAGAGTCCGTTTGTATTGGAAAATTTTGAGTATGATGACAGTGTATTTTACGAATATCTAAACGAAAAAAAATATTTATTGGTATATGGTTCGCTTAGGTATCTGAAGGGGGTACATGTTATTGCACATATGGCGCAAAATTTTTTGGAGAAATATCAGGACAGATATATAGCTTTGGCAGGCAACGATATGCTGTTAACTGATGATACAGACGGAGTGGAGTTAAGTGCATCAGAATATGTAAAAAAACATGCTGGAAAGTATGCAGACCGCGTAATTTATGTCGGAAGAATTGTGAGGGAGCAGCTTTATCCGGTTATAGAAGGCGCAGAACTTTGTATACTGCCTTCGCGAATCGAGAATTTATCCAATTCCTGTATCGAGGCGATGGCTTTGGGAAAAATTGTAGTTGCCACAGGGGGCGCAAGCTATGAGCAACTGATCAGGGATGGTGAAAACGGATACCTTTGTGAAAGGGATAATCCAAATGATTTTTTGCGTGGAGTTGAAAAAGTCCTATCCTTATCGGAAATGGAAAAGAGAGCAGTCAGTCTAAATGCAGAGAAAACTGTAGAGAGGCTACGACCTGACAGGCTGTATCCGCAGTATTATAAATATTATGAGAAGGTGATCAGGGAATGGGATAGCAGGATTTGAACCTGATCAGGCAGTGTGTGTCAGATGACTATAGCAGAGGTAAATAAATGGTCACATGGGATGGTTTAAAAAATAAGGAGATTATAGTATATGGAACAGGGGTAAATGCAGCAAAATGCGTTTATTCACTGGAAAATAATGGCATAAATATCAACTATATGCTAGATGGCAGGGAGGGAATCGGTAAATTTAAGGATTATCCAGTATATATGCCATCTGACGAGCGGATGGATGGAAAGTATATTATAGTTGCATGTACCGATGAGACATATAAGGTGATCAGGGAGCGGCTGCACAAATATAAGGAATTTAAAGATTTTATTTATTATAACTGGCTTGATAAGAAAATGGTTTTTCTGCACGGGAATTGTCATATGGATATTATTGAAACTTATCTGAATTCGTCAGTAAAGTTTCAAAGGGAATATGCTGTTTATCCAACGCCAAGGATATGCATGGACATGCCGTTCGATACAGCCATTTTAAGGAATATAGACATCTGGATCCATGAGGATATCAGGACGGATAATCAGTTTGGATATCAGTTTTCGGATGAATACCTTAGAAAATTTATGACAGAAAGTGCCGTGGAAATTATTGTACCACATTTATATGGGCTTGGGGGAGGATTTTTTCCGTTTGCCAATGACTGGAACAATAAAAATACCGCATTATTGAATGGGGGGGATCGAGTCGGCATGTTTCCGAGACGTGATACTTTGATAGAACAATGTTTGGAAAAGAATATGAGTCTGGAACAGATTTGCAGCTATGTACAGGGAGATGGAATTTTTTCGAGTGAAGATATCCTGCAAAACTTTAATACATATATCACCAAGATTCAACAGCGGGAGAAAGATTGGGATATCAAGATATCGGATTTTATTTTAACACATTACAAAACAGAGAAACTGTTTTATGATAGTGGGCATCCCACGAATGTTATTTTTGAGAAAATTTCTGCGGATATTTTGCAGATATTGGGTATCTCCGACTGGATCTCAACGGATCTCCGACTGGATTCTAATGAGATTCCCATTTATCCATGGATACGTAAGGTATTAGGCATGGAGTGGACAGAGGAGTGTATCCGTGTCAGCAGCAACGCTAAAAAATGTAGTGATTATATGGACATTAAAGAGTATATCAGGGAATACATATGGTGGTGTCATCCAGAAATGGATGAAGGAGGCTGAACAGTAGTTGGAGGAATGATAATGGCGTTTACAGAAGCGAAGATAATATACGACCATTTACAGGATGGGATTTCAAGAAAATTGTTCATGGCAAAACTGAACATGCTGGCAACGGGCGATGCCGGATATCTTACGAAGCTTCCGGCAGAATACAGAAATTTGAATGCTGACATAGAGAATTTTAGAAAAGCCTTATTGTCTGAAGACAGAAAAAGGACAGTGATTTTTGGGGCGGGATTTAACGGTAAGGCTATAGCGAGACAGATATATATGGAATCCTTGTTTGCCTTTATTGACAATTACAGGTGTGGCGAGATAGAAGTTCATGAAAAGAAAATACCTGTCTACTGCCTGGAAGATTATGTAAAGCGATTTGGGACTGGAAACACAAAATTTGTCATATCCGTGAGTGACAGGGCGACAGTGAGTTCAATGTATGCGCAGATGATGGAAGAAAAGGTGGATTCTGGGGCAGTCATTATAATTCCATCTGAATACAGAAATAATTCCTCTCAATATTTTGATTTATTAACGCCAGATGAACATGAAGTTTTTGTGGACTGTGGCTGTTTTGATGTCAGTACGGCATTTCATTTTGCGGGGTGGTGTGGCAGAAAGGGATATGACAGAATTTGGTGTTTTGAGCCTGATAAAGGCTCATATCGTATCTGTGAAGCATTATGTACTGGTTTGAGGAATTGCAAAGTATTTCCATATGGGGTATCAGCACGGTCAGGAACAGTTTGGTTTGAATCAGGGAGAAAAGAAGAGTCGAGAATTACAATGCGGGCTGGTCAGGAAATGACTGATACCATAGAGACGGTGGCTTTGGATGAATTTCTTCATGGAGAGAGGGTTACGTTTATCAAGATGGATATAGAAGGGGCAGAACTGGATGCGCTGAAGGGTGCTGTTCGGATCATAAAGGAACAGAAACCAAAACTTGCCATATCCGTATATCACAAAGCAGAAGATATTATCGAAATACCAAAACTGATCATGGAAATGAGACCGGATTACAAGCTGTATCTTCGTCATTACAGCATGTTAGCCAATGAAATGGTTCTGTATGCCTGTTAAAACGAGCTTAGTACTAAATAAGATAAATACATGTACGGTTTTGAAATGGGGGAGTGGGAATGCTTCGTTTTTGTGGAAAAGAATTTGTGAAGCCTGCCGGATTGAAAATTGATGTGGCGGGGGAGCACATTTATTTTGATAAAAATGTGTGGAAAAACAGTCATAGACATTTCCGCGACCATTTTTGTGATGATGTTACAGTTATGCATATAGTGCCTGTTATGGATGCAAGGGGAGAACTTCTTTGCTATGGATGGCAGGATGATGAGGCAGACCGGGAACTTCGTATGTTAAGGGAGCTAAGGCAGTGCGGGGATATGCTGCAGTTCATGGATGTTTTTCCGCAAACCAAAGAAGTTGTTGTGTATGGCTGTAATGAATTAGCATATTGTTTTGTGAAGTATCTGGAAACACAGCAGATCAAAGTAGTTGTTGTAGGAAAATATTGGAATCTTCTGGGATATGAGAATGCCGAGACAGATGAGATAACAAGCCAGAATACAATGTTAATTTATGCAGAAAGTCTTTTGCAAAATGCTGAGTGGTATCAACGGATTGTAAGAAGTGCGTCAGAAGGGTTCGAGTGTATTAATAAAATATATGAGGCAAATGTGAGAGCCGGAAGGATAAGGAATGCAGGGGGAGGTTTTGAATGGCTTCTTGAACAGATGAGGAATAGAGAAGTTGCGGTAGTTGGAACAGGTGCCAAGGCACAGGATGTATGTGACTTACTATATGAACATGGAATTGATGCAACTGCTTTTGTAGATAAAGTTGGTTATGGAACAGGGAGAGATGATCGCACACTGCTTGGAAAAATAGTATTTGGTACAGGGTATGCAATCTCCCATATGAAAGGAACTATTTTCATTAGCTGTGGCAGAGGAAGTGCACTGGGAACCAGACAAACGGAAATATTCGATTATTATGGTTATGAGCGCAACAAACAGTTTTTTCAGATTGATGATTATACTGATGTTCCATACAGCAATTTGATTCATATATTGAAGGGAAAATCAGTTTTGCTGGCGGGGGATAGGACGCTTTGTCGTATATTAAAGAATTATCTGGACAAAGTGGAAGAGCATCATATCAATGTAAAATATATAAAATTAGGTCAAGATAATGTGGATAGTGAAGAAATTTTGTGTATTGTTCATCCATGGAGTGGGACTGAAGATGTAGCACATAATCTGCGGTTACGCAGATTGAGAAAGGAGATGGAACTGGCAGGAAATGTTTCATATACAAGATATTTTTCATATGCAAGGGCATTTGTCATGATCAACGAATATTTAAGCCGCAACACAGAGAAGTATACGGTCAGACGGTTGATTCCGAAAGGGATTCTTTTGGGAGCGGTTCCACCAGTGAGTGGAAATACGTTTATCAGAGGAATACTTGACGGACATCCTAATGTAATGATGCTGCCATACAGTGATTGGAATGAGAACCTGTTTCTTTATTGTATATGTCTGGTACAGGAAAAAAAGGAAAATATTATAAAATTCTTTAAAAACTTAATCGATGTTTTTGTTATTGATGTGAACCATATATTTTATGCATGGGATAAGTTTGAAGAGAGTATGAGAGACTTACTTGCGCTAAAGGAGCAATTTACTTCGCAGGAATTATTCCTGATTTTCCATATTGCTTATGCTGGAATGATAAATGGAATGAAGATAACAGATATTTCCGAAATGGTGATATACTGGGAACCACATTATCTCAACAGGATGGACTTTCCATTTCTGGCTAAATGGCTGGAATCCCCCTGTGTAAGTGGACATACACTTATATTGCGCAGAGATGGAATTGCATGTTCTGGCTCAGGATATAAAATTTGCAAGCAGAGTAACAGAACATACAATCTGCCAGCGTTTGTTGATGGCATAGATTTGGATTATATCGTATCAGATACTGTATCAAACAGGGTGGTATGCCACTACTGGAAAGAATTAAAAATGCGTTTCGAGGATCTTAAAATTCATCCGAATAAGGAACTGTCAAGAATTTGTGAAACTATAGGCATTCCCTTGTCGGATACAATGCTGCATACGACTCTGAACGGCAATGGATGGGGATGGAATGGAACGAAAGACTTTGATTTGAAACCCGTATTGAACAAATATGAGGAATATTTTTCGGAGTTTGACCGTTTTCGAATATCTATAATCTGCAGTCCTTATCAGAAAAAATATGGTTATATATATGGAAGTTGTCTGGAATTCACAAGAATGGAATTATGGGAATTGTTTTTGAAAGAGTTTCGGTTTCAGTTGGAATTGCAGTTTATGGATGAGACAGAGAAAGCAGGTTATTTTCTGTCTGTATATGAAATTTTGAGGGAGAAGTTATGGAATGCCAGGAAGCATATGCTGTTGGATGATATAGTACCTGAATTTGGATCGGTTGAAATCAGCACTGGTGAAAAATAAATGCAGTGGGTTTAGAGAATTGGAGAAAGCAGTAGAACGATGAAGGTTATACTTTTCGGGACAGGTGATTATTATAACAGATACAAGAAATGGTTTGAACGGCAGGAGGTAGTAGCACTGCTGGATAATTCGGAGCAAAAACAATATACTTTTATTGATGGTGTGGAAGTGCTGCCGCCGAAAGAGGGCGTGAGGCTTGATTATGACATTATTGTCATTTTGAGCTTTTACGTGAAACAGATGAGACAGCAGCTTAGTTCTCTTGGTGTGGAGTTGGATAAGATTTATCATTTTTATGATCTGCATCGATTGATTGAGCTTGATGCGGAACGGAGACAGAAACAATTTTTTTTGAATGCACGGGAAATTGTTGACTGCAAAACGTCTGTAATTCCTAAAATTTTACTCCTGTCACATGACATGACACTAGGGGGGCCGACAATCGCACTTTTTCACGCAGCATGTGTTTTAAAAGGAAAAGGGTATGTGGTTGTATTTGCCTCCATGTTTGACGGTCCTCTGCGAAAACAACTTCTTACAAATAATATCCCTGTCATTGTGGATGAAAACCTGCAGATTGCAACGATGCAGAAATCCAAGTGGGTCAGGGCATTTTCACTTCTTATATGTAATACATTGAACTATTATGTCTTTCTTTCCGAAAGAGATACAGATATTCCTGTTATCTGGTGGCTGCATGATGCACGGTTTTTTTATGATGGTGTTAATAAAGAAGTGTTTAGGAAGATTAGGCTTGATAATCTAAAAGCAGTGTCTGTAGGTACAGTTCCGGCGGAGGCTGTAAGGGAATTTCTGCCTAAAATGGAATGTAGCAGTTTGTTGTATGGTGTTGCCGATATAGGGCACGGTATTACACAGGATAGTGAAGGCGGCAGAATGCAGTTTATCACGATAGGCTTTCTGGAGGATATCAAAGGGCAGGATGTTCTGGTTCAAGCGATTAAGAAATTGCCTGATTATATACGGAAACAGTGTTTATTTTATATAGTTGGATATAATAAGACATTATTTGGAGAACGCATTTTTTCGGACTGCACGAATATGGACGAGGTAATTTTTACAGGTAGTGTTGATCGTTACGAAATACATAGATTATTGAGTAATTCAAATGTATTAATTTGTCCATCAAGACAGGATTCAATGCCCACTGTGGTGGTAGAAGCCATGATGCATTATGTTCCATGCATTATATCAGATGCAATAGGAACAGCAACGTATGTGCATGATGGTGAGGAGGGGGAGGTATTCCCAAATGAGGATGAGCACGCACTTGCAAGAAAGATTGTGTGGTGTGTGGAAAATAGGGATAGGCTGAACAGAATGGGAAAAAAGGCTAGAATGTTGTATGAAAAACAGTTTTCAATGACAGTTTTTGAGAAAAGATTATTAAACATAGTTCAGGAAATATTGAGTGTTAGTGGAGAAATTTAGGAGTGTAGGTGTTATAGTTACACAGGATATCGCTGTGTGAATATAGGGCTGGAATGGGAGCATTGTGGGATTAGATAAAGCGTTAGAAAAGGACAAAGTGTTTGGACAGTATAAGGACAGTAGAACCGCATTATACGGACTCGGCACAGAGACCGAAAGGGCATTACGGGATCTGGAAAATCAATATGAGATCGTGGGACTGCTGGACAGCTTCAGGACGGACGGCGAGCTTTACGGAAAGCGGATTATCTCGTTTGACGAGGCAGTGGGTGCCGGTATCCGGCTGATCATCGCAGTGGCGCGCCCCGGTTCCTGCCGTGCCATTGCAAAAAGGATCGGGAGCAGATGCCGACGGGAGGGTATCGCACTGCTGGATATCAGGGGGAAAGACCTACTCGAGACCGGCAGGGTGTCATATTGTTTTCCGGATATCGGCGGAGAGACAAAAGCGGAACTGGAAAAAAAGATAAGGGATGCCGATGTGGTGAGTTTTGATCTGTTTGATACGCTCGTCATGCGCCAGACGCTTTCATCCGATGATGTACCGGTGTATGTGGACTGCCGTTTAAAGGAAAAGGGGATCTTTATCAGGGATTTTGGTAGAAAAAGGCTGGCGAGTGAGAAGGAGCTGTCAAGAAATGCTGCGCCCACGCTTGTAGAGATTTATCAGAACCTGTTAGAGAAATCCGCCGATCAGGCAGCCAACATTACAGCGGAGCAGCTAGCTGATCTGGAATGGCGTATCGACCTGGAGCTGATCGCGCCACGGAAAGAGGTGTGTGACATCTTCCGAAGATCCGTTGAAAGCGGAAAAGATGTGTATATCCTCTCGGATACCTATTATAATAAAAGTCAGCTTGCACAGATACTTGAAAAATGCGCAGTTACGAAGTATATGGACATTTTGTCATCCAGCGATTGCGGTGTGGGTAAGACACAGGGATTATTTAAGGTTTTAAAAGACAGGGAACGATCAAAAAGATGTCTTCATATCGGTGACGACATCGTGGCGGATATTGAAAAAGCCCGCGATTACGGTTTTGAAACATACAGGGTGTACAGTGCAGCAGACTTGTTTGAAGCCGTCGGGGAGCTGGGAATGTCAGACTGTGTAGAATCCCTGTCAGATCATTTGAAAACGGGAATGTTTCTTGCAAGGATATTTAACAGTCCGTTTCAGTTCGAAAATGAAGATAAACAAATTGTAATACATAATGCATATGAAATAGGTTATCTGATCTGTGCGTCGATGATCAATGATTTTGTGATATGGTTTTGGTTCAATATGAAAGAAAATCATTTTCGGAATATATGGTTTAGTGCAAGGGACGGGTATCTGATTAAGCAAATGTATGAATATATGAATCAAACGTCCCATGACGAAGAAAAAACATTATATTTTCTAACTTCAAGGATTGCTGCTATACGTGCTGGAGTAAGAGATGATAAAGACATTCGGTATATAGATGAAATGAAATTTAGTGGTACATTGGAAGAAAATATGAAAGAGCGCTTTGGAATTGACATAGGTGAAAGAGCATGTGAAAACGATATAAAAGAAGAAAAAGGCCTGATGCAGTGGGCAGATATTATATTGAAAAAAGCTCAGAAGTCGTATGAAAATTATCAGAAATACATTAATAAATTAAAAATCGAACAAGGAGATATTGCCTTTTTTGATTTTGTCGCAAAAGGTACGATTCAAATGTATATGCAAAGGCTGACAGACAATCATCTAAAAGGTTTTTATTTTTTACAATTAGAAAAAGAACACATGAAAGAGATGGAATTGGATATTCAGTCATTTTATGAAGATGAGCGAGCAGATGCGTGTGCGATATATGATGATTATTATATACTTGAAACAATCCTTACAGCGCCGCATCCTACTGTAAAAGAGTTTAATGACGCAGGGGAACCAGTTTTTGCGGATGAGACACGTAGTGAAAGAGAGATTCTGTGTTTCAGACAGGTACAGCAAGGTATCTATGATCATTTTAAAACTTATATTAAATTATGCCCATACGCACAAAGGACGCTGAACAAAAAATTGGATGAGGTATTTTTAGAACTGATACATAAGGTTAAGATTACTGATCTGGATTTTTTGAATCTGGTGGTGGAGGATTCTTTTTTTAACAGAATGACAAATGTAGAAGATGTAATATAGGTAATGGATCAAGGGTAGGTGTGATCAAGGGAAATGAGGCGGATGGGGTGAGGCCGACGCACGGTGCTACAGTGATCGAAGAGACCGGACTGATCGAACATGAAAAGTCTGTTTTTATAGAATGATGGTACGAAGTTCAAAAAGAATATTTTACATTGGAATTTTCAGAATTGGAGGAAAAGCAAATGAACACCCATCTTGATGCCCTCGAGGCAGAATCAATATACATCATGCGGGAGGTGGCGGCAGAGTGTGAGAAGCCGGTCATGCTGTATTCCATCGGGAAGGACAGCTCGGTTATGCTGCACCTTGCCATAAAGGCATTTTATCCGGAAAAGCCGCCGTTTCCATTCCTGCATATTGATACAACCTGGAAGTTTAAGGAGATGATCGCGTTCCGGGACCGCATTGCGGAGGAAAAAGGGATCGAAATGCTTGTCTATACGAATGAGGAGGGCGTGAAGCAGGGCATCAATCCGTTTGACCACGGTTCGGCATACACGGACATCATGAAGACGCAGGCGCTGAAACAGGCGCTCACAAAATATGGTTTTACGGCGGCATTTGGCGGCGGGCGCAGGGACGAGGAGAAATCGCGGGCAAAGGAGCGGATCTTCTCATTCCGCAACAGTGAGCAGGCGTGGGATCCGAAGAACCAGCGGCCGGAGATGTGGGACCTGTACAACACGCGGATCCACAGGGGTGAGAGTATCCGGGTCTTCCCGCTCTCCAACTGGACGGAGAAGGATATCTGGCAGTATATCGCGCAGGAGCGGATCGATATTGTGCCGCTGTATTTTGCAAAGGAGCGCCCTGTTGTGTACCGGGACGGGAACATCATCATGGTGGATGACGACAGGATGCGGCTGCTTCCCGGTGAGGAGATACAGTACAGGAGCGTCCGTTTCCGCACGCTCGGGTGTTATCCACTGACAGGCGGTGTGGAATCCACGGCGGACACGCTGGAGGATATTGTGAAGGAGACGCTCGGCGCCGTGACGTCGGAGCGGACGAGCCGCGTGATCGACCATGAGGCGGCGGGCAGTATGGAAAGACGCAAGCGGGAAGGGTATTTTTAATATGCGTGAAACGGATGGAACCGGGAATAGTGCTGTATTAGGAATAGTTCAGAAGGGAAGGATTATCTGACATGGAAGGAAAAATAAATAATATGGGTGGAAATGGCACGTCCGGCCTGCTGAAATTCATCACCTGCGGCAGCGTGGACGACGGAAAATCCACGCTCATCGGGCATATGCTGTATGACGCAAAGCTTTTGTTCACAGACCAGGAGCGTGCGCTGGAGCTGGACAGCCGCGTGGGGAGCCGCGGCGGGGAGATCGACTATTCCCTCCTGCTGGACGGCCTGATGGCGGAGCGCGAGCAGGGCATCACGATCGATGTCGCGTACCGGTATTTTACGACGGAGCGCAGGAGCTTCATCGTGGCGGACACGCCCGGCCATGAGGAGTACACGAGGAACATGGCAGTGGGTGCTTCGTTTGCGGATCTTGCGGTGATCCTTGTGGACGCCACGCAGGGGATCCTGACACAGACAAGGCGCCACGCAAGGATCTGCGCGCTGATGGGGATCCGGTATTTTGTGTTTGCCGTCAACAAGATGGATCTGGTGCGTTATGACCAGGGAACATATCATAAGATAGAAAAAGAGATACGGAAGCTTGCGATCGACCTGGAACTATATCATATAGAGATCATTCCCGTATCCGCAACGGAAGGGGACAATGTCACGCTGGGATCGGGACATATGCCGTGGTATGGCGGGCAGACCCTGTTAGAATACCTTGAGTCGGTGGACGTGGATGACGGGACCGGGGAGCAGGGTTTTGTCATGCCTGTGCAGAGGGTTTCCAGACCGGATTCGTCGTTCCGGGGATTTCAGGGTCAGGTGTCATCAGGGAGCATTTCTGTGGGGGATGAGGTCACGGTGCTGCCAAGCGGCGAGAGGGCATGCGTGCAGTCGCTCTTTCTGGCTGACAGAAACGTGCCGGAGGTTCACAGGGGGCAGGCGGTGGCGGTACAGTTAAACCGCGAGGTGGATGTGTCGCGTGGATGCGTCCTGACCGGGGGAACCCGTCTGAAAGTCAGCCGGATGTTCACGGCGTCGGTTTTGTGGATGGACGATGCGGAACTGGTACAGGGCAAAAATTTTCTGATAAAGATCGGCACCAGGATGCTGCCTGCGACCGTGATGGCTGTCAAATACAAGGTTGACATCCATTCGGGGGAACACCTGGCGGCAGCACGGCTGTATAAGAATGAGATCGCTGTCTGCGACATTGCCATGGCGGAGGAGGCGGTCTATGATGTTTTTGCATCACACAGGGAGCTGGGGCGTTTCATACTGATCGACCGCGTCACGAACATGACCTCCGCCTGCGGTGTCATAGAGCATTCCCTGCGCAGGGCGGACAATCTTACCTGGCAGAAGCTTGACGTTACGCGGGATACGCGCGCCGCCAGGATGGGGCAGAAGCCCGTGACGCTGTGGTTTACGGGGCTTTCCGGTGCGGGAAAGTCCGCGCTTGCAAATGAGATCGAGAAGGCACTGGGCATTCAGGGAAAGTACACGATGCTTCTGGACGGTGACAACGTGCGCATGGGGCTGAACCAGAACCTCGGATTTGAGGAGAAGGATAGGATTGAGAATATCCGCAGGGTGGCGGAAGTGGCAAAACTGATGAACGATGCCGGCCTGATCGTACTCACGTCCTTTATTTCTCCGTATGAAAGTGACAGGGCGCGGGCGCGGGAGATCATTGGGAGCACGAACTTTATAGAGATCTATGTGAGCACGCCTTTGGAAGAATGTGAGCGGCGCGATGTCAAAGGCTTATATAAGAAGGCTAGGAACGGACAGATCCCCAATTTCACAGGGATCTCCAGCCCGTATGAACCGCCGCTGCACCCCGAGATCGAGATCGACACCAGCCAGTGTACACTTGAGGAGGCGGCGGACCATGTGTTGAATGAGATCAGGAAACTATACAACGACCCATTGCACAACCCCCTTCAATATGCTATCATATAAAAAACAACGATCAGGAGACAGACCACATGTCTCCTGTATTTATGCGCAGACCCGTGCAGATGAAGTATGCCGCCAGTGCGGCGCACGGGTCGCGCGCGAGTAGTGGAAGAAGGCTCTTCCCTACTCGATTGCACAGACCCGTGCAGATGAAGTATGCCGCTAAGGCGGCGCACGGGTCGCGCGCGAGTAGGGAAGATCGTTCTTCCCTACTCGATTGCACACGGGCGTCCAGAGGAAAAATGTCAGTGGGAAAGAGTGCATAGTACACTGCATGCCGTGTGAGACATGACGGATCAAAAATAGGGGAGCACTGAGAGATTTATGGATATGATGACAGACGAGAGGATGCTGACGTTCCTGCATTCTTTTGACAGGGAAAAGCCGGCTTATCTAAGCAAGCTGGAGCAAGATTCCAGGGAAAATAATGTGCCGATCATCCGGCCGCAGATGCAGGGGCTTCTGCGGCTGCTGGTCACATGGGGCAGACCGATGCGGATCCTGGAGGTCGGGACAGCCGTTGGTTTCTCTGCGCTTTTGATGAGCGAGTATGCGCCGCAGGGCTGTCAGATCACGACGATCGAAAAGTATGAGAAACGCATACCGGTCGCGAAAGAAAATTTTGAAAAGGCGGGAAAGTCGGACTGTATCACACTTTTGGAGGGGGACGCGGCAGAGGTTCTCGCTTCGCTAAAGGAAGATGGTGCATATGACCTGATCTTTATGGATGCGGCAAAGGGGCAGTATATCAATTTCCTGCCGGATATATTGAGGCTCCTTGCGCCGACGGGGCTGCTGGTGTCGGATAACGTGCTGCAGGAGGGCGAGCTGATCGAGTCAAAGTACGCTGTGATCCGCAGAAACCGCACGATCCATAACCGGATGCGGGAATACCTGTACCAACTGACGCACTGTGAGGAGTTGGAGACGACGATCCTGCCCATCGCGGACGGGGTGACACTGTCTGCGAAGCGCAGATAAGGCTCCTAAATAGCATGGAAAATCATTATGGAGGATCAGAATGAACAATAAAAGACCGGGTAGACCAGAGCTTCTCGTTCCGGCGAGCAGCCTGGAAGTGTTAAAGACAGCGGTGATCTTTGGTGCGGATGCCGTATACATCGGCGGCGAGGCGTTCGGGCTGCGCGCCAAGGCGAAGAACTTTTCCAGTCAGGAGATGGCAGAGGGGATCCGATTTGCGCATGCGCACGGTGTGAAAGTGTATGTGACGGCAAATATCCTTGCGCACAATGACGATCTTGACGGCGCGCGCGCGTATTTTGAAGAGTTAAAGGAGATCGGACCCGATGCGCTGATCATATCGGATCCCGGCATGTTCCTGATCGCGCGGGAAATATGTCCTGAGATCGAGATTCATATTTCCACGCAGGCGAACAATACGAATTACCAGACGTACCGGTTCTGGTGGCAGCAGGGGGCAAAGCGCGTCGTGTCGGCAAGGGAGCTTTCGCTGGCAGAGATCCGGCAGATCCGCGACAATATACCGGAGGAGATGGAGATCGAGAGCTTTGTGCACGGTGCGATGTGCATTTCCTATTCCGGCAGGTGTCTGCTGTCCAATTATTTCACCGGAAGGGATGCGAACCAGGGGGCGTGCACGCACCCGTGCCGCTGGAAGTACGCGGTGGTCGAGGAGACGCGGCCGGGTGAGTATCTTCCTGTATATGAGAACGAGCGCGGTACGTTTATTTTTAATTCCAAGGATCTGTGCATGATCGAATATATCCCTGAGCTTGTGGCGGCGGGGATCGACAGCCTGAAGATTGAGGGGCGCATGAAGACGGCGCTCTATGTGGCATGTGTGGCGCGCACGTACAGAAAAGCGATCGATGATCATTTTGAATCGGAGGAAAAATACCGCGAAAATATGGACTGGTACAGGGCGGAGATCGCAAAGTGCACCTACCGTCAGTTTACAACAGGTTTTTATTTCGGTAAGCCGGACGAACATACGCAGATCTACGACAACAGTACCTATGTCAGCGAGTACGTATATCTTGGGATCGTGGAGTCGGTCGATGCGCGCGGTTATGCGAAGTTTGAGCAGAAGAACAAGTTCTGTGTGGGGGACACGATCGAGCTTATGAAGCCGGATGGGCGCAATCTCTACACAAAAGTGCTTTCCATGTACAATGAGGAGGGTGAGGCGGTGGAGAGCTGCCCGCATGCGAAACAGATCTTGTATGCAGAGCTTGCGGACAGGCCGGAGCCGTATGACATCATGCGCGTGGAGGCTGTTAGTACAGCGTTGCATTAATTTCCGGGTAATCAATGCTGTACTGGTACAACAAATATTAAGTAACTGGCACCTTGACTTATCTGGACAATCATTCTGCGTCAATGTACCAGATACTTAATTTTCGTCGGTCAACAAAGTGGTATAAAATAACGAAAAACAGGCTTTCCTGAAAAAAGGTTCTATGCAAAACGCAGAAAAGGCAAAAAAAGGCAGGATTTTTTGAGGAAAGTCTTGATTTTTTTCAGAGAATATATTATTGTATAGGAAGCAAAAGGAATTAGGCACAGATATATGAGATGTGAGCGTGTAAGGATTCAAAACTGTATATCATGATATCGAGGACAAAGGTGTTCCAAAAAAGAAGAATCTCTTTTTTTGGAACTTTTTTTGTAGGCGGGGCAGAGGATCATGATCAATAGAAAGCGAGGAGATCGATATGAGCGAAGCATTAAACGTGGAAAAAATCTTTGGTGAAAAGGTCTTTACGATCGAGAAGATGAAAGAGCGGCTCACCAGAAAGGTATTTCTGGAAGTGAAGAGGGTCATGGATCACGGCGGTGAGCTCTCCATGACGACGGCGGATGTCGTGGCAAAGGCGATGAAGGACTGGGCTGTGGAAAATGGCGCGACGCACTATACGCACTGGTTCCAGCCGCTTACGGGCATCACGGCGGAGAAGCACGATTCCTTTGTGTCCCATCCGGATGCAGAGGGAAAGATGCTGATGGAATTCTCGGGAAAGGAACTCATCAAGGGTGAACCGGATGCTTCCTCATTCCCGTCGGGCGGGCTGCGCGCGACGTTCGAGGCGAGAGGTTACACGGCGTGGGACATCACTTCCCCGGCATTTTTGAAAGAGTCGGGCTGCGGTGTGATCCTCTGTATCCCGACGGCATTCTGCTCCTATACAGGGGAGGCGCTTGACAAGAAGACTCCGCTATTGCGCTCCATGGAGGCGCTGAGCGAGCAGGCGCTGCGCATCGTTAAACTGTTTGGCAACACAGGGGCTACAAAGGTTACGGCTTCTGTCGGACCAGAGCAGGAGTATTTTCTCGTAGACAAGGATCTCTATCTGCAGAGAAAGGATCTGATGTTTGCAGGCCGCACGCTTTTTGGCGCACCCGCTCCCAAGGGACAGGAGATGGAGGATCACTACTTTGGTGTTATCAAGGAGCGCGTCGGCGCATACATGAAAGATCTGAACGAGGAGCTGTGGAAGCTGGGCGTTACGGCGAAGACGCAGCACAATGAGGTTGCGCCTGCGCAGCACGAGCTTGCACCGATCTATGAGACGGCAAATATCGCGGTCGATCACAATCAGCTAGTGATGGAAGCGATGAAGCGCGTCGCATACAAGCACGACTTGAGATGCCTGCTTCACGAGAAACCCTATGCGGGTGTCAACGGTTCCGGCAAGCACGACAACTGGTCGATCACGACGGACAACGGCGAGAACCTGCTCGATCCGGGTGACACGCCGAACAAGAATATCCAGTTCCTGCTGGTGCTGGCATGTATATTGAGAGCGGTGGACAGACACGGGGATCTGCTGCGTCAATCGGCGTCCGATGTGGGAAATGACCACAGGCTTGGCGCGAACGAGGCACCTCCGGCGATCATTTCTGTTTTCCTTGGAGACCAGCTCGAGGATGTTGTGAGACAGTTGGTGGAGACTGGCGATGCGGCGAAGGTAAAGCAGGGCGGAAAGCTGGAGACGGGCGTGTCTACACTGCCTGATTTTGAGAAAGATGCGACGGACAGAAACAGGACTTCACCGTTCGCGTTTACCGGAAATAAGTTTGAGTTCCGTATGGTTGGTTCGGCGGATTCGATCGCAAGTCCGAATACCACATTGAACGCGATCGTAGCGGAGGCGTTTTGCGAGGCGGCTGACCGGCTTGAGAAGGCGGAGGATTTTGATCTGGAGGTGCACGACATCATCAAGGAGTACATGACTAAGCATCAGAGGATCATCTTTAACGGTGACGGCTATTCGGAAGAGTGGATCGCGGAGGCGGAGAGACGCGGATTGCCGAATATCAAGTCCATGATCGAGGCTGCGTCGACGCTCACCACAGACAAGGCGGTAACGTTGTTTGAGAAGTTCGGGATCTTTACCAGGGTGGAGCTTGAGTCGCGCGAGGAGATCATCTACGAGACGTATGCCAAGACGATCAACATCGAGGCGCTCACGATGATCGATATGGCTGGAAAGGATATCATCCCGGCAGTGGCTTCCTATGCGGGTGATCTTGCGAACTCTGTGATCGCGATCAAGGAGGCGGGCGCTACGGCTGCCGCGCAGATAGAGATGCTGAACGAGGTCGACGAACTGCTGGCGGAGGCGAAGAAGGCGCTCAATACCCTCAAAGCGGTGGAGGCAGGCGCTTCTAAGATCACTGACGCGAAGGAGCAGGCATTTTACTATAAGGATACTGTCAAGGTGGCTATGGACGCACTGCGCGCGCCGATCGATAAGCTCGAGATGATCGTGGACAGCACGGTATGGCCGATCCCTACATACGGCGATCTGATGTTTGAAGTATAAAAAGATAATAAGAAAAAAGAGCGGCAGACGGGAGCGTCTGCCGCTTAAGCAGGGAAAGGATTCCCTACTCGATAGAGGTATGAAATATATCAACGCTTGCTGGCATTTCCTTCGAAAACGCATTCAGTGTTTTCGTCTTTTCAGAGATATCTCCGAGTTCATGATAAATATTTTCGATCGATGCCATGATCTCCTCGATGCTCGCGGAATTTTCTTCGGAGAGTGCTGCGGAATCCTGTACGATCGCAATGGTGTCCGTGCGCACATCTTCCAGGCGGTTCGAGTTTGCAAGGATCGTATCCATGCCCTCTGCGGACTGGTCGACGCCGCTGCAGACTTCCCTGAAGATCTCGCTTGTCTTCCGGATAGTATCTCCCCAGAAGACGGTGACATCCATGCCGGTATTTTCCTTGATGTGGTCTGTGATGTCCGTTGCCTGTGAGATATTGAGCGAGTCGCCTTTCCAGAGCATTCCGTTTTCGTCCATGTGGTAGGCGCCGCTGTTTCCCTCTTCAAAGATATCACGCACGGCAAGCGTCGTCGCCTGCATGCCGACATACGCTTCGTCATAGATGCCGTTTGCGATCCTGTCGGCGGCGACCAGAAACATGGAGATGCCTAATACGACGACTGGAATGAGTGACAGTGACAGGATTTTTCCTTTTAATTCATGTATGCCCTCCCGTTCTGTTTGATATTTTTATTATACTATCGGGGTCTGGTGTGCCGCAAGTGTCGATTCTTCGCAAAAAAGGGGCTTTTTTGCACAGGGAGATTGGTGTCTGTTGATTGACAGGGTACCTGCATTGTGCTATCCTGCGATTAGACAGTCATCTATAATCAATAAACAGGAGCAGATCGTGAAAAGAATCGTAAAAGCAACACTCATATCGTTAGGGATTTCTATATTTTATATGGTACTGTCGTCCGTGCTGACGATCACGGAAGATTTCCTGCAGCTCTCGCTGCGTACATGGGTCGATGTCCTGGGAAAGGTCATGACGGCTTTGGTTACGCCGCTGCTTGTGGTCGTCACGCTGGCAGTCTGGATCCATAAAAGGGAGCGGATCCATTCTGTGATCAGGGGGATCCTGACTTTGACCGCGGGGGCGGGGTATCTGTTCTGGGCATACTGGACGATCCTGTTCATCGCCCTGGGCGTGCAGGAGGAGCGGATGCTCGCGCCCGGCCTGCTGGTGACAAACGAGTCGGGGTTTCTCAGTAAATCGCAATATGTATATTACCGCCCGGTTGCCGTGTTCTTCAAGACGCCGACAGAGCTTACGGATGAGATCAGACAGGAATATCTGGAAAGGAAGTACAACAGGGAATTTGTGACAGATGTGTCAGGAAGCGGTTTTCTGTGCGACAAAGAATTTCCTGAGGTGAAGGTGTCTGTCTATCTGGGCGGGATGGCATTAAATGACGATTATGTGCGGCAGATGACTCTCAGATATCTATCCGAGAGCTGTGATGCGCTCGGAATAAAGCGCGGCCATCATATCACGCAGGATCATAGCGGCAGGGAGGACTTGTTTTATCTGGAACTGGACGGCGAGGACGACATACAGGCGCTGGCGGGGGATCTTTCCCGGATGATCAGCTACTGTGTGGAGCATACGGAATTGTTTGAGACGTATTATGGAAATGTCGGTGTGTCGGCCTGTGAGGGGGGGGCATGAGATCACATTCACGCTCCCTTTCGGAAAGCTGCAGTGGTGGGACGAAGGCGAGGATTATTACCGCAGTCCTGACCATGTGGCAAGGATCGTTGCGGAAAAATATGCGTATGTGACAGAGCAGTACGCACGGGCGGATGAGCGGGCGCAGCAAGCCCGCGAGGAGGAATCAGAGATCCAGGAACAGACGTCTTTGACAGAGCCGCAGGAGGACTCTGTGGAAGAAGCCGCACAAGCGCTGTACGATGCGGTTCTGGCGGATGAGGGATTTACCTATCGCGCTGATTACAATGCGAAGGGCAATTTTTATGTCGATCTGGGGGAAAAGGAGGGCTTTTTCTACTCGCTGGTGTATGATCACCCTTCTGAAAACGGCGCCTGCGAGCTGTTTGTGCTGTATAAGTTCACGGAGGACAGTGTCGACCAGTATGTCATTGTCGATATGTATGCGGTGGAGAATGCGACGAAAAAAGTGGTCGCATCGGGGAGAAAGCGCTGGAGTGACGTGGGCACGGAAGAATATAGGGAAATAACAGAGCGGTAAAACGCAGAAAATTGAGCAAATTTTGAGATTTCACATCTACACTCTTCTCGGGAATTGTTAAGAAACTGTAAATAAATTATTTGATAAACTTATTCTTATTCTGCAGGCACCTTTACAACATAATTTCTTTTTCCTAGTTCATTCAAATATTGAATCGGGAGTGCAAAGAATTC
>JAETQI010000033.1 GCA_021770755.1 Lachnospiraceae bacterium
TCCGCAAATATCTCTGATACTTTCAGAAAATCCTTTGTACTTATGTCTGCCTTTCCCATTTTCGCTTCCTGTGTTTTTATTTCACATGTGATATAGATAGTATAGCACAGTTGTTCTGTGTTGTCAAACATTTGCTTCGAACTTATTTTCTCCCAATCGCAGAAAGTCGAGCAGGGAAGAGTCATACACCACCTCAGCGGCATATTGGCTCAGCACGGGTTTTGTGCAGAAAGACCTAATACATTATTACATCAGCTCTTTAAATTCTGGTGCTCGATCTGACAGAAATTAGAGTTGTAAGCTAAATGGTACGAAACAGGCGGTTCACGATTCTGATTTCTGACCGGATGAAGTACTAATAATTTTTCACCAATTATTAGTCCACGCACCGCAATCCGATCCAATGCTGCGTCCGCTCTTACACCTCCATCCACAGATTTTTTCAACTGGTCATATGCACCTAATTATTGAACGGCACTCTCGAAAAAAATTCTGTACGCAAAAGTAATTTCATAACAGTTTCTTAATGATAAACTATAACTTTCCCTTCTTACATGTATTCTATATAAACAGTATACACCATAATTTCATATCGGTTAATATTTCACAATTTCTCAAAATCCTCCATAGATAAATGCAGTATCCCCAGAATAAAAAAATGCTAACGTTAAAAATAATACCGTCCATAATAAGAACCATGATGAGAATTTAGAATAATCAAGTAAAATGTACGATGCTTCTCTATTTTTTCCTAAAAACACATATGCACTAAAAACTGCCTTCAGCACTGCAAAAATGACCGTATACACATAAATGTACTGAATCCCATCTGCCATTGTTAAAATCCGCTCAACAACATCACGATCAATACATTACAACAGGTTCTCCACGATCCCTTTCTATTTCCTCCAAGCGGGAAATAGACATATTCCTTAAACCACTCCGACAAACTGATATGCCAACGTCTCCAAAATTCTGCAGGATTTCTCGCAATATACGGCAGGTTAAAATTTCTTCCCAGATCGTATCCCAAACACTAATTTCTGAATTTATTCATAGCACCTCCTCTTAACTATAATCTTTGCTATACCCATTGTGGAAACCCAAAAACACCTGACAGATGCGGGACATCCAGTATTTATTTACATTTTTTTAATCTACTGCAGATAAGAATACAATCATCTATTGGTCTATGTGACAAAAATACCGCCTGTTTCATTCTTTTCATCGGAAAAACAGGTCCTTTTTCCAGTACATCTATAGAAAGATGACTTTGACAAATTAAGCGGTTCCACATATTCTCTGACTGGAAACATACCCCGCTTCCAGCCGATTGCGCCCCTAGCATCCTAAACAATTTAATAAGAATCTCATTTTTCTGAGTGGTACATTGATATATCATCCAACTCGGCCAACTATCAATCAGTAGTCCATCATAAAAAATATCTAATATACACAACTTTCCATTTTTCGAGAGTTTTTTACTCAGTTTTCTCATGCATACCTGCATCATTTCAAGTGTCCCTGTATATGTATTAGTCACAAAATGATGAAATACCTTATTGCAAAATATCAAATCAAACTTTATGTTTTTTAAATATGTATCTACATGCTCTACGCTTTCTTGACAAAAGATGATCTCTTTCTGAAAGCGATTCCAACTCGGATATTCCATGGGATCTAATGCATACGCAGTCACCTCAAACCCCTGCTGTTTAAGATAGTCGTACACAGCCTTCGTAAAATACCCCCCCCCCGCACCGACATCTAAAAAAGTTATATGACCACTAAACTTACTTAAATCCAATAACTGAAAATATCGTTTCAAAAGCATCCTGCTATTTTTCAAATCTACTCCTTCATATATGTTTCTCTGCTCCTCATTAATTTTTACAATTTGATCGTTCATCAGATCTGCCTCCCTATTAAAAAAGGACTTTCGAAATCTCTACGCCACCTTTTATTCAGCTTCCCAAGCCCAATTTTTACAAACTCCCCCACCTTCTCTTAACAAACCGTTAAAAATGCGGTGCCTTACGCCATTATTTATAAAATTTTTATTGAGTACACTACACAAAATTCCACTTAATATTCCTCAGCGATCCACTATTTTCACCAAATAGCATAACAAAAACGGTACCAAACCATGTATGAAAGACGCCAAGATTAATCAAAACATATAGAATATTCAGATTCAATATCTGGCTAACCGATACCAGCGATATCTGAACAATTAAAAAGTCAATCCCCAAGGCAACCAGCAGATTTGACACAGATCTGAGCATATACCCTTTAAAAATTTCAGGTTCAGACTTTACAGAACCGTTTAGGGCAAAATTACTGTACTCTTGTGACTATTTGACTTATCGTTTCCGAAAGATTCTTTTTAGATTGTGCTATACAGTTGTCGTACAATATCCCCAAATTATGCTTTAAATCCAAATAATCATTATAACCAGTTTTCGATACTCGCCTCAGTCCCTCTAATAAATCATTTCCCTCATACAGAACTGCGTTGGTATGATTAAAACCATATACTTTGCCAACTCTTTCACAAATAATACATGGCTTATTAAATCCAAGTACCAGCTGTTTTGATCCAGATGTTTTCCCTTCTAAAAATGAAGCATACTTTTGATTTTGCATATCCATAGCCAGCATGATATAGTCAGCATTTTCGATTTCCCGATACATACTTGAAAAGTCGAGTTTTCCAAAATACTTTATTGATTTCCGTGCTTTAAAATGAAATTTGTTATGATTACATTGCTGCCTACCAAAACAGTGAATTACCTGTTTAATAATTTGACGTAATTCTTTGTTTTGATATATATTACCTATATATCCTACTTCCATCATTGAATCTCTTAAATCATTCAACGCAACTTCTACTAATTCCCGATTGTTACTGGCTCCAATCATTAAAATCTGCTTTCTTTCCAAACTGGAAGCATATTTTTTATTGACATTCTCTCCAAAGAAGGAAGCCGACAAAAGCTTTATCTCATATCCATTATATTGAAAAGGAGTCAACGCAAATATTCTGTTTTCCTTTAGATATGGAATATCCTTGTCATTCAATAAATCTTTATTATGTATCATGCCAAGAATCCCATATTTAGACTGTGGAACATATCCCAGATAATCCAATAATTTTTCTTTTTTATTGTCATGAAAATACTCATAACTATTCAAAAAAATAAAATCATATTCTTCAATCATAGAACTTTTTAATATATTACCAAGTTCCGATTCTTTATACCTCATTACAGAAATATCTTCTAACGATTTGAAACGACAAAAAATATCTTCCTTAATAAAATTTTCCTGTACCAAAAGGTCTATTGCAAAATGCAGATCACGAAAGTAATAAACAAGACTTGGTATTATTTCATAATGATATTGATGAGGCTCTACGATCAATATTCTTTTCATACACCACCATCCCTAAATAATGCACATAAAGCTTTTCTTATGCAGACCTGCTTTATCACCGAGGTTCTATCATCTCTCTTATATTTGTTACAATCTGAGCACGACTATGTTCCTCCTGAATCCTTACAAAGTCTTTATTTTCATTATCTAACAAACACTTTAGAATAATGCCTGGTAATTTAACTATATCGTTATAGCTAAAAAATAAATTAGGATACTCCTTTTCATAATATCGCATTGTCTCAAAATTACTCCCTATGACTACTTTTTCATAAGATATTGCATCCATCATATTCCCCGACGCCCTAAATCCATATTTAACACCAAATGGCAGTAAAACAATTTTACTTTGAGCAATCATGCTTTGGTACTCTTCCTTTTCAAACGCTAATTCCCTTTTCTCTACTCTCAAAAAACCATTATTATATTCATATTTTTTCGATCTGATGATACACTTTATATTATTTTTTTCAAAGAAACTTTGTTCTCTTTCTAATAAGATAATTTTTTCGATTTCATTATCATCATTACTTCCCGAAACAGCTACAACGTCATATACCCCCCCCCGCCTATAAATAACTTTATCCTTTTCTTCTATCAATGGATGAGGAATATAATGCACCCGCTTTTTCTCCAATTGATTTTTTTTAATAAAATAATCAACAGCACACTTTTCTGTCACTGCATAATTTATTTTATTTTTGAATGAATAAAATAGAATACGGTATACAAAATTATTGAATACTTCTGTATTATGGACAACCAGATAAATTTTATCCATATTAGAAAACAAGTATTTAGATAAAGCAAATGTACACCAATCCAATGCTCCAAAATATATACAATCGTAATTATTTACATTATTTAGATTATTTATAAATCTAAAAACATAATATACATAAAGTACTCTTACTGGATCATTAATCTTAGCATAAAGCCTAATATGAAATGGTACTTCTTTTTTTAAATCCATTTGAAAAGGCATTACATAGTATTCATTTTTTACATACTCACTGATATCAGAATACCATCCTTTTTCATGGGAAATTACGTCAATCTCACCAATATTCGACATTAACTCAATCATTTTCCGATCCAAAGTCTTATGTCCCTTAAATGCCTTAGGATCATGCGGATTTACATACAAAATTTTCATAAACTGATTACTTGTTTATTATAAATCCCTTTAATTCATTATAAACAAGTTTACCTCCTTTACGGTATATATCTAAAATATTTAAATTTATCATTTTTAAAGTATATAAAGGCCATTTCCAATCATTATACATAAGATTAACAATTAACTGTCCTGCAACAAGACCAATAGTACCCCAATCAAACTTTTTAACTAACAGAATGGATACTGTAAAAGAAAAAACAGCAGAAATTACAAACGCTTTATAAAACGGAAGTTCATTTGATGATGCTATAATTGACGCAAACAAACAATGCTGATAATACAAGTAATAAAAAACAACAATTAAAATTAACATTTCAAAATCAATATCCATATTCGGTCGAACAAAACGCAATACAGGAATACCAATAATAACAAATGATATTACCCCAACAATATATATCAATTTGTACACAAAAACACTTGAACAAACAATTTCTTTCAATTCTGTCTTATCTTTCTTTAGATATGAACTACTACATTTAGGCTGATAAGCACTAAAATAAGCCATAGAAACAGACGCCAAGACAGAGGTTATCTGAGTTATAATTCCATATGAACTGGTTGTCGTCAAATCTATATAATACGCACAAATAAGTGTATTGGCCTGTGTTGAAAAATATTGAGCTATCATGACAAGGCCATCTTTCCAAGCCGTAGCCCATATTATCCCCAAACACTCTTTTATCTCATACACATCTACTTTATCCTTAATATTTAGATAATATGTCTTCTTTGTAAAATACAACCTCCCTTTTCTTCCTAAAAATATACCACTAATAGCAAATGCAATTACAAATCCTAGTAATCCCCATCCCAAATATAAAAAAAGAAATGCGAGCATCAATTGAATAAGTTTAGAATACACAACCATTTTATTGCGCTCCGCTATTGCTCCAATGCCTTGAAGCAATGAAGCCCAATAACCATAAAGCAAATTGATAAACACCCCGAGAATATATATGCACCAAGAATAGCAGTATACTATCAAAAACTGATGATCCAAAATCTCATATACATAGATTGTTCCAATCGTCAACATCACAAGCGCTGCGGCTAATGCGATAAAAATGTATACTATACGACACGTCCTCACAACCACTGCCATTAAATGTTCATTATGTCCCTGTATAGATACCTCATCCACACGATACCTTTTCAATTCCCCTACGCCACTCCACGCATAAGTCATATGCCTGGATATTGTTGCATTGAATCCAAAATCAAACAAATTAACTATCTGCGAAATACTGGCAAAAACGTACCACAAACCCAGCTCCTTATCTGTCAAATAAGCCAATATTATTGGTAATAAAATCACGTTAACTCCCAAAGAAAAAAACCTTGCAAGATAAACCCATATAACATCTTTTTTCTTTATATCCATACTTTAAAAATATCCTCACACTTGTCTTCATACGTATTGCTATTACTTACATACAAACCATAACATAGCATTACCAAGGTAATGTTCAACGAAATGACCTGATGAAAAAACAAGATACCCCAAACGCCCATAATACACCACATATTTCGTTCTTTTGAAATAGCCTTTTTAATACTTATAATTATTATATGAATATAAAAAAACAAACCTATTGCTCCTGCATTCAAAAAGATTTCTGCAATACCTGTATGAAGAACCGAGTATACCTCTGAAGAAATTTGAACCTGTGAGTATGTATCTTTCCCATTCCAATCAGAAGCTCCCCAGTGTTTTAATACTGTTCCACCAAATCCTTTTCCCGTAAGAAAGAACCAAGGCTTGTGATAAAATTCAATCAAAACGTTAATCACTTCTTCCAGCCGTGCCTGTATTGAGTCTCCCAGTCCTAGATACCATTTTTTAATGTCAGAATCCCAATTTATAATTCTTTTAAAAGCATCTAATTTGTATTGTACTTGATAATTATTTATATCATTTGGCATTCTTTCTTCTTTACTCATAAACCTGAGAATACACATGATTCCCACAATAACCAAAATGAATTTTACTACTTCCTTAGCGTTCCATTTCACGGGTAATGAACACATTATAAACAATATAGCCGTAACACATATCATTAACCACCAAGTTCCTGCAATCCCCAGTGTATATTCCCTCTGTATCAAAATGCTAATTACACCATATACCAAATACCAAACTGACCTTTTCTTTGTCCAAAACAACAATACCATAGTCGGAGTAATGAGCAACGCCAATGTGCATGTCAACTGTTTTGTTGCTCCCATTTGCTTAACATAATAGTTGTGGTTATAAACCAATATTCCTGCAGTTATGACTACACCAAATAAAAAGTTGACTAAAAATGATAATAATTTTCTATCAAAATCTTTTTCTATGATAAAGCACACATTCATTATCATTACAATACTTACCGTCACTATCATAAATAAGACATCTCTAACAGTATAATTAAATAAACCATCTATCTCCAGTACACCATTGTCATTATAAAGATAGGTTACTCCCATTGACAATAATTGAAGTAAGAACAATAACAGAAAACTTTTAGTAAACCTTGTAATCTCTGTATTCTTTCGAAAAATCTTATGAATATGTTTAACTGCTCTCAAATCTGCAAAGAGAAGTATACAATATATATGATAGGAAGCTATTCCAGGAAGCATTATAAAGGAACAAAACTTTTGATTTCTATCTCCGAACGCATAAATAGGATTTTCGATTGAAGTACCACTCATTAATAAAAAAGCAATGAAAAACGTGGATAACCGCTTGAAAATCAAACAATAAAGAACAATCCCAACTTCAAGTAGTGATAGAATTAAAGAAAATGGCATTACATCTGCATACATGGAATTTAGTAAAGTTATAATAATAACAACTAATATCCCTCTTTTTCTTTCCATTCTCCTTGCATTTCCTCTTAACCATATTCTATTCACCTAGCCACCCCGTTAATTTCGCCACATAGAAATCTTCTGAATAGTATTCACTAAATATTTTTTTGTATTCTTTTAGTACATTATTGTAATCTATTTTTTCCAAGAGAACACTGTGAACAATCTTTTCCATAATTTCCTGCCTATTACATAGGTGTTGCAAACAAATTAAATATTCTTGATTCCCCATATATTTGTGAAAATCCCGTAAACACTCTGAATAGATTGGAATAATTCCATTCGATAAATAATTTGATAATTTTGTTGGCGTCGCTACCCGATTAACAATTGTATCCTCTCTTATGACAAAACCGAATTTTACATCTTTAATTTCTTCACTTAATTGATCAGCTTCCACATACCCCACCTTATATCTCTTAATCCCATACTTCTGAATAATATCTAATGCTTCCTGTTTCTGCCTTGAATAAACGATCAGTCTGACATTTGATACATTCTCTTCTATAATTTTATACGTTCTTACAATATCCTCAAACCTCTGCCATGGACTTAATCCACCTACATACAAAAAATCATTTATAACATACTTATCCTTCCCTTTAAAGTTTTCTTCTTTAAGCAATTCATTAAAACAGGGCATTATAAATACATTAGACAATCTACAATGATACTTCTTTTCCAAATGTTTTTTCATCTCTTCTGAAACCAATAGTATTTTTGAAGAGCATTTCAAAGCCCAATATTCTATTATGTTTAAAAGAAACATTCTTACTTTCGAAGTATGCCTCATAAAACTTTCTTCCGGACATGCTCCTTGGATCCAGAGAATACATTCTTTATATCCGCATATCCTCGCCTTAAAAACATCCCAAAGTGAAATAACAACAATACCACAATCCATTTGTTTATTTCTTTTAATTTTCTCTATATACTTACTTTTTTTTCCAGACATAACAATTGCTTTTTCAATGATAGAAACATAGAACTTTGTTACTTCTTGATTTTGATACGGATTGTAGATATCGTATCGTTTCATTAAAATATTTCCTCCCAACACTTATCAATTTTTAACTTTTGATTTATCATGCAAAACTTCCCGTTTGCACCTAATGGAATGTCTTCAACTATATCAATTTTTACATTCAATTCATTCCCAGTCTTTTCATAAATCTGTTCTATTATCTTCTCTGAATCTATATTTTTATATTTTTGTGCAGGCACGATTTTCAGAGAGGTCTCGCCCATCTTTTCCTGGCAAAATTGGTATTTTAAAACATTATCATAAACCCTCGTATGCATATTGATTGCAGCCAAAGAGAATTTAGTCCCACTCTTACCTATCAAAACATCCTTCCAGCGTCCCTCGATAGATTTTAATCTACGATGCGTTCTTCCACATGCACACTCTGCTGTTTCACTCCATTCTGCAATATCCCCCGTTTTATATCGAATTAATGGCATTGCTGTGTTAAGAAAACCCGTTGCGACAATCTCACCTCGAATACCTGGCTCCCATATCTGATTTCCTTTCGAATCAATCAATTCTACAAACCCATAACTAGGTTCAATATGGTACTCTGTAGAATTCTCACACTCAGCCGCCATCACCAATCTTTCTGTATGTCCATAGAAAGAAAACACTCTCGCCTTCAGAACTTTTTCTATATACCCTCTCTGTTCTGTAGTCACAGATTCACTAACAGCCAAAACTCCTAAAAATTTATGATTCAAATTGCGTTTTTCGATATAATGACAAAGAACAATAATTGCTGATGCATAACCGTGAATATATTGCGGTTTATATTTTTCGATCTTTTTGCAGTATAACTCCAAATTATCATTTTTCATTGCAAAAACATCAATGCTTAGCTCCCTTTTTAATGCATCCCATTGCCAACACTGCCCTTTCAATTTCTTTTCGCGAAATACTTTTCCACGCATTATTAATCTGGAACTATCTGGAGAATATCCTGTTCTTTTCCAAATATAATTCACATAGGCCCATTCCCTCATCAATATACTTTTGTCCTGATAAACCCCCAATGCCTGACCAGTTGTCCCTGATGTAGTAACATAATCTAACTCGTCCTTCAATAAACCTCTTCTAATCATTTTGTCACAATTGCTTCGGACAATATCCTTATCAATTACTGGAAATTTACTTAAATCTAAAACACTATTAAACTCAGCCGGGGTAACACCTACTATATTAAAGCTGTTGTTATAAAAAGGAATGTTCTCATATGCATCCGAAAGTTTTTTTCTCAACAGATTTACTTCATACATTTCTCTTTGTCGTTCTGTAAGGTTCCTTTGAGAAATCAAACCAGAGTATTGTCTCCAAAATACACTTCCATATCTATACTTTTCAGGAATCATATAAAATAAAAAAGCAACGCTATTTAAGATGAAAAGTGGTATGTAATTATATACTTTCAGCAATATATTTACTAATTTCATTCTATCCTTAAAGTTATCTCCTCAAATCTTCCATGACTGTTCGCAATACAAGTACGGCATCATATTTTCCAGCCTCCATAACTGCATTGTGCTTCATTTTTAACAATAATTCCGGCTTTTGAACCAATTGCATTATTTTATGAACATACGTATCAACGCTCCACTCATCAATAAGCCAACCATTATATCCATCTTTAACTATATCTCGAAAATTCATTCTATCAGTGGCAAATACAAGAAGTCCAGCTGCCATTGCATCAATAAATGTCCCCGGAAATCCCTCTGTTTTCCAATGTGTTGGAAATAATAATACATCGTAATCTTTTAGTGTCTCCACTGCTGCGGCACTCGGTACTGCTCCGACATATTTTATTCTTTCGCTATCAGAATCCTTAATCAATCTCCAAAAACTCTCCTCATACCCTTTTTCAATCGGACCTATAATAGAAAGTGAAACCTTAATATCTGTCTTTTTTTTAATTAATGTTGTTATTTCTATTGCCGTATCAATTCCCTTCTCCCGATCGATTCTTGAAAATGTACACAAACGAAGCCCTTCCATTTGAATCCTTTTTTCTATCAAATTTATGTCTTGATTTTTTACATCTGCTTTATTATAAATTCTTTTAAAATTTGGAATACAAACAACATTTTTTAATCCTAACTTTTTGTATTCATCAACCATATGGGCGGTTTCTACATATATCATTTCTATACAATGTTCACGTTGAATTCGATTCTTTTTCCCCTGAAGGTACTCTTGGCGTATTCCTCCAATAACAAATTCATAAACCTTTGTATTAGTTAATCTTTTTAACAATACCAAAAATGGCTGTATTTTAAAATATCCTGGTGATGACAGAATAACGATGATCTGATCACATTCACAAAATCCGAGCCATATTTGTCGAAAAATTTGATGAGGTTTTTTCTCAAAAACATCTATTTTTTTTATATATCCAAACTCCTCATTTAAAATTTCATACAAAGTCCTCGTTTTTTCAGCTTGCCCTCCTAATCCATTTCCAAAAAAGTTTCCTATCAATCCTATCCTTCCGATTATTAGTACCTCCTTCAAGTCTTCCCAATCATCTTAAACAATATTTTACAGCCATTTCTCTATAAAACAGAATACTACAGGTGATACACTCCATCCAGCCTACAGACATTATGGCAGTCCAGCACGATCTTGCCGCGCAGCATGTCCATATTTTCCCGGATCTCATCATGCTTTACCATGATCACCACCAGATCCGCTTCCTGCAGGAAAGCGCCCAGATCATGGTACTGGTTTTCGACCACATCGTTCATGACAAAGGGATCATACACCTTTACCTTATTTCCGCACAGGTGGCGTTCCATGGATTCGAGCATCTGCAGCGTCGGGGACTCCCTCAGGTCGTCCACATTTTCTTTGTAGGTCAGTCCGTAGATCCCGACCCGGCTGATCTCTGTCATATGATTTTCTTTCATAATCTCATAGATCCTGTTCAGCACAAAATCCGGCATACTGTCATTGGTCTTCATGGATTCGTCGATCACCTTTGCCAGACTTGGATAATCCCCTACCAGGAACCACGGATCCACGGAGATACAATGTCCGCCGACCCCGGGTCCCGGCTGCAGGATGTTTACCCGCGGGTGCATGTTGCAGATGCGGATGATCTCATACACATCCATATCATCGTGCCGGCATATCTTTGCCAGCTCATTGGCAAAGGCAATGTTCACTGCCCTGTATGTATTTTCCACGACTTTTGTCATCTCTGCCGTACAGATATCCGTGACTACGATCTCGCCCTGACAAAACGATGCATAATAGCTTTTGATTTTTTCTCCGGTCTCCTTATCGTCAGCGCCGATCGTGCGGTTGTTGTGGATCAGCTCATAGACCATATTTCCCGGTATGATCCGCTCCGGCGCATAAAGAAGAGAGGGTGCACGGGTCTGTGCATAAACAGAAAAGCCGCACGCATATACATGCAGCTTTTCAATAAGCCTGTTAACAGCATCTTAGGAACTGTCCCTTATATTGATTATGCCAGTACCAGCACTGTGATCACAGAAGGTACTCCCTTAAATGCACCGAGCACTGCGCCTGTCACTGGATCAACGATACCCTCGACATACTCGATCGTGCCGTCCGCATTTACGCTCATGAGCATGATCAATGCACCGCTTGTCACGTGCCTAACCACGCCTGCGGATGCGATGTTGTTTCCAAGTGCGTCCGATGCGACTGCCGCCGTCTTTACAGTACCGCAGTTATTTACGGCAATGTTAGCGCCCTTTGTCGCCGCAAGCTGCTCTACTGTCTGCTGGAACACCGGTGAAGGCGCCTGTGTCAGCAGCGCTGAAACCTGTGCAACGATCTGGGTTGCTGCCTGTGTCTGCTCCGCAGCGCTTGCCGTCGGCGTGATGTTTGCCGCGATCGCCGCGATGCTTGCAACCGCCTGCGCAACCTCCTGCTGCTTTGTCGCGACTACTTTGTCAAGCGTGATCGCTGAGACCGTGCCGTTTGGTGATGCGATCGCCACCTGGATCGCCGCCGGTCTGATCGCCGCTCCTGCCTTTGTCTCCGCAACGACTGCCGCTACGGGCTTCGGGTTGGACGGCGTTGCCACTGCCGGCTTTGACGGCGTAAATGTCGCGGGCGTCGAAGTCTCCTCCTGGCTGCTGTTGCTTCCACTGCTGCTGTTGTCCGAGGTGGTGCTGCTTGCTGCCATCGCTGTAAAAGACATGGACAGTGTAAGTACGAGTGACAGGACTGCCGCTATGAACCTTTTCTTCATGTTGATTTCCTCCTTTTTTATTGATAGACTCCTGGAGTCCCTTTCTATATATAAACGTCTGTAACGATCCAGGGTTTCCAGATCGTTGCTGTCGTTTTATATATCATCCAGCATCTGACACCTTGACTTCACGGTAAAAGATCTCAAACATGATCTTCTGCAGCGCTTCCTCATCAATGTAATAATCATTATAAAAATCCTGTTTTCCGTTGTCACCGACAAAATACTCTGCCTTGTCCACGCCGGTGAGCTGATAAAAGGACTGCTCCCCGAGTGTGCAGTCAAGTGCCTTCGAGGCGATATACACTGCCTCGTCCACCGATATGTCCGTATTCATATAAGACTTGAGCGACTCGTATATATCTTTCACAAACACGGGGTTCGCCTTGATCTCCTGCATCGTGCGTCCCATCGCCACCCGCATGAAATCCTTCTGTCGCTCCAGCCGCGTCGTCGGACTCCCCAGCGTGTTGTACTGTCTGTATCTTAGATAACCGACCACGTTTTTGCCGGTGAGTGTCTGTGTGCTCCCCTGCACAAACGCCTTGTTGTACTCTGTCATGTCATCCGGCACCACGACCTCTATGCCGCCCAGACGGTCCGTGATCACAGAGATCGCATTGAAGCTCACCGCGCATGCCCCGTGTATGGGCAGTCCGCGCATAAGCGCTGACACGCTCTCCTTCATCTTCTCAAGTCCCAGCTCTCCGCCGCCTGCATAACCGTACTGAAGGCAGATCTGATTGTAGATCGTCTCCACACGCTCCCGCTCGCTGTTAAAGATCTCAACGTTTACCATGGCATTTCTGGGAATCCCGATCACGCTGATCTGCCGGTCTGTCTGGTTCAGCGACACCAGAAAGATCGTGTCCGCCTGACCTGCTTTCCAGTCAGACAATTGTGTCTCCGTCGACAGGTTTCCGCCGTGGTCGATCCCCAGCAACAGGAAATTCAGCATGTCTTCCCGGTACTCATACACTTTCCCGTCGTATACCACCCAGTCCTCCTGCCACGCCACGCTGTCGTTGTGCGCAAGATCCTGTTTGATCCTCGTGACTTCCTCGAGATCCACGACCATCGTCGGCCCCGCGGCATTGACTGACGCCCGCAGCGCGATCTCCCCTGATTTGTACAGGATCGTCCCGGCAAGTCCCAAAACGAGTATGATCGCCAGCAGTGTCGACAGCAGACACATGAGCACTTTTTCGACCCCGCTCTTTTTTCGCTTCCTTTTGTTCTTCTCTCTTTGCCTATTTCTCATATTTTTTCCATCAATCATCAATTGTATCTGTCTCACAATTTTTCCAGAATCAAAGCAGGATGCATCCTTCACTTATTGAAATCTACTAAAGTTTCAGCTCAGGCTCTAGTAAATATATTTACTAAGAATCAGTATAAAATAAACGGATAAGCATGTCAATGTTTTTTTGCAAATTATTTGCTATGCGGAAACTTTGTTTTTTTGTTCGTCAATCCCAGAAGATAGTCTGTACTGACATCATAGTACTTTGCAAGCACGATCAGATGCCGGATCGGCAGTTCATTTGCTCCCCGTTCATACCTTGCATACATTGTCTGTGATGTCCCTAACACAGTCGCGATCTCCTGCTGCGTCAGGTCGTTATCCTCACGAAGATTGCGCATCCGAACTATATAATTCATATTTCTCACCCCGAGATAAGAGTGTGTTTAAAAATCCTTTCCATCATCTGCATATCCTGTTCTGACGGAAAGCATTTTAAACACACTCTAGCATAGCAAAGTATTGTCTGCTACTTTTCTTTTAATATATATCTTTACTATTTTGCCGTTTATTTTACTTTTTATGATATAATTAAAATTTTATAGTAGACATTTTCTTCTTTTTATGCTAAGATGGGGACATGGAAAATTATGGAACAAAAATACGAAGATATAGCGCGATAATTTCATTGTGTATCCTTCTCTGTCCGGGCTGTTCACCGGCGCAGCAGGCGCCGGAGACGCCTGAGATATCTGTTGATTTGTCGGAAAAGCAGCTTACGCAGCAGTCCGATGCCGACATTACGATCCCTTCTATATTAATAGGTGATGAGATCGCGCAGGTACAGGCGGACAGTACTGCGGCGGACAACGGAGACGGAACCGTCACCTACTCGCTAAAGGGCGACGAGATCGACAGCATACTCTATCAGATCTCTGTCAATATATCCGACAGCATTCAGGATATTCTTGACAATGATGATTATTATCCAAATATAACGGCGATCACGCACGATGCTGATTACACAAGCTTCACGATCTCATTGTCAGACGGTCAGATGAGTATGTATGAATCCATGCTTGTGATGTCCTTCTATACGATCGGCAACAGATACCAGATCTACAACGGCGTTCCCCCCGAACAGGCCGTGACAACGGTGATCTATGTCAATGACGCTGACCATAGCGTGATCAGCCAATCAGATTCCACATCTGTAAAAACCTTCTCTCCCAATGACCAGATCCAATAAGGACATCCAGGGCATATGATGAAGTAAGGAAAAAGCCTGAGTGAAGAACTCAGGCTTTTTCCTGCTTGTTATCCTACGATCACATCCCTTACCGCATCGAGCTGCTCTGCCGTCATACCACAGGGCGGCATGACAAGTGACTGGTTGTCGCTGCTGTATCTCGGGATCAGGTGCACATGAAAATGAAACACGGTCTGTCCCGCGATCTCATTGTTGTTCTGCAGCACATTAAACCCGTCGCATCCAAGCTTTTTTGTCATCATGACAGCCATCTTTTTGGCGAGCGGGAGCACTTTTGCCGCCGTGCCGTCGTCGATCTGATACAGATTCTGATAGTGATCCTTTGGCAGGATCAGCGCATGGCCTTTCGTGGCAGGGTTCAGATCCAGGATCACCCTGAAATCATCATCCTCATACACTGTCCTCGACGGGATCTCCCCGTTTGCGATCTTACAGAAAATGCAATTCTCATCCTTCATATTAATCAACCTCCGTCTTTTATGTGAATACATACAGCAGATCCAGCGTCCGCAGCACTTTGAAATCCCCCTTCATCTTCATGTCGCCCGACATGAACGCTTTCTGGAAGGTCATGTGCCCCGCTGTGATCTCCTCCATGATGTCCATGGGCACCTGCATCTCGACATCGACGCTGTCCGTGTCCCCGTAATAGCACTCCATCTCCGTGTGGTTCACTTTGACGATCAGCGGCAGCCGCGTCTCCGGCATAATGAATTTGTAGACTGCACGGAATCCAGCCTGCGGATAGAAATGTTCCTTGAAGTCCTGCAGGAACATGGTACTGTCCGGCTCCTTGACATTCATCAGATCCTTGAACATGCTGGCAAGCTCCTGTATGTCCTCCTTCTGCTTCTGCACATACAGATCATCGCTGGCAAGCTCCGATAGCTGCTCCGCCTCCTGCGGTGTGAGGTTCAGGCTCTGGGTGAACGTGATCTTCTGCTTCACTGCCTGATTGCTGTTCGGGAAGACCGGCACTTTCTGGTTGATGGAACGGTACATGTCCTCCGTGCGCTTCTCGATCACACGGTCATAGCCCGTGCTCTGCTCTAATTCTGAAACCTCCGCTATGTAACCGCAGATACCGGTGATGGGGCGCCCTCCGAGGATCTCCCACGCTTCGGTGAGCGTCTTGACCGCATCGTGCTCCCCGTAGGTCGTCGCCATGACGACAGGACACATGTATATATTGGCGATCTTTTCCTTGTCGCCGTAGAGCCAGCAGGAGTCCAGAAACTGCTGCATGTAGCCGCCGATGCCGTACCACTCCACTGTCGTCGCCAGTATAATGCCGTCTGTGTCCTTGAGCGTCTGCGGCAGTGTGACGATATTATTCTTGAACTCGTACAGATCATAGCGCTCCACATTGACATTGAGCTCGCGCAGCACCTCCTGTATCTTATTTAACACATATAAGGTCGGGTCCCCGATGAGCCCTCTGCCTCCATAGTAAATGTTAATCTTCACTTTTTATCCTCCTAGTTTTTATCAGATTCATGACCGCCATGATCAGGAGCCCGCACACAAGTCCGCCCACGTGTGCCGCGTTGTCGACGCGCTCCGCCCTTGTGCCCGAGTAGATCATATAAACCACCACAAATACCATCTTCCCGACAGAGATGCTCTCATATCCATCCGGCACCACTCTGCCGTCAGCATCAAGTATATCGACCTGTTCCGGCATGGCATCCGCCCCGCAGGAGCGTCTGCGCGACCTGCGGCCCATGTCACGGATGACAAGAAGGATAAACAGCGCGCCGATCAGCCCGAATATCGCGCCGCTGGCACCGACTGCATCGTAGATGTCTCCTGTCAGAACCGCATACAGCATGGAAAAAATGCCCGCGCCAAAGCCCGACAGCAGATACAGCACCACAAACCGGATATGTCCGATGATCTGTTCCACCATCTGCCCCAGTCCGACCAGATAGATCATATTACTGACAATATGTTCGATATCTGCATGCAAAAATATGGAAGTCACAAACCGGTAGTACTGTTTGTCCCCGAGAATCCTCTCCGCGTTCATGCTACCCATATTATACACCACTTCGCCCATTTGTGTACACAAAATGTATCCGATAATGTTGACCGCCATGATCACCAGCGTGACCCAGTAACCGCGCCAGCCGTTCTCTCTTTGTCCCCCCATCGCTCACCTCTCCCATGTATGAGAAGTATACTGCATTACGGGAGTACTTGTCAATGGTAACAGTTCAGCCATCATCGGCTGTCAGGAAAACCGCAGGATCTTTTCCATTGCTTTGCCTTTTGCCAGCTCGTCAACCAGCTTGTCGAGATATCGGATCTCCTGCATCAGCGGCTCTTCGATCTCCTCCACGCGCACGCCGCATACCACGCCTTTGATCTGTTTTCTGTTCGGGTTCAGACAGGGCGCATTCCGAAAAAAATCCCCGTAGGGAACGGATCTCTCGACAGCGCCCTCGATCTCCTGCGTGCTGTATCCGGTCAGCCAGCAGATGATCTCGTCTACCTCTTCCTTCGTCCGCCCTTTTTTTTCCGCCTTGGCCACCAGCAACGGGTAGATTTTTTCAAAGCTCATTGCGTATACTTTTTCATGATCCATAACTGTACTCTCCTGTTCTTGTGAATATCTAAAATTATAGCACACTTTCCGTAAAAAGTTAAGAAACTGCCACAAGAACCGTGTCTCCCTCAAAAAGCCCCTCTGTGATCTCTATATGGATCCCATCCGAAAAGCCTGTCGTTACATTTTTTTCAAAGATCCTTCCTTTGTGATCGCGCACTCTGACATACGTACGGCTGCCGTCTGTAAGGACGGCGCTTTTTGGCACATACAGCACTTTCTGTGTTTTGTCCGTCAAAAAGGTCGCTTCCCCTGTCATTCCTTCGCGGAGGGCCGACACGTCTCCCTGTACTGTCACGGTTACGTTATAACAGGTATCTGATGAAACGGATATCTGTGTGACCCTGCCTTCATACTTTTTTCCGGCGCATTCCGGAAAAGAGAGGCTGACTGCCTCGTCCATGTTTATGGCACGGTAGTCTTCTCCGCACAGTGGGATCTCCATCGTGACAGCCGCTTCATCATGCAGTGTGACCAGCGTGTCATTTTTATTCAGAATGTCGCCCGCTTCCACCGCGATATCCGACAGGATGCCGCTTCGTCCCGAGAGCACACGGTTTTGCACGATATAGGCATCGAATGCACGGATATTGTTCAGGGCAGTCTGGTAGCGCTCCTTCGCCTCCTGCATCGCGCTGTCGAGGCTGACTGTCTGGATGTCGTACCGTTCCGGCGCCATTTCAGACGTATAGATCCTGGTGTCGCGCTCCATCTTCGCTGTCAGCTTCTCCCGCTCCAGATCCTGTATGGTCTGATGATAGGTGCGCACCGCCTGGTCGACCTCGTACAAGAGCGACTCATTTTCTTTCGTGAGGACTTCGATCTGTTCGTTGAGCTGTTCCACCATGTTTTGTGCCGTCTCCCTCGTGTTTTCATATACCGTATAATAATATGCATTCCTGTAGCGTTCACTGTAGTTTTCGTCCACTGCAGTCTGCGCATCCCGCAGATATTTTTGCGCTTTTTCCAGCTCCTGCTGCAGCCGCGTCAGCTCCAGCAGGTTCTCGTTAACCTGTTCCTGTCTGCAGTCGACTGCTTCCTTTGCCTCATCCGCCCTTTTCTGAAGCACGTCACACCTGCTGCTGTAGACTACGCCCGCATATTTTCCGTCCATCACCTCGCTGTCATAGCCCTGTGCTGCCTGCAGGCGCAGCTCCTTCTGCCTTGCCTCCAGCAGTTCACATTCCCTGTTCGTCTCGAGTATCTTTTGCTGCAGTGCACGCCTTGCACGAAGTGCGCTGTCCGCCGTTACGCGAAAGAGTGCAGTCCCTTTTCGCACCTGCTGTCCCGCGCTGACAAGCACCTCCTCAACCTGCAGTGATACAGCCGGTTCATCAGCCAGATCATCCACACCCAGCGCATTGAGATCCAGATCAAAAGTCTGCTTTGCCGACCCGACCGACAAGGTCGCCGTCTTTGTAACTCCAATGGTCAGTACGCCGTATTCTGCTGCGGCTTCGCGGTATAGCGCATCGCCCGCACTGTCGTCCCTGACATTATTTCTGATGATGCAAAACAGCATTGCAAAGATCAGTACGCCTATACCCGCAACAGACGCAACTGTCATCATTAACTGTGATCGTTTCATTGTGTATCCTCTTTCCCGTCTTCACGGATCATACTGTCGTCATCTGCCACATATGACAACAGTTTTTCCACATCGTCCAGCCGGTCGCCTTCCCTGTATCCCACGGTTGTCACCAGCCCGCTCCCCGCGGCATGGATCGTACCGTCTCCCACAAACCGGTTAAAATCATCGAGCCTGCGCACCGCCTGTTCCAGCTCATCCTGTGCGCTTTGCACTGCTTTTTCCTTTATTTTTACAAGGCTTTCGTATCTGGCGTCTGCGGTCTCCCCCTCTGTCTCGGCTTTGCTGCGCGCCTGTTCCGCCGCCATCAGCTCGCGTTCCAGAAACTGCTGGTCCTGCAGGATCTCTTCCTGTATCGCATATATTTGTTCCACCTTATCCGTGATCTGCCGGCTGGAATCTTCAAATTGATTCAAAAATGCTTCGTACGCCTCCCGCGCCGTCTGAAATGCCTGAGCGGCATCGACCTGACTGGTCACGAAACGCTCCTTTGCGTTCTCCATCTGCTGCCTTGCCCTGTCGTACGCCTGCGCAAGCTCCGCCCTTTGTCTCTGATAGCCGTCATCTGTCAGTATCGTCTGGAGCTGATAGATCTCTGATAAAAGCGTTTCGATCTCGAGGAGTTTTGCTACCCTGCCGCTGTTTAGTCCTGCGATCGTGTTGTCGTACACTGTCTGTGACAACGCTTTGTCGAGCATGGCTTCATTGTGGGAGAGCCCTGCCGTCAGCACATCGATATGATAGTCTCCCTGTGCCTTCATCAGCGCCTTGTGCGCGTCAGACTGCGCACGGGTAAGCGCCTTTCTGACACTTTCCACACTATCCTGCGTAAAACGGCACACACTGTCTCCTTCGCTGATATGCTGCCCCGCTTCCACATAGATCTCTGCAATCTGCAGCGTTTCTGCCGGCGTGCCCTCTGCTTCTGCCGGCATGTACAGTTCACAGCGCGCCAAATCATACATCGGGTACGCTGCCCTGCGTCCGGCTGTCTCATATCCATCAGCACTGCACTGGACACTATCATCCTGCCCGTCCTCCCCCAAAACGACCGAGACAGTCTGACCGGCACCGACCGCACTGACATCGCCCACGAGGGTCACGATCACTGTACTGCACACCGGTGCTGTGACACCGGAGCCTGTTTCCGGCAGGATTGCTGTGATGATCCCATCATAGTTTTCGCTGTCCTGGATCACCACGCTCGCTGCTTCCCCTGCAGAAAGCTTTTCCGCGTTGTTCTTTGGTACGATCGTGGATACGAACAGTTCCTCCGTGCCGTATGTCAGGATCGGATCGCCGCCCGCGATCTCCTGTCCTTTCTCCGCGCAAATGTCTACGATCGTCCCAGACCGCTCTGTATACAGGCATCCATCCCCGAGCACTTCCTCAAACACTTCCTTATTTCTAACTGCCTTATCCCTTGCATCTTTCAGCCGCTCCAGCTCATCGGCAAGGCTGATCAGGGCGATATCATAGTCATTTTTTGCTGTCTGCCCCTTCGCCACGGTCAGCTCGCACAACGTCTTTGCCCGAAAACTGCCCTTCTGCCGCTCGATCTGTGCATCCGCAAGGCGCTGCTGTGCCTGCTCAGACTGATTGAGCAATTTCTGGAGTTTCAACCCGGCTCCCTCGATCTCGCACTGATACGCCTGTTTCGCCTCTTCGTACTCCTGTTTTGCCTCTGCGGCTTCCTCCTGCAGCAGAGCGATCGCCCCGAGGATCCACTGGCGGTCGTTCTGCCCCGCGCGCGGCTTGTCCCCGCTCCCGGACATCTGCGCAAGCTCCTCCTGTGTCACCCCGTAATATCTGCTGCGCTGCGTACATAGGTCATATGCCTCCTCGTAGGCTTTTTTCAGCTTTCCAACCTGATAGTCCTCGTAAAACGTATCGTTCTCTACCGCAAGGTAATACGCATTGTACGCCGCCTGCGCCTGTTCGCAGTCTTTCTCTGCCCTGATAAGCTGCATTTCGAGCTGTGTCAGTGTATCCTGATAAACCTGCGGCGCATACTCCGCCTCGAGCGCTGCCGTATCCCATACATATTTTGCCTGTATCTTGTCCTCCCCGCTCGAGATCACCCTGCTCCGATAGGCAGACTCCGTATCCTGCACGGTCCGCTCCAGCTCCGCGCGCGCTTTGTTGATGCTGTCGTCCGTAAACCTGATATAAGGCTCTCCTGCTTCCACTGTATCTCCTGGCAAGAGGTATATGTCCTCCACACAGAGGCTGCTATCCTCCAGAAAATCAATGGCAAAATTTACGGTATCGGCTCCCACCCCCGTCACTCCTGTTGCTGTGACGGCATTGCCGCTTCCGTATGGGGACATTTCTGTATCTGCGCTGTCCGGACGCATCTTCTGACGATCAGGGCGTATCAAAAAATACCATAAACTGCCTGCTGCCAGAATGATGATCAATGATGCGGTTCCGATTATTTTCCATTCATGGATCCTACGTTTTTTCAATGCTGTTTCTGCCTCACTTTCACGCTGCCCTTTTCTCTCATTTTTTCCAATGCTGTCTTTTTTATGAATCGACCCAAATTCCAAATTAATGTTGTGCTATTTTTTACATTTGGGCAATATTTCTGTTTTTTTGTGTTATACTCACGACAGATGAAATCTGCCGTGAGTATCGCGCCAGCCGCAGCCACGAAGTGGCATATTTCCTTATGCGGCTGTGCGCATCACATTATACTGAACGGTCAGTCTTTTCGACCGCCAGTATATAATCGCAGATACAGACGTCTGAATATCAATACATACAGGAGAATACTACATGAAGAACAACACATCTTTTCTGCCGGAGCTTCAAAATGCTTCTGGCCCTTTTGATTACCCGCTGACCAACGACTATATGTTCCGCTCTCTGTGCCAGAAGAGTAACAAGGCACTAAAAGGACTGCTGAGCGCGCTGCTCCGTATCCCGCCGGAACAGATCCGCTCTGTCGTGATCACCAACCCGATCGTCGTGGGGGAGGCATGCCCTGACAAGGAATTCCGCCTCGACGTGCGCGTTGAGCTGAATGGAAACGCGGTCATCAACATAGAAATGCAGGTAGCCAATCTGCACGACTGGCCGGAGCGATCCATCAGCTACCTGTGCCGTATATTTGACAATCTCTCCCACGGTGACAAGTACATCGCTGTCAGACCTGCCGTACACATCAGCATCCTGGACTTTACTTTATTTCCAGATCACCCATCCTTCTATTCGTGCAACAAATTGATGGATGAAAAAAATCATCACGTTTATAGTGGAAAATTCGCCCTGAATGTGTTAGATTTAAATCAGGCAGATCTGGCAACTGACGAGGACAGGGCGTGGAAACTCGACTACTGGGCTCGTCTATTCAAAGCAACTACATGGGAGGAGATTAAAATGATCGCAACAGATAATGAATATCTGCAGGAAGCATCGAATACCCTGTTTGATCTCAATGCTGATTTTAATGTCCGGGAACGCTGTCGTAACCGCGAAGAATACTACAATGTTCTCAGAACATTTGAGGATGAGATTGATAGTGCGAAAGAGGAATTGGCTCGATCGAAGGCGGAGCTGGATAGGTCAAAGAATGAGCTGGCTCGGTCGAAGAATGAATTGGCACAGTCGAAGAATGAATTAGCGCAGTCGAAGAATGAATTGGCGCAATCCAGTGATATGCTGACGCAGGTCAACAATGAATTGACTCGGTCGAAGAATGAATTGGCGCAGTCGAAGAATGAATTGGCGCAATCCAGTGATATGCTGGCGCAAAAAGATTTGGAGATTGAAAAACTGCGGGCAGAGATTGCCCGGCTGCGATCTGATCAGAACGCATAACAGCAGCCGGCAGCCTGTGCGTTCACGCTGCAGGCTGCCGGTATGCAGCAATCAGATCTTTATATCCTATAGTACATCTCCTACCGCACATACTTCGGTGCCACGCCGAACTTCTTTTTGAATGCGCGGCTGAGATGGAACTCATCATAAAATCCAAAGTTGACAGCGGTCTCGCGCAGTGTGATCTCCGCATTATTCTGCAGGGCCTGGTACACCATATCCAGCTTCTGCTCCATCTGCCATGCGTAAAAGGTCTTATGATATACAATCTTAAACCGTTTATTCAGGGTTTTCTCACTGACGTTAAACTTCCGGGCGATATCCGACACCGAATAAAATATTTCAGGATTTGACCGCAAAAACCGTGCGATCCCGTTGACAAAAACACAGTACTGCGTGTTGACCGCTGCTGCCGATTCCTGCTCGCTGATCTCACACAGCAGCAGGTCAAACAGACACGAAAGCCTGTTTGGCCTGTGTATCGCTTCCCGCCAGTAGACTGCGATCATCTCTGAGAAATATCTGCTGATCTCAATAGGGCTGCTGCAGTGAATGACTGTCGGCAGAACAACAAAATCTTCATCTGTCCCGTCCTCCGCAGCCTCTGCTGCATGATCGCCCGGCACAGCTTCCACATGCAGATACATGTTGCGTGAATTAGGGCTGCACAGCCGTGTCCCATAATGATGCACCTGCGCGGGCAGAATGACCAGATCACCCTTTTGGATCGGATAGGTCTCACTGTCAGCGCCGTTTTCCAGTGTGATCTCCCAGTCTCCATCCAGTATGTACAGAAAGTCGTGCTGCCGCATGACACGGTTCGGGTGCAGAATGGGATTGACATATGTATTGTAATTTGCCTCCACGATCCTGCGCTGCGCAGACAGTTCAAACTTATAATCCATCATACCCCTCCATATCCTGCATGAACTGTTTCTATCTATACCACTATACCACAAGTCATGCCGCAATGTAAGGAGCTGCGGGAAAATCGATGAGGCTTTTCTGTCAGATCCGCGTCCAGACCTGCATTTCTCCCTCTCCTCTGTTTGCCCACGCGTAATAGGGAATCCATGTCATGGTTACAAGCTCGTATGCTGTCTTCGTATGGGCAAAGTACAGCTTCTGATCCTGCACTTTTTGCCGGCGCCACCCCTGCGCCCTGACCACAGTCACCGATTCCCCGGCAATCTGTCTCTCCTCTGTCTCAAACAGCGCATTCCCGTCCATTTTCAAAAGGTGCAGATCCTTGCCATTGTCCGCCTCCTCCAGACAGTAAACGACCGGCCCCCGCTGTACAGCCGCCTTTCCGATCGTCTCGCGCACTCTGGGATCCGCCTCGACCACCTGTACCTCCATTGGAAATTCGATCTGTATGGTATCTGTTCTCCACACTTTCGTAACATACAGATAACCGTTCTTTTCCCCAGTGTCGGCATCGTCGATACCTGTAACTTTGTAATGTGAACACCAGTCCGGTATGCGCAGTGCGACCGTAAAAGTCTCTGCCGTCTCACATTCGATCCTGATACGGACATTTCCGTTCCATGGAAAACCAGACTGGATATCCATCTTCACTGTGCCGGACTGCAACTGCTTCTCCATCTGGATCCCCATATACAGATGCACAAATACTGTGTCCGATGTCTCGGTGAACGCGTACGATCCGATCGAGCTGATCAGCCTTGCGAGATTCGGAGGGCAGCAGGCGCAGCCGAACCATTTCTGCCGAACCGGTTTCACATGCTCCTTGCGGCTGTCCTTATGGCACGCCTCCGGAAGCACTTCCAGCGGATTCACATAGAAAAAGCTGGTTCCCTCAAGTCCCATGCCGCCCAGGACGATGTTGTAGAGCTCGCGCTCCATGACGTCCGCATACTTTGAATCAGAACGCATTCTCAACATTCTCTGCGCAAAGAAGATCATTCCGATGGACGCGCACGTCTCCGCGTACGCCGTGTCATTTGGCAGATCGTAGGCAAAGGAAAATGCCTCGCCCATATGCGTACCGCCGATCCCGCCGGTAATGTACATCTTCGTCTGTGTGATATCGTCCCAGAGCCGTTCGCAGGCTGCCCGCAGCGCATCGTCTTCAGTCAGCCTTGCAAAATCCGCCATTCCCGAGTAGAGATAGACAGCCCTCACCGCATGTCCCATCGCCTCGGACTGTTCCCGCACTGGCAGATGCGCCTGATGATACTGATAGCGCAGCTCCTCCTGCTGATCCGCATTCACAGGATGCTCTGTATCAAAATAGTACGGTTTTTTACCTCTCTCATTGACAAAATACAATCCCAGCCCGCGGTATTTCTCCTCCCCCGTGACCTCATACAGCTTTGCCAGTGCCATCTCCGCGATCTCATGTCCCGGATATCCATGCAGTTTTCCTTCCTCCGGACCGATGTGCGCCGCAACACAGTCCGCATACCGGCACGCTGCATTCAGCAGCCTGTTCTTGCCTGTAGCCTGGTAATACGCGACCGCCCCCTCGATCAGATGTCCCAGACAGTACAGCTCATGGTGGTCGCGCAGGTTTGTGAAGCGTTTGCTAATATCATTGATGATATAAAAGGTATCCAGATATCCGTCTGGCTGCTGGGCGCGGCACACGGTCTCGATCGCCTCGTCGGCAACTGCCTCCAGTTCCGGATCCGGATACTGATGCAGGATATACGCCACCGCCTCGATCCATTTCGCAAAATCACTGTCCTGAAATACAAAGCCATAAAACTTCTGCTCCGGCATCTTCGGATCTTCCGGCCAGACACAGAAACCGTTCGTCGTGTAGACCGGCTGTACATAGTCTGCCTGCTGCGCGCGCTTCTGGTTGATCGCACCTGCCACCTTGAAATTATGCATACAATAACTGGGCTGTGCGTCCGCCACCCTGTCATTGAGCGCCTCCCACTGATACGGGATCACGGTGTCGCGCACCAGCCCGATCTCCCTTTTCCAGAAAGCATCTGTGACCTGAACCCTGTCCAGACCGACTCCGTTTGAAAATTTCTGACTCTCCATCACTCAAAACCCTTCCTTTCACAGTTCCTTAGAAACAACCTCTTCCCATGCCATCCTGTATCCTTCTCCGCTACTCGTGCGCCGGGCACCCGTCAGCGCATGCTGACAATCTTCCTCTGGGTGCCCGTGTGCATAAAAAAATAATAACTGTTTCGCAGTACTTTGGGAATTGATAAAAAGGGTAAGTTCATGTATGATATGGTAATTATAATTCTTAAGTCACTCAAAACGGAAGCGGGATAAAATCCAAAGGTCAGACGCGGCGCACGCTGCATCGTTTTTTATCCCCCAGCTACTTAAAATCTCTCCGGCATGAAGCAGAACAGGCAGAACACCCCCTCCTCCTGCCTGATCTCCATACTGCCGCCGTATTTTTTTGCGATCTCCTGTATGCTGCGCAGCCCGTATCCGTGATTGGCGGCGTCCTGCTTTGTCGTCTTTGGCAGGCCGCCTGAAAGCTGTCCCCCAAAAGGATTGCGGACCTCGACCGCCAGGATCCCTTTCGCAGCGCGCGCACTCAGTTCGATCTGCCTGCTGCCCGCATCAAGCACCGCACACGCCTCGATCGCATTGTCGAGCGCGTTGGCAAACAGCGCGCAGAGATCGGGTTTTTCAAAAGGAAGCTCTCCCGGAATGTCCACTTTCGCATAAAAAGCAATCCCCCGCTGGCGCATCACGCTCTCCTTTGCCGTCAGCACGGCGTTCACCGTGGCGTCGCCCGAGTAGGACAGCACCCGCTCAAATGCAGGATTCTCGATCATTTTCCGGATATAGCTGTCCTTTTCCTCCGCCGGGAGAGACAGCAGCGCCTGCAGGTGATTGGCAAGGTCATGCCGGATCCTGCGGATCTCGAACTGCTGCTGCTCCATCGCCTCATAATACTTCCTGTTATGCTGCACCAGCGCATTTTCCCGTTCCAGCTTCTGCTGCCGGCTGAGCGTGAGCATCGCACACAGATTTCCCACGAAGGAGACCACAGCCACCAGAAACAGCATTGTGTTCATCGGTATATACTCCGTGTTCACGTCACCGTATTGATTGAGCAGGATCAGCGCGATCACGATTCCCATCGGCGGTATACACAGCAGCAGCAACAGTCCCCAAAGCTGCGGTGAGAGCTCGAAATCCCGTCCTGGTCCATAATGGCGGACACCCATGTACAGCAATACGACCATCAATGTACGGTATCCAAAGTAATACAGCGTATAATCCTCCATCAGAGCATGTAAAAAATGCCAGAAGCAGTTGTCAAACAAAGCATTCAGCGCAACCATAACGCTGGCAAGCATCACTCCGACTGTCAGGCGCTTCAGCCGCGAACCGCGGCACGCGATCCACACACCAGCCAGAAAAAGCAGCAGCGTCGGCGGCAGATTGTCCGGATCTCCCGTAAAGATGACCATAAAAACCAGCAAAGCACAGCCCGTCAGCAGGAGCAGACGCCGCCACCACGCTTTCCGGATCTCGATCAGACAGGAAACCAGCGCGTAGAAGATCCCTCCCACACCTGCCTCTGCCAATAATATAAAAATACGAAACATACTGATCTGCCTCCATTACATCAACATCGCCCTGGCAAGGCTCTTCACCGCCTCTTCCTTCAAAGCCCTGCTGATCGGAAGCTCCTTATCTGCGACTGCGACGCGGTCTGTCCCGATCCGTGTGATCTGCTGCGGATTTACGAGATATCGCTGGTGGATCCGGACAAACCTGCCCGAAAGCTCCTGCTCGACCGCGTCAAGCTTCGCATAAAAAGGATACTCCTTCCCGCCGCACACACAGACGACTTTCCGCCTGTCGCTGTAAAAGTAGTCGATCGCGCTGATGGGAAAGCGAAATGTCCCCTCCGCATTTTTCATCAGGTACATTTCCTTTTTCTTCTGAGCCAATTGTACCCGCACACGCCTGAGCACCTCCAGAAGCCGTTCCGCGCCCGCGGGCTTTATGATATAATCCAGAGCGTTGACCTTGTATCCGTCAAAGACATAGTCGGCATACCCGGTCACAAAGACAATGATAAGCCCTGTGTCAAATCTGCGGATCGCCTCCGCCGCCGCCATTCCGCTGACCCCTGTCATCTCCACGTCGAGAAACAGCAGGTCGATCTCCCCGGGGTGGTGTTCCAGCCAGCGGACCGCCCCCGCCCCGGTCGAGAACTCATACACGATCTCCTCGGTTTCTTCCATCAATATCTTTTCAAGCTGCAGACGCAGTGAATCCCTCGCGTCGGCTGAATCGTCACAGATCGCTATGCGCAGCATCACTTCCACCCTTCCTCGTCTTTTTTGTGTCGCAATCACAGATGCAACACCATTATTGTACCACTTTTTCCGATTCTGTGTCAGAAACGTTTTGCACTTTATTACATTATCCCTGCAAAACTTTACATGATCTTCACACGGCTGCAGAACTTTACATCGAAGGCGCCAAAGATTACATGGTGAATTCCAGCGTTTTTTGATCGTGGTATATTTATTTCATAATCATAAATGATCAGAATGGAGGTTTACTTATGTTATATGTCAAGAATCTGCGCAAATCTTATCAGTCCGGAAACAAATCCTACTCTGTGCTAAAGGGCATCGATCTGTCCGTCGCCAATCAGGAGTTTGTCGCTGTGATGGGGCCTTCCGGTTCCGGCAAGAGCACGCTGCTCAACTGCATCTCCTGCTATATCCCGTTTGAGGAGGGGACGATCTCGCTGGGCGGCCAGAACCTTAAGGGGCTGGAGGAGGACGCCCTGGCTAAGATCCGCAATGAAAAGCTGGGGTTTGTCTTTCAGGACTTCATGCTGCTCGACGGGCTGACCGTGCGGGAAAATGTCCTCGTTCCGCGCATAATCAAAGACAGGGTGGAACCGGAAGCCGAGCAGCTTGCGGACTCCCTGCTCTCCCTGTTTGGCATCGCCCACATCACCGACAAATACCCCGCCGAGATCTCCGGCGGCGAGCGCCAGCGGACAGCGGTGGCAAGAAGCCTCATCAACAAGCCGCTGATCATTCTTGCCGACGAGCCGACGGGCAACCTCGACAGCAAGTCGAGCCGCACAGTCATCGAGGCGTTTGAGAATGCCAGACAGCAGCTTGGCGCCACGATCTTCATGGTGACGCACGACAGCTTCGCCGCATCGTTCTGCGACCGCGTGATCCTGTTAAAAGACGGCACGGTCTATAACACGCTGAAAAAGCAGGACGACAGAAAGGAGAGCCAGGGCGCTTTCCAGGACCGGCTGCTCACGGCGATCAAGGAGATGAGCAATGTGTAAAGAACTTCTAAAGACTTTGCGCCATTGGACGCAAAGCCAAGAAGTTCTAAGTTACACATTTGAAGAACGCAAGTGCAGCGTTCTTCTGTTGAACAAATAAGGATCTGAATAATTGTGATATTAAAAAAATATTAAAAGAGGATATTATCATGATGACAATGAATCAATTAGAAAAAAAACTGCGCAGTGCAGACCGGAAGCAGTCTGCCCTCTACCTGTTCTGCAACTTCGTGTCGCTCCTGCTGATCACTGCCTACTCTGCCATGATGTTCTCGCCGACAGTGCTCCTCGTACTGCCCGAGGGCGGCGACAGCCGCAAGCAGATGGTCGCGATCTTTGTGCTGGCGCTCTTTGGCTGCGTCGTGTTCACGATCTACGCGTCCAACCTGTTCTTCCGCAAGAAATCGAGACAGCTCGGCACGCTCATGGCGCTCGGCGCTTCCAGAAAGCGCCTTGCCCCCGGCTTATTCCGGGAAGTGATCCTGCTAAGCGGCGCTTCCTCGCTGCTTGGCATCATCGCCGGTCTTCCTTTCGTGTATCTGTTGTGGGGCGGCTTCCGGCTGCTGATCGTGGACAGCGCGGAGATGCATCTGCGGCTGGATCTGAAATGTCTGTGCCTGTCGGCTGTTTTCTTCGTGATCGTGGTCGCTTTCTCCTGTGTGACCGCCTTCCGCTATCTGAAAAGGACCAACATCATCGATATCATTCATGAGGAACACAAAAATGAGCCTGTAAAGAAGCTCGGCAGATGGTGCGGGCCTGTCGGCCTAATCCTGATCCTCGTGGGCGCTGTCTGCGGATTTGAGGCACCCAACATCTACATGAACCTGTTCAGCAGGTATCCGACTGCCCTGCTCAATCTCTTCTATGCACCCGTCTTTGTGGGACTCTATATGGTGATGCTGCACACTGTCGTCCACGGTTGGCGCCCGCACAGGAAGAATCCTTACCGCAATATCATCGCGCGGAGCATGATGAAGTTTCAGGGAAAACAGACCGTCAACAACCTGCTCGTCAGCACCGTATTGATCGCAGGCGCTGCCTTTGCGATCTTTTATCTCCCCATGATGGCGGTAGGACATATCATGGGAGTCCATGCGCGCCCTTTTGACTACTATTATCACTACCGCATGGATCAGACGATCCCCGGACGGGACGAGATCGGGGCGCTTGCATCAGAATACGGGCTCTCCATCAGCGATTTCAGAAGCTGTCCCTACCTGACGCTCGGCAGCGACGGAATTGTGAGGATCGAGGAAGGCAGGGCATTTCACAGCGAGCACGCTGATCTGGCAGAAAGTGTCAATGTTCTTTCGGAATCCGGCTTTGCCGCGCTCACCGGGCTATCCCTCAGCGTCGATCCCGGAGAATACCGTATTATATCAACTATGGACGAGGCGGACATTTATCTCTATTCGACCCAGATCACTTTCATGACCAATATGGTCACACGGGATACTGTTCCCGTCCAGTTTGCTGGTTATACGCACTTTGACCTTCTCGCAGGCGCCCCCGGATACTATATTCTCGACGACGCGGACTACGAGGCGATCGCACGCGGCATCACGCCGGAGTGGCAGGGAACGATGTGCCTGTTCAATGTCGACGGCAGGGACAGCTACAGCTTTGCACAGGATTTCTTCCATATGCTGGTCTCATCGTTTGGTCCAGAGTGCGAATACGGTCATTACTACGACAGAGTATTAAAGATCGTCGCAGACGAAGCGGGCGAAGTTTATTGGGGGGACACCGATCAGATGACCCGGCTGGATTACGATGACTGCGATGCGAGTAACTTCCGCCTTTACTGGGCTTATATGCCAAAGATGCGCATCATGGACCAGAATGATTTCCTGCGCACCTTCGCCGTATACCTGATGATGTTCCTGTTCATCTCCATCATCTGCACGCTCGCCGCGCTGATCATCAGCTACACGCGGTGCATGACCATCACCTTGAACAACCGCTATGTCTTTGACGATCTGCGGCGTCTGGGCGCCTCCCCCGCGTTCCTCAAACGCGAAGTGCGCAGTCAGGCGGGCAATGTGTTCAGGATCCCTTCGCTGGTCGGCATGGGCGCCATGTATTTCCTGTATATCCTGATCATGCTCGGAAATGACGGACGGCTTGTTTCCGGCGAGCTTGGCGGACTGGGCGCCTGTCTGGTGATCCTGCTTCTGATCAGTGTGGTCTACTACGTGGTATACCGCTATACGGTGCACAGGATGTGCGCGGAACTGGAGATTTTTTAACAACTCCAATTGAAAAAACCATACAGTTAAAGTATAATTTTAGTGTCATCTTTTCAAATGTGTGGTGACAAATGTGAACTCTGTTAAGAACAGTTTTTTGCCTGATATTGCGAGAAGATGTTTCGGGCAGGTTGGGTGAAGCACACGGGCACACGGCACACGCCCGCTTTTATGAACGATCGATCCGGGAACAGATACCCAATTACCGCTAGCGGAAATACATCATCAGCTCCGTGATCGGAAACGGTTTTACACTCACTCGATTTGACGAACACCCATCATGGACGACCGAGAAGCTGCCGGAAGAGTTTACCATTGTTTCAAATAAATAACATGTTTTTCATGGTATCGTAGCAGGAGGGATACAGCAATGAACTTTGAGGACGAAAAGGACTATATCATGAGAGCGATCAAGGAGATGATCCGCGTATTATTTTCAATGCTCTTCGGGAAAAAATTTATCTCTGTCAAGCAGACGGATGAAAACAAATACGAGGTTTCCGGCAAGAAACTGACTGCATTTGAGGAGATGGTCGATCAGGGGCTCATCAATGAGGCTGAGAACATTTTATTGGACGGGATTGACTATACCCAGGTCAACGAGGTCGCAGCAGCAGCCCTCTTTTACCAGTATCTTGGTGAGAAAGAGGACGACTTCCTGCTGCAGCATGGTTATTCCAGGGAAGAAGTTCTCGACGGCATCCGTCAGCTTCTGCAAAATGCGGGCTATGGCGATCTGGCTGAGATCATGGATTCCACGCTCTAGAGCGTATTTGAATGAGGAGGCAACAGAATATGTGCAAATGGAACTGGAATCGAATAGGGAAGAGCCTAACAATACTGCCAATCGTACTTACGATCTCGCTGGCGGCATGTCAGTCCGACGTTCCACAGCAGGAAACGCTCCCCGAAACTGCCTCCGCCTGCACAACAACACCGCCTGACTCGCTGTCCGAAACAGCAGAGACGGCCACAGACGGCAGCAGCGAGGCAGCAGACAGCGAACCCATTTTGATATATACCGGCATTCAGTCCACGGTAACAGAGCACGATGCGGATTATCCCTATTATCCGGAACTGAAAAAGTATTTAGACGACAAGCAGTTTTCACTCATGCGGATCGCGCATCAAAACCAATCCGAACTTTACGAGGGGGACGAGGCGCTCGAGTGGGATTCGCGGGACTGGGATCTGGTTCGTCCGCTGGATCAGATCACGCATTATGACTGTGGCTATGGCAAGATCGATCATGACAACGACGGTACTATCAATATTCTTTACCGTTCGATCGACAGCACGAAGGAGCTCTCCGCAACCCTTTACCAGACAGATAACGCAGCAGGACAGATCACGGCAGAATCCGATCTGCTGGACACTTTTCATGACGCCTTGCCACAGGACAGTGTCATACAGCAACTGTGGTTTAAACAGATCGGGGAAAAAATCGTGACCTTCCGCCTGCTGCGGCTGCGCGGCAGTGAGGAATTTGTCCTGTACAGCGACCTTGTCACCTCCGATGGAGAGACCACTGCCTGCGCCCGCTTAGAGACACGCAGGCTGACTGTAACGACCGCACTTGCAGACACTGCCGGGCAGGCGCGCGAATCGGACATTTTTCAGGCGCGTGTCCTCAATCTCGCAGAAGGCGAAGGGGAAGCGTTTCAGACACTGCGCCGGAAACAACTGATCCAATATCAGGAAAACCGGCTGATCGGTCCTGCGCCTGAGACTTCCGTACTGCCAGAGGGACTTTGGGCTCTTCTCAAAGAAGTGCTGGCAGGCGCACAGCGGTATTCACATGCCAGCGACATAGAATCCCTCTCCGCCTATGAGGCTACGGCAAACCTGCTGACAGAAGAAGAGGTACAGACATACCTCGGCGAAGTATTTAACGATTATTACGCCTGGGAGATCATCACATGCGCCTATCTGGCGGACATGGACCGCGACGGCAATGAGGAATTGGCGCTGTATTGCGACTCCGGCGGTACTGCAGGATTTGCAGACATGGATATCTGGCGGCTGCCAGAAGACGGGGATCCAGAACTTCTGCTCACCGCCCCGATGCTGCGCGGATCTGCAAAACTGCTGGAATACGACAATGCTTACTATTTTGTTGCCCGCGATTACAATTTTTACACTGGGGAGACAAACGGATTTTACATCGCAGCCGCAGATACAGACAACACCCTGCAGCTTTACAGCCTGAACCTGGAAAACAAGGAAGACAAAAAGCAATGGATCGAAACCTACCGCAATGAGGAAATGGATCCCCGTCTGGAACAGTCACTGACGGACTACATCGACACGATCAGAAGGGACGTGGAAGTCAAAACAGTCTCCAACGATGATTACCAACTGATCGACGGCAACGCCGAAATACCTTATGCAGAAGCAGGCGTAACCTTCCCGCTCGATGCGTTTTCCTGCGATCAATACGATGAACAGTGCAGCCGTATCGTGGATCTAGACAATGACGGCAGTGTGGAATGCATCCGAAAATCGATCTGGTATCCAAGCAGCCTGAACTCGGTACTTGGTCTGACCATTGATCTGTACAAGGAATTTGATTCCTATGTACACCCGACATGGCTCTATTTCCCATGCTTCACGAGCTTAGACCGCGCAGATTACGATCCGCACAGTCCGGGTACTGTCGTGGACGATACGGAAATGTTTGAAGCAACCCTCGTTCAGCTCTGGTTTCAGGCATTTGACCAGAAGGTCTACACCTTTTATATGAAGCGCATCTGGCAGAGCTCTGATTACCTGCTGGAAGTCAGCCTGATCGAGGACGGACAGCTCCACCCGCTCCTGCAATACCTGCTGATCGCAGAGAAGGAGTATGCCTTCTCCCTTATTTCTCAATCTGACTGATCACGCAAGTATGTTCTTTCGTCTTCTTCTCATAACTGATCCCCACCAGCAGGATCTCGCCGTAATAATCACGCAGCGAATCGGGGTACCGCTTTTCCCTGATCTGGGCGATCGCCGTGTCAGCGCTCTGGTTCCATTTCAGTTCCACGACGATCACCGGCCGCTGCGGGCATTGCGGCAGCGGCAGATAGACCAGATCCGCGAAGCCCTTACCACACGGAAATTCGCGGATCGGACGCTGATAATACGCAAACGAGGCAAGCAGTGCGATCGTGACCGTACAGCTCAGCGAGTTTTCATCATTGTATTCAATGCTGGGGATAAAATCATCGTGCACCTTCTGCACCAGCGCTGCAACCCGCTCCTGCTCTGCTCCCAGCACGGCTGACAGCGCTTCTTTGGAATGATTCAAAAAGACGGACAGCGAATCATTCTGGTTCATTTCCATATAACGGTAAAAGATTTCACGGATCTCCTTGTTGGGCACATACGCTTCCTGCGTATCAGCGTCATATGCAAAATATCCCAGATGGATCAGCGTCGTGATGATCTGGTCCTTATCGCGGAATGTATACATATCATTTCGGCAACCGTACACGCTAACCGGGATCCGGTCGCCGGAGAGCATCCGAATGACAGCTTCCCTGAGACCGTCAAAATCCTGCTCGATCAGACTCCGTATGTCCTCATACGTCCCTGTCTCCGTCCAATACTGCCGAAATTTTCCGCTCTCCGCCGCCCGCACCACAGACAGCGGGTTGTACACTTCCACACCGCCCAGATCATACCCGTCATACCAGTACTTCATCTCGTCCGCCGATACACCGGCTCTCCTGCAGAGCGCCTCCACCTCCGCCTCGACAAATCCGATATCGCCCCCCATATCCCCCGCATCGGTCATCGTGTATTCGTCAAAATGATTCACCGCGGACTGCCCCTTTGCACGCACCATCGGAAGGATCCCTGTCAGATACGCCAGGCGGACATAATCCTGCGCGTCGGCATTTTTAAACATCATGCGCAGAAATTCTATATAGTCCAGACGCTCCCTGCTGTTTTCGGCAAGCTCGCGGATCGGATAATCCCACTCGTCAAAAATGATCACAAATTCATTTCCCGTTTCCAGGTTGATCACAGCAAGCGCCTCGGACAGATCCTCATCCCCCCGGAGCAGGCCGGGATAAGCCTTCACTAACTCCTTCACTGCGTTTTCCTGCAGCATCTTATTGGGATCCACATCCCGGTTCTTCGCTTTTACAAACTGCGCCTGGATATCCATAAAGATCGTATCATAGCGATTGAGACCCGCCAGAAACACCTCATCCTTCACACACTTTAACGGTTCAAAGAGCGCTCTTGAATCCGCGCCCTTGCTGAAATACGCCACAAGCATGTGCGCGGTGACCGACTTTCCGAAACGGCGCGGGCGACTGCAGCAGAGGAAACACTTATTTTGTTCGATCTTCCCTAAAATATGATTCAGGATCGGAGATTTGTCAACAACGAATCGCTCCTTCAAAAAATTCCTGAATTTATTATTGTTTGGATTCAAATATCGTCCCATGCCGCACCCCTCCTATCTGATACACCCGATCCGAAACCATTCAGGCAGTGATCACTTCCGCCAGCGCACCGTACAGATCACTGTCCAGCTCCATCGCGCGCAGACTGCCCGGCAGATCTGTGTCCGCAGCCTGTGCCTCGATCACGCTGAATACGTCTTCCTTCAGGTCAAAGCCGATCTCCGCGCGGTCCAGTATCTGGAAACATCTGTCTGTCACATCGTTCCCCGCGCGCACCCGCTCTCTCAGATACAGGACTGTCTCCGCATTTACAGGAACATTCTTCATGACAACGCTGAATTTCTGTCGTCCGCCCTCATTGCCATCCGGCTGTACAGCCGTGCTGCGTCCTGCCCCACTGCCATCTGCATCAAAGCTTCCTTCTGCGGTGACCTGTGCGCTCTCAATGCCGCAGAAAGTAATGATATAATCTCTCCGCTCAGGGATCAGCGGCAGCTCCCCGTCTGCACTGCCAATGCGGAAACACCCATCGAGCTCCTGCCAGCTATAACGTGTCCTGACACATTTCCCCTGCTGATAGCCGTTCGTGCTGTTATCATCCTCATACAGCGTAAACACACCGTCCGCTCCCGTATATACATAAATATGAAGCTGCGCGGGATTCTCGTCCGCGCTCTCCATATAATCCTCCTGGCAGGGAATGACAGCCCCGGCCTTCGCAAACACCGGAATGGAAGCAAGATCGCGGTACAGCGCCATCCGCCTGCCGCCGTGATAGCACATGCCTGTAAAGATATCGTACCACACGCCCTCCGGGATCCACGCATCCACCTTCGCCATCCGCAGACTCCTGATGCAGGGCGTCGTGATCGCCGCCACCATCAGTTCACTACCAAACAGATACTGGTTTGGCACCCGATAGGCTTCGTCCATGCCGGGATATGCGTAATACATAGGCAGCACCAAAGGGATTCCCTCAGCGTACTGTCTGTAATTCATCGCGTACAGATACGGGATCATCCTGTGGCGCAGCCTCAGAAAATCCTCCATCACAGCGCGGATCTCCGGCCGGAACCGCCACGGCTCCTTGGAGTTGAACCGGCTGCTCGTCGAGTGCAGACGCATGATCGGAGAAAATACGCCATACTGCACCCATCTGCCGCTGAGCTCATCGTCCTTTGCGCCCTGCATATGGCCGCCGATATCATGGCTCCACATCCCATAGCCGATATTCGTCGCCGACGCCGTGAAATACGGCTGGAAATCAAGCGATTCCCACGTCACGATCGTATCTCCCGAAAAACCGACCGGATAGCGGTGGCTTCCCGGTCCCGCGTATCTCGAAAATGTCATGGGGCGTTTCCCGTCCCGCGCGTTGTCCAGAAAATGATAGTGATTGAGCATCCACAGCGGATCCAGCCCCTCCAGCTTTGACTCGGTTCCCTGCTGCCAGTCGATCCACCAGAAGTCCACACCGTCCGCCTCCTGCGGGTGATGCAGCACTGCAAAATAAGCCTCCATATACTTTTCATCGGACACGTCAAAAGCGATCGGCAGTCCGTTCTCCCTGTCCGCGTCGCTCATGCCCAGCGCCCTGCCCATGGCATCGTACATATCCTCATAAGCGCGCACGCCGTCCGCCGGGTGCACGTTCAGCGTGACATGAAGATTCCGCTCGTGAAGCCACCTTAGAAATCCCGCCGGATCCGGAAAGAGATCGCGGTTCCACGTATACCCCGTCCAGCCGCTTCCATACTTCTCATCCACGTCCACCAGATGCCAGTCCATGTCAATGACCGCCACCGAAAAGGGGATCCGCTCCGCCGCAAAGTGCTCCATCAGCTCCCGATAGCTCGTCTCGGTATATTTGTGGTATCTGCTCCACCAGTTGCCGAGCGCATAGCGCGGCACCATGGGCGTCGTCCCGCACAGCCTGTAGAAATCCTGTATGCAGGTGAGATAATCCATGCCATAACCCCAGAAATACAGATCCTCCTCCTGCTCCTTGCGCGCCTCAATCCACCCGTCTTCCCTGATGATCAGGGAACTGCTGTCGTCCATCACGGCATAACCGCGCAGGGAGACCAGCCCGTCCTCAAGCGGGATCGCGCCGTCCGCGCAGTCGAGTGTCCTGGTCGTTCCCCGCAGCTCGCGTGCGTCTGTCCCAGCTTTGTCTCCATAGTGCCACTCGTTCTCTTCCGGCAGAAATCCCCCCTCGACCCTGATAAAAAGACCGTCCGCACTGAAACGCCCCTTGTCATAATGGAGATGGAGCCTGTCCGTGATGATCTCCAGGGAATCCTCCGTATCCGTCACCTTGTAATCACACACGCCCAGATCCCTGTTCCACACGGTCTGCGTCGGCCTGTCCTCAAAGACGCCCTTCTGTGAATATTCCAGTCTGACCAGCCCCGCCGTCAGCACGCTGATGCGCCAGCACGCACCCTGTATGATATTCCCTTTTCTGCACATCGGCTCCGCCTGTATACGATACTGCTTCTTCATCCTTCCACCCCTTTTATCCGTGTATTTTATTTTTCACAAAAACGCCTACTTCTTCAAATACAGCATTCTCGCCTCATAAGGACGCAGCGTCCCCGCACTGCCTGTCTCCCTGTAATTGGTGACCAGCAGCTCCATGTCCGAAATATCCTCCTCCAGCGAAAAACGAACCGTCCTGTCATAAAAATTACATATGACAAGAAGCCTGGAATCCTTGTTCGTCCTAGTATATGCAAAAATATTCTCGTCATCCTCCAACAGCAGCCGAAAATCACCGTCCACAAATACAGGATACTCCTTGCGCAGATGCACCAGCTTTCTATAGCAGGCGAAAACAGAATCCCCGTCGTTCACCTGTGCCGCGGCATGGATCTCCGTGTAGTTCGGATTGACCTTCAGCCAGGGCGTCCCCTGCGTGAATCCGGCGTTCTCTTCATCGTTCCACTGCATCGGCGTTCTCGCATTGTCACGGCTCTTCGCATAGACAGAGCGCATGATCTCCTCCCTGGAATACCCTTTTTCCAGACGCTCCCGATACAGATTCAGCGTCTCGATATCGCGGTAGTCCTCGATGCCAAACTGCACGTTGGTCATTCCAATCTCTTCGCCCTGATAGATATACGGCGTTCCCTGCAGACCGTGCAGGAGGATCGCCAGCATTTTTGCGGACTCCACCCGGTACTGCCCATCGTTTCCCCACCGCGAGACGATGCGCGGGAGATCGTGATTGTTCCAGAACAGGCTGTTCCAGCCCCTGCCGCACAACTGCGTCTGCCAGCGCGCAAACACCTCCTTGAGCTTCATGAACGGCAGCGGCGCCAGATCCCACTTTTCTTTTCCTTCGATCTGATCCAGACAAATGTGCTCAAACTGAAATACCATGGACAGCTCGCTGTTGTCCGGATTGCTGTAGAGCTTCGCCAGCTCTGTCGTGGCGCCCCACGCCTCCCCGACCGTGACCAGATCCGCCTTCTGAAAAGTCTCCCTGCTCAGCTCCCTCAGATACTCATGCAGGCGCGGCCCGTTGTTCGTGATCTTTTTGTCCGGCTCCTTCGCGATCTGGTCGATCACGTCCAGCCGGAAACCGCCAACGCCCTTGTCGATCCACCAGTTGATCATATCATAGATCTCCCGGCGCAGCCTGGGATTTTCCCAGTTGAGATCAGGCTGCTTCACGGAAAACTGGTGAAAATAATACTGCCCCACCTCCGGGACCCACTCCCACGCCGAACCGCCGAAAGCCGCCCGCATGTCATTTGGCGCTTCTCCCTCCACGCCGTCTCTCCAGACATAGTAGTCATGATACGGATTTTCCCTGCTCTTCTTTGCCTCCTGGAACCAGCGGTGCTCGTCCGAGGAGTGGTTCAGCACCAGATCCATGATGATGCGGATATGATGTCTGCCTGCCTCCCTGATCAGCGCCTCCATGTCATCCAGCGTACCAAACATCGGATCGATATCCTGGTAATCAGAGATATCATACCCATTGTCGTCCTGCGGCGACCTGCACACCGGAGAGAGCCAGATCGCATCGATCCCCAGATCCTCCAGATAATCCAGCTTTGCGATGATACCCTGCAGGTCACCGATCCCGTCCCCGTTGCTGTCCGCAAAACTGCGCGGATAGATCTGGTAGATCACCGCACGTTTCCACCATTTGTCACTGCCCGTCTGAATTGTGTCTTTCACTTTGTCTTCCATTTATGATCGTTCTCCTTTCAAAAATATTTGCTGCCAGCATTATTCGTCCAGAAGCATGCCTGGAGGCAATGCTTTTCTCATCTTTCTCATATTGATATCTGTAATGCACCATTGGCTTATCTTGCTCTTATGGTAAACCTTACCCACGATATTACACATTTCTTTTACATACCATGTAAAATACCGCTCCCACGAAAAATACTCTGCCGAGTCCGCATAAACCTCAGTATGCTCCAATATGTCCGGATTTTCGCATTTTACAATTCCTGAGCGCAGCAGCAGACACTCAAATGATTCTGGCATGTATAAGTATATTTCAAGACGTGTCTTATGCTTCATTGCTTTTATCGTGCCTTGCAGCTCTGTCCCGAATGCTGCCCCGTCAACGATAACCAGCAACACGCCTTCCTTATCATCATACTGCTCGATAAACTTTGGTATATTGTCCCTGCCGCCTGCAGACAGACATGTACAATCCTTTTTCTCAACAAGCTTCTGAAAAAACTGATATCCTGACTTACTGTCTTCCACAAGCAAAGTATCTGGTCGGAACGGATCATTCAACGGTATATTATCATATCGGGGAGTCAGTATGTTGATCGTAATTTTCGGTTTATATTCATTATATCTCGATTCCTTCCTCAGATGCATGATCGCATTTGCACTATAGGGAAGGCTGCTCAGCTTATCTCTAGTCACCAGCACAAAATAACCATCCGCATTCTTTACGATCGCCGCAAATTCCGATGTTTTCATAATTCTGGTGTAATCCTCATCCATAAAAAATATACTTCCCGCATTTCCATGTACAGCAGCCGATATATCAGCTATCTTACCAGCCAGAACAATACATGGTCTGTCACAGTTGATCGTAACACCGCTCTCATTTCCAAGCAGATTATAAGAGCGGATCAGCTCGATCAGCTTCGTTTTTCCTGATGCACTATGACCAAGAATAATCGTTATATTGCGTTTGATGCTCAACTTATACACCAGACGCCTCTGTCTGACTTCGATATCATACGATCCAACCATACTCACACCCCTAATTCAATACATACATGTTCAAATTCCCGCTGGTTGTGTACAACGGTATCCGTATTTACGATCCTAATGTCAAAAACGTGCTTTCCTTCCGTATGCACATCCTCATCAAACTCCATGATATATCCAAGCCTGACAGTAATATCCTTCGCTCTTCCGATCTCCAACAGCCATTTTGCACAGTTGTCACCACACTGGGAGGCATTATAAATGTGCGTCGGATCATTGTTGATCAGAATCAATGTTTTCACGCCTCCAGAAAGGTCCGTGATCGGTATCCCGCCCAGCACAGGACTGATCGCCATATTGGTATTGACGATCTCTGTCTCATCAATATCCAGAACCATTTTCTTTGTAAATGGATCCTCGATCCAGTCATCTTCATAGATGTTGTTAAAATAAACGGCTGTCGCCATTATCACATCTTCCCTGTCATTCCACCCGTCACCCAGATAAATGTTCAGCATACAACGACCTCCCCGCACTCAAATAATCCCACATCACGTGATATGCCCCTATCATATTTTTTCTGCTGCTTCTCGTATTTTATCATGGTATCCGAGATGTGTAAAGAACCTTGTAATCTCCCTTTATACGAAGTACAATATCCATATATAAAATAAGACTGCCAGTACTGCAGACGGGGCAGACACGCCCTAATCCACTCAACCGGCGGTTGTATTCCCGCACTCAACCGACAGTTCGTGTACTTTTCCATCGTTTTCGTATAAGATTCTCCCATAGAGAGACTCCAAAAGCCTATAACCATATTGAGGAGGTAAGAAATGAATCAAAAAAAAATCGGTCAATTTATCGCACAATGCCGCAAGAAGAAAAATCTGACACAGGCACAGCTTGCGGAACGGCTCAACATTACAGACCGCGCAGTCTCGAAATGGGAGACCGGAAACAGCATGCCCGACTCTTCGATCATGCTCGAACTCTGTGAGATCCTGGGGATCACGGTCAATGAACTTTTAAGCGGGGAGGAGATCCATATGGAAAATTATGAAACCCGGGCAGATGAGAATCTGCTCGCACTGAAACAGCAGGACGAAAACAATCTCAGCAAAAATATAGTCATCTCCATCATTTACTCGATGACGCTGATCGTGGGGATCATGGTCTGCATCATCTGTGACATAGCACTCTCCGGCGGACTGACCTGGTCCCTGATCCCGTTGACCTCCATCATCTTTGCGTGGGCCATCTCGTTTCCGGTCATAATAATGGGAAAACGCGGAATTGCCGTCAGCCTCATCTCTCTGAGCCTGTTTATCCTTCCATATCTGTATGTGCTGAGCCGTCTGATCCGAGTGACTTCGGTCTTTACCATCGGCGCAGCCATGGCAGTGATCACAATGCTCTATGTCTGGCTGGTGTTCGGACTGTTCAGACGGTATTCCAACCGAGTCCTGGCCGTCTGGGGCACTGCTGTCCTGCTGCTGATCCCACTGCAGTTTCTGATCAATGCAGCATTGTCAAAAATGATATCCGAACCGCTCATGGATATCTGGGACGTACTGACCACTTTTATCCTGCTGATCGTGGCATTCACCATCTTCATCTGCGACTATGTCCGCAGGAAGAGAGCGTAGATCTTTCGCCTGAAATCAAAACTCAGCCCCTGCTCCACAAAAGTGTCCCCCCAACCAGCGCCACAGGCAGTACCAGACACCCAAGAAACGGCATCAGCAGATTCCCCGCCGCGACCGTATCCAAAAACGCCCACGCAAACACCACCTGGCAGGCCGCAGAAATGCCTGCCAGACACAGCCCCAGCCTCAACAGTTTTCGCAGTATATACAGCACAAACTGGCCGTAGGAAACTGGCAGATAACACAGAATCTCATATACACGCCTGTTTCTGCCATCTTCCCGCAGGTCGCGGTACTGCATCATGTATATTTCCATTCCTGTCACTTCCAGCAGGGATACATGCCCCATCATCATGCGGTTTCCCTCCCACACCTGGTATGGCACGACCGACAGCAGCGCTGCGATCGCAAGCACGATCCCCGCCGCGACCCCGAATCCATAGTAAACCAGTCCCAACGATCGCTCCCGCTGAAAAAATTCATCTAACAACTTCTGCTGCTTTTTATCGATGATCTTCACCGCATGCCCTCCCTTTCCTCAGATCCGGAATGATATCCAGGCTTTCCCCAAACCGCACCAGACTGCCGTTTACCATCACGCCCACGTAATCCGTCCTCGTCTCTATTTCCTCGGTTATATGGCTGGTCATGAGGACGCAGGCGCGCCCGTCCCTGATGATCTGCTGCAGGAGCCGGAAGAAGTCAACGCGGAACACCGGATCCATTCCCGCTGTTACCTCGTCGAGCAGATATAGACAGGGTTCGTGCGCTATTGCAAACGCCAACTGAAATTTCAGCCGCTCGCCCCTCGACATCGTTTTATAGACCTTCCGGGCAGACAGATTCATGGCTGCCATAGCGTCCGTAAAGATTTCCTCGTGAAAGTTTTCATAAAAAGCGCCGAGGAGCCCTGCATTCTGTCCGGCAGTGCAGTTTTCAAAAAAGCGCCTGTCCTCGGACACATATCCGATCCTGTTCAGGATCTGCGCATGATCTTTTCGTATATCTGTTCCTTCTATATAAATGTGCCCTTTATATGGAATCGTGTCTTTCAGGATATAATGCATCAGCGTTGTCTTTCCAGCCCCGTTCTCACCGATCAGCCCATAAATGTAACCCGCTTTCAGTTGAAGATTGATGTCGCGCAGGACAAACCTTTTGTTCGCCGCACCCACCCGATCCCATAACGGGCTTCTTCGCTGTATGCCTGTGACATGTTTCAATAACAAGATTGTTTTTTCCATAAAATCCTCTTGATCTATTCGGTTTTATTCCCCGTACAGTGCCTCGACCATCTCGACCAGTTCCCCGCACTTTAGTCCTGCCTGCTTTGCCTCGCCGATGATCTCGCCAAGACGCCGCTCGAGCATCATCAACTGCTTCTCCCGAAGGTAGTCCGTATTGTATTCGCAGACGTAAAAGCCTTTGCCCGCAACAGAGCGGATCAGCCCTTCTTTCTCCAGCTCCTCGTATGCGCGCTTTGTCGTGATCACGCTGACGCCAAGCTCTGCCGCCAGGGAGCGGATCGAAGGCAGTGCCTCCCCCGCCCCGAGCTCTCCTGTCACGATCGCATTCTTTAACTGGTTGACGATCTGCTCGTAGATCGCCATCGTTCCCTGTGGAAGTATCGTTATGTTCATTTCGTCTGACACCTTTCTGAACAATTGCTTAGCGGCTCATTTCCTCTGCACGGGGCTGTACGATCAAGCAGGGAAGTGCCATCTTCCCTGCTTGCCGCGCCGGGCACCCGTCAGCGCATGCTGACAATCTTCCTCTGGGTGACCGTGCGCATAAAAGACCGCTTCCCGCAGCACGCTTCTGATATATTTCGCATACCAGATCTGCAGCGGAAGCTGGACAAAACAGAATATAAAAAGTATCCCCCCTCTGATCCACAGCCCCCGTGTCAAATCAAGCAGGACAATAAACTGTACCGCGTTGGACAGCAGCGCCGTCACCGAAATGATCTCTCCGGCCGCTACGACGCCGTTCCTGCTGCCCACCTGCTGCCTGTGGCTGACCTGAACAGCGATCAGCGCATGGTTCATCAGGATCTGTACCGCGGACATCAGGTCGCAGTCTGAGTATGACGCCACGATACAAAGCCCCGCCATACCGATCAGCATATTCACACCCACCCTGAACCAATAGGAACCATATATATACGCCCTGCGCTCCTCCGGCGCCATCGGACACAGGTACATCATCTTGGGAAGCTGCACCGGGTGCACCATCACCGAGCAGAACGAAAAGATCATCGGCAGCATCAATGCATTTTCGGCGATCACATTTCGCCACGCGATCGCACCGCTGATCCCCACACGGTTTACAAAGAGCGAAGTGAAGATGAGATAGAATGACATCCAAAAACATGTGTATGCTACCTTATTCTGTTTCAGACGGCTGATCCGAAAATCGCACAAAAAATCCCTGATGATATATTTTGCCATATAGACCTCCTTCTGGTCAGGAACTGCCATTCACTCCTCCATCTATTCTCTGCTGCACCCCGCAGGTTCTGTGTGCGTAACCGTACATCAGCTCCTCGATCGTCGGCGCACAAACTGCAAGACGCCCATCATAATGGTTCAGACGGCTGTGCGCGACCAGCGCCCTCGCCCCGTATCGTTTCTCTTCCAGATAGATCACGCGCTCCGGTGCGATCCGCCGGATCTGATAAGCCTCCCCCGACACCATGCGGTAGCGCTCGCGCAGGTTTTCGATATCCCCCGCAAAGATCTGATCCCCGTTTTCCAGATAGATGATGTGGTCCGCCATGCGGTCAAGATCCTGCGTGAGATGCGTCGCCAGTATGACACTCCTCGTACCGTCCTGAATAAACGCCTTCAGTTCCTGAAAAAATGCTTCCCTGAAATCAGGATCAAAATTTCCTGCCGGCTCGTCGAGGACCAGCAGCTTCGCATCGTGGGACAGCGCAAACGCAAACTGGCACTTTTGCTTTTCTCCCTGTGAGAGCCTGCCGAACTTTCTCCTCCTTTCCAGCCGGAATCGGGACAGATAGCGCTCCATGCGCTGACGGCTGTAACCGGTGTAATATTTTCCGTACCAGTCCGCATTCCCGATCAGTGTCATCGAAGGGTCGAACAGATCCTCCGCCAATACCGTTCCGATCCTGTCGCGGATCTGCTTTTCTTCGGTTCTGTAATCCATTCCATCGATCAGAATGCTTCCCTCATCGGCCTGATACAGCCCAAGTATCAGATGGAGCAGCGTCGTTTTGCCCGCACCATTCTGCCCCACAAGACCGCAAATGTAACCGGGCGGAAGGGCAACAGAAATATCCTTTAACTCAAAAGTCCCGAATCTCTTCGTGAGATGATCCATTTGCAGCAGATTCACTTTGATCCACTCCCTTCTGCCATGTCCGACTGCTTGCTGTGATTTTACTGTATATATTAATATATACACTATATATACAGTCTTGTCAATGATTCTAAATCAGTTCATCCTAATATTGTGAAAAAAGCCGGTATCGTGTATACTGAAAACAATCAATACCCTGAGTGTGGACTGATCACAGGAATCACCAGATTGATGAAAAGCAGTATGACGCCAAACTGACCGCCGAAGGATTTTCTTCAGAGCAGATCCGTGAATATGGGTTTGCATTCAAGGGAAAAGAGTGCCTGATCGGATAAGATTCGGATAAAGGAGTGAAAACGATGAAAATAATCAACAGGGAAGACATGCTCGAACTCACCCGCCGCATGACACCGAAGCGAAACTGCTTCTCGCGCATCGCAGGCGCATATTTTGACGAGGAGGGATTCATTGACGGCACCTTTAACCGGCACTTTCTGAAACTGTCCCAAAAAGATATCGAGACGAATCTGCAGCTCGCAAAGACCGTACCATTTTCGGAGACCAACAAAAACCTGACATACTATCCCTTTTCTGCGGACGATGAAAAAGCCGGGCATACCTGGCAGCTTCTCATGGGATTAAAGGACTGCGAGCTGAAAAATGATGCGCTGCTGGAAATTTTTTATGAACTGATCGGGGAAAAATACCATGCCCAAAAACCCTATGCCGTCAGGATCCTCCACGGCAGCTACGATATCCCCATCAAGGCAAAGGACAAGGAAAGTCTGTGGGAATCGGAGGAGGTCTACAAGTTTATCATATGTACCTTCTGTCCGCTGCACGGCGATTACGAAGCCGGTCCTCCCGAGTGCGGCTTTCTGTTTCCGGCATTTACAGACCGCAGCGCCGATGTCCACGGCGTCATGGTCTATCAGGCAAACGATCAGCACCCGCACACAGAGCTCGTGCGAGAGATCCTGTTTCTCTGAGTATATTCTGATCATCTTTGTTTCAGATAAAATGTGATCACCGCCTGCGCATGCGGCATGTTATAATGATCCAATGGAGGGATTTTTATGCGATACGTCAACGCGAATACAGTCCTGCCCGCCAGTCTGATCGCTGCGATCCAGCAATACTATCAGGGCGGCTGTCTGTATATCCCCAGCGAAAACCATCATAAGAACCATCCAACGACAGAATACAGCATCGAGTTGGAAAAACGCAACCAGCACATTTACCTGAAACACCTCGAAGGGAGGCCAAACCGTGTGCTTGCAGTGCTGTATCATCTGTCCGAGTCCAGTATCAGAAGGATTGTCGCAAGAGAAAGGATCCATTATCAGAATATGAAAGAGACGATCAGACAGCTCCTGCCCCTGTGGGGCATCACAGACGGCAGGCTCACACAGATCTACCCCTCAGCGTGGACAGTCGGAGACACGCATGTGCTCAAAGTTTATCACGACCGGCAGCAACTGGAAAGAAATATCCATCTGTCTACCGTACTGCTGCACTGCGGCATTCCCGTCGCAGAGATCATCTGTACAGAAGACGGCGGCAAATACGTTTCGCACCAGAATGCCTTTTTTCTCCTGTCAAAGAAGCTGCCCGGCAGCAACATAACTGACCTGAAAGACCAAAATATGGCCCGGAAAATGGGCTGTGCGATCGCGCGGCTGCACCTTGCATTTCTGCAATGTGAAAAGGAGATCACCTTCTGGGACAACAGCTTCCTGGAAGAGATGAAAGGCTGGGTACAGGAAAACCTGCGCACCAGCGGCTGGCAGCCCCTGAGTGAGGCAGCATACCTTGCGGCAGTGTCGAATTTAGAACAATTGTACGGTCAGTTGCCCCTGCAACTGATCCACAGAGACGTGCATTTTGGAAATTTTCTGTTCCTGGACGGAAACTTTTCGGGATACATTGACTTCGATCTGAGCCAGAAAAATATCAGGATATTTGATATCTGCTATTTCCTGACAGGGCTGTTGGCAGAGGAGACCGCAGAGCCAATCACCAAAGCTGAATGGCTCGGGATCCTCAATGCCGTGATCACAGGATACGAAAGTATCACAAAACTCACCGGGGCAGAAAAAAACGCGGTCTTTTGCGTGATGCAGTGTATCGAGATCTTATTTGTGGCATACTTCACCGGCATCGGGGACGTCCAAAGTGCAAACGGCGCATACCGCATTTTTCATTTCATACAGGATTGTGAAAATGAATGCCCTTTCATCTGAATGATTTCAATTTCGGTGCATTCCGGTCCCCGCCCGGATTATGCCGGCGCGCCTTCCCAGCTTTCACCACCGCTCCCCCGATCCACGCGCCGATCGTATTCAGGACGAGATCGTCCAGCTCCGAAAAACCAGTCCCGAACACAAACTGCATCGTTTCGATCAGGAGAGAAAACAAAAAGCCATAAAGCGCCGTCCGCAAAAGCCTTTTTGATATCCCCATATACTGCAGATACATGCCAAACGGGACAAACCAGACGATATTCCCGACAAACAGATAGGTGAACGAAAACCAGTCGCCGCGCCTGATCAGATCGATATATCCCTCAAAAAGTGTCAGAATGACCTGTCCATTCTGACACAGGTTCTGCAGGGTAAAGGAAGATCTGAATACCGTGATCCGCAGAACAACTGCAAGATATAACAAAAACAAGACCGTCGCTGTCATTTTATGAAACTTTTTCATCTGCCGCACATCCTCACATCACACTCCCCAATTTACAGATCCCGCTTCGCTATGACTTCAAATACGAAACCAGCGGTTCGATATACTTCGCGGAAGAGATATCATACGAGCTTTTGATCGCCTGCTCGAACGCGATGTCCTCCGCAGTCTTGTCCTTTTTATTTTTGACCATCACCGCTGCCACTTTCATCATCAGCCGGTCCGTCAGAGACATTTTCTCATAGCACAGTCCGCTCTGCATATAAAAATGCGGTATCTTTTCCCGTTCCCCTTCCGGAAGGTTCTGCTCCCAGAATGCCTCGACGGTCGCTGTCGCCGTGTTTGGCATCGCGCCTGTCACGAAAAGAACCAGTGTAGCGATCCCGCTCCTTTCAAACAGCTTCTTCGCTTTCCGATAGCCGTCGATCATACCTGCGTGGGCGCGTGTTCCAAAGATGACAACATCATACCCGGACAGCATATCCGCCGACACGTTCCTGTAATCCGCAAGTGCACATTCCATCCGCTCCGCGATCAACTCCGCATATTTTTTTGTAAAGCCCGTACTGCTCTTATAAACCACGATCATTTTACGCTGTTTCACAATCTTTACCTCCGATCATATATCGTGTGCTCTCGGAAACTCGAAGTCCTTATTTTACAAGGTCTCCGCAATTTCCAAGATTTTAGTTTCACCTCTATTTTTATTGTTATTTTGTAACATTTTTCATCTTCATATTTCT
>JAETQI010000002.1 GCA_021770755.1 Lachnospiraceae bacterium
ATCGATCTCCGGTTTTAGTGAAACGATTTAGTATATTCGCTGTTTTTATGCACACGGGCATCCGTCAGCATGCGCTGACGGGTGCCCGACGCACGAGTAGGGGAAGAAGGCTCTTCCCTACTCGATTCCTTAAATCATTCCTCATACGGTACACACCCCGGCAAGCAGCAGCAGCGCAGCGGGCACGACATATTTTCTCGGGTGATGCCACAGATCATTTTCAATCTTCCAGCCCCGTATCGGGAAAAACCACTCCATCAGAACCGAACCAACCGCACCAAACAGGGAAAATACCGCGGCAAGCAGCACCGATAAAGCCGTAACGCCGCCCAGTTGAAGCCCAAAACTGCCCAGAAAGATCAGATCCGCAGACATATTGCACAAAAAGATAAACAACGTGTACGGTACACAGAACGCTTTCCCCTGCCCGGGCAGAAAACGCACAGCACGCTCCAGCGCCGGATCGCAGGATAAGAGAATGCCGACCGGCGTGTTTACGGACAGAATGGCAAACCCGACCGGCAGCACAGACAGTCCTCCCGCCTGCGCAGGATCCTGCGCGTAAATCTGTCTGAAAAAGACCGGCAGCACACAGGCGACGCCCCACAGAACCACCGTATTCATCATGTAATTTTTGTGCGAGGCCAGATAGCGCAGCAGATAACGTCCGATCGAAACACGGCCGCCATTCCCCGTATGACGGACTTTCCCGCTTTCCCGGCGGTAAAACGCATATGCGCTGGTTCGTGACAGGATCAGAACCGCCAGCAGAATGCTTGCGAGTATAATGGGAACAAACACTGCCCGATCCCACAGCCAAAAAACCGCAGCGATAACCGTTCCTCCCCAAAGCATACAAATCCCCCGGCGCTTTCTTGCCGTGAAGGCACACGCCGTCATCAGAACCGCATTGACAGCACAGATCACCGCACACACCAGTCTGAAACCAGCCGCTCCCCCGCTCCACGCAGAGACCGCAAACACCACAGCCAGCAGACCGGCAGTTTTTGTGAGCAGCGTGTACGCGCCCATCGCCGACACATACGAAAACACAAACGTCCGCTCCGCAAACGGAAGCATGAACAGATTTCTCAGATCTGCGGCATTGTCCTCCGACGCCAGCGCACGCCACATCACCCCTGCGCTGAACGTACTGGCCATGAGATACACGATAAATGGCGATACCGCTACCCTGTACCCGGCGGTGTGCAGTCCCCAGAACACGATGAGATCTATCACCAGCGCCTTTTTCAGACCCTCATATCGCACTCCGAAGAGCTTTTTTGTAAATATCTTAAACATCCTTCTCATATCGCAATACCTCCCGGATCTTCGCCGCGTTGATCTGATCCCCCTCAAAGGTCTGCCGGATACTGCCTTCCTCCAGCACATGTACCCTGTCACATGTCATCGTAATACTTTCAAGAATATGGGACGAAAAGAGAACCGTTCCATATGCCCTATATCCCGCGATCTGCTGATACAGAAATTCCGTGCTCTGAAAGTCCAGCCCGTTCACAGGCTCGTCGAGCAGAAGCAGCCCGGGCCGGACCGCAAACGCAGTGATCAGAAACACTTTTTTCCTGTTCCCTGTCGATAAGTCCTTCAGCAAAACATCTGTATGATCCTCAAAATGAAATCCCCGTACCAGCGCATCCACCACGCCCCTGTCCAGATCCTTCCTGCGATACGCGGCGGCGGCGTACGCCAGATACTCCCGAAAAGTGAAATACTGAAAGGACGCATCCTCCGCAAACACCGTGTAGCGGTCCATCTTGAACGCGCTGTCCCGAAATCCCACACTCCGTCCGTGAAAAACTGCCCTTTCTGTGGAAAATGAATCCAGAAGGCCTGACAGCACCTTGATGAATGTCGTCTTCCCTGCCCCGTTCAGACCGATCAGACCGACCACTTCATGCTCCCGCAGTTCCATGGAAAGATCAGACAGCACCTTCCGCTCACCGTCATACCAGGCGCTCAGATCCTGTATATGCAGCAATGAACTTCCCATCTTTTCCCTTCCCCTAATCATGATCCTTCTCCTTCTTCCAGACCGTGTAGGACGAATACAGGCAGAGTCCGCCAAGCAGGGCATAGAGCGCTGCCATCTCCATGCTTCCCCGCACAATGCCCAAAATAGCTGCCGCTGACCAGATCAGACCCAGAATCCCACGAATATATACATGACGCATCATTTTTCCCTCCTGTTTTTGTTTTTTTCTCTTGTGTCTCTATCATATACCAACAGGAAGTCAAATGCCAAACTGTCCGCAAAAGGTCGGTTTTTGACCGCAAAATAACTGCGGGATCAAAAATGATCCCGCAGTTGTCGTTCTGTCCATATGTTATTCGACCGCAATCCCGTGAAAGGACAGCGTCGCGACCGCCCGGAACACACCGTCCGCGCACGCCGTCTGTACCATGCCGTCGTATTTGTCCGCAGCAGTCTGCGCGCTTTTCAGTCCCCAGCCATGCAGTCCACCCTCCGCCTTCGTTGTCTTCAGCACGCCGTTTTCCTGTAACGGCACTGTACCGCAGGCGTTCTCCACCTTGATCACGAGCATCTGATGAATGCGCCGGACAGTGAGCCGCACAAAGCGCTGTCCGTCCGGCGGCACCTGACGGACAGCCTCCAGCGCATTGTCCAGCAGATTTCCCAGGATCGCGCACAGATCCGCGCTCCTGATGTCCGTGTGGCGCGGATATTCGACCTGTATCTGAAAGGCGATCCCGTCCGCTTCCGCCGCAGCGGCCTTGCTGTTGATCAGATAGTCCAGCGTCTCATCCCCCGTCCACACAGTGTCCGCCATCCCGCGGACCGGCGCCTGCAGCCCGTCAAGATATCGCACCGCCTCACCGTACCGCTCATGGGCGAGAAGCTGCCGCAGCGCCCCGATATGGTTGTGCAGGTCGTGAAAAAGCTTTGCGTTGACCGCATAGACATTGCTGAGCGCCGTATAATCCCGCTCCAGCAGCTCCGCCTGCTCGGCTCTGAGCTTCGCCAGCTCCTTTTCCACCTCATACTGGCGGTTCATGTGAAATACCAGCACGGACATCAGCAGCACAACTGCCAGGATCGTCCACTGGTCAAGCATGTCATCAGGGATCGCCAGGATCGTCTGCTCCGACAGCGTGATCACCGCGATAAATCCCACAAGAACCGCCGCGGAGACCGCCCGGAACGCATCCTTTTCCGCGATCTCCCGCCTGCCCGGCAATCGGACAGAAAAGAGTCCTATTCCCGCCAGCAGCGCATGAAACAGCCATATAACAGCCCTTCCGCACCATGTCCCGCCGTCGAGAAATGCCGGTGCGCGAAACAGGACGCCCATTCCAGCCGCCAGAAGAAACTGACAGAAGGCAGCCGCGATCTCATAAAAGACACCGACAAACAGACTCATCCGCATATCCGCCCGCTGCAGCCGGTTCGCGCACCATGCAGTCCAAAACACTTCCAGCACAATGCGGAAAAGATCAGAAGCTCCCGCAAGCGATAACAGCACCGTGATCGCTGCCGCCCCCGCTGCACCTGCCGCTATGCATCTCCTCTGCGGCCTCTGTGCCGTGATGAGCCTCTCTAACAGAAACAGGCATACGATAACGCGCACACACCCGCAGGCTATATCAGAAAACACTTTTGCGATCCCGATCATATATGGCTCCCCCAGTACGCGTTGATCTGTTCCTTCACACCCTGCAGATGGGAGCGGCTGACAGGAAGCGATACCCCGTTCTTCAGCACAGCCTGCCCGTCTTTTACCTGCATGATGTGGATCATATTGACGATGCAGCCCCTGTCAATATAGAGAAACTCCTCCGCCCCGAGCTCTTCGTAAACCTGCTGCAGGCTCCTGCGCACCTTGGACACACCCCCCGCAGCCGTGATGCTGGCGTATTTGCCGTCACGCTCGATATAGAAAATGTCCCTGTACGGTATCTTCTCAAGCCTGCTGTTCGTACAGATCGTATACACCTTTCCGTCTTCCAGCAGGATCAGCCGCAGCGCATCCGTGACCGCGCCGGGCAGCCGCCTGTCCAGATCACTCTTGGGCACATAGCGGAAGATCGACAGCTCAAAGGCGTCGATCGCGTACTCGATATGGGACGTGATAAATATGATCCTCACTTCGGGCAGGAACGGTTTGATCCTCTGCGCCAGCTCCATACCCGTGCTGCCGGGCATCTCGATATCGAGCAGTATCAGATCATAATAAAATCGATCCTCGGTGATGTCATAGAGCAGATTCCTGCTGTCAGTATAAGACAGGACCTCCCCCACCGCGCCGCACTGCCTCAGACAATCCTCCGCAATCCTTTTGTGCGCCGAAACTGCACGCTCCTCGTCATCGCACACCGCGATCCGTATCATTGTATCAACTCTTTTCTTTCTACCGCATCCGCACTTCCAAACGCAAATGCCTCAAAATCAAAATTACTTCCGGGCAGGAACAGAAACGCAAGTTTTCCCTTTCCAGCAAAACATATCCCCGGAAAGATCCGCTTCACTGCCTCTCCTTTTGCTGCCCCTCCTGCGTCAAACCGGACGATGCACTCCTGCGTTATCCCGTCGCCCGCCTCTGTCTCAGGCGTAAATGCGATATGGATCTCATTTGTCTGCAGGGGCGTATTTCCCCATATCGCAATGTCCGAAGTTCCCGCATCGCCAAAATCCATCTCCTGGTATTCCAGCGTCACATTATTTCCGATTTCCAGAACCCGTTTCCCTTCTATGCGGAAGCTGTCCCCATAGATCCGGTCCGCCTCCGCAGCAGTCAGGTACGTATATCCTTTCTGCTGCCTTGTAAAGCTAAATCCTTTTATATGAACCTTTGCATTCAGGCAAAACGCCAGTGTCACGATTCCCTTTATGCGCCTGGGCAGCTTCCACCGTTCCTCCTGATAAGTGTTCCATATCGATGGCTTTTGGTAGATCACCGTATCCAGCAGCCGGCTTCCCTCCCGCTTGGGATTGCCGATCCAGATCTCGATCGGATAGGCTTCGCCGGACAGGGCAAAGACAGGCATAATAAGCTCATCCGCGCCAAAGCTGCCGAAATCAAGATTTTCGAAAACGACACCGCTTCGTCCATCCCGCGCCGTGGCGATCCCCTTTTCGTTCCCGTTTCCGATCTCCCCGATCGTGTCTGAACAGAGTCCGGCACTGATGAACGTATAGGGGTCAAGGCATCTGCGCCCCAACCCGGCTGCCTCCAGCTCGAGCTGGGATATCAGTGCGATCCTGCCCTCACTGTTTCTCGCCATGCAGCGCACCCGGAATGAACCGTCCCCCAGCGCCCGCACCGTTACCCGCTTCTGCACCGGACTTTCCTCTGATCCCTCGCTGCCGGCAATGCGGGCGTGATCCACTTCGATCCCGCCGTCATTCACCACTTTCCAGACCAGCTCTCTCACGTCAGCCCCTTCCGGATAGATCACCGCGTCTATCACCGTCTCCGGCTGCTGTCTGGTCAGAATCCCCTCCCCCGCTCTGCGAAGCTCGATCTTTCTGACCGGCACCGGCAGGCTGACCTGAATCCTTTCCGGTGCTGCCGCAGAGAGTACCGGAATATACACTTGTGCCGGTTCCAGTCCGTTTCCTGCCACCCGGACTGTGATCAGCCCGGCCTCCTCACCGGCACCGACTACCGCAAGCAGTTTGCCTGAAAATAATTTCCGGCAGTGCGACCGGTACGAGTCATAATCCGTGCTGTCCCCGTTGTCCAGCCCGACGAGGCGCCCGTCCCCCGAAACGTCCACCTGTACATAATCCGCCGCATTCTCCACCGGATTTCCTTTTTCGTCCAGTGTCTCTATCGTCAGAAAACACAGCTCACCGCTTCCCACCTGCAGTGCCTGCCGGTCCGGCGTCAGGCGGATCCTTCTGCTGTCGCCAAAAGAGGTGTGGCTGTCCCACGCCACTGCCCTGCCTTCACCGTCATATGCCACTGCGCGGATCGTTCCCGGATGATACCGCACCTGCCATTCTCCGAGCAGCTTACGCCCACGGGCATGATCGATCCGCTGCATTCCATGGGACACATCATTGACAAACAGCTCCACACAAGGCTGGTTCGTGGATGCCCGCACATCGATCATCTGTCCCTCGTTGAAATCCCAGTAAGGGAACAGGTGCACCATGGGATTCTCTTTTGCATCCGTCCATTCCGCCGCAAAGATATAGTAGGAATCCTTTGGGAAACCAGCGGTATCCACCTGTCCGAAGTAGGAATTCTTCGTGTGATACGGTGTCGGCTCACCGATGTAGTCAAATCCGGTCCAGATAAACTGGCCAAACGCAAATTCCGCATCCCTGTCATCCACGATACACCGCTCTATACTCTTCGCCCCCCAGCTAGTCGCGGAATTGCCCAGCGCCGAACACTGTTCGTCCTCGTCCGCAAGGATAGACTTCGACGCCGGAAAATGATAGATCCCCCTGCTCTGCACGACGGACGCCGTCTCACTCCCATAGATCACCCAGTCCGGATACTGTTCATGGTGCTCCCTGTAATACTTTTCTCCGTAATTATACCCCGCGATCTTTAAGATATCCGAACACTTTCTGGCACTTTCCCAGAACATGTTATTGGAACCGATCGTGACCGGTGTCCTCCTGTCATGTCTGCGCACCCAGCCCGCAAGCCTGTTTGTGATCTCCATCCCCCGTTTTTCATCGCAGGTATCACTGATCTCATTTCCGATCGACCAGAGCATGAGGCTCGGGTGATTCCTGTCCCTGCGGATCCAGCTCGCGACATCGCGCTCCGCCCACTCTTTGAAAAAGCGTCCGTAATCATATGCTGTCTTTGATGACTCCCACATATCAAAGGCTTCATTCACGACCAGAAATCCCATCCTGTCCGCCAGCCCCATCACCTGCGGATCGGGCATATTATGGCTGGTGCGGATCGCGTTCACGCCCATTCCGCGCAGGATCCGAAGCTTTCTCTCCATGGCGCAGGAAGAAAAGGCTGCACCCAGACAGCCCAAATCATGATGTTCACAGACACCGTGTACCTTGATCCTTTTGCCGTTTAACAAAAATCCTTCATCCGGATCAAAGACCATGGTGCGGAATCCGATCGTGATGATCTGCCTATCAAGCTGCACGCCTTTCTGCCACAGCTCCACCTGCAGCTCATAACATGCCGGATCTTCCAGATCCCACAGGGCAGGCGAGGGGATCTGTACCTTCGTTCCCATCAGAAGGATCCTGCCGCCTGTTCCGCCCTGTCTTGCAAGATATACGCTCCCTGTCTCCTCCGGATCCGCGATGCGGCGCCACTGTTGCCTGCCCAGATCCTGCACCAAGGCGCCATCTTCCCCTACTCGTGCGCGACCCGTGCGCCGCTCTGGCGGCTTATTTCCTCTGCACGGGGCTGTGCATTCGAGTAGGGAAGGGGCTTCTTCCCCTACTCGTGCGCGACCCGTGCGCCGCTCTGGCGGCTTATCTCCTCTGCACGGGTCTACGCATAGGAAGTAACGGCACTCCAGCTCCTCGTCCACAGACGGATCGGCACATTCCACTTCCGTCGAGATATCCAGCCAGAATCCGCCCGGACACGCCGCTGTTTCCACCCTGCATCCGTCCACAGGCAGGAACGCTTTGCCGCATATCTGCAGCCAGACGCGCCTATAGATCCCCGCACCCGAATACCATCGGCTGTTTGGCGACCGGAAACGCACCTGAAGGAGCAGAATATTCTCTCCCGTATGCAAAAAATCCGATATATCCATCTCAAAAGTAGAGTAGCCGTATTTCCAGTCCCCCACGCCCTGCCCGTTGACATACAGGGTAGAATCCATATAGACACCGTCAAAACGAAGGATCACCCTCTCCGGCACCGGCTCTGCCATGACCAGCTTATTCCGATACCACCCGCAACTATCCTCATAGAGATTTCTGCTGTCCCCGATCAGCCAGTCATGGGGCAGCTCCACCGGCTCAAATGAATATTGACCGTCCTGAATATTTTCAATCTCCGTGCCGTACGGTGTCTTTGCAAATTCCCATCCCTTCATATATAACTGTAATGTTCCCATGATCCTGCTATCCCTTTCTGCGCTTAGCACAGCATTGCATTAATAAGCGGGTAATATGCGCCTGCCTTTTGATGTCGTCTAATACCAATATTATACGATGTCTGGTTCTGTCTTGCAAGCGGCATATTTCGTCTGCGCGGGTCTGCGCACAATAATGGCGGGTGTATCTACACCCGCCCCAGCCGGCTCCCCATGCGGCTAAACAGCTCGTTTGTGATGCTCCCGGAATCCTTTGCCACCATCGGCGCATCGATCTGCCCGCCGCCGTCGTATCCGATCAGCGTCGCGGTCATGCCCACCTCGACATCCGCAATATCCGTGACATCGACCGCGAGCTGATCCATGCAGATCCTCCCGATGACCGGCGCCCAGCTTCCGCCGATGAGCGCATAGCTGCCGCTGCCGGAAAGGCTGCGCGGAAAACCGTCCGCATAGCCGATCGGCAGTATGGCGATGACACTGTCCCGCTCCGCGACAAAAGTTCTGCCATAACCGACGGACTCCCCCTGCGGGACAAACCGGATCAGGACCACCTTTGCTTTCAGCGACAGCACCGGTCTGAGATCAAGCTGCAGTCTGGTCTGTGCATCCGGCGTGCTCAGCACACCGTACAGGGCGATGCCCGCCCGGACATAACTGCATTTCAGTTCCGGATAATTCAGCAGGCCGTAGCTGCTCTGTATATGGATCTTCGGAATGCGCATCCCCTCCTTTTTCAGCCGTTTCAGCACGCCGTAAAAGTCCGCGATCTGCTGCCTTGTAAAACAGACATCCTCCTCCTCAAGACTGTCCGCAGCACACAGGTGCGTATAGATGCCCCTGACGTCAAAGCGCTCCATCGCAAAAACGCACAGTATTTCTTCTATATGAAACGGATCAAATCCAAGCCGATGCATGCCCGTATCGATCTTCACATGCACCTTGATCCGCTGCCCCTGTTCATTCAGCCTGCAGGCATAGGCATGATCGATCAGCGTCTGCGCAAGATCGTACCTGCGGATCTCCCCCGCCCTCTCCGGCGCCGTGTAGCCGAGGATCAGGATCTCCCCCCGCACACCGCACCTGCGCAGCCGGATGCCCTCGTCAACCGTCGCCACCGCATACGCCCGGACGCCGATCCTGTCCAGATGCACCGCGACCTCGCACATGCCATGCCCGTATGCATCCGCTTTCACAACCGCCATCAGCTCACACTTAGGCTGCATCGCTTTTTTCAGGACTTCCACATTATGCTCCAGGTTCGCCAGGTCGATCTCAATATATGCCCTGTCGGTATCCGTATCAAGCTTTTTCGCCCTTCGGCCAAACCGTCCCCACAACGCCACCGCCAGCATGCTGAACGCAGCCGACATTCCAGTGACTGCGAGGAAATGAACCACACTGTTGTCCACCAGCAAGTCCTGCAGATGCAGCACTTTTGCAAACATCCGTATCACGACGATCATCATCGGGTGAATGAGATAAATGACCAGCGACACATCCCGCATCCACACATAACGCTTCCCCCGAAATTGCAAAAGCATTAAAAAAAGAAAATACACGCACGGCGGCAGAAAAACATACATACTGTCGTGCCGCTGTACCTGAAAATGATGCAGTGTCAGCCCTTCCACGAGCATCAATGCAAGCATCAAGACAAAACACCCCGCAAAAACTGCTTTTCCTGACGCTCTTTCTGCAGATGCCGTTTCCCCTGACCGGAACTGCCTGTACATAGTTTTATTGTGATCAGCAATGAAACCGCCCATCACGAAAAACAAAGGCGCAAAGAAGATTCCGTTTCTGGTGTAGTCCGATACCTGAAAAATCAGCGCATAAAGGCCGCTGCACGCCGGGATCTCCCCGATCCATCCATAATAACTGTCTCCGAACAGTCCGACAAGATACAGCGCTGCCGCGGCTGCAGTCGCTTTTTTGTAATCCAGCTTTTTCACAAGTCCCCACGCGACCACCCCGCCAATGACCGACGCCGGAAGATACCACAGATGGTACAGCGTCCCGTCAAACACGATGTCCTTTATGAGATTCGGCAGCAGATTCTCCATCTTAAAATAGCCATTGTAGAGATTGACCGGAAGATAAAGTACCGCCGCGGCCGCGTAGATCAGCGCCGTCTTTTTCACAAAAGCCCAGAGCTTTGCAGTCTGATCATGGTACCTGGAGATCAGAAAAAATCCCGAAGTCACGAAAAAGAACGGCACTGCCACCCGCGCGGCAATGCGCGTCAGAATGAAATCCGCTGTATCCGACAGATCCGCGAGCGGCGATGTATGGATCGTTATGATCAGCAATGCCGCCGCCAGCCGGAAGAGATCGATCCCTGTATAACTTTTGTCACAACTGCTCCTGTTTTCAACCCTCATCATGATCCCCTTTTTCAATCCTTTGTGTCACGATAAATCCGTCGCAATTATTTCCTGAAATGCTGTATGGATGCGCATCGTCAAGCTCCAGCACGGTCATGTCACCTGCCGCTTCCGCAAATGATATCTGATATTCCCGGAAAACATATGGATCCGTACCATAACGGTGATCCTTTATATACGCGATGTACTCCTCGAGCGCCAGATTTTTTTGCACCATGATCTGCGCGTGCGGCGTTCCCACATACCGGAAGTGCCACGGCTCATGCCCGATCTGCGTCACAGACTGCTTATCCGCCTGATACCGCTCTACAAACCCATACGCCGCCGCCCGCTCCCGGAACGTCTGACAGATCCCCTCGTATGGAAAATACGGGCGGATAAAGTCAATCTCTTCCTGCCTCAGCCCCAGATCCATCGCAAGCCCCGTCTGATGCTCGCTGTGTCCGGGAACCGCGACATATCGCTGTGTAAACTCCTGCCCGCTCTCCGCCATGGACTGATCCCAGATCGCCTGCTGCTCCGCCATGGAACGCCACGCGCTCACAGGCACGATATGTTCCCAGCCGCCGATCTCTTTCATCAGGTCATCCAACGCACGGTTCGCCCTGCGCTCATATAAGATCTCCGCGCCGTTCCACATACCCACATGGGACAGTTCCTGATACTGTTCCTGATATCCGTATTCTCTGTTGACCAGTATCAGATATCCCTTGTGGATATCCGCTTTTTTTAACAATACTCTACTCATATCCCACCGCTCTCCTAAGGAATAGCTTTCATGACAACTACTTAAACAAAAAGGAAACTGTTTCGACGCAATTATTGTATCAAAACAGTTTCCTTGATATTTGTAGGTTTCCCGTCTCTTTTATAAAGTTTTTCTCTCTGAAATCTTACGATTTTCTTACCTTCCTTTTCCCTTATCCGTGATCATTTTTGGGCGAACAGCCAAAGTGTCTGACATATGCGCGGTAAAATGACGAATAATCGCCGAAACAGCAGCCTTCCGCCACACGCTGTACCGCCTCGCCGCTACGTATCTTTTCCCTTGCCGCAACGAGTCGTTTTGTGGTGATATATTCCCACGGCGCCACTCCCGTTGCCTGCTTGAAAATCCTGTTGAACTGAGATGCGCTCAAAGAGAAATGTTTTGCAAGCGCTGGTACGCAAATCTCTTCAAACAAGTGGGAATTCACATACAAAACGACACGCTCCGAAATATTCTGCGGATGGGCGTAGTCTGCCGACCCCCGTTTCAGCCACGCCCGGTTGAGCCTGTCGATCAGCCAGAAAAGATGCGTCTTTATATTGATTTTCATTTCATAACGGCTGCATTTACCGCACATTTCTGCAAAAATGGCAAGCACATTTTCCTCGCCGAACTCCATTGGCAGAAACAGATTTCCGCGTCCGAGAGGCCGGTCAAAAAAAGCTTTCAGAAGCCGGTGTTCCGGATCAATGCTTTCCACCGCCGAAACAGAGAAATTAATCGCATATCGCTCGTATCTCTCACCGCCAAGTATTTTCACCCTATGGGACTCTGTCGGGCGCATGATCAAAAGACTTCCCACTCCAAGCGGATACCTTGCGCCTTCCACCAGAAAATCCGCATTGCCCGATACAAAATAAAAGATCTCACACCGCTCATGAAAATGCGTGGAAAAATTATGATCATCGGGATTTTCATCCACGGCATGCCTTGTATAGATTCCTTCCGAACTAAATTCCTGCAAAAAATCCATAAGCCTCACCCCTTTTTTATAAAATAACAAACCGTGCGTGAAATTGCAATGTTTTATGCTCTATTTTGCAATTGAATTGTAAATCATTTTACAGTATACTGACTAAAAATTGAGTTGGAGGTCTAAAACTATGAACTTTAAACTTGCAGCGTTTGCCGACGAGGCGGACAACCGGCTGGAAAAGCAGATTGAGGCAATGCAGCGAAACGGCATTGCGTACCTTGAAATCCGGGGCGTTGACGGCGAAACCGTCACGGATATCACTCTGGAAAAAGCCCGTGAAATCCGAAAAAAACTGGACGCATCCGATCTGTCCGTATGGTCTGTAGGCTCGCCATTTGGAAAAATCGGTATCGGTGATGATTTTGCCCCGCACCTTGAGAAATTCAAAAGAAGCCTGGAAATTGCCGACATACTCGGCGCAAAGAAGATGCGCATGTTCAGCTTCTATGTTCCGCAGGAAAATCCAGAACAGTACTCAGACGAAGTGATGTCGCGTTTGGAACAATTTCTGACAGCGGCAAAGAACAGCGGCGTTTTGCTCTGCCACGAAAACGAAAAAGGCATTTACGGTGATATCGCTCCCCGATGCGAGGAAATACACAAAAATTTTCCAGCGATGAAAGCGGTTTTTGACCCAGCCAATTTTGTACAGTGCGGTCAGGATACAAAAGCGGCCTGGAAAGTTCTCTCTCCATATGTTGAATATCTCCATATGAAAGACGCGCTTACCGACGGTTCCGTCGTACCGGTGGGAAAAGGTATCGGCAATATCCCGTATATTCTTGAAAATTACCGCGGAACAGTCCTGACAATAGAACCGCATCTGACTGTATTTTCCGGGTTTGAAAAACTCGAGCAGGCACATGACCACACTGTCGGGAACTATTGTTACCCCTCGTCGGAAGAAGCGTTTGACGCGGCTGTCGCGGCATTAAAAAATTTGATTTACTAAAAAGGAGCATTATTATGGAAAAAATTCGTCTTGGAATCATCGGAACCGGAAATATGGGGATCGGCCATTTACAGAATGTCATCGACGGCAAATGTCCAAAGATCGAAGTCACCGCCGTTGCAGATATCAATCCGGAAAAGCTTGAAAATGCCCAGAAAATGCTGCCATCTTTGGCTTGTTTTGACAATGCCGCGCAAATGCTTGACAGTGGTCTGGTCGATGCGGCGCTCATTTCTGTACCGCATTATGAGCATTCGCTTTACGCAATAGAGTGCTTCAAGCGCGGCATCCATGTCATGATCGAAAAGCCCGCAGGTGTATATGCAAGGCAAGTGCGGGAAATGAACGAGGCCGCAGACCGCTCGAATGTCAAATTCGGAATCATGTTTAACCAGAGAACCAATCCCATTTATAAAAAAGCCAGGGAAATCGTGCAAAGCGGCCAGCTCGGAAAACCAAAAAGGCTGGTGTGGATCATCACAAACTGGTACCGCACACAGGCTTATTACGATTCCGGAAGCTGGCGCGCCACATGGAACGGCGAGGGCGGCGGCGTGCTTTTGAATCAGGCTCCCCACAACCTCGACCTGTGGCAATGGATATTCGGTATGCCAAAGAGAATACGCGCTTTTTGTTCTATCGGAAAATATCACCATGTCGGAATCGAAGATGACGTAACGATATACGGCGAGTATGAGAACGACGCGACAGCGGTATTCATCTCTTCAACAGGAGAAACGCCCGGAACGAATCGTCTGGAAATATCAGGCGATCTCGGCAAACTCGTGCTTGAGGACGACAGGCTGAAATGGTGGCGCCTGGAAACTCCGGAACGAGAGTTCTGTTACAGCGCCAGGGAAGGTTTTGTAACGCCCAAATACACTTACGAGGAATTTACAGATGCAGCACCTGATGGACATTCGGAGGTTCTCGAAAGATTTGCCGAATCCATTCTTGACGGCGGTGAACTGATCGCCGACGGCCGGGAAGGATTAAACTCGCTTTTGATCTCAAATGCCGCTTACCTGTCATCATGGACACAGGACTGGACGGAAATCCCTGCTGATGAGGCCGTATTTGAAAAATATCTGAACGAATTGAGAGCGAACGAAAAATGCCCAAAAAAATAAATGCCGTTCACAAAGAACCGCTTGAAGTTCTCCGTGAACGGTGGAAAGTCCGGTGGTAAGGAACTGTTTACAATGCCTGCCCGATGATCCGGTCCAGTATATCAGAAAAGCTATACCCCGCCGCCCGCATCATGCCCGGATAACGGCTGTGCTCCGTGAATCCGGGTATCGTGTTGACTTCGTTAAATACGATCTCTCCCTCCGGCGTCAGGAACAGGTCTACCCGCGCAAAGCCAGAGCAGTCGAGCGCCTGGTATATGCGCTTTGCAGTCTCCTTGATCTCCTGCGCCCTGTCCGCCGGGATCCGCGCCGGCACATGGATCGCCGCCGTCTCGAGCGTATACTTCTCCGTGTAGTCAAAAAACCCTGTCTGCGCCAGCTCGATCTCGTCAACCTCCCCGACGGTCAACTGGCCAGTGCCGCAGACAGCACACCCCACCTCAAAACCGCCAATCGCCTCCTCCAAAATGACACGGTTATCGTATCTGAAGGCAAGCGACACCGCCTCCGGAAGCTGCTCCATATTCTCTACCTTCGTCACACCGTAGGACGATCCTGCCTTCACAGGCTTCACAAAAACCGGAAAGCCAAGTCCCTCTGCAAAATCACACGCCTTGTTGACCGCACTGTTATCCATAAGCACCATCGCCCTTGGCACGCGAACCCCCGCCAGACCCGCCAGCCTGTGCGCCCTGTCCTTATCCATGCAGAGCGCCGAGGCGAGCGTGCCGCAGCCAACGAGCGGAATCCCCGCAAGCTCCGCGATCCCCTGCACTGTGCCGTCCTCGCCGTTGCGCCCGTGCAGCACCGGAAATATGGCATCGATCGGAATCGCTTTGACGCCTTCCTTATGTAAAACGATCAGCTTGTGCGCTGTTCTGTCCGGCGAGATCACCGCGGGCACACATTCCGTCTCACTGCACCAGGTATCCTCCCTGATCTTTTCGATATCCCCCGCAAAATGGAACCAGCTCCCCGCACGCGAGATGCCGACCATGACCGGACTGTATTTTTCCCGGTTGATATTGTTGATCACCGCATATGCCGACTGCAGCGAAACCTCGTACTCCGAGGAGGCGCCGCCGAAAATAACAACAATGTTTTTCATCTTCTCCCCACTCTCTTTCCTGTTTTGAATATCTTTTCATCAAACCGCCATTCCTTTGCACCATAAATTAACGTGGACTGCACGCAAAAAAGGAACCCGTTCTGATGCAAAGATTGTATCAGAACGGGTTCCTCTTTGTTTGTAGGTTTCCTATCACCTTTATGAAGTTTTTCTCGCGGGAATCTTACGATTTTCTTACGCTCCCTGGAAGGAACTGACCGGAATCATCACCTCCAGCACGAAGCTGCCGTTTTCCGCGTAGCAGGCCATGTCCCCGCCGAGGCGCTCCGCTGCCTCCTTGACCGTGACCAGCCCAAAGCCATGTCCATGTTCCTTCTTATTGGTAGGCGGTATCGTCCCTCTCTCCACATACAGGTCATCCCGGCACCGGTTTTTAATGCGCATCAACAGATATACCTTGTTGTACTTCATCAGCACAGACACCTCCCGCCTGTCGGCAGGCAGCCCCTGCAATGCATCACAGGCGTTTTCCAGCTCATTTGACAAGATCTGACACAGCTCCATATGGGGCAGCGCCTCATCCCCGATCTGCAGATCCACCCTGCACACCGCGCCCATTTCCTCCAGCTTTCCGATATAATGGGCAAGCACTGCGTTGATGTATGGATTGGCACAGTACTGTCCCAGCAGCGTATCCATCTTCTCCGCCACTCCTTTTAAGTATGTCTGCGCCTCCATGATCTGACCTGCGGCCAGCAGACCTGACAGTGTGACGGTGTACCCCTTCATGTCGTGCTTCATCCTCCGGATATTCTGCTGGCTCTCAAGCTGCGCCTCCAGCGTGTTCTTCTGCCCCTGCAGCGTGCGCTCGGCCTGCTGCTTCTGATGGAGTAAAAGCTGGCGGTACAATGACATAAAAATGACAGCGTACGTCATGGGCATCAGCACAAGAACCAGCAGAAAAGCAGGCATCTCCTGCTTCCTTGCCGTGATAAGTACAGGATAATTTCCCATGACAACGAACAGGATATAATAAAGCGCCGTCATCCCCGCAAAGACTCCCCATCCATCCGGTACGGCCTCCTGAAGCTCCATATACGGTTTTCTGATATAGCGCACTGCCACCCATTCCAACAACGGAAACAGTACCAGCCTGCCAATGAACATCAGAACATACTGCTCATTGCCCCAAAAGTAATCTGCCACATTGGTGACCGAGATCACCCATAGCGCTACCGTGTCCGCCATACAAAAAGTAAAGAAAAACCTCCCGTTCCTGTCCCTTGAAATAAACCAGAAAAAAAGCAGGCTGGGCAGGGTACAGGTCAGTACGAAGACCTTTCCCATAACCTCTGCACCATATCGCACCAGCCCTGTCATATTCACCAATATCACCAGTCCCATCGAAATCCCCATGAGTATCATCGTCTTCCTGCGGGAATATCGGGAACGATATAACATCATGAACAATATCAATATATGAAACAGCGACCACAGCACGGATAAATCCCTCAATATTGTCATCTCAATACTTTATCTCCTCGAAATATTCATCAGTAATTTTTGCATGCATCTGCTCCCTCAATCAATCCTCCGTCAGCCGCTCGATCTCGTCAATGATCTCCCCGATATAGGCGATCGTGTCCAGCAGCGGCGCATCGGTCGTGATCTCGATCCCCGCAAGCTTCGCCAATCCGACCGGATCGAGCGTGCTGCCTGCTGCGAGCACCTTCTTCCAGTCCTCCACGGCACAGGCTCCCTCTTTCTCGATCCGCCTGCACGCCTGCGTGGCGACGGTAAGTCCAGCACTGTACGTGTAGGAATACAGCCCCATATAATAGTGCGGCTGGCGCATCCACGTATGCGCGGCATCGTCAGAGATCTCCACGTCCTCGCCCCAGAATGCCTGCAGGGTCTCGCGCATAAGCCGCGTAAGCGTCTCGGCATTGACGCTGCCGCCGTCATCAACGATCCTGTAGACCTCCCTCTGGTATGCCGCCTCCATCAGATGCGTGACGAAATTATGATAGTACGTGTTGCTGATCATGCAGGAGAGCACCCAGCGGCGGAACCGGGGATCCTGGTTTGTCTTTAGCAGGTAATGCGCCATCAGCAACTCGTTCATCGTCGAGGGCGCTTCCACAAAATAGGTAGAGACCTCTGTGTCAAAGATGGACTGACTGCTGTTGCAGGACTTGAAATGACCGGCATGTCCCAGCTCATGCGCCAGCGTAAAGACATCCGCCATGCGCTCATTCCACGACAGCAGGATAAAAGAATTTTTCCCATAAGGGCTGGCACAGAATCCGCCGGTTGATTTTCCCTGATTCTGTGCAAAATCGATCCACCGGCCGCGGTATGCCTCCCGCACCATCTCCACATAATCCTCACCGAGAACGGAAAGCCCCTTCTCGATGTATTCCCTCGACTCTTCGATCGTCACCTTCGGATCGTATTCCGGATCAACAGCAATCTTTAAGTCCGCAAATGTCATGCGGTCGAGCCCATGTATCCTCTTTAACAGGCGGGCGTATCTGCGCATATGCGGCGCCAGCTTTTCCGTGATCAGATCGATCTGGCGGTTGTACATCTCCCTCGTGACCTTCTGCCCGAATAAAAGGCTGTCAAACACGGAGTCAAAACCCCTGAGCGTCGCGAGCGTCTTCTCGGTCTGCACCTGTGTATTGTATGCGGCGGCAGTCACATTCTCGTACTCCCGTATCTTTGCCGAGAATGCGGCAAAAGCACTGCGGCGTACTTCCACATCATCCTCATACTCATAGTTATTCTCAAAAAGAGAGTAGCCCAGCGGATACTCCCTGCCGTCTACAGTGAACGCGCCAAATTTCATATCCGCCAGCTTTGCCATATTATAGATCTGATAAGGCGCCTGGATCGTCTGGGACAGCGCTGCGATGGCGCGCTCTGTCTCCGGGTGGAGCAGATGCGGTTTCATGCGCAGCAGATTCTGCAGATACTGCCTGTTTTCCGCAGAGATCTCCATCGCCTCCCGGATCACTGCATCCTCCTGCTCCGCGATCTCATTGTCGATGAAGCTGAGCCTGCTGAACATGTCTGCCATCAGATTGGAAAACGCCTCGTTGCGCTCCTGATTGTGCGTGTCATAATAATCGACAGACACCGCCAGATCGCAGTAATTTCCGACCAGCACGACCAGATGTTCAAACGCCCTCAGCTCGTCCAGACACGCCTTGATCGACTGCGGCGTGTCCAGCTTTCCCCTGTAATCCTTTTCGATGCTGCTGCAGAGGGATTTTGCCCGCTCCACATCACGGTTCATCTCCTCCTCTGTCGCGTAGATCAGCGACAGATCCCATGTCAGTTCCACAGGAATGTCCCTGCGTGACTTTAATTCTTTTTCCATTGAAAATCCTCCTTATCCAATCAAACACTCTTTTCCCTGAAATGCAAATCCGTACTTGCGGATCTGCTCCGGCGCAAAGCCCTCCGGGATGAGTTCTGCCGCATACTGCTTTTCTTCGATCTGCGCATGCGCACTGGCAAGCGTGTCTTCCAGCGTCTTCTCATCGTCATCGGGATCCAACACTTTAAACTCAAATAGTACTCCCACCACTCCCTGATGAAATCCGTCATATCGATATAAAAAATATGTCCGACAAATCATTTCCGCCATGGAATATTATAGCAGACCTTTAGCGAAAATAACAGTTGAAAAACGACAGCAAAGACACACTATCACTTTTTGTCCTTATTCTGTATGTTCGTCAGCCAGCCCTACAGTCCCAGATTCTCAAAGAGGCACATTTTACTGCCATACAATCGTATAACACAGCTATACCTGTCCTCGGACTGGGTGCCGGATATGTTGATATCCATGAGCAGTGCATCCTTTTTCAGCGACGCGTAACTGTCCTCTGTCATGGCGCTGTATGCATCTGTTATTTTGTTAAACTCTTCATCCGTCAGTGTTTCAAGCGTCCATGCATCACACCAGTATGCTTCATTAAAATAATCCGGATTTGCCTTTTTGAGATCACGTTCCATCTGTGTACTTCCACTGTCAGGAGACAACTCTCCGTAAAAGTCTGCCAGGTTCTCTACTACAGACTCTTTCGTCGTCGCATCAGCCGTCATTTCGATCGCTGCAAGTCCGCCGATCCCATCCTTCTCCTGTGCGACATGAAAAACCACCCCGGAGCATTTGCCAAGCCCGCTGTCCACAGGCGTGCTATATTCATATGTCATGCACGTACCATTTCCACTCGCATAATCCTCCTCCGATAACGGACTTCCCAGAACCGCCTTGATCTCATCGGCATTCATTCCCCAGCTCAGTTTTCCGTCGCCGACCGGTATATTCTGACAACTGAACCTGTCTTTTTTGCTGCCGCAGGCAGTGCACAACAGCATGATCAGAAGCAGATATACACATAATAGCTGCCTATCTGTATGACCCTTTCTTTGTAACATCCCCATCACTCCTCTTTTCATACACTTCGTTTCACTGTCCTCTGATTTCCATTTCTTATTGATATTTTACCATATATCCTGACCTTTTTGTTACTTTGTCCTTATTCTGTTGACCCGTGTATCAGAAAAAGGCTATGTATCTTTGCCCATAGCCTTTTCCGATCTTTATACAATCTGCAGCAGGTGCGTCTTTGTTCCTGTCAGCGCACAGCTCCTCGCATCGGGCTGTGAGCCGCCGATGCTGATCTCATACCCCTCTGCGGCATATTCCGCGATTCCGTCTTCATTATAGAGCTGGAACGCCTCCGGGGACAGTCTGATGGTCAGTGTCTTTTCCTCCCCCGCCCTCAGCGTCACCTTTCTGATCCCTTTGAGCTGGGCGTTCGGCGCATCCTCCCGCTTTGCCTTCACATATGCCTGTACCGTCTCTGTGCCGTCCATGGCTCCTGTATTCTTTACCGTAAAATGGATCTCCACTCCCTGCCTGATATCCGGTGCCCCCGCAAACCCAACATTGCTGTAGTCATACGTTGTATAGGACAGGCCGTACCCAAACGGATAGAGCGCCTCCTGCGTCATGTAACGGTATGTGCGCCCCTTCATGGAATAGTCCTCAAAGTCGGGCAGTTCCTCCGTCGACCTGTAAAATGTGACCGGCAGTTTTCCCTGCGGGTTTGCCTCCCCGAACAGAATGTCCGCGATCGCTTTTCCGCCCTGCGCACCCGGATACCAGCCCTGCACGATGGCATCGAGATGCTCCTGCTCCCACGTGAGCGCCGTCGCGCTTCCGCAGAGCACCACCAGGATAACAGGTTTTCCGGATTCCTTTGCGATCTTAAGGATATCATGCTGGATCCCCGGAAGCCTGAGATCGGGCTTGTCCCCACAGCCGTACTCGTTGCTGGTATCGCCCTGCTCTCCCTCCAGTGTGGCGTCCATACCCATGACTGCGATGATCACATCGCTCTCCGCACAGATCCCGCGCACCTCCGAGCTTCTGTCATTTGCCTCCGCAAGTCCTGTCGTGCGATCCTTGTACAGATGACATCCCAGGGAGTACATCACCCGCACATCATCACCGAGATAATCCTGTATTCCCTCGAGCACTGTCACATACCGCGACGCAGTTCCCTCATAGTTTCCGACCAGTGCACTCCTACTGTCCGCGTTTGGCCCGATCACGCCGACCGTCTTTAACCTCTTCCTGTCGAGCGGCAGTATATTGTTCTCATTCTTTAACAGGACGATGGATCTCGTGGAAACTTCGCGGTTCAGCGCCCTCATTTCCTTAGAGTCCACAACAGAATACGGGATCCTGTCAAACGGGTTATCCTCTTTCTGGTCGAACACGCCGAGCTTCATGCGGGACGTAAACAGGTTCGTGACCGCCTCGTCAATGCGCGACTCCTCCACAAGTCCCTCTTTTACCGCCTGCACCAGATAAGAATACAACGTCCCACAGTTCAGGTCACAGCCGTTTGTCATCGCCATCGCAACAGACTCCTGCGCGTTGGAAGTGACCTTGTGTCCCTCATAAAAATCCCTGATCGCCCAGCAGTCCGAGGTCACATGCCCCTCAAATCCCCATTCGTCTCTCAGGATATCGATCAGCAGTTCATGACTGCCGCAGCAGGGCACGCCGTTGGTCCTGTTGTACGCTCCCATAACGGCCTCCACATGTCCCTCCTGCACACATGCCCGGAATGCCGGAAAATAGGTCTCCCTCATGTCCTGTTTCGTCGCCACGGCGTCAAATTCATGGCGCAGCGCTTCCGGTCCGCTGTGCACTGCAAAGTGCTTCGCGCACGCCGCGGCTTTGAGATAATTCTCATCATGACCCTGCAGTCCCTGCACGTAACGCACGCCCAGGCGGCTTGTCAGATAAGGATCCTCGCCGAAGGTCTCATGCCCCCTGCCCCATCTCGGATCCCTGAAAATATTGACATTCGGCGCCCAGAATGTGAGCCCCTTATAAATATCGGTGTCCTTTCCGCGCTGCTGCATGTTAAATTTGGCGCGCGCCTCCGTCGATACCGCATCGCCGACCTGCTCGAGCAGATCCTCGTCAAATGTAGCCGCCATTCCGATCGCCTGCGGAAATACTGTCGCCGTGCCTGCCCTCGCCACGCCGTGGAGCGCCTCGTTCCACCAGTTGTATGCTTTGATGCCAAGCCGCTCGACCGCCGGGGAATTGTATAACGTCTGCTCGACCTTCTCCTCCAGTGTCATCTGTGCGACCAGTGCCTTTGCCCGCTCGCGGTACGCTCTTAATTTATCCTTGTTTTCGTTCAGTTCCATATGATCCTCCCTGTTTTGATCCGGCAGACAGACTATTGTCCGCCAGCAAGATTGTCATCTGATTCATAGTTGATCCGCCGTTTTCCATTCGTCCATATTGATCTTTCTGTCCTTAAAATAATACTTGCGGTCACGCTCGCCGACCTCGCGCATCACCCGGCAGGGATTTCCGACAGCGACCACATTGGACGGAATATCCTTAGTCACGATACTCCCCGCGCCGATCACCACATTGTCACCGATAGTCACACCCGGCATGATGATGGCGCCCGCGCCGATCCAGCAGTTACGTCCGATATGAACCGGCATGTTATATTGAAGCCCCTGCTCGCGCAGCTCCGGCAGGATCGGATGCCCCGCCGTTGCGATCGTCACATTCGGGCCGAGCATCGTGTAGTCCCCAATATAGATATGTGTGTCATCCACACACGTCAAATGATAATTCGCGTACACCATCCTGCCAAAATGACAATGATGTCCGCCGAAATTGGAATAAAACGGCGCTTCGATATAGACGCCCTCACCGCAGTCACCCAACATCTTTTTGAGCATTTCCGCCCGCTTCTCTCCCTCTGACGGCTTCGTCAGGTTATACTCGCACAACAGATCCTGGTAAGCCATCTGCTCCCGCATGATCTCCTCATCTCCCGGGAAATAAAGCTCTCCTGTGTGCAGTCTCTCTTTCATGTCAATCATTTCCAAACCTCCATATATGAATCATTCGCAGTTCCTGCCACTGCCATACTATTTCTGTATAATAACACATTTCCCTTTAAAAATCTTTCATTATGTGAGATAAAATTGTAAAAAACAAGGGCGAAATCATCCGCCCTTTTATAAAGTCCACTGTTCAGATTTCTGAGCTGCCCTGTCCGGTACCCCTGTCTATGCGAACGGATTCTCCGTAGGATACGGCAGTGACTTCGGCTGGTTGTAATTCAGATCTTCCACAGGAACCCCTATGTACTTAAACACTTCATACAGTGCCTTTCCAAAGTGGCCAAAGGCAACCGCGCCATGATGAGGATAGTTCTTCTCGATCAGTACATGGCGATAGAAACGCTGCATCTCGGGAATCGCGAACACACCGATGCTTCCGAAGGACCTGGTCGCCACCGGAAGAACCTCACCCTGTGCGATGTACGCGCGGAGCTTGCAGTCTGCCGTGGACTGTAAACGGTAGAATGTGATGTCGCCCGGAACGATATCGCCCTCGAGCGTACCCTGCGTAACCTCCTCGGGAAGTGTCCTTGCCATGATCATCTGGTACTTCATGCTGCAGAAGCTGAGCTTCCTGGTATTGGTATTTCCGCAGTGGAAGCCCATGAACGTATCATTGTGTGTATAGTTGAACTGATCCTTGATCGACTCCTTGTACATGTCAGCAGGCACAGTGTTATTGATGTCGAGCAGCGTCACCGCATCCTGGCTCACGCATGTACCGATAAACTCACTCAGACAGCCATAGATATCGACCTCGCAGGATACAGGAATGCCCATACCCGTGAGACGGCTGTTCACATAGCAGGGCACGAAACCAAACTGTGTCTGGAATGCCGGCCAGCACTTTCCAGCGATGGCAACATACTTGCGGTATCCTCTGTGCGCCTCAACCCAGTCGAGAAGCGTCAGCTCATACTGCGCAAGCTTTGGCAGGACTTCCGGCTTCATATTGCCCTCCCCAAGCTCTGCCTCCATCTCCTTCACCTTCGCCGGGATCCTCTCGTCCCCGTCATGCTTCTTGAATGCCTCGAACAAGTCAAGCTCCGAGTTCTCCTCGATCTCAACACCGATATTGTAGAGCTGCTTGATCGGCGCATTGCATGCCAGGAAATTGAGCGGTCTGGGACCGAATGAAATGATCTTCAGATCGGAAAGTCCGACGATCGCCCTCGCGATCGGCAGGAACTCATTGATCATATCCGCACACTCCTGCGCTGTTCCCACCGGATATTCAGGAATGTACGCCTTGATATTGCGGAGTTTCAGATTGTAGCTTGCATTCAGCATGCCGCAGTACGCATCGCCGCGTCCGCCGACAAGGTCGTTCTGTGTCTCCTCCGCCGCCGCGATAAACATGGCAGGACCATCAAAATGCTTAGCAAGAAGCGTCTCTGAGATCTCCGGACCAAAGTTTCCAAGATATACACAGAGCGCATTACAGCCCGCCTTCTTGATATCCTCAAGTGCCTGTACCATATGGATCTCGCTCTCCACGATGCATACCGGACATTCATAGATGCCATCCATGCCATACTTATCCGCATACGCCTTGACCAGCGCCTTTCTTCTGTTCACTGACAGGCTCTCCGGAAAACAGTCACGGCTCACAGCCACAATACCTACTTTTACCTGTGGTAAATTGTTCATTTTGAAATCCTCCTTATTTAACACGGCAGTGTTCCCACTGCCTGGTCACACAGTTTTGCCTCGCATGCATCTGCAATGTTCCATATCGCAGTCCTCATGATGGAACCACACCTCGCAGCCACACCATTTACCGTCCGCAGAACTGTTGCGTTCGTGTATCGATCGTGCCTTGCGTGCACGGGCACGCACCAGCAGCTAACTTCATAATAGTGTGTGTTCTTTAAAAAATCAAGAGGATATTCGTCAATAAATAATTTTCGTCAAAATAGATAAAAAGTATTGTGATTTATGCCTAGCGTGCCCGTGCAACATTCCGCTTGCTTTTTCTGCCAACTCTCCTTATACTAAAATATGTAGAAAATGCTTTCTGTCAGATGCGCGTGACAACCTGTGAGAGATCCAATCATCTCACAGCTAACCGGCCTAAAGGAATCGCAGAAGACACGGGCACGGCGCAAAGAGAAGCGTACAGATAACAGGAATGACCGCAGGAGGAATGATATGGCAACCATAAAGGAGATCGCCGCGCTGGCTGGCGTGTCGCGCGGAACCGTTGACCGGGTACTCAACAACAGGGGTTCTGTCAATCCCGCCACTGCCGATAAGATCAGGGAGATCGCAAAAGCCCTCGACTATAAACCAAACAAGGCAGGTCTGGCGCTTGCCGCCCAGAAAAAGAAATTAAAACTCGGTGTTATCCTGTTTTCCACGGACAACCCCTTTTTTGCCGATGTCCTGACAGGCGTCAACGAAAAGGCAGAAGATCTGGCCGGATATAACTGTACCGTCCTCGTAAAACAGATCCCCATCAATGTGGACGCCCAACTGAGAGCCATCGAGGAGCTGCTCCGCGAGGAAGTGAACGGGATCGCGCTTGCGCCCCAGAATGACGAGCGAATCCGTGTCCGCATCAACGAACTTTATGCACAGGGCATCCCCGTCGTGACATTAAATACAGATATCGAAAACGCCAGACGGCTCGCCTACGTCGGAAGCAACTACACCAGAAGCGGCGCCACTGCTGCCGGTCTGATGAGACTGATGACGCACGGCACGGTCCATATCGGGATCATCACTGGTTCCCCGGACATCCTCTGCCATACAGAGCGCATCGCCGGATTCACCGACACGCTCAGACCTGACAGGGAGCGCATGCATATCGTGTCGGTCGTTGAGACACAGGATGATGAGATCGAGAGCTATGAGCAGACCTCACGCCTCCTGAAAGCGCACCCTGAGATCAATGCGCTCTTTTTTGCTGCCGGCGGCGTGTACGGCGGCTGCCGCGCGATCGCATCGCTGGGACTCTCCGGCAAGCTGTGCGCGATCGCCTTTGACAAGGCCGACACGACAGAACACTTTCTGCAGCAGGGTACGCTGTCCGCAGTGATCTGCCAGCAGCCGCGCATCCAGGGCGCCAGGCCGCTCGATCTCCTGTTTGCGTACCTCACCTCCGGTGAACTCCCCGAGAAAGAATATAACTACACTGCTGTAGATATACGGATCCTGGAGAACATTTGACGATGGCACATTAAACATAATCGAATATTCCCTGTACCGCATCAGCAATATTGATTCTCTCCCCCAATGAAACCTGACCTATTTTTTTGTATCCACGCACTGACAGATCAAGCAATGTCAGTTTCTCACACTGAACATACTTCCGCGCTTGTCCCGTTTGAATCAGAATGTGAAGCGGATTCTCTAAAGAATTATCATATATAGGACATCCAATGATCTCCCCGGACAGATTGAAGAAGTCCTTACTCACTACCAGCACAGAATGCTTGATCCGTTCAACCCTTAATATGTCTCCCTGATGTACTGCTTCGAACATCACCACACCTCTCTCCCAACGGGTTCTCCCCAGTCATACTCTCCATCAAGATCCAGTCTTTCTCCAAACTCAGCCGTTCTTTCTTCTAATGTTTTATGCCGAAATGTTTTCGATAATATGATCGCACCATTAATCACCGCAATATTCAACATCTCATTCATCGAGATCCCGGCATCCTCAAGAATTTCCTCGGGAATCCTTACTCCCTGACTATCTCCCCACTCTTTCACCTGTACTTTCACAGAAACAACCTCCCTTCGCTATATGTATTTAGTATAAAGACCCTTTCGTCTCATTTCAATCACAACTTTTTCACGATTGAGCAGCCTATGTCAATCCTTTCCCTGAAACTCCGTCATGTTCGGCCGGAACCGCAGCGGCAGCATACTCATCTGCAGCTTTGGATTGATGCGCGCCTCGATGGCGATGCTGTCGCAGAATTGCCGGAACAGCTTCTGGTATTCCTCCTCAACCTCAGAGTACACAAGCGCACGCTCGTCAAAATCCGCCCCCTGCATGAGATACCATTTCTTAAAGCGCGCATGCAGTCCAAAGGTCTGTGTGTTCTCATCGTAAATCACAAAATCGTCCGCCGGCAGCCTGTCCGCAAAATGCGGCATCAGAAACGGAAGGATATGGTGCTTGGCATCGATCTTTGCGTACAGCATTCCATTCTGCAGCTCTGAGAACCGCAGAAACTGCTTTAGGCGGCACAGCTCATAGTCTGATGCCCGCGCACACCGGAAGACACCCTGTACACAGTCCTCCTGCAGCCTGTCCGTCACATGCCTGTCATGTGTTCTTAATCCCAGAACGATCGTGTGGTACACGGCGTCCGCCTTCTCCTCAAGGCAGGAGACCATCGCCATGCTGAGTCTGTACCAGGTCTCACTTCCAAGCTGTGCGGCGATGGTGTCTGTCACCTTCCCCGCCTTCATGCGGTCTGCCGGTATGTGATCGTATTCCGTAAAAAGCCTCTGCATATCAGGCTCTTTTGTCGCCAGATGAATACAGGAATGGCTTTCGATCCCCATCTTCTTTTTAAATTGATATGCTTCATATACCCCTGTGAGGATCCCGTCTGTGCTGTCCTCACATATCAAAACATACTCCTGCATGCAATTCCTCCGCTCTCACTGTCTGACTACAGGATCCCGTCGCTGCCCGCCGTTCCCGTGACTGTCCCAAACACTCCATACACCATACGCATCCGTAACATATATTGTCAGCTTATCTTCCCGAACAGATCCGCATTCTCCTGCGCATCGTCAAACAGCGACAACTGCCTGTACGTCATGCCGTCCTTGTCAAACGGAAGCCTCTCGTGCTCCGCCAGGAGATTCCGCGTGATATAGTCCTCCTCGATCTTCGTGCGGTACATCATCTTCCCGCTGCAGGTGATAAAATACAGCGCGCGCTTTAAGACCACGCCGATCTTTTTGAGATTGTCAAAATCAAGCTGCCCGCTCTTCCTCGCCTTGCAGATGCGCTGCGCGCTCTTCACACCGATCCCCGGCACACGCAGGAGCGTCTGGTAATCTGCCCTGTTGACCTCGACCGGAAACTGCTCGAGATGCTGCAGCGCCCAGTCACACTTCGGATCTAATAAAACATTGAAATTCTGATGTTTTTCGTTCAGGAGCTCCTCCACCCGGAACTGATAAAAACGCAGCAGCCAGTCCGCCTGATACAGCCGGTGCTCCCGAAGGAGCGGGGACGCCGTCTGCACGGACGGAAGCGCCTTATCCTCATTGACCCCCACATAGGCGGAATAAAATACACGCTTCATGCCAAACTTGTCATACAGCCCCTCCGCGACCGACATGATCTGATAGTCGCTCTCCGGCGTCGCCCCGATGATCATCTGCGTGGACTGGCCCGCCGGGACAAACGACGGCGCGCTGCGGTACAGCGCAAGCTCCTGCTTCCCCTGCTCGATGCCGTTCTGGATCTGGCGCATCGGTGTGAGGATCGTTTTCCTGTGCTTGTTGGGCGCAAGCTTTTCCAGCCCTTCCGCTGTGGGCAGCTCCAGATTGACACTCATGCGGTCCGTCAGAAACCCGATCTTCTGGATCAGCACCGGATCTGTTCCCGGGATCCCCTTCACATGCACATAGCCGCGGAAACGGTACACATTCCGGAGCCTGTAGAGAGTCTGATAGATGAGTTCCATCGTGTAGCTCGGATTGTTGATGATCCCCGAGCTCAAAAACAAGCCCTCAATATAATTGCGCCTGTAAAAGTTCATGGTCAGCTCACAGATCTCGTCCGGCGTGAAGGTCGCCCGGGGCACATCGTTGCTCCTGCGGTTCACGCAGTACTTGCAGTCATAGACGCACTCGTTTGACATCAGTATCTTCAACAGCGAGATACATCTGCCGTCCGCCGAAAAGCTGTGGCAGATCCCCGCCGCCACACAATTGCCCATATCGCGCCCGTTCCCCTTCCTGTCCACGCCGGAGCTGGTACACGCCACGTCGTACTTCGCGGCATCCGTCAATATGGAGAGCTTCTCCATGATCGTCTGCGTCTGTGCCGTGCGCAGCTCAATACCGGACCGTTTCCCGGCAGCGCGGCTGTCCGTGCAGCCAGCGATGGTGTCGTTTCCACCGCATATCGTGTTCCTTCGAATAAGTTCGTCCATATTTTTTCCCCTGAATCCATCACAGCTCCAGAGCGTGTCTGAAAAAATGCCCTAAAGGTCTGTGAAGCAAAATGTGTGGCAAAGCAAAAGCGAACAGAATTTCCAAATTCTTGTTCGCTTTCATCTTATCACACATTTGTTCTGAATGCAATCCCTTTTTTATTTTTTATCTGTGTTCTTTCAGGGCGTGCTCGATCCGCCTGCGCAGGTCATCCCCCTGAAACGGCTTGACTACATAGTCATAAACCCCAAGCTTGGAGCTCTCCACGACAGATGCCTTATCCTGTTTGGACGTGAGCATGATCACTGGAATATCCTTGCACCTCTCCATCCTGCGGATTTCCTGCAGTGTCTCGATCCCGCTCTTTTGCGCCATCTGTATATCCATGAGGATCAGATCCGGCTTTTCCCTCTTTAAATACTGCAGGGCACGCTCGCCGGAATTCATGGGGATCACTTCGTAATCCCGCTTTAACTCCTGCTCGATCGTGGCAAGGCTGATGCTGTTGTCATCCACCGCCAAAATTCTTGATTTTTCCATCATTTTACATTTCCCCTTTCTTAAACCATTCCTCAGTATCTGTCTATAAATGCTCCAGCAGTTCCCGCAGCAGTTGCTCCGCCTTGTCATCCTCGTACAGTCTCAGCAGTCCCTGTATCTCCGTCAACTGTGTTTCAAGTTCGGGCTGCAACCGATACTGCAGGATTTCCCCGATCTTGTGCGCGCACTCCTTCGCCCGGAAATTCTCCAGACGCTCCAGCGCCGCCCTGATCTCCGAAACGAGATCTGCCTGGCCGATCTCCTGCATCTTTTTTGCTGCATGCCCGGACTCCTGGCTTTGCGCAAGGAATCGGGATATGTGCCCTATCTGCATCTCGTACTCTGTCAGTAACTGGCATACATGCTCATCGACAAACGTCTCATCCCCTCTGTCCACTGCCTTCTCGTGTTCCCGGGCATTGATCGAGACGCTCATGGCACCCACATTGGCGGACGCACTCTTCAATCCGTGCACCTCTATGCCGTAATTCTTGTAATCCCGCTTTTCCCAGAGTCCGCGCAAAACTGCGATCTTGCGCTTTCCGTCCAGACAGTACAGGCTAAGCAGCTCAAGATAATCCTCGATACTGCCAGAATAATGCCGTACCACCTCATCCGTGTCGATGCCTTCAATGATGATCTTTTGAAACGCGATCTTCCTGCTGTCGTCAACCTTCCATATGTCCAGCCATGCCTCGCCCGCCGTGATCTTTTCACCGGGAATCCATCTCAGCAGCGCCTCATGCAGCGGTCTCCTGTCGATCGGCTTGGCGATAAAGTCCTGAAATCCGTTTTCCAGGAAATTTTCCCGCACGCCCTCCATGGCATTTGCGGACAGCGCTATGATCACTGGCATTGTTCCGTTTTCCCCGCATTCGCTGCGGATGATCTGAACTGCCTCGATCCCATCCATCTCCGGCATCATGTGGTCCATAAAAATGATGTCATATCGTGTCCGGCGCACCAGGGCGATCGCCGCCGCCCCGCTCTCCGCCTCCGCGATCTCCATGCCATACGACTGCAGAAAGATCTTTGCAATCTTCCTGTTGACCGCATTGTCATCTACCACCAGCACCTTGCAGTCCTCCGCGATAAACGGCTCCAGCTTCTCCTCCTTTTTGGTTTCTGTCCCCGAGATCTCAGACACTGGTCTGCGGTCTGCGATCTTCTGCGGTATCTCCACTATAAACGTAGTTCCCTCTCCGTACACGCTCTCGACCCTGATCGAACCCTGCATCAGCTCCACCAGATGCTTCGTGATCGAAAGCCCCAGTCCTGTGCCCTCCACTGTGCGGTTTCTCTTCGAGTCCACCTGCTTGAAATTGTCAAAAATATTTTCCAGATCTTCCTTGCGGATACCGCATCCTGTATCCTCGATGCAAAAAGTAAGCCGCTGTGTATCTCCGCTCCCGTCCTGCACACCAGTGACAGAAAGTTTCACATAGCCATGCTTCGTGAATTTCAATGCGTTATTTAAGATGTTGATCAGCACCTGCTTGATCCTGCCCTCATCTCCCTGATACCGGCACGGGATCGTCATGTCAATCTCCCTTTTCAATTCGAGTCCGCGCTGCGACGCGACTACGTCCATCATGTTCAGCACCTCATCAGCAAGCGCCTTCACATGGTATTCTGTCATGACCAGCTCCATCTTGCCCGCTTCCACCTTCGACAGATCCAGTATATCATTGATCAGCGTCAGGAGATTGCGCGAGGCGGACTTGATATCACAGGCGTACTCGTACACCTTGCGCCCCCTGCTCTCCTCCATGATGATATCGCTCAGCCCCACGATCGCGTTCATCGGCGTGCGGATCTCGTGGGACATATTGGCAAGAAACGCGCTCTTGGCAAGATTTGCCTGTTCCGCCTGCTCCCGTACCTGCTTGATCTCTTCTATGTAATTTCTCGTCTCTGTCACGTCGTAGATCAGGACGACATACCCTTTATTCTTCCCAAACTTATCTAAGATCGGTTCCTCGTGCCCCTGATAAAAGCGGTCACTTAAGCTAAATTCCCTCTTCGCGCCTTCCTCAAGCCCGCCTTTGGGAAAGCCCGCCAGGGACGCGATCGGCTTTCCGACCGCACGGCTGTCCAGATCTGCAAAGATCCCTGCTGCCGCTGTATTGAAATTCGTGATCTGCCGCTGTTCGTCCAGCGCGATCACGCCGTCGCTCATGCTGTTGAGCAGTATCCCGAACGCCAGACTGCTGAAATCATACACCTTCCCGATCCAGATCAGTATGACTACCCCGGACAGCACAAGTCCCAGAACGACCGGCGTCAGATCATAGCGCTGTATCAGTTTCATGGAATAAGAACAGAGTGTCGCTACCGGCAGAAAGGAGATCGCAAGGATCAGCTTGCATCTCCTGTCCGCGGCGTACTCCGGCTTTTCGATGCAGACGCGGATCAAGGCATACAGCGACATGACATAGGGCACTACTGTTCCGCACAGCATAAAGATCCAGTACCCCGGTCCGTAATCCAGCCGCAGATAACCGCCGTATCTGTTTGTATTTTCCACCCATTCTATATTCCGGTAATATAATTTATGCAGATCACATGTGAAAACAAGAATTAAAATAAGAACATCAACCGCTTTTAAAACCCTTAAAATACTTTTCGGCGTTTTTTCACAGCAATAGCTGAAAATAAAATAACAGTAGCTGACCGGAATGGTCAGTGATCCCAGATACTGCATCTTTACAGCCACGAGCGCCGCCTCCAGCGTGGGCGCCGTCAGCTCGAGCAGATATCCCGCATTCTGAACAAGTGCACCGATCAGAAAGTACTGCATGAGCTTCTGCTCCCTCGCGCCATCGCCCCTGAGCAGCAGCATCAGTGCAAAAATGATGGTACTGATACCAATGACTTCAATCCCCAAAAACACAACACTCATAATCCGATATCACCACATACAATGATTATCCTTTCATCGAACAAGATAACTCTATGATATCAGCAATCACTGTATTTGTCCATATTTCAGCCCGATTTCCTGCTGCTTCTTTTTGCTCAGGCCGCCAAGCACCAACTGATAGGATTTATCCAGCAGATCCTTTAGCAGCTCATCCGGCACTTCCCCGTCCGGCTTCACGGAATTCCAGTGTGTTTTGTTCATATAGTATCCGGGAACGATATCCTCGTACTGCCTGCGCAGGAAATCCCCTTCCTCCGGTTCCAGCTTTAACGTGATGTAGTAAGGCTTGTCGTTCTCATCCAGGCAGACTGCCGCAAACAGCTTGCCGCCGATCTGGTAGCGGATCCAGTTCCATTCTTTTTTGTGATCCTTTGTCACGCCGGGCTTCTCAAGCAAATATTCGTCGATCCATGTATATCTCATATCTCTTACTCCTTTTTCCTATTATAATACAGCCTCCCGGAAACTCCCCTGCTCTTGCGGGAGATGTTCCGTCATATGCACCGCGTTTTATGTCCCTGCCCGCGGTCCCACAAAATACTCCACGACCATCTTCTGGACCGCCTCGGGATACATCAGGAGCTGATATGCAAAGCCACCCTGGCTGACCTTGTCAATCGTCCTGATCCCCATCTGCATGCCCCGTTCTGTCTGAACCTTCGTAAACCCATCCTGCCCCTGCTGCTCGGCGGTCAGCCCCGCATTCACAAGAAATTCCCAGATCACGCCGATCGTAACTTTTTTAACATTGGACGCACTCGTGATCTGGTTCAGCCGGTCCTTGATCTCACTGATGTAACAGTACTCTGCATAGGGAAAACGCTCCGTGTCTTCCTTATTGATGTAAAATGCTTCCTTGTATCCTTTTCTGACGGCAGGTGCCCCGGAAAGATTTGTATCTTCGATCTGTGTGCCGCACACTGCACCGGGATTTTCGGATAAAAATGCGGCGATCTTTTTAAGAAAACGTTCCCCGTACTTGTTGAACTTATTTTCCCCGACACCGGATACCCCGAGCATTTCCGTCTGGTTTTGGGGCGTTTTGACGCACATGTCGATCAGTGTCCTGTCACTGAAAATAATGTAAGGCGGCAACGCCTCCTCCTTTGCGATGACCTGGCGCAGTTGGCGGAGATTCTCAAATAGGGCATAACCTGCACTCGTGAGCGCGTCCGTGCTCTTTCTCTTTACGCTGCTCCCTGTCTCTTCCTGTTCCCTGGCTTTGCGGATCACCACGCGGGTATTTTCCTCCTTCAACCCGCGGATGTCGCCCATCTGCAGCAGACTGTACTCCCCGCCGGTCTGGACGATATAGCCCTCCGCCGTCATCTGGTCGATCAGCAGGCGGATGTCCGTCTCGCTTCTGTGCGCCAGCACGCCGTAAGACTTGTACGCGCTGGCGCCGATCTCTTTGAGTCTGGCGCGGTTTGCGCCGAGCAGTGTCCCGATCACGATATTAAGTCCGTATCTTCCTCTCATCTCGGCGATGCAGTTGACCACCCACTTCGCCTCCGAAGTCATATCCTGTTCACAGTATTCCCGCTGACAGTTTCCGCAGTTGTCACACGGTGCTGCCGTTTTTTCCCCAAAATATTCCAGTATGTAGTTTCTGAGACATGATGTGGATCTGCAGTATCCCTCCATCACCTGAAGCCGGTGGTTATCCCTCTGCCGCACCAGATCGATGTCCTCCGCGCCCATTCCTTCAAACTCCTTTTTCCCAAGGAGGAATTTATCGATCATCACATCCTGCGCGGAAAACAGGAGGATGCACTGCGCACTCTCGCCGTCGCGCCCCGCGCGTCCGGCCTCCTGATAATAGTTCTCCATGCTCTGCGGCATGTTGTAATGGATCACGAACCTTACATTGGACTTGTCGATCCCCATGCCAAACGCGTTGGTCGCAATGACGATCTGCGCCCTGTCGTAGATGAAATCATCCTGATTGACCTTGCGCGTGTCATTGTCGATCCCGGCGTGATAGCGCGTCACCGGGACACCGCGCTGGCGCAGCTTCTCATACAGGGTATCCACATTTTTGCGCGTAGCGCAGTACACGATCCCGCTCTCATCCGCGTGCTTTCCGATATAATCTATGACAAACTCATCCTTTTGCCTGCCGGAAATGTGCTCCACGCTGTAGTATAGATTCTGCCTGTCAAACCCTGTGACGACAGTCTGCGGGTTTCTCAGTTTCAGTATGCACTCGATATCCGTCCGGACTTCCCTTGTGGCGGTCGCAGTGAATGCGCTCACGACAGGTCTTGTGGGCAGACGGTCTATAAATTCAACAATCTTGAGATAACTGGGTCTGAAATCCTGTCCCCATTGAGATATGCAGTGCGCCTCGTCGACCGTGACCATAGAAATGCATGTGCCTGCAGCCTGTGCAAACTGCACAAAACCTGCACTTTCCAGCCGCTCGGGCGCCACATAGATGATCTTATACCTGCCCTCCATGGCAAACCGCAGCGCCTTTGCGATCTGCGTCTCCGTCAGCGACGAGTTGATGAACGCGGCGTGGATCCCCGCCTCATTCAGTGATTTGACCTGATCCTGCATCAGAGAGATCAGCGGCGACACCACGATCGTGATCCCGGGCAGAAGCAATGCCGGCACCTGGTAACAGATCGATTTGCCTGCGCCTGTGGGCATGATCGCCAGCGCATCCTCCCCCGACAGGATCGACTGGATAATGCGCTCCTGCCCCTCCCGGAATGAATCATATCCAAAGTATGTCTTTAATATCTCTAAGGCTTTCATCTTTTCTCCAGCACTTCCTCCTTTGTTTTCTCCACAAACGCCCCGTTTGCGACCTCATAGATCCTGTCACATTTCCGGATCGTACTGAGCCGGTGTGCGATGACAATCAGGGTTCTCGTCCCATGCAGGCCGTCGATCGCCTCCATCACTTCCTTCTCCGTCTCATTGTCGAGCGCCGATGTCGCTTCGTCAAGGATCAGCACACTGGGATTGCGGTAAAGCGCCCTTGCAATACCGATCCGCTGCCGCTGCCCGCCGGAGAGCTTCACACCCCTGTCGCCGATCATGGTGTCCGCACCGTCCGGGAGAGAAAGAACAAACTGGTCAAGCTGCGCTTCCTGCAGCGCTTTCCCGATCGCGGCATCATCGATCTCCGGCTCCGGTATCCCGAATGCAATGTTGGCACGTATGCTGTCGTCCATGAGATAGATCGTCTGCGGGATGTATCCCACGTCCTCATGCCACGATGTCATGCACTTTCTGATATCCGTTCCATCGATTGTGATGGTGCCTTCCTGCGGCTCCAGGATGCCAAGGATCAGGTCGGCGGCCGTGGTCTTTCCCGCCCCCGATGCCCCGATCAGCGCAACGGACGTGTTTTTCCTGATCTCGAGGCTGGCGTTTTTTAAGATCCATTTTTCAGCGTTTGGATATCGGAACGAGACGCTGTTGAAGCCGATCGCCGTGCCAAGCTGGACCTTTACGGTGTCCTCATGCTCCGCCGTCTTCTTTGCCATGAGCTGCTCGATCTCTTTCAGATCCCTGTAGACGGCATCGATCGATGGTTTGTTGAACATCATCCCGCTGATATATCCTGTGATCTTGTTGAAAGACGGAAGCATGCGGAACGCCGCAACAGCGAACACGGACAGGGTTGTGACGAAGGAAGCGATATCGCTCTTTACCACCACGATCTTGATGATCATGGCGATCATCAGACTGCAGATGCACACTGTCTCCATAACGGGCTTTGGGAGATAGGTCAGCATGGACTGCTGGCGCTGTATCCTGGCACGATCCCTATAGTTTTTATCATAGTTGGTTATAAAAAAACGCTCTTTGTTTGCTACTTTGATCTCCTTGATCCCCGAGAACGCCTGCAGCAGCCACTTAGTCACAAGAACGTGCGCCTGCCTGCTCTCCTCACCTATTCTGACAAGAACTTTTCTGACAAACATCGTAAATAAGCCCATGAACAAAAACAACAGCGAGGCAACTGCCAGAGTGGATACCCAGTCCTGTATCAGCAGAAAGATGACCAGCACCACACTCACGCTAAACTCTGCGAAAAACTGCAATACATTCAATGTCACTGTGTAAAAACCGTTAACATCCTCCACAATATTGCGCTGAAATTCTGCCACATTTCTGGACACATGAAAAAGATAATCCTGCTGCATATAGATTTCCACCATTTTCACAGACAAACGCTGTTGATTATTAAAAATGAAACGGTACTGCAGGTTGTACATCATTGTCACATAAATGTTTTTTGAAATGTAGACCAGAATCAGAATCACTGCGAGAAATACGATCATCTGATTCGCGTCCGTTATCCCTGTATACTGAGTGATCAGCACAAAATACCACTTTTCATTGATCGTGTCCGGCTCCATGGCGACATCGATCAGCGGCATGATCGCCGACACACCCATCAGCTCCACAAATGCACCGATCAATATGATCACAAGCAGCAGGCTTAAGTTGGTCTTCTGTCTACGATCCAGAACATAGTTGATCTTTTTTAACATTCTATTATCCTTCCGTAACACACCCTAATCTGGCTTATAAAACTGCGTGATTTCTATTTCCGTTCTCGGATTTTTCTTCATATATGCATCATAATCTTTAAGATAATGCCCTATATCCCATGCAATACGTCCTTCTTTGAACAGATCATATACCAGAACCTTCGCTGTTGGTCCCAAGATCACACAAATGATCCTATTCTCCTGAACCCCCATTGCTTTTTGTAAAATGTCCGGATACTGTGAGAATGCGTCTTTGGGCGGTGCGAAAATATATTCCACGGATCTGCATACATCCAAAGCATTATACTTTATATTATTCATAACACTTCTTCCGCATATTACAGTGATATCCCTACCTTCAAATATATGCTGCATTTTTTTGAAATGCGTGTCAAAATCGTATTCGAGAAAGATCTGATATAATTGCGTTACCGCAGCATCAATGTATTCTACATTTTTATTGCAATGTTGGATCATGAATTTTCTCTGCATTGCCATGGATTCAAAAAACTTCTGCGTATACGGATTTACGGAATCGACAGGATTAAAATACATATAATTGATACCGATCCTAAGCCCTTGTTCATTTTTCCGTATTATCTCTTTTAACCTTTCGGCTAGTGCCTCATCGGCCTGCTGAAAGGCGATCGATTCTCCTCGCATGATCGCGATTTCACCATCTCCAAAACGACAAAAACATACAGTATTGTTTTGCAGATATTCGATCGTTTCCTCCGGACTCAATATCTTGTAGCAGTTCACATACTTTTTTTTGCGGTACTTATTGCTCTCGTATTTTCGATATATCCTCTTAAATATATTTTTTACCTTTTTCAAAATTCTCTTCATTTCATCATTTCCCAATCCGACTTGGAATGCTTCAATTTCCAACATAATTATTCGTTGTCGCTGTACTATCTTTACAATAACTTCTGTGTGTTTTTAATCCGCCACTCACAGTCGCTCTGTCTCTCTCTGGTGATTGACATACCCTGACTCTGTCCTTCCACATTACATTCTGACGCGCATACCTACCGATCACATTCCCTCCATCGTTTTCTCTTTCCAGTTGAGTATCGCATAGCATGCCTGATCCCGGTATCTGCCTCCCAGCCTGATGACATCCTTTAATTCACCCTCGAGGTCAAATCCACAATTCTCATACAACTTCCTTGCTGCTATATTGTCAGACAAAACAGTTAAATATACCCGGTGAAGTCCCAGATCATTAAATGCATATTTCAGTATTTCCATTGTCGCCCGTTCTGCAAGTCCTGTACCATGTGCTTTTTTGCGTGTCACAATAGCATATTCCGCATTGTGATCTGCTTCTGAGATATGTTTTAAACTGATCGTTCCCATATATTCGTCTTTGCTATCTGTTATCGCAAAATGCTGATTCTCCCGCTCCATCAGCGCAAGCGTCTCATCGGTGTTCAGAATGTGGAGCCGGTCCGCATACCTGCCTTTCTCATAGCTTTTTCGTTCAAAATGCCTGTGGATACGCTTTGGAAATCTTGTCAGTCTGCATGCCAGCTCCTTGATCTTTCTCTTTTTGATCTTTATGGAATCCGGCGCGTAACCTTTTGTCTCCTTCCGGAGTATGAAATACTCCGCCCCCACATGGATCGCGCTGCTGTCCATGGCCGCGATCCTTTCTATATCAAGGGTGTTGTCCTCGTCATTATAGAGTCTGTCCAGCGAATAGATGTCGGTGAGCATGCTGTCGTCATACCCGTTCTGATGTGTTTCCTGCACTCTGTTCACTGTAATGACAACGGCACAGCCTGTCTGTCTACCCGATGCCATATCCGGGCGCGTAATACGGTCTTTCCTGTTGTCCGGCGTTATCATTGCCTCATAAAAATTCGGATTCTTGATGGCGGTCTCCTCCTCCATCGTCATCCGGACGACATCCTCCCTGCGGTACAGCGTACAATCAAGCTCCCACGGGTAATTGTAATGCTGGTATGCGCAGTCCCACTGCCACTCAAACACCGCATCGTCCGATGAAAGGTTTTTGGGCGCGGGCTTTATATTTTCTCCAAGCCGCATACTGTACCCAAAGACCTGGGCATTTTCTGCCAGGTATTCGCCCGCCTTTTTCAGACTGAATTTCCGGGTAAACACAACATCGTCGCAGCCGAACATGATATACTCGCCTGCGCCTGTCAGGATCTGTTTCAGATCCGTCTCAAATCTGCTCTCCTTTACCCACACCACATGAGGAAAACGCTGCATCAGCTTCTCATACCGGATGCGCGGTGTCTCACAGTAGAGCACTGTGATCATTTCCTGCTGTGCGTCCGAAAATTTTAACAAACTCTCGAGATACGCGTGCATCTGCATGGGACGCCCTTTCGAAAAAACGATGATCGATATCTGATCCTGCCTTACTGAGTCCATTGATCTCTAATCCTTTCAGCCAGTTTGATCTCTTTCGGGGGAGTCTTTTCTGTTTTCTTGATAAATCCATTCAGAAAAATCAGTTTTTCTTCCCACTGAAACAATACTCTTAATTCTCTTCCATCACTGACGCTTATACGATACTCACATATATCATCTTTTATGGCAGACCACCAGTGTGACTTGCGACCATGTGATTTGTCGTCAACTAATGTTCGAATATTATCGAGAAACTTTCGTATGTCCTGCTCACTGAGATTATTTTCCAGCAGGGCACTTTCTGTATAACACTTTCCAGATACCTCTGCACAGATCATTGCCTTGTCCATCTGATAATGCTCAATAGCAAAACGAATATTATGTATGCCTTCTTTGATATAGGCATTCAAAAATGTATTGACATCTGTTATATTGATGACTCCAACGGACTCTTTATCCCGATAACATTCTATTCTCTCACCGGCATTATCATCCTCCTGTATGGATAAAAGCGGGCACTTTCGTTCTATTGCCTCTGTATAACAATTGGGCTCCGACTGCTTATCAGGATACTCATAATCTACATCTGGTCTCGTCCGCATCATATCATCTGTATCCCAGTATGGTTCATCAATAGCCAGGTCTACAATCTGTTTTTTTATTATCGTTGCAACCGTCCTATTAGAAGACTCCCTAAAATATGTATACATCGTAATGTCTTTTGTAATGTTCCGGTTATAGGAATCCTGCTTTTTAAGCAGTGGGATTTTCTGGTCTATCATCAGTTTGATCAGTTCGTTCAGATGATCTATAAAATAATCCTCAAAATCATCAATTGCTGCAAACTGTCCATGCAGCGACAAGTCATTTAGTATCAATTCCATTTCCTATAATCCTATCATTTTGTTTAGATCCAGATCAAACTGATCAAACAAATCTTTTCTCTGGTTTTCTATCCTTCCTCTTTTTCCGATCTTCACCCTGACCACTTCTGCTACGTGCTGTTCATTTAGAAAGACAAACTGAATGTTGAGCAGTTCTTCCCGCATACTTTCCGTTGCAATTCCCACACGGAACCCGTTAAAAATGTGATCACTGTGTGTTTCCACAAAGATCTGTCTGTCTCTTGCTGCAATAAAATATAAAAATTCACACACCTTTGCCTGCGCAGATGGATGGAGATGAATCTCTGGATTCTCAATAACGAGCACTCCCTTCTCGGGCGAAGAGAGACACATTACCAGCATTGCCGCCAGATAACTGATCCCGGCACCGATATTTCCTGGTCTGATACTTTCCATATCATTCATCTGATAAGATACCTTGATCAGATCTGTTCCGCTGATACTTTCTGTCATGATCGCTGAATCCATGATATAGGAAAGCCACCAATTCATCTGCCCAAGCAGCGTAAAATCAACATTTCCCTTACACATTGCGGGTTCGACGATGTCCTTTCCATGCTGATTCAGATATGACATTGCGTACTCTCCATCAATACCGATCACATCATCTAATGTCATATTTTTTTTATATACTTTGCGGGGACCGATTCTGTGGCAGGATAAATACTGTAGTCCTCTTTTTTTTATGCTGAAACTCTTTTTCCACTCATCAAACTCTTGTTCTGAATCACATTCTGTATGAACCAGATAACTGTCACTATCATTAGTCAGTGCCATCTTTATTTCAACCGGGCTATTACAGTCACTACTTAAGGTAATACCGAACTCCTTTTCTGCACTGTAGATACACTTGGCATCCTCGAAATCCCCAAGCTCTACCAATCTTCCATTTAACCCTTCAACAGATTCCAGGTTTTGTCCCACCAGAAGCAGCGCCTGTTGTATTGTTGTTTTTCCAGATGAATTTGTGCCGATCAGGACATTTAAATTCCTGCATTCCATCTGCATACTCTTTACGCATTTCAGATTATTGATCTCCAGGCTGTTTATCATATGCCGCCTCCTTGGATGATAAAATACTGTTCAGACTCTTCGCTATCTGAATCGCCCTGTTCAAGCGCCATTCAAGTTTTATGGCACTGTCACGGTGATTTCCAATATTGTTCCTAAATTCTTCACTGGTAATGAATCCGCGGTACGCCTCCTGCACCCTGTCCTTAATCTGCCCGTTGTCCACGGGAATCCACGTCATCATAAACATGACAGTCTCAAACACATTCATGTTGATCGGGCTTCTTCTGCCCTCCTGCTGCAGGCGGAATGCCTCCTCTCCCAGATAGAAATATGATTTCCGCAGCGCGGCTGTCACGATCATTTCCAGCTCCTCTATCCCCATGCTTCCTGTGATACGCATTCTGTTCAGCGCGTCCATCCCGCGCCCGAGAAGATCATCGATATCATCATGATACACATACGGATTCCCTTCATCATCTTCCAACCTCCCCATCCTGTATAAAAATAGCGACACAAACCGCGTGATCAGATATTTGTCTTTCATCCTTTTCTCATTGACAAACGCATTTCCTGTAGCATTTTTAAATGCCTCTGACGCAACGATCTTCTTCAGAAACCGCGTCGCCTCCCCCTGATACAGCGCATTACGGATTTCCTGCTTATTTAGCTGCATCCCTCCGCGGTTTACCCTGTCAAATATGTCAAATTTGATCCTTTCCGGCGTTGGTGGAAGAATAACGTGTGCCTGAATCTGATAGTCCTCCAGCCTGCCTGCCAGATGCGGCGGCAGCTTGGAAAAATAAGATCCATTGAGCTGTGGCAGAATTTTCAGCCTGATCAGTGGGTATGTGTCATTCATATACTCAAACAGGGCAGTCAGCCTCTGCCTGCCATCGACAACGATCAATTTGCCATACTTATCCTGATTAAAATAGAAAATAGGAAGCGGCAGCCCCATCAGTACACTCTCGATCAATTCTGACTTCCGATCACTCTTCCAGACATCTTCTCTTTGGAATTCACTGTCAAGGATGACCCGTTTTTCCTTTGAATCAAACCTTCTCTTTAGTTCGAATACAGAATAAAATCCCTTATCTACCTTAATTCCATCCATCGGATAAATCTGATCTTCCTCCTGCCGTTCAATTTCGAGTTCATTTTGATTCTCTATGACGACGCTCTCATTTTCTTCCCTAGTATACATCTTATCCACCTTAGCGCTTTTTATTCTTAACAGCTCCCTACGCTTTTACTGCTTATACGTCCTTCTCTTTCCAGTTCAGCATCGCATACCACGCCATATTCCGATATCTGCCGCGCAGCCGTATCGCATCTTTGAACTCCCCTTCCAGATCAAAACCACAATTCTCATAGAGTTCCCTGGCTGCCACGTTATCCGCCAAAACCTTTAGGTACACCCTGTGGAGTCCAAGGTCGATAAAGGCATAGCGGAGGATCTCTGTGATCGCCCGCTCCACGATCCCTGTGCCCTGTACCTCTTTCCTCGATGCGACGACAAACTCCGCATTGTGATCCTTTTCCGAGATATGTTTGAGACTGATCGTCCCCATATACTCATCCTTGTTATCCGTGATCGCAAAATGCTGGTTCTCCTCATCAAAACTATACTTGATAAAAAACTTTGCTTTCTCCAGCGTTACGTCCGCAAACGGATAGCGAAACCAGCAGTTGACCGTATCATCGTGCATCCATTTGAGCATAAATGGCGCATCCTTTTCTTCCAGTCTCCTTAACATGATCATTCCCCCTTTGAATTCTTCCACTCATGTACAGCCTCCAGGTACGCTTCATAATCCCGGATATATTCCTTCGCATCGTAGTGCTCGCTTGCAAGGACCAGGAGCACAGAATCCTCTGAAAAGTGATACATGTCTTTCCATACCATCCTCGGGAGATAGATCCCGGTGTGCGGTCTGTCAAGGCTGAATACTTTCTGTTCGGTTCCGTCATCCACCCTGACCTTTGATGTCCCTGCGACATTGATCAGCACAAACTCGGTGTTGTAATTGGCATGTCTTCCACGGATCACATCCTGGTCTGATCCGTAGATATAAAACACTCTTTTGATCTCAAACGGAATATCCTGATTTCCTTCCACAATGACAAGGTGTCCCCTTTCATCCCCTTTTTGCGGAAAATCTATCATCCTGCACTTTTCTATCATCTGTCTCCCTCCTCCTGTTCATTCGTCCGCCGCATTGATGATCCCATACCAAGCAAGACTCTCGTATGCGCCGTCCAGCAAAATGGCATCCCGCGAAGTCCCTTCGTACACAAATCCACATTTTGTATAAAAATGCCGCGCATGCTGATTTTTCTCCAGCACATTCAGATACACCCTGTGCAGCCCCAGAGTATGAAAAGCATAGTCCAGCAGCTCCTTAGTGGCAAGCTTCGCCACACCAGTTCCCCTTGCCGCTTTTCGGACCACGACCGCGTATTCCGCCGACCTGTCTTCCTGCGATATGGCTTTTAAGCTCACCGTCCCCAGATATTCGTCTGATCCGTTCACGATCGCAAAATGCCTGTTCTCATCCGAAAAACTATTGTCTATAAATTGGATAACACTCTCCATCGTAGCTTTTTCAAACGGAGACCGAAATGCTTTTCTGATGTCTTCCTTGTCATGCATCCATTCCAGCATAAGCGCTGCATCTTTGTGTTCTAATCTGCGTATCATTTATTTTCCCCTATGTCCAGGCATTGATCCGCCTGATCACATAATCCTGCTCTTCCAGTGTCATACCTGTATAGATCGGCAGACTCAGCACCTCATCTGCGTATGCCTCTGTTATAGGATATTCACCCTTTTTATGTCCGAGACGGGCATAGCAGCCTGCCAGATGCGGCGGTATGGGATAATGGATCTGCGTCTGGATGCCTTGCTGTTCCAGTGCCTTCTGCAGCGCATCCCTGTCTGCGCACCGCACTACATACTGGTGATAGATACTCTCCGCGCCCTCTCTCACCCCCGGCAGTATCACTCTGGGATTCGTGATCCCTTCACTGTATCTCTTTGCCAGCATTCTGCGCTCCTCGTTCAATTCCTGCAGATGCGCAAGCTTTACGCTAAGAAGCGCCGCCTGCATCTCATCCAGCCTGGAATTCACCCCCTCGATCTCGTTGTGATACTTTACTTTGCTCCCGTAATTGCGCATCATGCGCAGCTTATCCGCAAACGCCGCATCATCCGTGACGACCGCACCCGCATCGCCAAACGCGCCGAGATTTTTGGTCGGATAAAAACTGAAACAGCCTGAGACGCCAAAGGTTCCTGTCATTTTTCCCCCAAAGCATGCCCCGTGAGACTGCGCGCAGTCCTCTATGATCTCAAGATGATGTCTTTGGGCGATCTCAACGATCGGCGTCATGTTGGATGCCTGTCCGTACAGATGCGTCACCATGATCGCTCTTGTCCTGTCCGTTATCGCTTGCTCCAGCCTGTCCGCGTCCATATTAAAGAACGCGTCCGGCTCCACAAACACGGGCGTGGCACCGTTTTCCGTGATCCCGAGCACCGTGGCGATATATGTATTTGCCTGCACGATCACCTCATCACCGCTGCCGATCCCAAGCGCCCGGACTGACAGGATCAGCGCATCCAGACCTGAATTTAATCCTACGCAATATTTCCTACCCGTGTACTTTGCAAACGCTTCCTCAAACTGCTGTACCTCACTGCCAAGCACATACCAGCCGGAACGAAGTACGCGAAGCGCCGCCGCTTCATACTCTGACTGATACATCTGAAACTGCCTGTCAAGGACGTTACATTTGACCTGCATACTACTTCCCCCTCGTAATATCTTCTATGATATCTAAAATCGCCGCTGCTGACTGTTCCCACATAAATTGATCCGTGACACGCTTCCTGCCAGCCTCACCGATTCGTTTGCTGTCATGTGACAATATCTTCTTTGCGATCTCCGTCTCATGATCACAGATATACCCTGAAACACCGCTCTCTATGATCAGCGAAGGTCCAGGCGCCCTCAGTGCGATCACTGTACTTTCATAATACATAGCCTCGAGGATCGCCATACCAAATATCTCATGCGCATTTAGATTGACAAAGCATTCGGACAGCCTGTAAAACTCCCACATCCTATCGTTGGGCACTTTGTCGCAGACGGTAACCAGATGCAGCAGGTTATGTTCTGATATCGCTGCATGTACTTCCCCTGCCAGCTCCCCCTGTCCGATCATGATCAGTCGAAAACGGCTGTCTTTCTGATATACTTTGCGAAAGATTTCGATCATTTTCACCGGCTGCTTTTCCGCTGTCAGCCTGCCTACATATAGTATGACTCTGTCCTGCGGATCGTAACCATATTTTTCTTTCAATCGATATGTGTCATAACTTAAATAATCCTCTTTTAGAAGCGATTTGTCAAGTCCAACGGGAACTGTATAGACCTCCTGTGCCCCCTGCTCTTTCAGATCTGCCGCAAGCGCCGGCGTTTTGACGATCGTAGGGATCTTCCTGTAATACTTCATATTATTGCAAAACAGATCTACGATCCTGCGCTTCCATGCCGATGCATTGTTGCTCTGCACTACGCCAATGTAAGGCAGACAGAGCATATGGTTCTGCGTGCACCATCGGTAAAATCTGCCAAGGAAAAGATAATTGTCAGACGCAGTAACGTAACATGATACCGTCTTATCCAGCATTTCCGTATCCACAAATGCATGCTTTCCTATATGACGGCATTTTAGATACACTACCCTGATCTCCGCTTTTTGAACGATCTGCGTTTTCTGAGGCAGATCCGGTATAAGATGATAAACGGACACTTCATGTCCCATCGCGGCAAACGCCTTCGCCATGCCCTCCGCCTGGGAATTATAGTATCTGCTCAGATCCTTCTGTTCTGTGTTGAGTGATATCACTGCAAGCTTCATTTACATATCCCCTTATCCAACAAATAGGCTAATATCCATTCACTATTCACATCACAATATACCCATCGGAATGAAAAACCCTTTACCGTCTATTTCCGATGAAGCAATTCATATACATGGCTCTTCATCACCACAAACCAATATTTTCTTTTTGACAGATACCCATGCCGGGATCGAACCAACGCATTCTCGCGCACTCCTGTCTGGCTGCTTGACATACCGCCCAGTTGGAAATTAGATAACACACGGTATATCGGTGTGAACACGACTTCCCCGCTCTTAAAATAACGCAGCATCAGATCATAATCCGCCGCGGAGCGGTACTGTGTGTCAAACCCCCCAAACTGCTCATACGTAGCCTTTGTGACAAAACAGGTCGGATGGGTGATCATCTGCTGCGGCAGGAAATCATGGTGATAGATAACAACCGCTTTTTCCCTTCCGTCCAGATATGTCCTCTGCATGCCATAGAGGATCTCATACCGGTGATTGCCGTAATGATCCACGACCTGTTCCACTGTGTCCCTCTCGTAGTAGTCATCGCTGTTCACAATACCGATCAGATGTCCCTTTGCACGCCTGATCCCCTTGTTCATGGCATCGTAGATCCCATTGTCCCGCTCAGAAATAACAGTTGTTCTCTCAGGAAGCCTGCTGCGGTGCCTTTCGATCAATTTCAACGTATTGTCTGTCGATCCGCCGTCCACAATGATATATTCTATGTTTTTGTAGGTCTGGTTCTCAATGCACTCCAAAGTCTTTTCGATCGTCTGCCCGCTGTTAAAGCAGGGTGTGAGAACCGTCACCAGCAGCCCTGACATGTTATTTTCTCCTTTATCATCACCAATAGCATCCCTTCTCTACCGTATCCGCATTTTGAGGTGTCTCCTCAGCGGACGCTTTGATCCATGCATCATTAAAATATGTCGCGATCTTTGTGGGATAATTGTTTTCCCATCGATTCCCTTTGATACCGAACAGCAGTTGCGTCGCCCCTCCCAGATGGATCGCCTGTCTCCCTGCACTTTTCAGTTTCGATGCCAGCGGCATACCATAGGCTCCGCACCCGACGATCGCGACATCAAAATCAATCTTCAACGCCTGTTCAGCCATATAGTCAAGCGCATCAAACCATGTCAGAAACCGTTCATCTCTGATGCCGCAGATTGTCTGGACGGCTTTTAAAGTCCGCAACTCAAATTCCGGCAGGATCTCCGAGCCCGGGAAGATCAATGCGCGCCTTTTATATTGTTCCTGAATAGAGTGCTCAAACGGATGGATCACTAAGACCTTTTTGCCCGCCAGTGCCGCTGTCCATGGTCTGCCCGGGGCAAGCCATGGTTCTAGCCGGAACAAAAATGTCAGATCTACATGCGGGGCAAATTCCTCAATGACAAAATCCTCCATATTCAGATGCCACATTGCAAGCAGATCCGCATTTGCCGCAGACTCGAGCAGCAGCCGCGAAAAACGTTCCAGGTATTGATCGTCCACAGGAAAAAAACCCGCCCCCTGACCCAGTCTGGTAAACCATTTATCCAGATACGCATCATCCTCGGCGCTGTGCCCTTTGTACTTCACTTTCAGGTATCCCACAACCGTCTGCAGCTCTGTGTTTCCGAAACGGCATGCCATGAAAGGCTTACCTTCCATGATCTTCTGATAGATATAATCGTTCGTCTTCGCTGACGACATCACCCATTTCTTTGCATAGTGCGGCATGACAGGTTCCCTGTGGAAATATTTGAGCATGCCGTGGCGTCTCAGGCACTTGTTAAAATAAAAATCTCTCCACTTCCACCGTTTTTCATACCGGATCCATTTCTCTTCCCTTGTCATCTTATCCCTCCCAGCCTGCGCTTTATTTTTTCCATCAACCCAGAAATCCTGCGAACCGCCCTGATCCTGCGAAACCGCACTTCCAGAAGGCTTCCCGCATTCAGACGGTGCGAGTCGACGATCTGCGGATAGGTGCTGCGCCGCTCCACCTCCTCCTCATAATGGTTTATCATTCCAAACTGGGACGGATCACGGAATCTCTTAAATCCGTATTTTTTGGACATCAGTGAGATCACGGACTGATCATGCCTGTGATCCGCAAACTCCGCATAATTGGGCAGCCCCATCACATTTGGCTTGTCGGAGATGATGCGGATATCCTGCGCGTACTGCAGCACTTCATCGAGATATGCTTTCACCTCGGGCGCCTTTTTACAGACAAAATACCCGCCGATCGACTGCGGCGTATCTGCATACCGCGCCTCGTCACAGCCTGTCAGCACAAAGGCATCCCGCTTTGTGTTCCCCTTCTCGATCCGCTCCCGCTCCAGCGAGAAGATCATGAGCGGCACCTTTTCCTGTTCCATACAGTCGATGAGATACTGGATCCTGTTGATATAGACCGCACCCGAATCGATATAGACCAGATAATCGCCCTCCCCCAGCTCATCGTATGCCTTTCTGTAAAAATACGGCTTCCAGAGGTAGTATCCGCCGCCCCTTGGGGTATCCAGGATCTCCTTGTTGCGCCTGCGAAACGCCTCGTCAATGTCCCCAGGTCCATACTCGATCACCCTGTCCGCTCCCCACTGTCTCGCCGTCCGGCTGTTGAGCTTCTGTGCCCTCTGAAATTTTTTGTCCGCATAATTCACAGCTATGATCATCTGCTCACTCCTTCCAGCCCTGCTCTCTCAAATCCCCGCTCTTTGCCATGCACACGCAACCGGCATTCAGGATCCTTTCCTGACCGTCTCATATACATGTCCAAGCTGACCTGCGACCGCCTGCGCGCCAAACCGCTCCCTGACAAAATTTCGTATCGTTTCCGCATCGTATGCTTTTCGATACGGTATCGTCTGCATCATCTGTTCCATAGCCCCCACAAGGCTCTCTGTGTCATCCGGCGGGATCAATATCCCGTTTTCCCTGGTCACAAAGTCGTCCGGTCCCCCGTTTGCCACGGCTATGACAGGCTTTCCGCACGCCATCGCTTCTATATACACAACGCCAAATGTCTCGTAGCGGCTCGGGAGCACAAACACATCACACGCCTGCATCTGCGCTGCGACCTGCTCACGGCTCAGCTCCCCGATAAACGCCACTGACTGTTCGATGCCATACTCCCTGCACCATTCAGCCGCGATTTGCACCGCATGTCCGCCGCCGCCGATCCGCAGTTTCGCCGAAGAATGTTTTTCCGAAAAATCCTTCCATGCCCTCAGAAGGACATCGACTCCCTTTTTCTTTAGCTGGTCTTCGGTATTCATATAGCATACCGTCAGAAACCGCATTCCATTGTGCGTTTCCTTGTCACAGGGCTTAAACTGTTCAAGATCCACGACATTCCCGATCACTTCTATATCGTCCGATGCCCTGTATTCCGATATCCGTCCCGCAAACGCACGGCTCACGCAGATCACCCTTGCCGCCTTCCCGAATGCCAGCCTGATGTATCGGTCATTCGCCCTGCTGATCTGGTCTTTGTGAAGTTCAAACAGCGTCGCATGTTCTGTGATCACGTATGGAATCCCTGTCTGGTCAGACAGTTTCATCGCCGCATACCCCGCCCACACACAGCAGTGCGCATGGATCACATCAGGGCGCTCCGCCGGGCGGATATATTTGTCATACAACTGCCCGATCCCTCTCGCAAACGCTTCCCGGTGCCCCTCCATGCCGTGTTTTAAGGGACAAAATATTCGCATGCGGCAGATCCTGATCCCCTCGCACTCCTCTGATGCCGCTTCCGCGTAGGAGATGTATTCCCGGACACACTTTACCGAATACGTGTCACAGTACAGCAATGTCACCTTGTGGCCTGCCTGTTTTAGCGCCCGCGCCTGATCCCAGAAGAAACTGCCAATCGTCGGTCTGTGCTTCGTCCTGAAAAAAGCAGGTATTATCAATATGTTCATTGGCATACCCTCCTCAATTTGCCGGCACACTCACATCGTTCTGCCAAACGCCACCTTCACCCAGCTCCTGCACTGTTTGACAGCCTCCCACCCCATCCCGTTCTGGCACATATACCAGAATTTTCTCTTAAAAAAGAGCTTCATCTCTGTCTTTTTCAGCTTTGCCATGCTCGACGCCGTCACGGATCTGTCGGACATGCGGTACCACACAAGCTGTCTGTCCAGCAGTCCGAAGCGATAGCCCGCATGCATCGCTTTCAGATTCATCGGGTAATCCTCAAACCATCTGTAGCACTCGTCGTAACCGCCCACGCTCCTGACAAAATCCATCGGGTAAAACGTCGCGGACGGCGCCACGATTCGGTTTTGGATCAATAACAGCCTATATTGTTCCCGATAATCCTTCTGTGCAAATTCATAACACCTGTCACAGTACGCCTGGATGTCCTTGTACACCGCATTTGGATCATTGTCATTGAATAGCTGTACCCTCGCGATCGGAAACACGCCCGGATGCTCCTCACAGAACCGGACGTACTGCTCGACAGCATCCTCTGTCATGCGGTCGTCTCCGGCGATACCTTTATAGTACACACCCTCCGCCACCTTAAGTCCTCTGTTGATGTTCGCGGGGAGTCCTGTATTGTGATCCGATGTAACAAGCCTGACCGCTGTCAGTACTCCCTGGTTCTGCGCGATCCAGTCCTGAACCACCGCCACGGTATCATCGGGGGAACAGTCGTCCGTGATGATCAGTTCTATATTGGGATATGTCTGATCCCTGATACTATCCAGTGTCTCGATGATCGTCTCCGCCGAGCGATATGTGAATACGATTACACTCACCAGTTTCATTTTCTACGCCTTTCCCAGCAGCTTCTTAACCTGCCAAAAATATGTCTCACACTGATGCCTGCGCGCAAACGGCTGATACCAGTAATACCCCATCAGCACCAGCAGATAATTCCGCAGGATATACACCGATATGAAATGCGCCTCCATCAGATTAAATACCGCAAACGTCACGAGCATCGTGAAGAGGACATGATCCTTCTCTTTGTAGCTCTGATACAGCAGATAAAAGTTCATGCCGATATAGATCGCCCCGGGAATGATCCCGTACCAGTAAAACAGCCGCACAAAACCCGCGTCAAAATATTCCGTATTTGCCGGGGAGGCAAACAGCTTCCAGTTCTCGAGCCTTGCCGCCTCGACCGCATAGCAGCTCTGGTATCTGCCGTTAAACATACTGTCCAGCCTGTGCACCAGTGTGTCCACCGTGTCATACGTGTTCTCCAGATGCGAGAAGAGCATCGCGAACGCGACACACCCAAGCACCGCCAAAGCGCCCAGGATATAGATGATCCTGCTCTCCCTGCACTTCCTGCTATACTGCATCACCAGCGTCGACACAAGGAACAATGCGCATACAATAACACTCGTTCTCGATCCTGTCAGTTGAAACAGCCCCAGATTCAGCGCCATAAACAACACATAGCCATACCATTTCAGCGTGTCGGCATAGCTGTAGACCGCCAGCACGACGACCATCCAGAACATACAGTGCAGGGCGTTGGGGTGTCCCATGCCGAGCACATACCGCGTCTCCTCAAACTGTCCCGGCTGCACTTCCCTGCCAAAATCAGCAGTGACCGCGATCTTTCCGTAGATTCCTGCCACCGACAAAATCACCAGCGCGGCGCAGCCCGCGAATGTCACCCAGAAGATCACCCGCATCACCTTCCTGATATCCATCCCCTTGCACGCCGCAATGAATGCGATGATCCGCACCGCTTCATCCCGCTCATTGATCCGGTACGACACGAACATGACGGCGCCAAACAGCAGCATGCACAGCCATTCCCCCGCCGAGTACCTTGTCAGCGCGATCTTGATGCAGAACAACAGAAACGTCAGGCGGAACAGTTGGCTTTCCAGCGGATTGGTGTAGGCGCTCTTGTCGACGATCACGATCAGGATCTCGATCACCAGACCGAGCCAGAAACATGCCTCGCCGATCATCCTGATCCGATTATGACTCATTTTCTTTCTCTCCTTTTTGCTCTATTCCATGGTGCGGATGTCCCAACCGGCTAAGACGGCTCCCGGCAAAGCTCTGCACCATCGCCCCGCGCTCCGCGATCCACTTGCGCATCCACAGCTTTCTGCCGATGCCAAGCGCCTTTGCCTCCCTGTATCCCATGCGGTATTTCATGAGAAATCGTTCCGTGAAATACTCCCTGCACGCTGCGCTCTCCTGCAGGTGGTACTTTGTGTACATATACCTATAATCATTGTAAATGCGCATGTCCTTCTCCGAAAAGCTCTCCGTGTACTGGTTTTCGTGAACCCCGATCGAGACCAGCGGCTCCCTGGTGTACGCAAAGGCAGGGCACTTCTCAAACAGGTCAAAATACAGAAACATATCCGAAGCCCAGTTGCTCTGCTCGTCAAACAACGTCAGTTCACTGCCCCTGCGGTAGATCACGGCGCTCGGCGCGCCGATCTGGTTGCCAAGAAACAGATTCCGGTAGTCGCTGCCCAGCCGCTCGATAAAGCCTTCTTCGGCACAGCGGTCATAATGATTTTTCTGCGTCACCTGCCTGCTGCCCGAGAACGCGAGCACGGCATCCGGGTTCGCATCAAGAAGCGCCACATACGCCCCAAGGCTTGCGCTGTCCGTGAACCAGTCGTCACTGAACATGATCTTGATGTACTCCCCCTCTGCCATCCGGATCGCCGCATTCCAGTTGAAGATATGCCCGTACGGCTTTTCGTTGTGTCTGTAATGAACCTGGGGATAACATGCCGTCACCAGTTTTTCCGTCCCATCGTCCGTCGAATCGTCTGACAGGTTGACCTCAAAATCCGTGTAATCCTGACTGTATATGGATCGCAGAAGGCGCTCCACCTCATCTCTGTTATTGTAACAGGGAATGCATATCGAAACCATCGTTATTTATCTCCCGATCATCTTTCTGCCTGCCCGCTTGACCGCCACAAGGATCTGATAGCAGGTGTTCTTTATTGTTACTTTCGCTCTGCGGAATGCTTTCCTGGCGCCTTTCTCCTCGTGCATGATGAGAAAATCCAGCTCGTCCTGATGTTCCCTGATATACCGCGGAAAACTCTCGTCGATCTCACAGCGAACGAACCGCGCATTCCTTCCGAAGATGTCCTTGCCGTCCTTGATCTGGTCTGTCACGTTCGATAACACATGTCTCGAATTGTATTCCTGATGTGCCGCCGAGATGACCTTTTCCTGCACGCGCCTGCGGATGTCCTTCTCGCCGTGGCCGCCCATATAACCGAAATGCCAGCCGCCGTCGTCGACGCGGATCCCGATCGCCTTGCGCTCCGGAAACCGCAGCTCCCCGAGCAGGAGATTCTGCTCCCGCAAAAGCTTGTAGCCAAGCATCTTCGTCCCGATCCATTTCTTCCGCTCCACTCCCTCAAACTCCCCCGCGTAGGATAAGAGGCTGCCCGAGACTTCCTCCATGTTGAGATAACAGTAAAACAGCCGCTGCGCAAAGTGGTAGATCTTATCCGGCTGAAAGTCCTGCAGGATCCTCTGGATCTGGTCGGGGTTTGGGATCTCATCAAGGTCGCTGAATATCACGATGTCCTCGTCGGTACAGTCCTTCAATCCCCTCGTCACGGCATTTTTCTGAAAGGTATCCCTGTAGTGCGTATCGCCCTGCGGCGTGTCGTCCACCACCACATGGATGATCCTGTCCTGAAATTCGGCGAACAGTTCCTTGTTCTCTTCATAATACAAGGGCTTTTGGATCCCCGAAAACGTCTCCGTCGCCTCGCTGATCACAAACCTGTCCACCACAGGACTCAGCACATTCAGCCGTATCTTCAGAATATCCAGCTCATTAAAAAACTGAAAGCAGTCATAAACCATCTGCAACAAACCTCCCCTATTTCAAACCGGCAATCTTCCTGATGACCTTCTTGACGCGTCTGCTGACAGGCTCCCGGATGAAATTCGGATACTGTGCGTTGGTCCCCTCCCATTTGTGGAAAGCAAACGGCGTGATCCCCTGTACTTCCGGTATCATCTTCTCGTGGCTGTAGTATTTTGCCACCTCCAGCGGCGCGATCCGCATCCCCTCCGCCTCCAGCAGATGGCGGATCTTGCAGCAGATAAAACCGTCCTCATAGTACCACATCCTGCCGTACGCGTACTCTCCCTCCCAGGGCACGCCCGCTTTCTTTGGAAAATCCATCAGACGCTTGCTGCGGATCCCAGCGCTGTTCCCCACGCGGCAGATATTTCCGTCCCGGTCGCGGTATGTCGTCGTATCCCCCTCGGGCGGCAGCGGCCACGGCGCGCCGATATAGTCGTAGTCCAGAAATTCATCGCGCCACATCTCGGGATGGACGACAAAGCCGTCCGCATGGATGATCAGCGCAAAGTCCGTGTGTATGTGATCCCCCAGCTCGTAGACCATCTTGTAGTTAAACGCGTCGATATCCGCAAGCCTGTCCGTGTGGCTGTAACGGATCCCTGCCGGCAGTCCAAACGGCTTTCGGTGCGTGATCAGCACGACATCGCCAAACTCGATGCCGCGCATGCTGTACTGCATCGCCTTGATCGTTGCCCCGATGTTGACGCTCGTCATCGCCGCCAGCGTCACATTGGAAAGCCTGCGCTTATTTGTGCCTGTCTCTTCCACTTGAAACCTCCATATAGAATGTCCTGATCTTCCGCTTTGCAGAGTGCCAGTAATGGCGCAGCCGATACTGCCTGTAATAACACTGTGCCTTGCGGTACGCCTTCTTTTTCTCCCCTTCTGCCATCGGCTGGTTGCGCCGCGCATACACTGGGGAATCCTTCTTGTAACGCGCAAGCTCCTCCCTGCATTCCGCCGCCGAGAAGAGTCTTCCGTCCCTGTCCTGATATGTCCAGCCCTCATAGATATTCTGCTCGGACGCCCAGTACCCGTCGGAGACGTTGTGCCTTGCCCAGTACTTGGGCGCGATGATCTTTCTGACCGTCGTGCTCGTAAAAGCCGGAAAATAGGTGAAGGAAGAGTTGGCAAGCAGCAGATATCTCGCGTTCTTGATGATCGAGTAATCTTTGGCAAGGTCAAAATTATAGGCTTTCACGCCGGGAATCAGTTTTTCTGCCTCCCTGACATCGTTGGTAATGATCATGAAACGCATGGCAGGATTGATCTTTTTCATATTTGCCATCCCATGGATCCAGTATTTTTTTTCCAGAAAGAGCTCCGGGGAATCCATGTAATCCGTGCAGCGCAGATGGATGACACAGAGGTCATCCTGACTGTACTCATAACAGTCATACTCCGGCTTCACGCAAAGCCACTGCCTGATCTCGTCCTTATAGGGCAGAAAATAGTCCTCCGACTGCATGTTTCCGTATGCGAGCACATGCTCCCGCGCACCGTCCGCGTTCAGGTTTAGCAGCGCCTCATCCGTGCCCGTGATATAAGCTCCGTGCTCGATATCGTGCCTGGAATTTGCCACATACAGCCTGTCCTCCCGCTCGTGATAGATCCGCGCAAAATCGTCCTTTTTCGCCGAAACACCAAAGTCCAGCTCCATAAAGTACAGGCCGCACTGGCTGTGGATATTGTTTGCCAGCGTCTCGCTGCCCAGGATGCTGTAATCACAGTTGTTGCGCATCGCGACGCACCGCGTCGTGACATAGCAGAAAAGCTGGTTCCCAAGCCCCTGCCCTCTCAGTAATTCTGTTGCGATGATTGGTCTCTGCTCCATTCCTTCTCCTTACAGCACTGTCCGCGTGATCTTCCCCGCGTCCACTTTATATATGATATCACACTTTTCGATCGTGTTTAACCGGTGCGCGATGATGATCATCGTCTTTCTGCCGTGGAAGCTGTTGATCGCATCCATGACTGCCGCCTCCGTCTCATTGTCAAGCGCGGATGTCGCCTCGTCAAACACAAGGATCTCAGGATTGTGGTACAGCGCCCTCGCGATGCCAAGCCGCTGGCGCTGCCCGCCGGAGAGGCGTACGCCCCTGTCGCCGATCGCTGTATCCAGCCCCTCGGGAAGTCCCCGGATAAAATCCGCAAGCTGCGCTTCCTCCAGCGCATCCCAGATCCGCGCGTCATCGATGCGATCGTCCGCGATGCCAAACGCAATGTTGTTGCGGATCGGTTCGTCTACCAGATAGATGGACTGCGGGATATAGCCGATCCGAGAAAGCCACGCCGGATAGTTGTCAAAGATGTTGACGCCGTCGCACAGGATCGTGCCCTCGCGCACCTTCAACAGCCCCAGCAGTATGTCCACGACCGTCGATTTTCCCGCTCCCGACGGCCCCATGATCCCGACAGACTTTCCGCACGGTATCACCATGTCCGCATGGTCAAAGATCAGCTTGTCCGTGTTGGGATAGGCGTACACGATACCTTTCAGCTCGATCCGGTTCCGCAGCGCCATCGTCTTTGACGCGTCGACAGGCTTTAACGTCTGGTTGTTTCTCCTGCTGATCTCGTTGATGTTCATATTTTCGTACACATAATCCAGACACGGCCTGAAATAAGAGATATCCGTCATGTACGTGTTGATACGGTTGACGCTCGGCATCATGCGGATCGCCGCCACGCCAAACGCCGTGAGGATCGGAACGAGCGTGGAGGCGTCGTTCCCCGCGAGGATATAGAGTATGATATATCCCAGAATGCTCGCGATAAAGATCGTCTCGATCAGGAGCCTGGGCATATTGTTCATCACGGCGTAGCGCTTGCTGTATCCTGCGCCGATCTTTCCGCTGGACTCATAATTGTCCGCAAAAAAAGCTTCCCGGTGAAGCACCTTGACATCCTTGATCCCGTAGATCGACTGGATCCTCCACTTTGCGATCCTCGACTGGATCGCCAGATTCTTTTCACCCAGCCTGGACAGACGCGGTTTCATCACCTTCAGGATCAGCACGGAGAGACTGCCAAACACCACGATCAGAAACAGCAGCAGCTTCCAGTCTGTCGCGACCATCACGACACACAAAAGCGAGAACACGACCGCCTCCGAGACGAGGGAGATCATCGCCATCAGGATGTTGAACACATTGGGAATGTCACTGTCTGTCAGGCGAAACACCGTCGGGATATCCGCATCGAGATAAAACTCGTAGGGCCTGTTCAGAAATTCCCGAAGCACCTGGCTGATCAGCTTATTTCTGTTAAATGCGATAAATTTATTCTGTTCATTCGCCAAAAACAGCAAAAACACATTTTTGAGCGCATACAATACGATCATCGCCGCAAGGAGCGGCACGATAAAATCCTCAATGCTGTCGGTGTGCAGAATGTCCATCACAAGCCTGATGTATTTGTTTTCCTGCGCCTTTGCAGGATCGATGAGCACCCACACGACCGGAAGCAGACCAGACACGCTCATCGTCTCGAGCAGACCGCCGACAAAGATCAGTATGCCCAGAAAACAGATCTGCATCTTCTGCCTCCTGTCCAGGATGTACCGCATTTTCTTAATCATATCCATCTCATTCCTCCACAAAAAAGGCTCACTGCCGAAACGGGATCACGATCCTCTCATACAGGCGGACGACTGCCGCATAAAGCGGCGGTGATGCCAAAAAGAGTTTCCGGCGCATCCTGTCCCCCCTCGACACGATCCCGCTGCCGTAGATCCTGTCCATCTCAGCCTTATCCTTCCTGATCTCCGCCACAAGCCCTCTTTTCAGCTCCTCACTGCCTGCATTGTATGCGTCGATATAATAAAATAACAGTCGTCTCTGAAAGTGGTATCCCGCCAGATCTGCCATCTGCGGGGAGACCATCTCCCGGATGCAGGCAATATGCTCGCGCCAGAACGGGATCTCATCGCGAAACATCCGCTCTCCCCGCGCCTCGTTCATGATGCTTCCCTCGCGGTCAAGCACATAGTGATACAGGCATTGGTCGAGATAGACGGCGCGCTCCGCCCTGCAGAAAGCGCGCGTCGTGTACAGGATGTCCTCCGAGTTCCTTCCTTTGGGGAATACCATGCCCTGAACGAGATCGCGCCGGAAGAGCTTGCTCCACACGGAATTGTAGATGACATACGTATCATGCCCGCCGATGTAGATCTTTAAGAGCGCCTCCCGCGAGAGCGGCACCACACTGCCGTCTCCCCCCGACACGGTCTTGTCCCTGTACTCGCTGAAATACCTGCACACGGCAAGCTGCGCGCCGTGTGCGGCGCACGCCTGATGCATGCGCTCGTACAGATCCGGCTCGATCCAGTCGTCGCTGTCGACATATCCGACATAATCGCCCGTTGCGATCGCAAGCCCTGCATTTCTCGCGTCGGACAGCCCGCCGTTTGGCTTGTGGACCACCCTGACGCGGCTGTCCTTTCTGGCATACGCGTCACACATTGCGCCACAGGCGTCCGTGGAACCGTCGTCCACAAGGATGATCTCCAGTCTGGTGTATGTCTGTTCTAAGATAGATGCCATACACCGGTCGAGATATTTTTCAACGTTGTATACAGGTACGATGACCGATATCAGATCCATTTAATATACCTTTCCTTCCGCGTCGATCAGCACCCAGCCGCGCCAGTTTGCGCGCACGGTCTCGACGTCCGCGGACTCGTAATTATCATGGTGGAGCGGGCGGATCGCGATCTTGTCGGGGTTTGTGTTCAGCCGCGCCCCCCAGATGCTGAACGTGCTGTTTGCACAGATATTGTGCCGGCAGCGGCTCATCAGCTCCATGTCGTGCAGGCTCTCCCTGCCGGTATTCCAGTCCACCACATGCATATTGCCCGAATCATAATGCGCCCTCGCATACGCCGTATCGTCCGAAAAGATGTAGAACACCGGGTTCTCCACCCGCTCTGTGACATAATCGATCGCGCTGGCGTAATACGCGTCCGTGCAGATGCCCATATACCGCTTCCCGTCCGCCACGGTGAGATAATCCTCACGCCGGATATGGATGCTCACCGCATTTTCATGCGCCATCACTTTCATCAGCTCCTGATTTCGCCGGTCAGTGCTCACAGGAAACCGGATCTTCTCCTGCAGCATCGGTATTATGTCTGTATAATATCGATCGCACCCCCAGAATCCATAGAGATACACATCGTCCATCGCAAAGATCTCAGGCATATAGTCCGCGCGCTCCATGACCGTCTTATCGCGCCTGCCCGTCAGCTTTCTGCGGACGCGGTCCGCAAGCCGCATGCTGTTGTCCAGAAAGAGCTGCCGCTCCTTAGCCGTGCAGACCTCATACTGCAGCGCGTCAAGCCATTCCAGCTCCAGCGCGCGCCGCTCCCTGTCCCCGCCCTTTGCCTCCTTGTAGGCATACAGATCCAGCCTGGCATCCTTTCCGAGATATCTTAATTTTTCGTATAATGCGTACTGGTAGAGCTGGTTTCCAAGCCCCCCCATGACGTGTATGATGATCATAAGCGCTCCCCGTTATCTATTTTGTCAGACGGTAAAGCTTTGCCGTCGTATCCACCACCGGCTCCACCTCATACCCAAGCTCCACAAAAGCGTCCACAAGATCATTCCACTGCCCTGTCGCCAGGTACAGTTCCTCCGGGATCTCCCCGCCATACGTCCTGTCCAGATAATCCTTCCACACCTGCGTACCCCTCGCAGAATACGTCTCTACCTCATCGTTGTAGAGAATCTTCTCCCACTGCGACTCGTCATACTTTTCATCGTGCGTAAAGTAGTACGTGAATCCATAGCGCTGGTGATAATCGAGCAGTGTCGGCACCTCATAGCCATCCCGTGCATACCACTCGGCGACCACAGTCCGCAGATCCATCTTCGCCCAGTGGCACTTGATACGGTAATCCCCGTAAAGACAGTACACGATCCCGGCAAGTACCAGACCCGTCTGCACGATCCGCGCGCCGTAAACCGCAATGAAACGGCTGCCGCTCTGCCCAAGGATCACCACAAACTCGTACAATGACACGGCGATCGCAACGAACCACAGCGGAAACAGGAACATGTTGTAGCGGTTGCCGTACCACCCGTAAGCATAGAGATTGAGCTTCGTGACGACATAGTAGATCAGGTAGACAGCGATATTGCAGTACAGAAACGTCCGCAGCGCCGTCCTTCTGGTCTTTGCCGCCACAGCGACGATGATCAGTCCGATCACTGCCATCGCCGCGATGATGAGCCACCAGATCTTCTCCCAGTCCCTGTCGATGTCGATCGTGCTCCACTTGAACACCCACATCAGGCTGTAGAAAAAATCATATAAGATATTTCCTTTCTCTATGAGGATCGTACTCTCTGAAAACAGCGTGGAATTCTGGTTCGTCGCCTGCGGCAGAACAAAAAAGTACAGCAGCAGCCCGCCGCCCACTCCGCCGGCTGCCACGAACGATCCAAGGCTCAGCCGCAGACTGCGCCAGTCCCTTCTGCGAAATGCCATCACAAGCACGCTGACCCCGAAAGGCACGACGAGAAACACCGCGCCGTAGTGCGTAAAGACCGCCAGGACGCAGAGCAGCGTAAACACCAGGATCCGCCGGCCGCCCATCTCCTCGCACAATAAAAACCACACATAGACCAGCCAGAACCCGATCAGAAGCAGCAGCGAATACTCCGACGCTTCCTTGATATAGTACATAAGGATATACATGCTGGAGTAGATCACAACACAAAAAGCCGCCATATAGCGGCCGCAAAGCCTTCTTATGACAAAATAGAGTCCGACTGCCGCGCCAAAACCAAACACGACGCTCGAGAAGCGATACCACCATTCCCCCTCGCCGACCCGCAGCCACAGGCTCATCAGCCAGTTGTACAGCGGGGGCTGCTGCTGGATATAGGCCATCCGCTCATACATGGTGGCAAGCTCCGTAACGCCACGGATCGCACCCTTAACCGGCAGGGAACAGTAAAATTCCATCGCCTCGTCCTGCCAGATCGGCGCCTCTGTGAGCTTGTACAGTGCCATGATCCAATAATAAATAAATGCTGCACCTGCCGTTGCCCATTCCGGCAGGTGCATTTTCCGCGTTTTGCTCATACCTTGTATTCCTCATGCTTTTGATCGTGCCCCGACAATAGTATTACCACAATGCCGGCAACCTATGATACCGTCTCCGGCATCAATACATTGCTGACATGATAAGGCATTGGTACAGATACTGCAGCGGCATCGAGGGATCGACCGCCAGCCCTTCTTTGGCCGCGATCACTTCGCCGTTTGGCAGGACAAAGTTCCCGTCGCTGATCAGTGCCGGGAGCGCTGCCGTCTCAAACACCATGTCGTTGATCTCTGTATACACAGGCACATACGTCGAAAAATCCTGCATGACGAACTGATAGATCTTGCGCGCGAGCAGATTGTAGCCCGCATCGTTCAGATGGCAGCCATCGCACAGATAATTGCCGTATCTTTCAAGTGCCTTCCGGTTATCGACCGTATTCAGGTCGTAATCCGCATACAGGTCAAGTACTGGTATGCCATAATACTCGCATCGGTCAAGCATGGCAATGCGGTACTGACTCAGCGTGCCTGTCCCGAAATTATTGTATGTACTTCGCTTGTATGTGTGCGTCTCATCGGCATCCTTGCTCTGCTGATGCGGCGTCACAAAGACGATGTCCGCCCCCGGATGGGCGTTTTTCAGATACGGGATCATCGTGTTGAGCGCCCCGTAAAAAGTATCGGCACTCGTGTCCGTGCGCTTTCCGATCGGACAGTCGCCATACCAGAAATCGTTGGTGCCGCCAAACACGATCACGAGATCCGCAGTCTTGTCCATCGCGTACATCCTGTCGACAAAGGAAGGCGGATTGGACAGTCCATACGCGATGTCCGTGATCCTCGAGCACGACAGACCGTAATTGTTGACATTTGCCCCCGTGAGCCTGGAGAGGATCACCGGATACGCCTTATCCGGCGTCCGCGCGCCCACACCTTCCGTGATCGAATCACCGAGCACATTGATATTGTGATATTTGTCCAGCGCAAGCCCTCTTAGCACTACCTCCGCCTGCGCGGACTGCAGCAGCGCCGTCTCATGATCCACCGGCGCGGCGGGCGGCAGCACTGCCGGAAGCGGCGCCTGCGCAGGATCCGCTCCGGCTTCCGCAGGCAGAGCCGCTGCATCCACCTGTTCTGCCGCCCGTACCGGTGCCGGGCTCATCAGCATCATCGCCGCACAGACCGTGATCAAACCCGTTTTCACAATACTACATCTCATCATTCGTCTTCATTCCTTTCTTATTTCTATTTTTTCATTTTCTTCTTATCTCAATTCTTCCTGTTCAAGACTATCCTGGTAACGCCTAAACCCCTCTTCCACAGATTCTCCCCGGAACGCGATCGGGATCTGCCGGGGAATGGATGGGAAATGGTCGTATCCGGTCCTGTCACCGCTCACCGGATAGTAAAACCGCACGCCGTCCACCTCATAGCTCTCCAGCGCATACTGACCGTACTCCTGCTGCCATACATACATCGGCTTTGCCGCCGCACTGCCGCAGTACCGCACCAGCGATACCAGCTTGACTGCCGAGAATGCCCACAGCAAAACCATGCCAAGGACAGCCATCCTTCTTATCATATCTCTTTTTTGCCGATTGTGAAAGCATTTTATAAAAATATCACATAAAATATCAACGAGGATCCCCATCGTGATCATGACCACCAGCAGCACATACGCATAGCCGTAGCGCAGCAGCGGCGCCGAGATCTGCCAGAACACATAGGAGGCGGTCACCGTGGCCAGCACAAGCATCTGGCCATTCCGGACGCGCTCTGCCTCCGCACCCCTGCGAATCTGCCGCACCAGCAGTATGGCAGACAGCAGCAGGCAGAACAGATCCGCCAGAACGAGCAGTTTCCCAATCGCAGGCAGCGATCCCCGAAACCATCCGGGAAACCACTCCGATATGGGCAGCCCCACCAGCGCCGCATTGTTCAGTCCCCTGCCCCACGTCCTGATCTCCGCCGCGTCGAGCGCTGCCGCGGCGGCATCCATCTTCCAGTCCACCGCAAACAGGTCAAGCGAGGGAAACGGATACAGCAGATAACCGGATATGAGCACCGTTCGTGCAAACCATGGCGCGATCGTCATGGCCCCCATCGCAAGATAGAGCCCGATATCCCGCCACCTCCGCTCTCTGACCAGCATCGAGAGCGGCTTTGCCAGCAGCAGCAGGATCAGCCCTGCCGTCAGTTTCAACGTCACACCGTACACGCCCGCCACGCACAGCAGTGCATACGGCGCAGCGCTCTCCTCCCTGCGCTCCAGCAGTTCGAGCCATTTGATCACGATAAAAAACACGACGCACATAATCGCATAATCCGATGCGGGCGACACGACATCGCTGTAGATGACCGTGAGATAATAAAACGCGCCAAGCCTCGCAAAATCTGTCACCACTGTCTTCCGGTCTGTCTGCACGGGTCTGCTCTCTGATCGAGCAGGGGATTGATTTTCTCCTCTACTCGTGCGCGACCCGTGCACCGCACCGGCGGCATATTTCCTCTGCACGGGTCTGCGCATCAGAAGCGGCAGCACCTTCACCCAGAGCATTAGCGCCATAAACCCATTGACAGCATGGAGCGAATGCCCCGTCAAAAACTTCATGCTGTAGAGCGCCGACAGCGCAAAAACAGAACTGTTGTAGGCAAACCGCACATGGATATTGCCAAGTCCTTTCACGACACCGTACTCCTCGATCCACCGGATGCTCTGCGCATGATAGAGATCCGAGTCATAGTGCATATATCCCCGCGAGGTGCAGAAGCACCAGATCACGACGCTCCCCGCCATGACGATCTTCCACGCGGTACTTTTGTCCGCCCACGCCTGTGACAGCAGCGCCGCGATCTGGCGTCTTTCTGCCGCCGCCACCGCAAGGCACGCTGCCGCGAGCAAAAGATTTGCGGCGGCGCCCACCTTATAAAACAGACTAAAGACCTGCGCGTACACCGTGACCGCCATAAGCCCCATCGCCACGATGCAGCCGACATCCCGCACGCGGTATCCCACGATCCTGCGCACCAGCGCACACAGCCCAAAACCGGTCAGAAAAGTAGTCGCTGCGATATACAGCCATACAAACAATACAGAAACCATTTTACCCTCCCAAGGTATGTAGCAGACTCTCAAAGTCTTAATAATCTATAAATTTCTTTATAAACAGGAAAAACGTGGTATACTAACATTGTAACTTACGGATCCGGCTGTCCGAAGGCGGCTGTCACACAGGAGGCATTCATGAACCAGAAATTAAGATCGCTGGACATCCTGAAAGGGATCGCCGTCATCATGATCATCATCGTCCACAACCGGCATTTCATCATGCAGGATCTGTCAGGGCTGCGGCAGCTCATCAATTTCGGTCAGATGGGCTGCCAGCTCTTCTTTTTTACATCGGGTTATTCCCTCTGCTATTCATGGGAGCACATGCCTCCCTCCAAAAACAGGTTCTTTTGCTTTATCCTGCGGCGCTACCTGCGGCTCGCGCCGGGTTTTCTGATCTTCATGGTTTTTAATCTGATACTGAACATACTGCTGATAGATGTCCTGAACCTTTCGCCCGGATTTGTGATGAACAGGGATCCGCGCGCCATACTCGCCAATGTATTGTTCCTGCACGGGCTTTATCCAGATGCAATCAATAGTGTATTCCCGGGCGGCTGGTATATCGGAACCGCCTTTCTGCTCTACGTCACATTCCCGGTTCTGTACACTGTGTTTCAGAAACTTGGCAGGATCCATCCCGCGTGCATGGCAGGCATTCCCGCACTGCTGCTGTTGCTGAACATGCCGCTTGTGCGCTGGATCGCCAGCGCGTCGGGCGGGGAGCTGTTCATCGGCAACAATACTTTCCTGTACTACCTTTTCACCAATCAGCTCCCCTGCTTTAGCCTCGGGCTCCTGCTGTATTTCCAGAATGCGAAGAGGCGCTTGCGCTTCCCCGCTGCGGCGCACGCCACGCTTTTTGCCGTCTTTGCCGCTTCCTGCATCGCGCTGTACCTGGATGAGCCGGCGCCGATCTTCTACACGGTGCTCCCATCGCTTGCCGGTCTGGCTGTATATAGCCTTGCCGCCGTGATGATCCGCATCGAAACGGACGGCAGCAAAAGTGCCCGTGTGCGCACCTCCCCCGTCAGCCGCTTTCTGGCAGACTGCGGTCGGAATTCATACGGGATGTACCTCGTGCACTCCCTGGTAAGCTGGTATGGCATGAAAGCACTGACCGCCCTGCTCACACAGCACGGCAGGACTTACAATGACCTGCTGCTGTACGGACTGGTGCTTGTGCCCTCTGTCCTGATCATATACGCGCTGGGACGGCGTGTGGAAAAGGCGCTCACCCGGATCGACCACAGACTGCGGCGGGACTGACTTATTCCCCGCACATCCAGCTCTGAAACATCAGAATATACCATATCTGTATCCGCCAGTTTCCGTTCTCGATAAAATCTCTCCAGATCCGCGCTACCGCGTCGGCATTTAAGATCCCCTGCTGTCTGATCAGGCTGTCATCCAGCAGCGACTCCGCCCACCCGCGCAGTCCGGGTTCCCGAAGCCACTGTGTGACCGGGATCGAGAAGCCTTTTTTGGGTCTGTCCATCATCTCTCTTGGAACGTATCTGTACAGCACATCCTTTAAGACCAGCTTTCCATCCGTTCCCTGTTTCTTGTACGCCATCGGTATCGTCCATGCAAACTCGACGACATCCTTATCCAGCATCGGCACCCGCGTCTCCAGCGATACCGCCATGGCAGCGCGGTCAACCTTGACCAGAATGTCATCCGGGTGGTAGACCTCCATGTCCATCAGCATGATACTGTTCTGCGGATCCCGCAGCGCCCCGTAAGGATAACTGTTGTGCTTGTACGGGTACGCGGAGGTCTCCAGTGCGATCCGGAGATTCGACGCCTCCTGCGCATTGGACAACTCATACAGATGTTCCGGGCTTTTCGCCCCAAGCAGATATGCCTTTGTCTGCAGGATCTGGTTATTCCGGATCAGGGGATTGCCAACCAGCAGGCTGCTGGCAAGCCTGCGGATCCCGTATGGGCAGCGCCTCATCTTGCCCCAGATCCTGCCGATCGAATCGTAGGACGTATATCCGCAGAACAGCTCGTCCCCCCCGTCGCCGCTTAGGGAGACCGTGACATATTCCCTCGTCATCCTGCTCACCAGATAGGTCGGTATCTGGGAGGAGTCCGCAAACGGTTCCCCGAAGATCCCGGCAAGCTTTGGGATCACCTCCCTGGCATCATCCGCCGTGATGTAGAGTTCCGTGTGTTCTGTCCCCAGGTGCCGGGCGATCTCCTTTGCATAAACCGCCTCGTTGTATGCGGGATCGTCCATCCCGATCGTGAAGCTTCTGACCTTCTGCGCCGACTGCGCCTGCATCAGCGCCACGACTGTGCTGCTGTCGATCCCTGCCGACAGGAATGCGCCGACCGGCACGTCCGCGACCATCTGTTCTCTTATAGAAGCTTTCAGAAGACGTTCCAGCTCATCCGCCGCCTCCTGTCTGCTCCCCTGGAACGGGTGCGCCTGACCGTATACCGCCGCCTCCCGCACTGACCAGTACGCGCTGATCCTCGGTTCCCTGTACGGTGCGTCAAGCTCGAGCATACACCCCGCATCGAGCTTGCAGATATCCTTATAGACCGAGTAGGGCGCCGGAATGTATCCGTGTATGAAATATAACTGCAGCACCTTCTCGTCGACCGGATTGTCAAATCCGTCCAGCGCACGGATGCTTGCGATGTCCGAGGCAAAGGCGAAGTGTCCGTTTACAAACCCGTAGTACAGCGGCTTCTCGCCGATCCTGTCCCGGATGAGCGTCAGCCTTTTGGTCTGATCGTCAAAGAGCGCGATGGCGAACATCCCCTTGCAGTGCCTGATGGTCTCCTGCACACCGTACGCCTCGATCGCCTCGACCAGCACTTCCGTGTCGGAAGTACCGCGAAAAGCCGTGACTTTCTTTTCTTTGAGCAGCTTGTCCCGAAGCCTGCGGTAATTGTAGATCTCTCCGTTGAACACACATACGTATCTGCCGGATGCCGAGCGCATCGGCTGTGCGCCGTTTTCAGACAGATCCACGATCGAGAGCCGGCGGTGTCCCAGCACGACACTGGCATCACTGCTCGCCCAGACGCCGCCGCCATCGGGCCCCCTGTGGTACATACGCCGGTTCATCTTCTCGATATTTTCCCTCCAGTTCACAGGATTGCCGCAAAAACCTGCTATTCCACACATATCCCTACCTCATTCCCGTATGATCCACAGCATGGATCACCAAATTTCTTCTATAGATAATACCATAATTTTTTTCCAATTCCTAGTATATGTAAAAAAAAATAGCATATTCCGTCAAATACAAGCGCGCACAGACATTGACATCGATTTGCAGGATTGATAGAATAGAAAGTATGAGCATTACGAAATATGAATCAAACAGAATTCATGGGAGGTTTTCACATGTACCATTGTCATATAAACTTCTTTTTTCTCGGCAGTCATCGCGGACTGTTTAAACAGATCGAGGCATTGCCTCCGTTAGAGCATTTTACGCATGAGTACTTTGAGAGCAGGACGCCATATGAAACAATGATCTCGAAAGCGGATGTCATCCTTACAGACCTTCATGACATGGATGCCGCGGCGACGATGCAGACACTGCTTGCCGGCAAAAGGCATGACGCAGAGCTGATCGTACTTGCAGACAAGGAGCAGATCGCCGTCCTCGACGGTCTTGCGGACTGCATGTCGTCGATCTATGACATCTGGACACTTCCACTGTCTGACGCGGAACTGAAATTTCATTTTATAAAGTGGCAGCAGCATTACAAGATGCGCAAGGACTACTGGCAGACGAACCAGTATCTCGAAGCCACCATCAACAGCGTGCCCAACCTGATCTGGTACAAGACCAAGGACGGCATCCACGAGAAGGTCAACGACAGCTTCTGCATCACTGTCAACAAGACCAAAGCCCAGGTGGAGGGGCGGGGACACGCGTATATCTGGGATGTCGAGGCTGACGATCCTTCCTGCATCGAGTCAGAGCGCGAAGTCATGACACAGCGAAAGACCTGTATCTCCGAGGAGACGGTCCTGACCAGGGACGGGACAAGGCTGCTCACCACATACAAGTCCCCGCTGTACGATCTGGACGGAAGCGTCATGGGAACGGTGGGCGTCGGCATCGACATCACAATGGAGAACGAGTATAAGCAGCAGCTCATCTCCAAGACAAAGACGCTCGAGATGCTGTTCACCACGATGGACTGCGGCGTCCTGTGCCACTCTGTCGACGGCTCCAGGATCCTTAGCGTGAACAGTGCCGCGCTCAGGATCCTGGGCTATGAGACACAGGAGGATCTCATGAACGCCGGTTTTGACATGATCGCCTCGTCCGTAGTCGCCGAGGACCGCAAGAACCTCCGCGAGAGTATCCTCTCCCTGCAGAACGAGGGCGACAGCGTCAATGTCGCATACCGCGTGCGGCATGACAACGGAGACCTGCTGCACATCATGGGAAATATCAAACTCATGCAGGAAAACGGGGAATTGTTCTATCAGCGCTTCCTCCTCGACTGCACGACGCAGCGGCTTCATGAGGAGGCTGAGCGGCAGGAAAGCGAAAAACGCCAGTTGGAGCTGGTCCATGCGCTGAGTATCGATTACAATCTCGTCTGCTTCTTTGATCTGGACACGGGAAAGGGCAATGCCCTGCGGATCAACGAGTGCAAATACAAGATACTCGACGAGCTTTTTGCAGGTGAACTGAACATGGAAGACAATCTCACCCGCTACATAGACAGATGCGTTTACGAGGAAGATAAAGAAATGATGCGGCAGGCACTCTCGCGCGAAAACCTGATGAAGCGGCTTGCCGAGAAGAAGACCTATTTCGTCAATTACCGCACCAACTGCAACAATGAGCTGCGCTATTTCCAGATGAAGGCCGTCTGCGCCGGAGACTGGAGCCAGTACTGCGGGATCGTCCTCGGTTTCCACAGCATCGACGAGGAGATCCGCAGCGAGATGGAGAAGAATACCATCCTGGAGGACGCGCTGATCCAGGCAAACCGTGCCAACAAGGCAAAGAGCGTATTTCTCTCGAACATGTCGCACGATATCCGCACGCCGATGAACGCGATCATCGGCTTTACGACACTGGCGCTCAGCCGCATCGAGCACACCGACCAGGTGGAGGGATACCTCAAGAAGATCATGACCTCCGGGAACCATCTGCTGAACCTGATCAACAACGTGCTGGATATGAGCCACATCGAGAGCGGCAAGATGCAGCTCTCGGAACAGCTCTGCAGCCTCCCGGAGATCCTGCACGGACTGCGCAATATCATACAGGCGGATATCCACTCCAAGCAGCTTGAGCTGTACATGGACGCCATCGACGTGCAGAATGAAAACATCTACTGTGACCGGCTGCGTCTGAACCAGGTGCTGCTAAACCTGTTGAACAACGCCATCAAATACACGACCGCCGGCGGGATCGTCAGCATCAAAGTCACGGAGAAGGCTGTGGCGCAGGAGGGCTACGCCACCTACGAATTCCAGGTCAAGGACACCGGCATCGGCATGAGCGAGGAGTTCGTCTCCCACATCTTCGAGCCGTTTGAGCGCGAGCGCAACTCCACCATCAGCGGCATACAGGGTACGGGGCTTGGCATGGCGATCACAAAGAACATCGTGACGATGATGAACGGAACGATCAGTGTCATCAGCAAACCAAACGTCGGCTCCGAATTCACCGTCTCCTTCACCTTCCGCGTCAGCTCGGAAGCGAAGGTGTCTCCGCTGATCCCGCAGCTACAGGGATGCCGCGCCCTTGTCGTGGACGACGATTTCAACACCTGCGACAGCGTATCCTACATGCTGCAGCAGATCGGCATGCGCGCAGAGTGGACCCTGTCAGGAAAGGAGGCCGTACTGCGCACGCACCAGGCCGTCACCCGCAAGGACTTCTACTCCGTGTACATCATCGACTGGCTGCTTCCCGACATGAACGGTGTCGAGGTCGCGCGCCGCATCCAGAAGGAGACCGGCGGAAACGTGCCGATCATCGTGCTGACTGCCTACAACTGGGAGGATATCGAGGACGAGGCAAAGGAGGCGGGCGTCACCGCTTTCTGCAGCAAACCGCTGTTCCTGTCCGAGCTTAGGGAATGCCTGCATTCCATCACAAACGCTGACCATGAGCCGAAATCAGACAGTCTCATCGAGTCTGTACCGTTTCACGCAGAACGCCTTCTGCTGGTGGAGGATAATGAGCTCAATCAGGAGATCGCCATGGAAATCCTGCAGGAAGCAGGGTTCTCTGTCGAAGTCGCAAACAACGGCCAGTTGGCAGTCGACAAACTGAAAGCTTCCGAGCCGGGATATTACCAGCTCATCCTGATGGATGTCCAGATGCCTGTCATGAACGGCTATGAGGCAACCCGGGCGATCCGAAAGCTCGAGGATTCACGGCTTGCCGCGATCCCTATCATCGCCATGACCGCCAACGCATTTGACGAGGACAAACAGGAAGCCCTAAAGAGCGGCATGAACGGCCACATCGCCAAGCCGATCAACATCGACAATCTGATCAGCACCTTAAAGCGTGTGCTGCACTAAAAAAGAGGGGAAAACCCCTCTTTTTTATGCACAGACCCATGCACAAAGTCACCACAGATCCTCGATATACATCTGATACCATTTCTGAAAGACATAAAATGACCACAGGATCGAGCTGTAGATGATCCTGTCCGACTTTTGCTGCTTCACGATCAGCTCCTGCACCGCACGCGGGACAAAAATATCCTGTCTGTGCAGGATGCCCTCGTCCGCATACCGCGCGATCTCATCCTTTAGCACTGTCCGCAGCCACTTCTGCAGGGGCACGCCAAAGCCTTTCTTTGGCCTGTCCAGCAGATCTCTTGGCACATAATCGTACGTGATCTCCTTCAAGATATACTTCTTGTCAAACCGATGGTACTTGTACTGATGCGGTATCCGGAACGATTCCTCCACCACACGGTAATCCAGCAGCGGGCAGCGGACCTCCAGCGAGTATTTCATGGAAGCCCTGTCCGTCTTTGCCAGGATATCGTCCGGCAGGTAGGTCTGCATGTCAAGGAGCATCTTCCGCTCCTGCCAGTTTGGCATCTTTAGATATTTCTCATGTTCATATTTGATATTGTCCGCGTGCCTGCCAAGGATCTTGTCCACCTCGTCGACCATGACATCGATAAAGAGCTGTGCCTTGGTATCCTGTCCCCGGTTGTCGATGAACGCGCGCAGCTCGGGCGGCATCTTTTTCTTCATCGCATCGATCCCCGGCACCCGGCTGGCCGCCGCGCCCAGCAGATCGGCATGCTGGGCTACCCACGTCATATCGTAGAGCTTGTAGCCGCAAAACAGCTCGTCCCCGCCGTCGCCGGACAGCGACACCGTGATATCCTGCGACGCATACTGCGACACCAGCATCGTCGAGAGCTGGGACGAATCGGAAAACGGCTCATCATAGTATTGCGGCAGATCCCCGATCATCGCAAAGATATCCCGCTCCTCCACATAGTGCTCGTGATGGTTCGTTCCCAGAGATTTGGCGATCTCCGCGGCGTAGGGCGCCTCATTGCGCTTCTCATCATAAAATCCGATCGAGTACGTATTGATCGGGGAATCCTTGCTCTCCCTTGCCAGCGCCGTCACAAGCGTCGAGTCGATCCCGCCGCTCAGGAAGGTTCCTACAGGCACATCCGCGACAAGCCTTGCCGCCACCGCGTCCTGCAGCAATGTCTTCATGGACTGCCTGCACGCCTCATAATCTGCATGTTTCTCAGACACTCCTTTGTGATACGCTTTCAGGATATTCCAGTATCTGCGCTTGCGGATCTCCCCGCCGCAGTATTCCAGCATCATTCCCGGGAGCATCTTGTACGTGTGTTCGAAGATGCAAAGCGGCGCGACCAGATACTTGTTGCACATATAATGGTTGAGCACATCCTTATTGACCTTCTTTACAAAAAACGGATACTGCATGATCGGCTTAAGCTCCGAGGCAAAGACAAAATGTCCCTGACGGGCATCATGGTAATAATACAGGGGCTTTTTGCCGATGCGGTCGCGCGCCAGGATCAGACGGTCCTGCTCCTTATCGTACAGTGCGATCGCAAACATACCGTTAAAGCGGGCAAACATATCGTCCCCCCACTCGGCGTAGGCATACAGGATCACCTCCGTGTCACAGTTTGACCGGAAAACATACCCCAGCCGCTCCAGCGACGCGCGCAGCTCCATAAAATTATAGATCTCCCCGTTGTACACCACCACATATCTTCCGTCCGCGGACAGCATGGGCTGGTGCCCGAGCGCGGACAGATCCAGGATCGAGAGCCGCCTCTGTGCCAGCCCGACCTCCCTGCCGCGGACGCTGCACTGCCACACGCCGCCATCGTCAGGCCCCCTGTGGTGCATCGTATTGTTCATCTTCCACAACTGCTCTTCGGTGATCGTCTCCGGACCGATATAGCCACATATTCCGCACATATTTTTTCCCCACTACTTTTTTTCTACACTATCGTTTAACACGGACAGATACCGGTCGCCGATACTCTCCCATCGAAAATGCGTCTCGACGCGGCGCAGGCTGTTTCGTCCCATCTGCAGCCGCTCCTCCTCATTGACACACACGCGCACCAGCGCCTTTGCAAACTCGTCCAGCGAAGCAATGATCCCGTTGTCCGCGACCAGCTCCCTGCTTCCCTCGCAGGGCGTCATGACGATGGGCAGACCGCTCGCCATCGCCTCCAGCACGACATTGGGCATTCCCTCGGAGAGCGATGGCAGCACAAACAGATCCGCCGCCTGGTAATACCGCTGCACCTGCTCCTTATCTTTTCTTCCCTCAAAACGGACAAGCTTCCCCGCTCCTGCCTTTGCCGTCAGCTCCTCCAGCGCGGCGCGGTACGGACCGTCCCCGACGATCACAAGCTCCACGCTCCTGCCAGTCCTGCCCTGCACCTGCTCCTGTATCTTTGGCAGCCTGGGGATCAGATACTGCAGGCCTTTGCCCTGGATCAGCCGGGACACGAACAGGATCGTGATCCTGTCCGTCTTCTTTTCACACTGGCCGGGCACAAAAAAGGAGTTGTCCACACCGTTTTCTATGATATCCACCGGATACCTGCGCTCAAAGGCGAGCGCGCGCGCTTTAAGTCCCTCGCTGTTCGCGACCAGATGGCTGGCGTTTTTCCAGATTGCCCGCACCGCCGGCGCCAGCACCGCGTACAGATACTTAAAGCGCTTCTGCGCTCCCGGGATATCGCCGCCGCCAAAGCGGACGACATAGGGCAGCCGGTATTTCTTTTTCAGATGAAGCGCGAGCGGACCGCTCGGTATCCCGAAAAATGTCAGGCAGACGTCGAACGCTTCTTTTTTTAACAGGGGATCTGCACACTTCCACGCGCTGAGCAGATACGATAACATCTCTGAAAAACTGCTCTTCTCTTTATTCCGGCGCCTGCATGAGACCCGGATGATGCGCGCGCCCTCGCCTGTCCGCTCATCCGTCGGCAGGTCGGCATACTGTGCGGTGAGTACCGTCACCTGATGCCCCCTGCGCGCAAACTCCCTTGTCAGAAAAAAGCACGCGTTGGCGCCCCCTCCCCCGATCGGGGGATACTCATGTGATATGATCAAGATCTTCATTGGTTTCCGATTCCTTTTCCTGTTCTTCCGGGTAATCCGTGATCTCCTTCACACTGTACGAGGATTCCACATGGATGCCATAGTATGTCTTTACCAGGATCTCACTCATCAGCCCGAAGATGAACAACAGCATTCCGATGATGATAAAAAAGATGGTCAGCAGCGGCGGAAAAATGTTGTCGGACATCTTCCTGCCCTCGCAAAACAGAACGATCGACCACAACCCGCAGCATCCGCCTGCCATGAGAAACAAAAAGCCGATACCGCCGAGCAGATGCAGCGGCCTTGTCGCGTATTTGTTCCAGAACCAGACGGATATCATGTCCACGAATCCCTTGATCGTCCTCTTCCAGTTATATTTCGTCTTGCCCGATGTCCTTGGCCTGTGGTTCACCACGACCTCGCCGATCGAAAAGCCTTTGATCTTTAGGATCGCCGGGATAAAGCGATGCTGTTCGCCGTAGAGGTTCACATGGTCAAAACAGCTCTTTTTATATACCTTAAGAGAACAGCCGCTGTCGTGGATCCCGTCGTGGATCAGTATATGCCGCAGAAAGTTTGCCCCCCGCGACGTGAATTTCTTCATCAGCGTATCCTTGCGGTGCTTGCGCCAGCCGGATACGACGTCCAGATCATGCTCCTCCATGTACTCGATCATCATCGGAATATCGGCGGGGTCGTTCTGCCTGTCCCCATCCATCGTCACGATATAATCGTACTGTGCGGCCTTGATCCCCGCATCCATCGCCGCTGTCTGTCCAAAATTCCTGCGCAGCCGGATATATTTCAGCGGGCGCAGCGTCCTGCACACCTCCTCGGTGCGGTCCGAGGATCCGTCATTTACAAAAATGATCTCATATATATAACCATTTGCCTCGCACATCTGTTTGATCTCCCGATGGAGCTCGGCAACATTCCCTTCCTCGTTATACACGGGAACTACGACAGATATACTTGTCATCCCAATATTCTACTCCCTTCTCCCTCTGTAATGTGGTCGTCTCTTCCCATCACGACCACCTTATTAGTATAATACAAAAAGACAGAATAATCCAGTCTAAACCGATTATTGCATATCATGTTTTGATACGAAGTAGATATCCGACTCATGCGTCCTGCCCACTTCCACCACGGTATAGTCTCCTAATGACGCCAGTTCCTCTATGAGATCTCGTCCCTCATCCACCCTGAGCCAGAGCAGCACCTCCTTGTGCCACGCGTCATAGTCAACATTTGCGCGCGAGGTAAACATCACCTGCGTGTCCTCATCGGCATATGCCAGGCATTCGTACATGATCCGGTCGTCAAAGTGATAGTCGACAACGACCGAATCCGTTCCCCGATACGAACCGATCTCCTCCACGGCATGCCGGTCCTCCCGGTATAGATTGTCGACGCGCGGCAGGAGCGCGGTCGCCGCTGCAGCGGCAAGGATCACGATCCCCATACCTGCCGTTGCAAGGCGCTTCCTGTCCGCGCGACGTGCCAGCATCGTGACAAACACAGCGGCGCAGACCGCAAGCTCCGGGAAAATGGACGAGTTGTACCGTATCGCATCCAGATCCAGGCAGACCGACACGACACAGAAAAAGGCGCACGGGCACACCGCCAGAAAGAAAAACTTCCCGTCCCGCTCCCCCGTCCGCGCCTTCCTTGCGCGCCAGCAGCAAAATAAAAGTCCTGCCGCAAGGATCAGATAGGCGATCAGGACAAACGCATGTCCAAACAGATAACGGCATATCACATGCGAAAGCGCGACCGCCCGCTCCACGAAAGCCCCTGGCGTCAGCGCCAGGAAATTCCCCAGAAGCCCCGCCGTCGCGACGTTGGTGACATCCGCGTCAGCAAACTTCTCCGGATGCAGGACATACCCGATATAATCGGTCCAAAACAGGATATACAGCAGTCCGCCGCCAACGATCGGAATCCCGTAGGCTGCCGCCTGCCTGTAACGCCTTCTGACCAGCAGCCCCACAAGGAACGCACACACCACGCCGACCCCCTGGATCGCCGCAAGCGGCGAGTCCCGGTACGCCTGATACAGTATGACCACGGACAGGAACTCCATGAGCAGGTTCTTTATGATATTGTCCTCCTGCCACATGCGCACATGCAGGTACGTAAAGAGCGTCATCCAGAGCGTCACCAGCATATAAAAGCGCACATAGACCGTCATGCTCGCCGCCATCCCTGTAAACCCATAGAGCGCGACCGCCAGCACGGCAGTCAGTCTGTCTCCGGATATGCCGGATGCCAGCCGGTACAGAAGGAGCTGGTTTAGCAGAAACAACACGATATTGAGGGATACCGCGCTCCATTTGCCAAGCTCCCCCTCGAAAAAAAATGCCTGCACATAATTCAGCAGGACCATATAAGGATACCTTGTGAGCCACATCTTTAGATTGTAGCCAACAGGATCCGCGCACAGCGCCTCCTCCCTCGTGACCGTCAGCGTGCTCTTGAGATCCGAGATCTCATGCCATTCATCATATGTCAGAAAATCCGCATCATACAATTTGATCCGCTTCGGCGTTGACGCCGAGATGTAGTGCGTATTATCATATGTAAAAAATTCATCCACGTAATAGCCGCTCTTCTGCGTTCCCCAATAGATCATAAAAACCAGTTGTACCGCGATCACTGCGATCACTGCTGCCCGTTCTTTCCCGATTGCTTTCATGCTGCCCCCTTGTCTGCATTGTTCCTGATCTTTCCTGTTATTTCAATATTAATATCGATAACCTTATCATAATAGAATTCCCGCTGATTTGCAAGTGTATCCTTCACAGTCACAAAGGCACGGACGCTGGGCGTCTGTGCCTTTGTGACTTCCTTATTTCTTTATTTCTTTTTATTTTTGTTCTGCCTGCGCTTCCTCCGCCTTTTTCAGCTTCCTCTGCTTCCTGCGCGCGCTGCCCTTCCTGATCAGAACGATCAAAAGGATCAGGACGACTGCCGCCGCTGCCGCACTGGCGATCACGAACACCATATCAGAGGTCTTCTCGGCGACACAGAAGTACGCGTGTGTGCCGGTCATGGCGACCTGTATGTACTGTCCCCTATTCTTGCCCTCGAGCTCTGTCCACGCGCCGTCAGTATATCCGTAGACCACCGCATCCTCATAGGGATTTAAGATCCTCAGCGCGAAGGAGTCCGTCTCCCGGATGCCGCTGTTTTCCAGCGTCACTTCATATACGACATGCTGTGTACCAGCCGCCTCCTCAGGCGGTGTCTTATCGCTGACGCTGGCATGGAGCACTGTGTCCTCGGTAAAGATATCCTCGATCAGCGCGTATGCCCTGCCCCGCTGTCCTTCTGCGGAAACCTCCTCTTCGCCGCCGCTCTGTACGACTGTCACGTTGTTCTTGTACTCGCCCTCGACGACAAAGATCCCGCCCATCTTCCGATCCGACACGTCAGGCCACACGCCATAGCATCCCTCCTTTGCCGGGATCTGCGGATAATTCAGGTGATCTAGCTGCTCGCCGTACGCTACCTCCTCCGATCCCAGATAAGTATCGTCTATCCTGTATATGACTTTCAGGTGACGAAACTGCGGAGGAAGCTGCTCCATTGCCAGCAGCTCATCGTAGGCGATCGGTTCCGCCACGCCGATGTAGCTGATATTGTCGATCCCGTGGACGTTCTCACCCACATAATAGTTTCCTATGACCTTTGGTCCTGCCGCTTCCCCGGATCCGTCCTCCGTATCGATGTCTGCGATGTCGTATCCCGAAACCTGCCCTGCGATCGCACCTGCCCTGCCGTTTTCCGCCTGGATCTCCGCCATGGAATAACAGCTTTTCAGGGTGTCCGCAAATCCGGCGATACCGCCCACGTTTTTATTTCCTGCTACGGAACACAGCGCATAGCACCGCTTGATGATCGTGAGGGACTCCCCGCAGATGCCGCCGACGAAGTCTCCCTCCGTGCTCTCCACACTGCCGTAGCTCTGCGAATCGACGATGATGCCATGGTTCATGTAACCGCAGATACCGCCTGCGCCGTTCTTCTTGGAAGTGATATAACCTTCGTTGACGCTGTCCGTCACGAGACACTTCGTGATAAAGCGCCTGCCCAGCTCATACTCAACCGAACCCGCCGCGCTGTCCTCCGGATCCTCGTCATCGATCGACATGGATCCCGCGATACCGCCTACATTGATATCACCCTTGATGATACCCTTGTTGGTGCAGGATTCCGTCCTTCCTGTCGTGATGGAGTCGATATCCTCGTCGGAAACATCCTCATAAAACTCCTCAAGTCCTAATTTCTGGACATCCGAAAGCCTGTCGGCAAGAAGGTTGAATATGACATTGATCTGATCATTCACTGCCTTTAGATCCGCGTTGACCACGTCCGTATAGCCGGACGCGTTGTCGCTTAAGATCTTTAAGCTGTCGCTGATCCCCTGTAGCTGGTTGTGAAGATTGATCCTGTTGTAATCGTACTCCGCGCCAAGCTTCGCAAACCGGATGTCAGGCTGTGCGTTCACATAGTCGACGATATCCCTCGTGTGCCGCGTCGCCGCCTTCACGGAATCCAACGCACTCTTTAAATGATCTGATGTGTTGCCAAGATCCCTGTTCACCGCCTTTAAGGCGTCTGCCACCTGCTCGCCGTAGATGTCCGCAAGGATCTCTGTGTACTCCATGACCGTGGTGGTCGCCGACAGCATTTTCTGCAGTTGCGTGATGCTGATCTCATCGTTCATCTCAATATCGTCCCGGATCTTGTTTGCCGCATCCTGCGCCTCGCGGATCGCGTACTCGATCTCCGACTTTGCGTTCTCCACGGTGTCTGACTTTGTCGTCACCTTTCTAAAATGAACGTACACGTCATACGTCTCACCGCTCTCGACCGGGAAGGAATAGGAATTTCCGCTGTCAGCGGAGATCCTCGATCCGTCCACAGACACATACTCCACCGTATATCCGCCCGAAGGCTCCGCCGTGATGATTGCCCTGTCCTGTGCGCTGTTCGTGATACAGCTCGCATTTCCCGACAGATTGGAAGTAATCCTGATCGTGGCGGTTGCCTTCACAGTAGGTTTTTGCTTGATGACTGGTGCGGAGGTGCCGGTGTTATCCTTGCTGTCATTGGTATCGTCACTGCTGTTATCCTTATCACTTTCGGTTTCGTCACTGTTGTTATCCTTGTTGTCTCCGATACCATCACTGCTGTCATCATCGCTGTCTCCGGTTTTATCACCACCGTTATTCTTGTTGTCCGCCGCGCTATTGCTGTTATCATCACTGCTGTTATCCTTATTGTCTTCCGCGCTATTGTTGGTATCATCACTGCCGTTATCCGTGCTGTCCTTGCTGTCTTCCCCGGCTTCGTCATCGACTGTACCGCTCAGAAAAGCGGCGCCTGCGCCATAGGGCATCGCTGCCTCCGTGATGTCATCGCCTTCCGGCGTTTCCGCCGACTCTGTATCAGGATCATCCGCGTCAGATCCTGTACTTTCATCTGTAGTACCGCTGTTCTCCGTGCTGTCCGGCTTTGTACTTTCGTTCTGGTCACTGCTGCTTTCCGGTGTGCTGCTGCTCTCTGGCTCACTGCCGCTCTCCGATGTGCTGCTGCTCTCCGGTGCACTGCTGCTTTCCGGTGTGCTGCTGCTCTCTGGCTCACTGCTGCTCTCCGGTGTGCTGCTGCTCTCTGGCTCACTGCTGCTTTCCGGTGTGCTGCTGCTCTCTGGTACGCTGTCACTTTCCGTACTGTCTTCTGTCTCGGTGTCACTGTCTGTCTCTGTCTCGGTTTCCGTTTCTGTTTCGGTTTCCGTCTCTGTCTCGGTTTCCGTCTCCGAGGATTCCTGCTCCTCATCGGTATCGTCTGCTGCCGACGCCCTGCTCTGGACAACGATGCCCTGATCCGGCTTAAAATACGCTTCCACCCGCACATTCTCTGCCGGCATGGTAAAGACGCAGGTATCCGTTGTAGACGAAGCAATCGTTTCCCCGTTCGTGACCTTTACCACCTCGATCCTGGACAGTTGATACGCGTTGTCCGAACCGTCTGTCTTTGCGGTGATCTCTACTTCCTCCCCTGCACCCGGATTGTAGGAGCTTGAGATGATGTATCCGCCGACAGTGTGGAGCAGCGTGATCCGCTTCTTTTTCGACACATCGTACGGCTCGTCGCTGATATCGGTCATCTTACCGAGATCGCCCGATATCTTTTTCAATTCCCCGACAGCATCGCTGAAACTGTTCTCCGCCGCCTCAAAGTCGTTAAACACTTCCGGCGTCATCGCCATCACATGATCCAGGCGGTCCGTGATCGCCTGCACCTGATCCAGATTGTCATCCACGAAATCACCGAGCTGCTCGGCGAGCACATCGGCGGCATCCACCGCGCTGTCACTGTACAGGGTCAGTCTGTCAAAATCCTGCTTCACACCGTCCTTTGTCGCCTGCATATCGTCGATCGTCTTATCGATCAGGTCGTGAAGCTTGTCAACGGCCTTCTTGATGGATTCCGCCTCATGGATCTCGATAAAGGGCTCCATCTGTCCCACAATGCCGCCGATATCCTTGCGCCCGTACACGGTGCCGTTGTTTGTGCAGAGGGACACGACTCCCGACTGACGCCCCGCGATCCCGCCGATATTGTAGCCTGTGTGCTCATATCCGACCGTGCCCGAGTTCGTGCAGCGCACGATCATGCCGTCCGAAAATCCCGCGATCCCGCCCGTGTCGACACCGCTGTACAACTCATTGTCATCATTCGTGGTGAGGCTCTCGATGATGCCCATGCCGGTTCCCATCTCGTCGTCCTCCTCGACCCAGGCGCTGTCATCATTGATCCCCGCACGGTTAGAACAGTAATTCAGCGTGCCGTGATTGATCCCGGCGATCCCCCCAGTCGAGTAATAACCGGTGATCCTGCCCTTTGCGGCACTTCCTGTTATGACGCCTGTCCTGCCGTTCACACCCGCGATGCCGCCAACCGTATCGCGCCCGCTCACCGTTCCCTGAAATGTACAGTTTTTGATCGTGCCATAGTTCACACCGCAGATACTGCCAATGCATTCCCTCTGGTTCTCTGCCTCGATATTGCCCTTCAATGTGAGGTTCTGGATCACGCCGTCGCTCTCCACATAGCGGAACAATCCGACCACATACCCGTCTCCCCGATAATCAAAACCTGAGATCGTGTGCCCCACACCGTCAAAGATCCCGTTGAACACCGGAACGACACGAATCTGTGTCCCTGTCAGGTCGATATCCGCCCGCAGACTGACATATTTGTTTTCGGACCACGAATCGAGATAACAGTTTGATGCAAACTCCGCAAACTCCTCCGCAGTGCTGATATCGATACGCTCGTACTTGATTTCCCCGTCGATGTCCGCAGTCTTTTTGGTCTCCTCCGCCGCGCGGATGCCCTGCGCCGGTGTCATTCCCAATATCAGGGCTGCTGCCAGCGTCACTGCCAGCAGCCTGCTATGTACTCTACGCATCCCCTTCATTCTCTTCCCCTTCTTCCTTCCGCATCATTTTTTCCAGATCGCTTCCGTCGTCCTCACGCTGCTCCAGCCTGCCCATATTGACAAACAGGCTCGCGTCGCCGCGCACCAGACCATGCACTTCACCGACGATCGTGCCGTTGATCTGTCCCTGCACAAGACCGTCAACACGCATCAGACCGCTGACGCGCTCCAGCTTCAGCGGGATCGATACTGCAAATGAAGTCCTGTCGATCACCTTCTCACCCAGCAGCAGGATCTGCGGCAGCACGAACATGACCGTGAAGATCGAGAGGATCGTCCCTCTCCCCAGACACTGCCCGATACCGCACACCGCGCCGTCCGAGGACATCTGCCCGATAAAGATGCCCGCAAGCGCAAGCATCGTACCGGATGTGACGATCGTCGGGAACGCGAAGTTCATCGTCTCGATGATCGCATCCTTTTTGGGCATCTTATCCTTGATCTCCAGGAAACGTCCGGAAATGACGATCGCGTAGTCGATGTTCGCACCCATCTGGATGGACGACACGATCATGGCACTCAGGAAGAACACATTCTTCTGCTCAACAGCCGGAAAGGAGAAGTTCACCCAGATCACGCCCTGGATCACCGCGATCAGCAGTACCGGCATACCTGCCGACATGAACGTGAACAGCAATACGACCAGCACCGCGAGAATGGAGACGACATTGACGACTGTGTTGTCTCTCTGGAATGTCTTGTACAAGTCGTACTGGCTGGTCGATTCCCCCGGAACCAGCACCTGTGCCTGATCATAGTACTTGCCCGCGATCTCATGCATCTCATCGAGAAAGGCAAATGTCTCGTCGCCCTCCTCCGGCAGCGTCAGATAGATCAGCATACGGCTGTACGCCTCGCCCTGTAGCTGGTCAAGCGCGATCTGCATCTTGGTATGCGCATCCTCCAGCGTATCCATCAGATCATCATCGAGCGTCACATACCCCTCGTCCACCTCGTCGTAGAGGAACATGAACATGTCGATCAGCGGCACGCTGTAGTTCGAAAAGCCGTTGATGATCTTCGCATAGTTTTCATCGTTTACCGCATACGCTGTGTAGAGCAGCTCAGCGATCTCATAGTCGACCTCCAGAAGCTCCGAGAAATCCCTCGCCGTCAGCTTGTCGGTCAGCATGTAGCCATCCATCGCCTCCGTGTTCGCCAGTCCCTGCGAGTGATCGACCTCCGGTCTGGCATCCAGCTCCTTTAAGAGTCTGCTCTCCTTCTCATAATTCCCTGCCGGAACGACGAGCGCCACAAAGTTTTCTGCGCCGAAGCTCTCCTCGATCATCTCATCCACGATCATGGCATCGCTCTGCACCGGCGTCTCAAGCTGTGTATAACCGTATACGTACGGGCAGTGCGACTGTATGATATAAGCGCCGACGAGAACGACGATAAACAGCGGCGGCACGATGTACCTTGTCCTGTATGCGAACTTGCCGACAAACGGAATATCCGGGATAAAGCTCTTGTGCTTCGTCTTGTCCATCGCCTTGCCAAAGAGCATGATCAGCCCCGGCATCAGCAAAAATACGCCGAGCAGACTCAGCAGGATCGCCCGGATCAGGCACAGCGCCATGTCGCTGCCGATGCCAAACTGCATGAACATCATCGCGATCAGTCCGCCCATTGTCGTCAGGGAACTTGAAAAGATCTCCGGGATCGCCTTGCTGAGCGCCACGATATCCGCCTCGCGGATCCCGAGTGTCTGATGCTCCTCCTTGTACCGGTTGCAGAAGATGACCGCATAGTCGACAGACAGCGCAAGCTGCAGCACGATCGTGACCGAGTCCGACACGAAGGAGATCGTCCCCATCATGAAATTCGTTCCCTTGGTGATCAGCGCCGCTGAGCAGAATGTCAGCAGCAGCACCGGAACCTCCGCCCATGTCTGCGAAGTGAGCAGCAGCACGGATACAACCACGATCGCAACGAGCACGCTGATCACGGACATCTCCTTTGCAAGCTGCTCCGCCGACGCATCGCCCATGGCGGTAGACACATAGATATCGTACCCGTCGAGCATTGCCCTGACTTCATCGAGTGCCGCAAGCGCCCTCTCATCCGTCTCCTCGTACCCGAACGTGATGCTGTACAGCGCCGAGAAATTATTGTAATGGCTCTTCGAGTTGTCGAAATCAAGCATGATGATGCTGTCAAACTCCAGCAGTTCCTCGTAGATCCTGTCAGCCTCCTCATAGGGAATGTTCGTCACCATGACCTTGGCTGTACCGTAGGTGATAAACTGTTCTTCCATGCGGTCCAGGCCCTGACTTGTCTCCGTCGTCTCCGGCAGATACGCCGAGAGCGCATTCTCTACTGATACCCAGTTCATGGATACCACGGAAAAGATCAGCGCGATGCCAAACAACAGAAAGAACAGATTGCGTCTGTCAACGATGAAGGTGGCGACTTTGATCATAAATCCGCCGTCTTCACCGCCCTTCTTTGGTTGCTCGTCCATAATTCATCCACTCCTTTACACAACAAAAAATTTTTACCGGATCATGTGTAGTATAGTATATTACATCGTTCCTGTTTTTTCAAGAATGACTTATAGTCATTTTCTAATTTTATACTTTGTTTATATTCGGGAAACACAAAAAAAGGAACTATCCCCAAATATATGAATAGTTTCTTTTTATTTTATCATTTTTTTATAATTTGTTCAAGTACTCTTCCCACGCTTTGTCCACCTTCTCCGGTGTTAGCTTTTCCGTGATCCTGCGGGCATTTTCCCGCAGTTTCAGCTCAAACTCCCTGTCCTCAAAGATCCTGCGGAACGCGTCGGCGAGCGCGAAGGCATCTCCCACGGGCACGAGCAGGCCGTTTACACCGTCCTCGATCAGGGCGGCGGGTCCCCCGCAGGGACAGTCCGTGGCAATGACCGGGATCCCGAGCACCATCGCCTCCATGACGGAGTTGGGCATGCCCTCCGTGTTGGACGTCAGCGTGAAGATCCTCGCCTTGCAGATATGCCCCGCAACATCAGACACGCTTCCCGGCAGCGAGATCCTGCCGCCAAGCCCCTTCTCCTCAACGAGTGTCTCCAGCGCAGTCCTAAGTTCCCCTTCCCCGTAAATGACAAGCTTTACCGCAGGGTACTCATCCGCGATCTTAGCAAACGCGTGGATCAGCATCGCATGATTTTTGTTCTCGTCAAGCCTGCCCGCCGCAACGATCAGATCCTCCCGCTCCTCACAGATCCTTTTGTTCAGGAACTGCTCGTTCAGGGGATTCGGCAGGATCACACTCTTTTTCTGAACCGCTTTTGGAAAAAAGGCGCGCGCCCTCTCCGTCTGCAGCACCACCCCGTCCGCAAACCGAAAGACAAGCTTTGCGATCATCTGCATCAACCGCCCCTCGTACTCCATCGTCGGCTCCCCCCGCACAGAGACCACCACCTTTGACGGCAGAAATGCGGCGGTCGCCACAGCCATCAGATTATTTTTACCGAGAAAGGACAGGATCACATCCGGCTTGTAGGCGTTCCAGATCTCGCGCAGCGCCCCGAAACGGACGCGGAAGTTGTGGATCCTGCCCCCCTGCAGCGCGGACTCGTCCGGCTCCGAACAGACGCGCCGTATCTCCGGCAGGATCGGATATTCCTCTTCCATTTTATACTGTGTCACCAGGATCACATCGTATTTCTGCCTGTGAAAATACTCTGCCAGGTTCACCATGACCCGCTCAGAGCCGCCCTTCTGGAGAGAGCTGATAAATAATACGATTCGTTTCATATACTAATCCCCTACCTCGAGATCAACGATTCCACATAAGTTTTCCATTCGCTGTAGATGCGCTGCGGGTGAACCCAGTCCCGCACACGCTCTGCCTGGCTGCCCATCCTGTCTGCAAGCTGCGGATCTGACAGCACGCTTTTCATGGCATCTGCCAGCGCCTCATCCTTTCCGGACGGAACCAGTATGCCGCCAAACTGCTCTATCAGCATCGCCGGACCGCCGCACGGACAGTCTGTTGCAATACACGGGATCCCAAGCGCCATCGCCTCGGCAAGCGCATTGGGCATCCCTTCATAGTCTGACGGAAGGACAAACAGTCCGGCGCCGGCAAGATCCCTCTCCAGCGTGCTGCTTTCCCCCATGAAGATCACCCGGTCTTCCAGCCGGCTGCTCCTGCAGTATGCTTCCAGTTCCGCTCTCGTCCCGTCGCCGCTGTCCTCCCCGTAGATCAGGAGCTGATGCTGCGGGAAATCGCGGCTGATCCGCAAAAACGCCTTCAGCAAGAGCAGTTGGTTCTTCTGACGGGTGATCCGTCCCACCGTGACGATCGTCCTGTCCCGCGCCGCGCCGCGCCGCTTTGTCTCTGCAAAGTACTTCTCGTCAAGCGGATTCCATATCACCCGCGACTTTTTCTGCAGCCCTGCGTCAAAAAAGCGCTGTGCCTCCGGTGTCTGAAAGACGCATCCGGCGGCTTTTTTCGACATGTACCTGCACTTTGCCGGGTACGGCGCATAATCCTTCTCCGGATCGTTGCGCACCGACACCAGCAGCGGGATTTGCATCCCTGTCATGCTGTATGCACTCCTGAAATTGGCTTTTGAACAGAAAGAGATCACGATGTCCGGCCTTTCCTTCGCGATGCACGCCCGATACCGGAAAGCCCTGATCGCTGCCTTTGCAAGTCTTCCCCTGCGCTCCTCGCGCTCTGTGAGTCCGACGTCCACGCGCCGCACCCGCCCGTCGAGGACATACTCGTTGTCCGCCCGCCACAGCGTCGTGACAACGACATCATAACCATCCTGCGCGAAATAGCGCGACAGGATGCTGATCACGTGCTCCGCCCCGCCTTTTCCCATACTGTTCACATGAAAAAGTATTTTACTCATACGCCTGATACCAGCACTGGAACACGAACAGCGCCCAGATCATCCTGGAATAATTGGCACCTGTCCCGGATCCAGCGTCTCCCCTCTCCAGATACTGCCTGACAAACGACTCTGTATAATCCGCGTCAAAAAGCCCCTGCCTGCGCAGGTACGCGCCCTGTGTCATGTCGAGCAGCCTTTCCCGCAATGCCCCCCGCAGCCACTGGTCCAGCGGTACGCCAAATCCTTTTTTGGGCCGTTCCAGAAGTTCCTTTGGGATATAGTCATACGCAAGCTCTTTTAAAATACGCTTCTTGTTCCCTGCGCGGTACTTAAACTGATGCGGAATACTGAACGCAAACTCCATGACCTCTGTGTCCAGGATCGGGCACCTCGTCTCGAGCGAGTATTTCATGGCAGCCCTGTCGACCTTGCACAGGATATCGCCCGGCAGATACGTGTCCATGTCGAGCAGCATCCTGCGCTCCTGCCAGCTCCGCTCCTGGTACGAGGATTCCATATGATCATAATAGCACGGAATCCCCCTGCCGCCTGTCATGCCGCGCGCCGCGCGCAGGTAATTGTCCGACAGCATCTGCGTCTTCGTCTCCTTGTACCGGTTCTGCGATATCGCGCGCACTTTGAACGGATAGCGCTTCTCCAGCCCGCCAGCCTTCCCTGCCATGTGCGCGAGCGCGCCAAGCCAGTCAAGCCTCTGCGCCTGCGCCACCTTCCCGTAGATATTGTATCCGCAGAAAAACTCATCGCCGCCGTCGCCCGAGAGCGCAACCGTCACATCCTTTGCCGCAAGCTCCGACACGAGCATCGTCGGGATCTGCGAGCTGTCCGCAAATGGCTCGTCAAAATACTGCGGTATGCTGTCCACAAGCCGGAACATATCGCGCTCATCGATATAAAGCTCCGTGTGGGAAGTCCCCAGATGCGCCGCGATCTGCCTCGCAAAGCCCGCCTCGTCATATTTCCTGTCGTGAAAACCGATCGAGAACGTCCTGACCGGTTCCGATGCGCAGGACTGGGCAACCGCCGTGATGAGCGAGGAGTCGTACCCGCCGCTCAGAAAGGTTCCAAGCGGCACATCCGCGATCATTCTCTGCCGGACTGCCCTCTCCAGTATGCTTTTCAGTTGTGCTTTCGCCTCATCGTAGTTCCTGGTGCCTGTTCCTTTTTTGCTGCGGTACACTGTGCCGATATCCCAATACTTGTGCGTCCGGATCTGCCCGTTGACGAATTTCAGCACACTTCCCGGCTCTAACTGGTACACATGCTCGAAAATACTTTCCGGGGCTTTCAGATACTGCTGATAAAGATACCTGCCAAGTATCTCCCGGTTGATCTTCCTGGGAAAGCCCGGGTACGCCATGATCGGTTTGAGTTCCGAGGCAAAGACCAGATTCTTGTCCTCATACCAGTAATACAGCGGCTTCTTGCCGATCCGGTCCCGGATCAGATAGAATTCCCTGCTGTCCGCATCGTACAGCGCGATCGCAAACATGCCGTGGAATCTCTCAATGCACCGGATGCCCCACTTTAAATATGCTGCGATGATGACCTCCGTGTCACAGGCGGAGCGAAACGGATATCCTGCCAGCTCTTTTCGCAGTTCCAGGAAATTGTAGATCTCGCCGTTGTACACCACCGACACCCGCCCGTCTGGGGAGTGCATGGGCTGGTGCCCCATCGGCGACAGATCCTGTATGGACAGCCTCCGCTGCGCCAGTCCCATCTGGTACCCGTCCCCGACGGCGCAGATCTCCTCCCCGCTGTCATCGGGCCCCCTGTGATACATCGTATCATTCATTTTGCGAAGCTGCTCCAGGGCAATCCCTCTTTGTGATATATACCCGCATATTCCGCACATTCCCTGTCACCTCACTAGGTCTCGATCAGACGTATGATAGCCTCTTTGTACTGGTCTGCCGAGAAATCTCCGGCACGCTTTTTTGCTTTCCGGCTGTAATCTTGATAAAGTTCCTGATCCTGCAGAAGTCTTATCACGGCCTCCGCAAGCTCCTCCTGCGCATCCTCGAGACAGATTTTGTCATCTGCCATCTGAACCTGCAGGTTTTTCTCCGGCGACAGCGCGGATGTGAGAATCCCGTAATCCGCATACTGTATACCGCTGCCGCTCTGCGCCTGCTGCCAGTCGCCGTGCAGGATCTCTGCGGGACCGGACCTGCAGTTTGCAGACACGATCACAAGTCCCGATGCCAGCGACTCCACGAGCGCGTTGGGCAGTCCCTCGCTGATGGACGACAGCACATACACGTTGCCTGCCGCCAGAAACGGGAACGGATTCTTCTGCGTTCCGGTAAATGTGATCTGCTGCAGGATCCCCATCCTGGCCGCCATCTTCTTGTACTCGTCAAAGTTTCCCTCGCCGATGATCACCAGTCTTGTGTCGGGCAGCTTCTCGTGCACCCGTCCAAATGCCTTGATCAGATGCCAGAATCCTTTTACGTCATCCTCCCTGCCCATCGAGACGATAACCCGCCCGCCGCCGGATACGATCTCCTGGTACGCAGCCGGAAGCCCTTCTGCCATCTTCTGCTGTATCTCATTGAGATCGCACGGATTCCACACCGCATGAATCCGCTGTGTGTGATAGCGCTCCCGCACTTCCTCCGCCATCGCTTTCGAACAGCAGATCACATGGTCTGTCCGCCTGATGATCAGATCCATGTAGCGCTTTGCGCCGATCTCCCCGAAGGAATGGCACGCAGCGATCTTTTTATATGATCTCCCGTGCGATCTTCTGGCGCTGAGCGCGCATGCCGTGTTCGCTGTCTGTCCGAAGCTGTAGACAACGTCAATATCCAGCGATTTCTGCAGCCTGGACAGCTTTCGGGCACGCCGCAGCAGATTGACTGCCTTGCCAAACTTTCCCGGCACCGCCCCCAGATCAAGATCGATCAGATGGATCCCTGACACATCATAAAATACATCTTCCATGGAAAACACGACCAGATAGACATCATACAGATCCGCAAGGAGTCTTGCCGTGAGCACGCAGATCCGCTCAAAACCGCCCTGATGCAGCATGGGTGTGATGAGCATGACGCGCTTTTTGCCCCGTTTCCCCGTGATCATACCGGGCGGATTTTTACCACTTCTGTAAAATGCCTCCATCTTCGCCGCCTGCCGGTGCACGTCAAAGCCCTTGTCCGCGATCGCCTCATGCATGTCCCTGCGCTCGAGTGCGCGCTGCGCGTTTTTCATGATCTCACCCGCCCAGTCCGCAGCCGGCTCCCCGATACTCTTGTACGTCACAAGCTTTGTCAGCGCCGCCTCCCTCGTGACCTGGTCCGAGACAAGGCAGCAAAGCCCCGACGCCTGCGCCTCCGCCACGCTCCCCGGCAGCCCCTCAAAGGTCGACGGAAAGACAAAGTAGTCAAACGCCTGATAATAGCGCTCCACATCAAAGCGGTTGCCGAGAAAGTGAACCTTGTCAGAGAGTCCCAGCGCGCGCACCTTCCCCCTGACCTGCTCTTCGAGCTCTCCCTTTCCGATCAGCACCAGCGCCGCGTCATCGCGCATCCTGCACAGCTCTGCAAAGATGTCGATCAAAAAGCCGTGGTTCTTCATGAATCCAAATCTGCCCACATGGCCGATCACAAACTTCCCGGACAGGCCAAGCTCCTCACGGACCTGGTGCCGCACCGCGGGATCGAACGCAAAGCGCCGCGTGTCGATCGCGTTTGGTATCGTCCACACTTTTCCCTTCCGAACCCACCTTCTGCCATAGACTGCCTCTGCCGCCTCGGCAGAGCAGGCAAAGCAGTAGTCCGCCCTGTACTTCAATGGCAAACGGATCACTTTTGTCACCAGCCCTTTGACACCCGGATCAACCCCGGCGCTCCTGGCATGGGCGATCGCCACGGGGATCCCCGCCTTTTTGGCGATCGGCAGGTAGATCGCGGCAGTGCTCGTCATGTGGCCATGCACCGCCGCAAACTCATGATGCGCGCGAAAAAATGCCCGCAGCGCCTTTTGATATGCAAAGATATTCAATACCTGAAACCGCGGCACACTGTAGATCCTGCCGCCCAGCCTGCGGATCTCCGCGCTGTACTGCCCTTCCTTCTCTGTGTGGACCAGGAAATCAAACTGTACCTGATCCCTGTCCAGCGCCCGGTAGAGCTCCATCACCCTGCTCTCCGCCCCGCCAAGGTTTGTCGTTCCGAGCACATTCAGTACCCTCACTGGATTCGTCATGCCGCCCCTCCGTGCATCCTGTTTTTTATAGAAACCAACGCAAACTTCATCAATGCCATCGCATATTCCCTGAGACTCCCCAGCACACCGCGCTTTTGGGGCACGAGCCGCAGCAGCTCCGAATAAGAGACCAGCCTGTCCCGGCAGTCTGCAAAGATCTGCTCATACCGCTCAAAATCCCTGTCGCCCATCGTGTTCGTGTGGACGACAAACGTCGTGTACCCGCTTCCCCTGTCGTTTTTCAGGACACTGCCCTGCCTGTAGGAGATCGGGTAGAATGTCATGCCCCGCCTGGTATACGGGCGGCTGCCAAAGCCGTCCGTCAGCCTGGAAAATCCCAGTTTTTTCAGCGCCTTTAGCGTATCGCGGTCATAGGAGTGCGCAGGCGCCATGAACAGATCCGTATGGATACCATGTGCCGATAAGATCTTTTTCCCGCGCTCCAGCGTTTTGTACTGCCGCTCATATCCCGTACCGGCAAATTCCGATAACCGGTTCAGCGGAAAACAGCCCATCCTTTTTGTCGCGTAGATGTGCGTCACACCGTGCTGTGCGATGCACCAGCCTTCCTTTTCAAGCTGCGCCACATAGTCCCAGAAAGCTTTGTCCGGCTCCCCGATCTGAAGGTTTGGATCCTGATTGTCCGGCACAACGCCGATCAGCGGTCTTAGCTGATACTGGTCGCACAGCTCCTTGAACCGCATGAATTTCGTCCAGTCCATATCAGGCGTGATATCGTCCATCCTGATGCTGATCTTCGTGCTCATAGATTTTCCCTGTACCAGTCGATCGCCAGCGCGATCCCCCGCTCAAAGTCATACTCCGGATCGTACCCCAGCAGCGCCCGCGCCTTGGAGATATCCGCGTTGGAGTGCTTGATATCGCCTGCGCGGTCCGGTCCGAAATGCGGCTCCACATCCTTGCCAAGCGCCTTACAGAGATCATGATAGATATCGATCAGATACTCCCGCCCGCCGTATGCAATGTTGAACGCCTGTCCCGCCGCGTCACCGGAAGCCTTGCACGCCTTTAGATTCGCCTCGATCACATTGTCGATATACGTGAAATCCCTCGACTGTCTTCCGTCCCCGTTGATCGTGGGCGTCTCACCGTCGAGTAGCTGCCTGATGAATCTGGGGATCACTGCCGCATAGGCGCCGTTTGGATCCTGCCTGCGCCCAAATACATTGAAATAGCGCATCCCGTAGGTATCCAGACCGTACAGCTTCTTGTAGAGCTTGCCATATTCTTCATTGGTGCGTTTTGTCAGGGCATAGGGCGAGAGCAGCTCCCCCTCCTGCCCCTCCTTCTTCGGAAGCACCGGATGGTCGCCGTAGACGGACGAGCTCGACGCGTACACAAATTTCTTCACGCCGCACTGCCTTGCCGCCTCCATCATGTTGAGCGTCCCCATGATATTGTTCTGCTCATAAAACAACGGCATCTCGATACTTCTCGGAACAGATCCCCACGCCGCCTGGTTCAGGACATAATCCACCCCCTCGCACGCCTTTATACAAGTGTCCAGATCCTTGATGTCCCCCTTGATGAAGGTGTAGTTTGGCCTGTCCAGAAACATCTTCACATTCTCTTCCCTGCCGGTGGAAAGATCGTCGAGACACCGGACCTCGTATCCCATGTCCGTCAGCGCCTCGCACAGATTCGAACCGATAAAGCCGGCTCCGCCTGTCACGAGGAACACGCTGCCCTGATCAAACTGAATCTCTTTATATCCCATCCTGTCTACCATGCCTTTCCCGATAAATATTCACCAATTCTTTCAGTTCCAGATATCCCGCCATATAAAACAGCGGAAAGTTGTAGATCATATATCTGGAGATACACTGTATCATCAGTGCCGTCGCACAGACGTTGCCCACGATCGTGACCAGCACCACCGCCATGAAGGGCGCTGCCTTGCTCTTTGGATCCTTTCTCCAGAGCACGACGGTCAGCACCGCCGCCGCCGCATAGATCAATACGGTGTACCATGCAAGTATCGTATGCTCGACTGCCACCGACCGGATAAAGCCCAGCGCGATCACATACAGATAATTGACCGCATACCTGCCTATGACCTGCGGCATCAGCAGTCCGGTGAGCTCTGCCGCGATCTTGTCGACCTCGATCATAAGCTCCTGAAAGCGGTCTGTGTAATTCCCCTGCGTCCTTTCGACATACGACTTTGCCGTCTCCCCGAAGTACGTGAAGTTCAGCTCGTCGTGACAATCCTCATGATACTTTGCCTTTGCCAGTATTCCGGGCGGCGCATCAGTATAATTCATGTCATTCACGTCCGCGGAATCATACATCTCATAAAAGAGCTCCCTGAACGCCTCGTCCTCAATCACCTCGCCGTCCTGCCGGTCTGTCACGTAGAGAACGTTTGCAAAAGCCATCGCCTTGCTCGATATCGTGTCCACAAACAGCCCCTGTTCCAGATAATTGTATACATGAATTACGGCACTTTTCGCCACAAACACGATGACAAAGGCGGTAAGGATCGCGATCAGTCCCTGTTTTCCGATATTTTCCGCAAGGCAAAACGGGTCCCGCTTCCCCTGCACTTTGTCCGTCGCCCGGAGGGCATTTCTCACAGTCAGGATATACGCCACCAGAAACCACACGACAAACAGCACCATCATCTGACCGCGGATCAGTGAAAGCAGCAGAAACAATGCGAGCGTCCGGAAGCTCTTCTTCCCGACAGGCTTTCCCTCCCACATCATATCCAGCAGGCTCATATACGCCAGCGGATAGACGGAGTACGAGATCCCCTCCGTCATCAGCGCGTTCGTCAGCAGCAGGTGCGTGCGGGACAGCACCGGCGTCATGATGTGCGGCATCAGCAGGATCCCTGTGAACAGGAGCGTCGAGGGCACATTCAACCCGCACCGCCTGCGCATAAAGACGACGACAGCGGTGTTTGCCGCCACTGCCAGCAGGTTCTGCAGCGCGACGATGATCTGAAAATGATGCTCCGGCGACAAAAAACGCACAAACTGGATCAGCAGGGAATAGACCGGTTCCCGCATGATCATCTGATGCTCATACTGGTACGTGTCGCCGACATAGATCGGCTCCCCCGTAAAATACAGCACGCCAAAAAACACTGCAAAGATCACAAATGCTGCAACATATACGATATTTTCCCTGTTATCCCTTTTTTCCATACACTTCTATCATTCTTCCCGACAGAAAAGGTCCCATCCTGTCAATCAATCTGTAGTTCTCCGGCATGATCCTGCTAAAGTCCAGAAAGCAGGAATTGTCCCATCCCTCCGGGACCGTGTCCACGATAAAATGCCTGATATCATTGCGCTCCGCGATATCGTGATAGCACGGCCGCCATGTCTCTTCCCTGCTGCCATGCATGAATCCCAGCGTGACCAGATAGTCGACGGGCCGGTCGACCGCCACTTCATGAAAACTCCCCAGGCGGTACTCGATATCGCCCCTGCTCAGCTTCCTGGCAGCCCGCAGGGTGTTCTCACACACATCGTACCCGATCTTTGTCCCCGCGCCGGTATGGCGCAGCAGCTCGCCGAGACCGCAGCCTACATCCACGACAACCGGCGGTTTTTTGCCGTCCCTGTTCATGTATCCGGCAACCGCCTGAATGTACCCGCGAAGCTCATACGGACTGATGTGCCACGGGTCAAAGTGGTACTCCCGCTGCAGCTTCTTGTATTTCTCCCTGATAATACTCCCGCGGATACAGTTTACGAACCCTACCTCTTTTGCTTTTCTCAGAAAATGGCTCAATGATGCATCCCTGCCTTCCTAATTACAAGTTTACAAGCGCCAGTATATATATCCGGCATCGACATACGCGTCCTTGTCGAGAATGCCCTTAAGATCTGTCAGCACTTTTTTCTTGCCGTGATCCGCATAGAGGGCATCCAAGTCTGCCATGCCAAGCTTCTTATAAGCGTCATGCGCCACCGCAAGGATCACCGCGTCGCAGTCCCGGATCGCTGACATCGGCGTGAACCCGATCCCGTACAGGTGTTTTGCCTCATCCGCGTCCGCGTTGTCGTCCGTCACCTGCGCCGTGATCCCATACTCTTTCAGTTCATTGTAGATATCGATGATCTTGGTGTTGCGGGTGTCCGGGCAGTTCTCCTTGAAGGTGAAGCCAAGGATCGCCACCTTGGCGCTCTTTACCGGAATGTCCGCGCGGATCAGATTCTTCACCAGATTTTCCGCCACATACTTGCCCATATCGTCGTTAATGCGGCGCCCGGAGAGGATGATCTGGGAGTGATAACCCAACTGCTCCGCCTTGTAGGTCAGATAATACGGATCGACGCCGATACAGTGGCCGCCCACAAGCCCCGGCTGGAAATTCAGGAAATTCCACTTCGTGCCCGCCGCCGCCAGAACGGATTTCGTGTCGATCCCCATCTTGTTGAATATGATCGAAAGCTCATTCATAAATGCGATGTTGATGTCCCTCTGGCTGTTCTCGATGACCTTCGCGGCCTCCGCGACCCTGATGGACTCTGCCCTGTACACGCCGGCATCCACCACCAGCTCATACACATGCGCGATCTCGTCGAGCGTCTCGGCATCCATACCGGACACGATCTTGGTGATCGTCTCGAGGCGGTGCACTTTGTCGCCCGGGTTGATGCGCTCCGGCGAGTATCCGACCTTGAAGTCCACACCGCACTTTAAGCCGGACTCCTTCTCCAGGATCGGCACACAGACCTCCTCCGTGACACCGGGATACACTGTCGACTCAAACACGACGATCGAGCCTCTGGTGAGATTCTGTCCGAGGATGCGGCTTGCGCCCTCCACCGGCGTCAGATCGGGCGTGTGGTCATCATTGACCGGTGTCGGCACCGCCACGATATGAAACTTCGCCTCCTTTAACCTTGCGGCATCCGAAGTAAATGCCACCGTCGTCTCCCGGATCACATCGTCGCCCACCTCGTTTGTGGGATCGACACCGGACTTGTACAGCTCGATCTTTGCCGCATTCAGATCAAATCCGACAACCTTGATCTTTCTGGCAAAAGCGACCGCGATCGGCATGCCGACATAGCCCAGTCCAACCAGTGACAGTTTCTCTTTTCCGCTCAGAATATCTTCATACAAACTCATTTTCTTATCTCCTATCTGTATTATTGTTATCGATCTTTGATCACGTCCCGATACGCCTCGATGATCCGGTTCCGGTCAAAATGCGCCTCCACCCACGCCCTTCCGGCTCTGCCCATGCGCTCGCGCTCCTCACCGGACAGCGCATAGATCCGCTCCATCGCCCCGACAAGGGCATCCGTGCTCCTGATCTCAAACGAAAACCCGCTGCTGCCCTCGGAAAAAGTCTCGATACAGCCGCTGATATCGCCTGCGAGCACCGGCCTGCCGCTCGCCGCCGCCTCCAGGAGCACATTGGACAAGCCCTCATGGTAGGACGGGTGGACGATGACGTGACTCTGCGCCATGACTTCCCCCACATTGTCGACATGCCCGAGATACCTAAGGACGCCGTCGTCCTCAAGCGCCCGGATCACCGGCTCATACTGCGCCCTCGTCTCCTCCTCGTAGGGTCCCGCAAGCCAGAACGCCACATTGTCATATCTTTCCCGCATGATCCGCGCGGCCTCGAGGTATTCCCCGATCCCCTTGTCGCGCATGATGCGCATCACCGCAAGAAACACGATCCCGCTCTGCTCCGAAGGATACGATGCGTATGCATGTTCGGTCAGGTTGACGCCCGATCCCGGGAGCAGACGATCCCTGCCCCGCACAACGCCATGCTCCTTCATAAACCGCTGGTTATATTCGTTCTGAAAAAAGACGCACCGCGCTCTTTTCAATGAGTACCGGTACATCACAAGGAGCACCCTGCCAAGCAGCCCCGGATTCTCGAGCGCCGTCCCCAGCCCCGTGATGTTGCATATATAAGGCACCCTGCTGATCCGGCACACGAGACCGCCGTAGATGTTTGGCTTGATCGTGTAGGCAAACACCCAGTCCGGCCGCTCGCTGCGCAGCAGTGACCAGTATTTCCCCGCCAGCAGCAGATCCTTTAGCGGGTTCATCCCCCGGCGGTCGAGATCTGTCACAAGCAGACGGCACCCGAGCGCCTCGATCTTTTCACAAAACCTGTCTTCCGGCACAGAGACCGCCAGCGCGTGTCCGTCTGACTTAAGGGCACACAGCAGTTCCTTCCGGAACAGGTAAAGTCCTTCCGCCGAATTGGTCAATATCAATATCTTACTCATCGCTCTCCACTATAGATCCCATGCTCATTGTGATACCACACCGCCGTCATGCCAAGGCTTGCCGGCGCCTGAAAATCCTTGCGGACATTGTCGCCCACATAGATCATATCCTCAAACGGGATCCCAAAGCGCTCCCGGATCACATGAAACGCCAGGGGACACGGCTTTCGGAACAGCCGCACATCCGCCCTGCCTGCCAGCGCGTCCGTCACAACATACTCGTCGATCAGTTCTTCCAGCCCCAGCGCGCGGATCTTGTTCTCCTGTCCTTCCACCCTGCCGTCCGTGATGATCCCAAGCTTCCTGCCGGATTCCCGCAGTCTCACGAGAAGCTGCCTGTGCGCCTCCGGCAATGCGATCTTGGGAAAATGCTCCCTGTATCGCTGCAGGCACTTTGCCTTCAATGCGTCGTCCTGACAGCGGCAGCGCTCAAACAGGCGGTCAATGGCAGGTTCCCCGCGCTCAAAAGCCTCCCAAAGCCAGTCTTCGCATTCCTGTCTGTCCCCCCACACCTCGGGGCGCATCCCGGACAAAAATGACGCGACCTGCCAAAAACCGCTCCGCACATAGTCGCGCTCGTCATAGAGCGTATCATCCAGGTCAAACACGACCGCGCGCTTATCCGCCGCCAGCGGCTCCACATCCGCGAGGCAGCCGATCTCGACCGGACGGCTGCCATCCGCGCGCATATAGATGCTCTGGTCAAAACGGGTGTACATTCTCCCGTCCACTGCCGCGTGCTCCTGATACGCTGTCTTCCTGCCCGCAAGCATCTGCAGCACGCTCCGCGCGGAATCCGCACCCGCTTTCATGGACAGCGGGGCGCCGCCGCCGTAGCGCGGGTTGATCTCGATGTAATAGTCGTCGCCCGACTTTTTTTCGCGGATCAGTTGTACCGTTATCGGGCCGCACGGCTCAAACGCCCCGATGATCCTTTGGCACTCCTCCACGATCGTGTCATCCATGGCGATGCGCGTCTGCAGCACCTCCCCGCTCCTGACGGCGACGCGCACGCGCGGTGTTATGAAGACGGCATTCCCATCCAGATCGCAGAAAATGTCGACCGTGTACTCCTCCCCCTCGATGTAGGGCTGAATGATATAATCCGGCACCCGCTTTGCGATCTCCCGCAGCTCCTCCATGCTGTCCGCCCGGAAGGCATTGATGCTCGAACTTCCGTCCTTTGGCTTTATAAAACACGGAAAGGACCGATCGTATCGCTCCACGCTGTCAAACGTCTCGGGTGCATGCAGCCCGCACTTCCTGAAAAAGTCGCCGGTATAGCGCTTATCCCGGCAGAGTGCGATCTTGTCCGGCGCGCTGATCAGAACCCGCGTTCCTACTTTCTCAAAGTCCGCCCTCGCATAAGAGAGTTTCACAAGATCCGTGTCGATCGTCGGGATCAGCAGATCGATGCGGTGCTCCCTGCAGATCCCGATCAACTGCGGTATATAGTCTTCATCTAAGATGCGGCAGACGCGCACAGCCACATCGCCAAAGCACAGCGCAGGCGCCGTGTCCGACATATCCGCTGTATAGATCTTAAGGTCGATCTCCTCGCGCCTTGCCGCTTCCCGAAATGCCTGCATCAGCTCGACGCGCCTTCCCACGCTCGTAAAAAGGATCCGATATTCCCTGTCATTTTTATTGTTCCTCATGGTCTGCCCCTCCCATAAATTCTTCCATCGTGGCATGAGTCGCCGAACTGATCCCCGACCGTCTGAACACTTTGCCGACAGTCATCAGCAGGATTTTTACGTCAAACCAGAAACTGATCCTGTTCACATACTCTACATCATACCGGAATTTCGTCTCCCAGTCGATCGCGTTCCTGCCGTTTACCTGCGCCCAGCCTGTCAGTCCCGGGCGCACATCATGCCTGTGCCGCTGGAACTCGTTGTAGCGGGGCAGATACCGGACTAAGAGCGGGCGCGGCCCGATCAGGCTCATGTCGCCCTTTAAGATATTCCACAGCTCGGGAAGCTCGTCGAGGCTCGTCGCCCGCAGCGTCCTGCCAAACTTCGTCAGACGCACCTCGTCGGGCAGCAGTTCCCCGTCCGCACCGCGCGCATCCGTCATGGAGCGGAACTTGCAGAGCTTAAAGATCTTTTCATGATATCCCGGCCGCTCCTGGTGAAAGATGACCGGGGAGCCAAGCTTTATGCGCACGAGCACGGCGACCACGATCAGGAGAGGTCCAAGCAGTACGATCGCCGCAAGCGACAGGATGATATCAAGTAACCGTTTTATATATCTCTGATACATTTATCCCAGCTCCCATTTTCTTTATTTCCAATCCCTATTTCCGAAAAAGTCCCCGCACGATGCCGATCACCGTGTCCATATCCTCCGCGGTGTTCTTGATGTCGCTTGGCAGGCACACGCCGCGGTTGAAGATGTCCTCGCTGACGCTCACACCGCTTTCATTGTGGCCAAAAAAGTCGTATGACGCAAAGACAGGCTGTAAATGCATCGGTTTCCAGATCGGGCGCGACTCAATGTTCTGCGCATCCAGTGCGTCCATCACCATGTCGGGCGTCACGCTGCTGCCCTCCCTGATCGTCATGCACGAGAGCCAGTTGTTGGCGTCCCCCGCCGCGTTCAGCGGATTCATGGAGATCTCCTCAATGTCCGCAAATGCCTGCCGGTATTGCTGATAGATCGCCTTTTTGAGCCGGATATGCTCATCCAGATGCATCAACTGTCCTCTGCCGATACCCGCGTCAACGTTGCTCATCCTGTAATTATACCCGATCTTTGAGTGCTGATAATGCCTTGCCGGATCCCTCGCCTGTGTCGAGAGCATCCGCGCCTCCTTCACAAGCGCCTCATCCGCAGAAACAAGCATTCCGCCGCCGGATGTCGTGATGATCTTGTTGCCATTAAATGAATAGACGCCGACACGCCCGAAGGTTCCCGTCTGCTTTCCCCCGTATGTAGCGCCGAGGGACTCCGCCGCATCCTCGAGGACCGGTACATTGTGACGCTCACAGATGCGCATGATCTCATCCATCTTTGCCGGTGTACCGTACAGGTGCACGACAACGACCGCCTTGGGAGCCGGATACTTCTCAAAAGCTCTCTCGAGCGCCTCAGGCGACATATTCCAGGTGTCCGGCTCCGAGTCGATCAGGACCGGCGTCGCTTTCTCATACACGATCGGATTACAGCTTGCAGAGAATGTCAGCGACGACACAAACACCACATCGCCCTGCTCCACACCCAGGAGTTTCAGCCCCAGATGGATCGCTGCCGTCCCTGCGCTCAGCGCAGCCGCATAACCGCATCCCGTATACGCTGCGATCTCCGTCTCAAAGTTGTTGACATTGGGTCCCAGCGGAGCCACCCAGTTGGTGTCAAACGCCTCCGCGACAAACCGCTGCTCGTCCCCATGCATCGTGGGGCTTGACAAATAGATTCTTTTTTTGGCACTTTTTTCCATAATGCTCCTCCTTCTCTGTCCTGCGATCTCTATAGATCATCCATATGATCCGTATCCTGCGCATCGTCTGTCTGATCCGAACATTTTGGCGAGTACGTCGGAACGATCTCCTGGATCAGTTCCCGCACGTCGTCGCACTCGCTCTCGACTGCCTGCTTGAGATGATTGAGCTGCACATAGAACAGTCTCTCGTCAAACTCGACCGGCTTCCCCACATGGATCAGCTTATTTTCCGTGTCCGTAAGTCCCTCCTCGCTCATCAGCAGTTCTTCATATAGCTTTTCGCCAGGCCGTAATCCTGTAAATTCGATCTTGATGTCCTCGTCGACCTTGTAGCCCGACAGACGGATCAGGTTCTTTGCCAGATCGAGTATCCTGACAGGCTCCCCCATGTCAAGGACAAAGATCTCGCCGCCTTTTGCGTAGACGCCCGCCTGGAGCACGAGCGACACCGCCTCCGGGATTGTCATAAAATAACGTATGATATCCGGGTGGGTAACTGTCACCGGCCCCCCCGCCGCGATCTGTTTCTTGAACAGCGGGATCACACTGCCGTTGCTGCCCAGCACGTTCCCGAAGCGCACCGCCACAAACTCCGTGTCATAGTGACGGTTGTACGTCTGTATGATCATCTCGCAGATCCGCTTGCTCGCTCCCATGATGTTCGTGGGATTCACCGCCTTGTCCGTCGAGATCAGCACAAACTTCTTTACGCCGTTCTGGACTGCCGCCTGCGCCGTCTTCCATGTGCCAAAGACGTTGTTCTTGATCGCCTCGTTCGGACTCACCTCCATCAGCGGCACATGCTTGTGCGCCGCCGCGTGGTAGATGATGTCCGGATGGTAATTCTTCATGATGCTGTTGATGCGGTTCGTGTTTCTCACGGAGGCGATCAGCACTACCAGGTCAAGCTGGGGATACCGGTGCTTCAATTCCTGCTGGATCTCGTAGGCATTGTTCTCATAGATATCCACGATGATCAGCCGCGCCGGCCTGTGCCCCGCGATCTGGCGGCAGAGCTCGCTTCCGATCGAGCCGCCCCCGCCCGTCACCATGATCGTCTGTCCTTTGACATAGTTCAGTATCGATTCCATATCGACCTTGATCGGGTCGCGCCCCAGCAGATCCTCGACATCCACATTCCGAAGCTTGCTGACATTGACCTCCCCGTTGACAAGCTGGTAGATGCCCGGCAGCGTCCGGAGCTTGCAGCTCGTCTCCTTGCAGATCTCGACGAGCGCCTTCATCGTCTTGCGGTCTGCCGACGGGATCGCGATAAAGATCTCGTCGATGCCGTACAGGGCCGCGTACTCCACGATCCGGTCGCGCCCGCCGACGATCTTGATCCCCTGTATGAACCTGCCCCACTTGTGCTCGTCGTCATCGATGATGCACTTGATCGTCATCGTGCTGTAGGTGCTGTTCGTGATCTCCTTGATGACCGTATTTCCGGCGTCGCCGGCGCCGATGATCATCACGCGCGTACCGTTTTTCCTGTTCTGCGCCTTGTGGCGCATACTGCGCATGATCCGGTAGGAAAACCGGGTCGCGGTCGTGATCCCCGTGAGCACCAGCGCATAGACGAAATAATAGCTGCGCGGGATCGGATACTGCATGAACTTCATCCCCAGGAAATCGAGGATCGCGCTCAGGATACACGCCGCCAGGATATTCTGCACCTCCGCCGTCCCCGCAAACGCCCACAGGCTGTGATACAGCTTAAAGACGTAGAACACGGCGAGTGTCATGACCACATTGAAGATCATGAAATCCCATGCGGAATTCAGATAAACCTGCGGAATATCCCTGTAATTTAATTCAAAGCGGATCCACAGCGGTGCAATACTCGCTATGCACACTGTCATGATATCCAGTATCACGAGCACGATCCTTCTCTGTGCTAGCTGCGGATTAATACGATTTAATATTTTCATAATACTGTTTCTGCCTCCCGGCTCCTCTATCTTCCCTGTGTATTCGTGCGCATCAGCACCATCTGCATCAGTATAAAACTAAATCCTGCCGGAATACACGGGTGGTACGCCCACTCTGTCAGACTGGTAAATCCAAACACCACGACCATCGCAAGCGGCACAAATATGATGCTGCGCTTTTTTCCATAATCCAGCGCAAACTGGACAGCCCTCCATAGCGTGAACGCGCACAGAACCAAAAACAAAACGCCCGCGATCATGCCAAAATTGTACGCCACCTGCAGATAGGAATTGTGCGCATGGGAATATTCATCTCCCTTTTTGTCGATCGGCCCCATCTTAGGATGCCCTTCGAGTCCGATCGCATGGATATAATCTATAAAGATCTCAAACCTGCCGTTAGAGATATCTCCCTTTCCATTGTCATTTCCGTCAGAACTGCTGTCCCCGGAAAACTGCCGCATGTCGATCCCGGCAAGATCATCGCCTGTATAGACGAGCACGCCGCTCTCCCGCGGCAGGATGTTCCCTGCGTCTGCCCCGGTGTCTCCCTCCTCTGTCTGAAACCTTCCAAACAGCGTCGTAAAAAACCACCGCACTGTCATATATTTATCCGAGTCGATCGGATCTCCTCTATAGATCGTTTCGGTCTTTTTCTGGATCTCGATATCATAGTGGATCGGATCGTTCACGACTGCGGGAATCATCCTGACCGACGTATAGATCATCGGAAAGCTGACAAGGCATACTGCCAGCAGCACCCCAAGCTCCGAGAAAAAACGGCCGATCCGCTTGCGATGCACCACAGCCGCAGCCCCCGCGACCACCATCACCATCACCGTGACTGTCAGAAAAGCGGTCCTTGACATCGTAAGCAGGATAAAACCTGCCACAAACGCCGTCACGAAATATTCCATATGGCAAAAGAGCAGAAAATCTTTCCTGTTCCTAAGCTTCCCATAAAGCTTTGCGACCGCCACGCCAAAGACGACCGCCAGATACATGCCGGTGCACGCCACGGTGTGAAAGATCCCCCCATAACGATAATACGTCCAGTACTGATGCGGCCTGTGGAGAAAGCAGAACAGGGTCACCAGCGCAAAGCTGAGCAGGATCCCGTTGCCGAAGTTTCTCAAAAACCGAAACTCTCCCCCGCGTGTGCGCGGTGTGAACAAAAACGCCGCGAACGGGAGCGTCGCCGTGAACACCCACACCTTCTCGTACCGGTTTGCGTACATCAGAAGGCTAAACAGCACCCACAGTACGAGATAGACCGTCTGCTTCCTGTACTGTGTCAGGCGCATCATAAACCAGTCCCCGGCGCGAAATGACTCAAAATCTGCCGTCTGCACCAGGCTGACCAGCACATTGATCACCAATAATCCCCACGATACCACAGCACCGCAGGTGAGCCTGGCAAGGAGCAGATCATTCTCCTCAGTCCCGACCGTGCTGCAGTAGATCACGGAGCCGGCAATGCCAAGCAGCAGCCATACAGCGTCGATCACGCTGACCAACTGCCTTTCATTATAATTCATCAGCAGCGCGATTGCCAGAAAAATCAGCATCCACCTCGTGTTTGTGTAGTGATACAGGTTCCTGTCCGCATTAACGTACTGGCACAGCGCATAGAAGAGCAGTCCAAAGCTGACTGTCTGGATATAATTTCGCCAGATCAGGGAGATCTGGCTTCCCGCCGACCGCTTCGACTTTTTCTTTTTTTCGGGACAGCGCACGGGAACCCACAGGATCAGGAGGCACCAGAGCAGCGCAGTGACGCTCCCTGCCAGGTAAAAAAGCCTGTCCCACACTTCTCCGCCAAACCGGTTGAGTATCACAGAATGGACGATCAGAAACAGCGCCGCGAGGAAGACCGCGATACTGACGCCAACGCGAAAATACATTCTGATATTCCGTCTGATTGCTGCCGGCTGGTGATCGTAGAGCATGATCACACTGTACACCACACAATATACCAGCAGCGCGGCAGCAACGACCAGCATGTCACACAAAAGGATCCCGATGAACGTAAGCGGTCTGGAATAATCAAAATCCGCGATCAGACTCTCCTCATCGTTGTAGATACCATCTATATATAATATGCCGTTCTCCGTCTGCCCTAATGCACTCCTGTCCGCAACCGGGAGCATATAGTACGACTGGCTTTCCTCGGGAATCAGGATCTCATAGTAATATTCTATGTCAATATCGACATCCATATCCGGCGTGGCGGTCAATACACCTTTTTTTTCGACCTGCCTGCTGTCGATCTCCTCCTCGAAGACACACGAAAAATCACTGTTGTACAGCCGGAACAGGACTGTCTGCGCCTCCGTGATCCCCTCGCCGGTCACACAGCCCATATACAGGCTGATCTGATAGATATGATCCTTCGAAAAATAGACGGTCTGCAGTTTTTTATCCTGAGACGTGAATCTGTCCCCCGTCAGCGCGCTTTTCCCGCTCCGGCTGACCGCCTGCTGTCTGGAGTAAGTGTGGCGCTGCACCAGACCGCAGGGCCACACTCTGACGAGTGCAAGGAAGGCTAAGGTCACGATCGCGATCTGTACCATCGTATTGCGCTTTATGCAATTCGGATTCCATCTCCGCCGAAACAGTCTCAATGCGATCTCTCCTCCTTACCAGTCATTCCCAGAACCTAGAGCGTGTTTGAAAAATCATTCCCGCCATCTATACGCCCCACTTTGCGTGATATTTGCACCGAATTCAGTCAACATAGCCCGCTATGCCTCCTTCATTCGGTACAAATCTCCCACAAACTGTGACGCACATCTGACGGAAAGCATTTTTCAAACACGCTCTAACACAGTATAGCACAATCAGACACAGAATACAATGATATCAGTCTCTATACAAAACCGGTGTACTTCTCAAACAGCATCGCGCCAAGGACCGGCCCTGCAAACCAGAAGACCAGCACATACCGCACCATGCATGTCGGGCCAAGCAGCACGGTCAGCCACAGAAGCAGCGTGATGGCAAACGCCAGCGCCCTGTTATACTGACGCCGCCTGATGAAACAGACAAATGCAAACGCATAAACCCAGAACCAGAATCCCGGCGAGAACAGCATCGATACCACCGGAATCTTCTGCTGGGTGATCTCCAGCGACAGGCGTCTGTACAGTTCATCGAGCGCAGCGATCATACTCCGGCGCGTTCCCGGCGGCTCCGTCTCATATCCGAAATAACTGCTCTCACCGTATGCAAACGTGTGCCGCTGGATCCCGTTGTACGCGTCAATGACCGTATCCGGATACCAGAAGCCGTAGCTCGTGTACAGCCACGCGTTGATGTACGTCCCGATGTGCGAGATGCCCGCATCAAACCACAGCTTCCAGAACCCGGACGAGTTTTCGATGTACCGGTCATTGTCAAACATCACCTTGACAGGGTCGGACAGCTTTGCGCTGTAACGATCCATCGCCTCCTTCGGGAGATACTGGTACAGCAGCGCCCTCTCCTCCCCGGTAAACGCACCGGCATCCGTCTCATACACCCTGGTAAGCTGCATGATCGGCACGGTCAGCATCTCCTGCTTTCCGCCCGGGCTTGCATGCAGCAGATTCGTCATGAGGGCTGTCGCGCCGGCACATAACAGAACCGGCAGCAAAAACATAACAGCCGCTTTTCTGAATATGCCCTTACACTTTTTCCGAAATGCCCAGAATACCAGAAAAACCAGCAGCACGAGATAGGCATATTTCCCGTTATGCCGCAGGCTCATCATAAAGAAACTGCTAAGAACGAGTCCCGCCTGCCGTTTCCATGATCCCAGAAACGCCGCCGTGTCATCAAGCAGCTCATACAAGTGCAGCACCATCATCAGGAGCGCGATCGAGAACAGCGTATCCTTCGTGCTGCACAGGACATACATCGGGATCACCGGAAAGAACGCAAGGAAAGCAAGTGCTGCGATCCGAAATGCCTTGCGAACCCGGTGCCTTTTCAAAAAATCCATCATGTACGCAAAGCAAAATGAAGCGATGCACATCTGCAGGATCATATAACAGGCGATCCCGAGATCGTAGGAGCCTGTCACCTTGTGCACTGCCGCCACGATCCCGCCAAGCAGCAACACATGCAGCAGCGGGTGATGGTTAGAAAAACTGCGCGTCAGCACTTCATTGACCTCATCCTGCGCATCGTACACAAAAAAGCCGGGATAGGACGCCAGAAGAACCGGGAGCCAGCACAGCAGGAGCACGGCCATGATCATCAGAAACGTCTTCCTCGGATATCCCGCTTCCGCCTTTGCAGCTTTATCGTGATCATCGTCCTGCTCCAGAACGCTCCAGACTTCCCTGATGACCACCGCGAGCGCCAGCGCAAAACAGCCGATGCGCACGATCCTTTCGATATCGCCAAAGACAACGTACTCCGTGCTGTCAAGATCAGACCCCACTGCCATGCACACAGAGAACGGAACAGACAGAAACAGCGCGAGCAGATTGGCGCGCCGGTCTTTCCAGTCCACATGCCCCATACCCATCCAGATCAGTACGGCAAGCCCGATCCATGCCGCAAACAGGAAGATGCTGTTTGTCAGATAGAGCTGTTCTGCGGTAAATCCCGTAAGTCCCGGCAGCGCATAGATGCCAAGAAACGCGGCTGCGCAGGACAGCAGCTTTTTGAGATTCATCTTGTTCATAACGGCTGATCCTTGTCCCCGCCGCACGCGCCTGTCTCCTCCCGGATCACATACTGCGGCGAATTGTTGATGCTGATATAGATGCGCCCGATATATTCCCCGATCAGTCCCAGCATGATCATCAGCATGCCGCCGATGAACACGACTGCCGCCATCAGGGAGCTGAATCCCAGCGGCACCTGCGGATTGACGAATTTCTTCACGATCGTGTAGATCCCGTAGATAAAGCCCGCGCTTGCAAAGATAACACCCGTTACCGTCGCGACCCGCAGCGGAAAGATCGAGAATGCCGTAAACCCGTTGAACCACAGTCCCAGCAGTTTTTTCATCGTATATCCCGATGTCCCGACCTCACGGCTTCTGTGATTTACCGGGACATTGGTAATATTTCTGGTAGCGCGCAGTACTAATCCTATGATATACGGGTAACTGTTCTCATACTGGAGCATGCTGTCGACCACAAAGCGCCGCGCGGCAAAATAACTTGTCAGATGCAGTTCCCTGGGCTTTCCAAGCATTGCCCTGGTCATGATATCATTCATCCATGTCCCAAAATTCCGGAAAGCGCTGTGCCTCTTGTTGTCATAGCTTGCATAGACCACATCGCTCCCGCGCTCGATGCCTTCGAGCAGTTTCCCGACCTCGTTTGCGGGCGTCTGACCGTCGTCGTCCAGACAGACGACGATATCCCCGTCCGACTTGCGAAGTCCTGCCATCAGCGCAGCATGCTGCCCGAAATTCTTCGCCAGACTGATCCCTCTGATATTGTCATATCTTGCGCACAGCGCCCTGATCACCTCGTACGTGTCATCCGGCGAGCAGTCGTTTACCAGAAAAATGTCATAGACATACTCCGGCAGGGATATCATTGTATCCTGTATCTCCGCCACAACTTTCCCGATCGTCCCCGCGCTCCGGTAGCAGGGGATCACAAAGCTTACTTTACTCATAGTCCACTGGTCTCCTTAAGAACTGTCCGGAAGCGTTCATCCCTTGGGATTAATGGCACCAAACAGTATCAAATCCTCGTATTTTCCATCCAGAAAGAGCTCGTCTTTCAGATACGCCTCCTGCACGTAGCCCGCCTTTTCGTTCATGCGGACACTCGCCTTGTTCTGTGCCAGCACGCGGGAGACGACCTTGTGCATCCCAAGGTCTGTAAACGCATAATCTAACAGCAGCTTCGCCGCCTCCGTCCCGGCACCTTTTCCGTATGCCTGCTCCTCCCCGAGATAAATGCCCCACTCTGCCTTTCTGTTCTCCTCCTCGAAATTCTGGAGATAGATCGAGCCAAGCGGCAGATCGTCGCAGATCCTGCACACGATGAACTGGTGTACCAGTCCTGTAAACACCTTGTTCTCCAGCCAGCGCTCATGATCCTCCCTGCTGACAGGCTTGCGGTAGATAAAATTTTCGACCACGACCGGCTTGTTGCGCCAGCGCACCGCCATCTCCGTGTCAGCCGCCGTGATCGGCCTCAAATATACCTGTTGTCCCCTGATCACTGTATCCTTTTTCATCGGTTTCATACAATCGTGCTATCTCCTTCTTTTTATCATTTTTATCTTCTTGTCAGCTCATACACGCTGAATGCCGCTTCTGCCGCATCTGTCCTGATCTGATCCACACATCTAAGTTCGACCTCGATCCCGCGCTTCGCATAGTACTGTGCAAGCCATCCAAGATCCGAGTCCGCATCCGCCACAAAATATGTGTTCATCTGCCTGCCCGCTTTGGAAGCACAGAGCGCGCCCTGAATGTCCCTGATGTGATGCCTCTCCAGCTTCTGCCGCGCAAGCGGACTCTTCGCCGCCCAGCCTCCGCAGAGATCAAAATTTTTGTACGTGTCATCCACATCGGTAAACATTTTTTCCGAGTACGGCACCCCTTCATACGAGGTCGAGGAATACACATCGATCACATAATAGTTATCTCCATTTTTCCGGCAATAATCCATCATCGCCCCCCAGCGCGCATCTGCCGCTGCCCGCCCGTCATACTCCGCATGCACGGTCCGCCAGCTAACCACAAGCGCGGCAAGGATACCGGTGATGCCCAGGATACAACTGACCGCTTTTACCGCACGAAAGCGCCCAGCGCCGTATGATCCAGCGCAGTCACAGATCAGAAATCCCGCCAGCATGACAAACTCCGTCATCAGAAGCGGCATCGTCACCCGGTCGAGCACCCTGTCCACCATGCACAGATACAGCCACAAAACGCTGCGCACTACCAGGAGGCACACGATCTTGAAGGCCGCGCCCGCGCGCAGCTTCCCCCTTGCCGGCGCCACACACAGGATCAGATACAGCAGGTAGAGGACGATCACCGCCGCACTTGCGGGCGAGACACTGCCGGATAGCTGCTTTTTATACTGCCACAGCGCCTCCTTCAAGCTGTTTTTGCTGACAAACCCGAACGTGTCATGCAGCCCCCTGCCCTCCGCTGCCAGCCGTTCCTGATAGGAGACGATCGCATCCAGCCTCCATGTATCGATCGACTCATCGAGCGCAAAATTATAATTTTCCAGCAGTGTGTACGACTCCCGCGACAGACCGATGGATTCATAAAAATCCCTGTTGTCCTCATAATCCGGAAGTCCATAAAAGTCATACAGCTTGGTCCGCGCGTCAAAAAAGCGCCGAAAGCCTGTCCACTCACTGCCCCTGTACGCCAGCAGGTCCAGGGAGTACACCGCCGCCATGCACAAAAGCGCCGTGACGATCAGCGTGATATATTTTCTGAAATTCAGTACTGTAAAAAATCGCTCCTCGCCGCACCATCTTAAGATCCCCGCAAACAGCAAAAACGGCAGCAGCATGATACACACTTCTGTCCGGATCAGGAAGGAGATCACGACGAGAAACAGCGGCAGCAGGTTTCTCCGGAAAAAGACCGATGCCTTGTCCGTCCCCTGCTCCGTGAGGAAGAGGAACACCGCGCCCGCCATGCACATCCCCGAAGTGACGCTGTACTGCACCACCACAAACTGGCGCAGGAACAGGCCGTACACCAGTACTGCCTCCGCCGCGAGCGCAAAAATCCCTGCCTTTGCCCCCCGCATCAAAAAGAGAAGCCTTGCCGCAACCAGAAACACCACGCCAAACTGACACAGACACAAAAACAAGCCATACCATGGTACTGACGGGATGGCTCTGTAAAAAAGCGCAAGACACCACGCCAAGGGATACAGCATCTGTATACAATAGCCGCTCGGCTCACCTGTATAAGCGCCTGACACAATATCCTTGATCATGGTATCGTCATTCAGATCATAATAAAAATCAAACTGGACAGTCAAAAGCAGCGCAAGCAAGAGGGTAAAAACAAAAGCACCACACACTTTTGCCGCTTTTACTCCTGTGCGGTCATCCATCATACGTGATAGAACTCCTTCACTTTCCCTACGATATAATCAACCTCTTCCGGCGTCAGCACATAGAACATCGGCAGACGCACCAGCCTGTCACTTTCCCTTGTCGTGTACACATCCTCACCCGCAAACCTGCCAAACTTGCGTCCCGCCGGCGCCGAGTGCAGCGGCACATAATGAAATACCGCCCAGATGCCGTTCGCTTTCAGAAAATCGATGAGCCTTGTCCGCTCCTCAAGATCTTTTGCCTTGATGTAATACATATGCCCGTTGTGGACACAGCCCTCCGGCACATGGGGAAGCTCTAAGATACCGCGGTCCTCAAGCGGCCGCAGCAGTTCATCATACTGCTTCCACAGCGCCACGCGCTTTGCGGTGATCTCCTCGACCAGCTCGATCTGTGCCCAGAGATAGGCGGCATTCATGTCGCTGGGAAGATAGGACGAGCCGTAATTTACCCAGCGGTACTTATCGATCTGCCCTCTGTAGAATTGGGAACGGTTTGTTCCCTTCTCCCGGATGATCTCCGCGTCATTGATATATTTCGGATCCCTGATCAGCAGCGCGCCGCCCTCGCCCATGCTCAGATTCTTGGTCTCATGGAAAGAATAACACCCGAAATCCCCGATCGATCCAAGCTGTCTTCCCTTGTACGTCGCCGCCATTCCCTGCGCGGCGTCCTCCACCACGAAGAGATCATGGCGCCTTGCAATGTCCATGATGGCATCCATCTCGCAGGCGACGCCCGCGTAGTGGACGGGCACGATCGCCCGCGTCCTGTCCGTCACCGCCTGTTCGATCAGCGTCTCATCGATGTTCATCGTATCCGGCCGGATATCGACAAACACTGCCCTGGCGCCGCGCAGCACAAAGGCATCCGCGGTGGACACAAACGTGTAGGATGGCATGATCACCTCGTCGCCCTCCCGGATATCGATCAGAAGCGCCGCAAGCTCAGTCGCCTGCGTGCAGGATGGCGTCAGCAGACACTTTGCCATGCCCGTGTACTGCTCGATCCACTCACTGCACTTCTTCGTGAACGGACCGTCCCCGCATATTTTCTGGTTTTCGACTGCCTGTCGGATATATTCCATCTCCCTGCCTGTAAATGGCGGTACGTTAAAATTGATCATGCTCTGCCCATGCCTTTCCGTGTTTCTGTGCGCTCTCAGCCGCAGTTTTGGAAAATATTTCCCGCTTTATTGTACTCTTTTAATATGATTTTGGCAAGGTTTTGACAGGAATATACAACAGCTTTTATACAATTCCCCACAAATATGATTGAAGCCCCAGAAATCCCATGTTACAATATGATTATCAATCTATCCTGCGGCGTGTTTGAAAAACACGCTAATAAATCTAAAAAAGGAGTTGATCACATGGTTTATCCTTATATGGTTTTAAATGATGGAACCGAAATTGTGCACACACAGGTCTTTGAGGAAGACGGGATCAATAAAATAGAAGTCCATTTTGAACGGCCTACCCCATCCGGATTTGATACAGCCCGGTGTCAGTTGCCCTCCTATACATGGCTGATCAAAGAGGGGTTTTCAGACGAAGAAATGCAATTGTTCGATCAGATCGTACACAGCCATGCTCATTTGTTCTACAAATACGGCGCTAACGGAGGGATTCAGATTGCCTAGTATTTTTTCAGTCGGTGGATATAAAGTATTCTTTTGGTCCAACGAAAATAACGAACCGATTCATGTGCATATTACAAAAGGCCAGCCTAATGCAGCCTCCACCAAAATATGGCTTACCAAAAATGGAGGCTGCATTATTGCCAATAATAAAGACCGCATTCCAAACAAAGATCTGGACAAATTAATGGAAATGATCCAGGCGCACTACTTCATCATATGTGCTGAATGGAAAAAACATTTTAAAACGGATGAAATTCAATTCTACTGCTGATGATCTGCAGACAGTACAATATACGCCCCACTCTCAAAACACTGCCTGTACCCGTTCGCTTCTGCAAAATCCATGATACGCGCAAGCTTCTGCCGTTCCAGGCTGTCCTCGTCCGCAGCGCGCTCCACCGCAGCGCGCCCGAGGATCACGACCGGAAAGGCATCCGGCTCCGCTTTCGACACACGGTCAAGCTCCTGTATGAGCACATCCATATCATAAGAATCTAAGTCTGCCCATGTCGTGGATATCGCCGGTTCCATGTCAAACAAATACGCCAATGCCGGGATCTGCCCATACAATATCACCTGTTTTTTATTCAATCCGTTCTGATACAGATATCGGTCAAGCTCCTCGAGCGCGTCCTTCCTGTCCGCCGTCGTCACAAGTCCTGTACCGGCGTCACTGCAGAGCAGCTCAACCGCGCTGCTGTCCTTGCCCGCCGCGCCTTTGTCATGAAACACAAACGCTGCTCCAAACAAAAGGCCCTGCACCGCGGTACACACCGTCACGAAGCCGAGCACCAGGCGAAATGCAAAACCTGCCGTTCTCTTTGCATGCTTTGGCAGCACAGCATTTTTGCCCGCAAATACATCGAAAAGCATCATGATGGAGACCGGCATCACGAGAAACAGGTTGTTGATAATCGGATACAGCCCGTTGTTGCTGCCAAGCGGTGTCACAAAGATCACGACCAGCAAAAACACTGCCCACAATCTGAATTCGCGGCTCGCCTTTCCATAAAATAACAGCCGCACACACATGCAGATCACGACCAGCAGATAGACCGTCACCCACTTGTACATACAGAAATAGTCACTGTAATCCAATCCGAACATGCCCCTGCCATAGCAGAAGCGGAGCACGACCACAAGTCCCAGCACATAGAATACCTTAAAAACATAAACCCCTTTATTCACGAGTACTTTGTCCATGAAATGAAAAAATAGCACCCCGGCCAGCATATAGCCCGCAAACAGCAGCAGCCACGGGCTGTAACCGATGTAGTCGCCAAACATCGCCGTGACCATCGATGTCGGCTTATAGTCCGTCGCATGGTCTGTCATGCCAAACAGGGAGGCGATCATCTGCGGATACGACGCCGCACCGTAGCGCATGCAGATCACCGCAAGCGGCACGGCAAGTCCCGCCAGATAGCCGCCGGCGCAGCAGAGCGTGCGCTTCACCAATACGCCAAACCGCCCTGCCCTGTCCTGGTTCCAGAAACAGTCGCACCACACCGGCAGGATCAGCGCCATGTATGTGATATTCGGCATTCTCACCGCCACACAGAGTCCTAAGATAACACCCGCTGTGACAAAATATTTCGTCCGCTCTCCCTCCTGCTCCTTCATAAGCCCTGCAAACAGTACCATGACAGCGATCGTCATGAGGAGATATCCGAGATAGTGATATAAGATAACGCCCGGCGCCCAGCAGAGCGAGAGTGCCGTCAGCTCCGCGGCAAACATCAGGGCGCACAATAACTTCTGTTTTTTTCCGTAGCGCTTCTGAAAAAAAAGATATACCCCCGCAGCCACAGCACCGATCAGCATGCCAGCGTACACATTCATGCCGATCCAGAGACTGCCAAAGGGCAGCTTTGACAGCAGTACACCCGTTATATTTGCCAGATATGTCGCAAGCTTCCACATCTCATTCAGCGAGTTAAAAAAACGATAATTGCCAAGCGCATAGCCCGCATCCATCAGATCCAGCCCGACCGCGGCATGGCGCAGCGGGTACAGCAGCAGGATCAGCGCCGGCAGGAGCGTCACAAAAGCCTTCTGCCGTATCAGTTCGACCGCAGTGCAGACCAGATACACGCACAGCACCGTGCCTGCCATATGCGCCAGGAAGCTTATCACAGAGCCCTGAAGCAGCGCCTCACTGTGCACCCATCTCGTCCACATGGCACGGATATCGATGTGCTCATGGATCAGATAGACGCCAAACGTCGCGCCCGAGAACAGCTCAATCGGCTTTCGGAAGCGCTCCAGCGCAGCAAAGGAGTGGTTCCTGTACTCTTTAAATAGAAGAAACAGTCCCACCGCACCCGTGTAGCAGAACAGAAAATTGTAAGTATATCCATAGTTGATCAGATCCTCCAACCGTCCCGTCTTTAAAAAGACCTGCCTGATCAGGAAAAAGGAAGCAAACACCGTCAGCATACTGCCAGCGTACAGCGCCGCCGCCCGCCACGCTGTCCTGATCCATGTAACCTCATACCGCCTAAGATAAGCCCCCGTCAGATACAGGACCACAAACCACAGACTGTCATATCCATACTTGTCCCACGGTAACTGCATCGGTATAACCGTCTTTGAGACACTCAGCAGCAGCAGAAACCCAGCCAGCAGATATTTTAATTCCCGCTGGTTCATATACGCGATCCCGGCATTCAGAAACGGCATCATCAGACATAAAATAACATAAGATGCCGCAAACCAGTAATGTTCCGTCACGATCGGAAAACAGTAGGAAAACAACCGGTAAACATCAAACTCCTGCACACCGGTGACAAGTGCGGTACAGCCAAAGAGCACCGAGTAAAAGAACACCTGCTTCCATATCTTAAGCGGCTTTCGCAGCACCTCCCGGAACGTGAAATTCTTCCCGTTCGTCATGTTTCCCCGCGCATCCACGCCAAAGTATCCGCTGATGAGCACATAGACATTGACCGCCACTAGGAAAAATGCCTCCGCAAACCATGCCGTGTATCCGGCAGCAGTCATATCCGCCCTAGCAGGATCACCCAGAAGCCCCCCTTTACTGAGATAGTGCAGACTCACGATCATCAGCATCGCTATGATGCGGAGCAGCTCGTAATTTAATTGTCTCTTTTTTTCTGCAGCCATGGTTCTCCTCTCATTTCTGTCGTTCGCATCCACGCACACGCGCTATTTCACCGCAAGCTTTGACAACCGCTCCGCGATGCGCCCCGCCCCTTTTGCGTCGATCAGTTCCTTCTCCTGCCGATGTAAGAGCGCTCTGTACGTTCTGTCGGCGATGCATCTTCTAAGCGCTGCCGTCATACGCGCGGTCACTTCCGCTTCATCCTTCGCAAAGCACCCCGCGTTGACGATGTCTGTCAGCCGCTCCAGCGCCTCCGCTCCCTGACGCTGGTTCTCGGCAAAATAAAAGACGATCATCGGCACACCGATAGTGCTGACCTCATAGATCGTGCTCCCCGTCGCTGAGATCACCACGTCGCTTTTCAGAAGCAGACTGCGCATATCCTTCACATTCTCATGGATCACGATGGACATCTGACCGCCGCTGCAGTCCTGTACTTTATCATCCTGGTACCTGTGTTTCAGCTCATCGGCATACTGATTAAAGGGACCGCTGACCAGATGAAGGCAGATCCCCTGCCCGGCGATCGCGCCATCACTGCGCAGTGCCTCCGCAAAAGCCCCCGCCGCAAAGCAGGGATCACTGCCGCCGGTTGTTATCATAACATCTGTCACTTTACTGCGGACCGCATATCCTGCCGGCTCCTGAAAGGCTTTCCGCAGCGGCATGTAACGGGCTCCCAGAAGGAGCCTGCTGTTTTCCATTCCCGCATCCCTATACTTTTGTGCCAGATCCGGCGCATAGATATTGTAATTGATCAGCAGATCCACCGGATAGGCGTCTCCCATATCCTCAAAGCACGCCACCCGCAAGGAATGCCGTCCCATTTTTTTTAGTTCAAGGTAATACGCACAACTCACCTGATAGCTGTCCACCAGCAGCACGATGCCGTCTGCAGCCTGCTCCGCACAGAGCACTGCCGCAAGCCGCGGAAGTTCGCCCATCATGTCCCTGTAGTCCGTATCCAGCACGATCACGCGAAATCCCCTGTCCTCAATCAAAGCGCGGCAGCCTGCATCCGCCGTGATAAAGACAGGCGGATGCAGGCTGTCCCTGTCCGCTGCCGCCTCCGCCACCGCAAGGCAGCGCATCACATGCCCCATACCAATCTCCGTATTGCCGTCTGCACGAATATATAACACCCAATCCCTCCTGTCAGTCCCTGTATCACAATCCATTCGAACCCGGAAAGCGCTGCCGGATCAGCATGAACGCCTCCGCCCGCTGCATCCCTGCCGCCATGCCGCGCGTCCTGGAGAGCACGTCCATCCCGGTCAGGCTCCTCGGGTGCGGAAAAGTGCACAGCTCGGACACATAACAGTTCATCGCCTGCTCCTTCTGCCCGTAATAACCAGTGATATCCACAAATACATTGGGGCAGAACGCGGGCTGTGCGCTGCAGTCAAAATTCCACTCCGAGGAGGAGAGCGTCTCAAACGCATAGACCGTCTCCACACAGCAGTCCGCCATCGGTCTCGTCGCCGTGAGCACCGCGCGCGCCGTATACTGATGATCCACATTCAGATCCCCGCTGTAATGAGTATAGATGATCTGCGGCCGCAATTCCCGTATTTTCTGCTCCACCGCCTTTACAATGTCGAGCAGGTCGACACCGTCAAAACGGTTATCGGGAAAATCCGCAAAAAATACTTCCCGATAGCCTACTGCCTTCGCGCTCTCCAGCGTGTTGCGGTGAAGCGCTTCCACAGTCTCCCTGTCCGTATCCTCCCTGTGCGTGCTGCGCGAAGTCTGCCCTTCTCCCAGGATCAGGGCGTAGACCACGTCGCCCTGCGCCGTATATCGTGCCACTGTGCCGCCGACTCCCAGGATCTCGTCGTCGGGATGCGCCGCCACGACCAGCACCGTTTTTTTCTGCGATTCTTCGCAAGCCTCCGGCTGATCTGACGCACGCCGGAAGACAACCCGCGCCGAAAGCTCTGTTTCATCGTCGCGCAAATCATCGTGCAGATATTGCGCCTGCTCAAATTCCAGACGATGATCCCCAAACTCGATGAACGCCCTCGGATATCCCTCGGCGTCCAGCATCCGGATATGATCATAGATCCGGTCCGTTTTCATATCAGGCGTTATACGCCCGTCCTCCGGCTTTCTGCGCTTAAATATCACCGGTTCTCCCTCCTGCGGGACAGGTGATATCTTCGCTTTCGAATCGTCCAGGAAACGCGGGATCATCTCACGGAAAATGATATCCGCGCAGCGCACGAAGATCTCCTGAGCGCTCCCATCCAGAGATAACGCATGCTTCATATAGACCGGACCGCCGTCGAGCTTCTCTGTCATCCTGATCGCCGAGATCTTCGTCTCCTTATGTCCGCGCACGATCAGGTTCTGCAGTGGGCTTCCGCCGCGCCCGTAGGGCAGGTCTGTCATGTGAAACACCACACACTCCCAGTGATCTGTTATCTCGCGCGGCATGATGTAGGACCAGTGCGGCAGAAAGATATAGTCCGGATGGAAATCACATACGTTATCGGCTGTGAACTCCTCCCTGCGCGTATAAATAACAATGTCGTGCACACCCTCGTACTGCCTCTGCAGCGCCTCCGCGCGCTCAATATTCCAGGATTTGATCGTTGCAATGATAATCTTCATTCAATAACACCCTCTACATCATGTTTTGTTCATATTGTATGCACTCCGGCAGCTCTTTTTTATGAAAACCGCATTTTTCAAAAGCCCTGGCGGATGCCTCATTTCCATATTTTACCTGTCCGACAAGTTTCGTAACGCATGGTATCCCATCTGCCGCAAGCTGTGTCCGCAGCAGGCGCAGCAGCCGGATCCCATAACCCTTTCCCCGCTGATCCAGCGCGACGCTGTAATCGATGTACGCCGCACTGTCCTCCACATTCAGGCGGATCTGTCCTACAGGTACACCGTCATCATCCAGAATATACTGATGCACCGACGCGTCCGCCATCATCTTATCAAACCATACCACATGTTTTTCATAGGGAATCTTCTCTGTGTGAAAGGCATTGGCACGGACAGCATCATCGTTTGCCCAGCCAAACAACAGATCCCTGTCGGCACGAACCGCCCTCCTTAGCTGCAGGCTCATGGCTCTGACTCCCCCATCCCGTCGATCACGTCAAATGTGAGCGGCGTACCGCGCTTAAGAAAGCACCTGGCGGTCCTGCCAAGCACTTCTTTGTAGTACTTTGGTTTCAGTCCATATGCCGGTCGGATACTTCTGATGTTTTCGGGCGTGAACACCTCGCCGGCTGCAATGTCCTGCACCACAAAGAGCGAGCGCCGGAAACAGCGATTGCTCTCCTCCTGCGCCGAGACGCCGTACGCAACCGTTCCCATCGCTTTCTCCACCTCGCGCACCTGCCTCACCATATCCGCAAACTCGTCCGGTTCCATGGAAAAGCTCGAATCCGGGTTCTCGATCGCACGGCTGACACAGAAATGTTTTTCGATGATGCTGGCACCCATCGCGACCGCCGTCGCAGCGCTGAAAGCGCCCATCGAGTGGTCCGAAAGTCCAACCGGGATATCAAAACGCGCTTTCAGATCCCGGATCGTGGCAAGATTCATCCCCTCGCTCTTAGCAGGATACGCACTCGAACACTTCATCAGCGCAAGCTGTCTGTTGCCGGTGCTATAGATTGCATGAACCGCTTCCGTGATCTCCTCCAGCGTCCCCATCCCCGTCGACATGATGATCGGCTTATTCCTGGAAGCGATATATTCCAGCAGAGGGATATCCACCAGCTCAAACGATGCGATCTTGTAAAAGCGCACGCCAAGTTCCTCCAGGAAATCCACCGACGTCCTGTCAAACGGCGTTGACAGAAAATCAATGCCCACCTCTGCCGCCTCGTCGCGCAGCCTTGCCTGCCACTCCCACGGCGTGTATGCCTTCTGGTACAGGGAATACAGATTCTCCCCCTCCCATGTGCCCTTCCCGATCTGAAAATATTCGTTGCTGCAGTCGATCGTCATCGTGTCCGGCGTGTAGGTCTGTATCTTTACACAGTCCGCCCCCGACTCCTTCGCCACATGGATCAGCTCCAGCGCGCGGTCGATGCTCCCTGCATGGTTCGCAGACATCTCTGCGATGATGTAGGCGGGCTGACCCTCCCCCACCATTCTTTCATTGATCCTGATCATGCTGCTCATATCTTCCTCCCCCGCAAAAACTGATACTTCATCTCCGCGATCTCCCAATCCTCGGGCGCGTCAATGTCCTGCACGTACATCTCATCCTGTATAAAGGGAACCGCATGCTCCATCCAGATCGCCTTCTGCCGCTGAAAGCTTTTGACATTCAGGCAGTAGAACTGACCGCAGTCATGATACAGCGGCTCTAAATCCTGCGAACGCTTTGCCATGTTTTCAGGCCACTTGGGCGCGAGCCGTCCATCCTGCACCACGACGCCCCGCTGCGGCGGAAAAGAGAACTTCACCACCGGGATCACACAGTCCGCCTGCTCCTGTTCTAAGAGCGTCATCGCTCTCCTGATGGTATCGCCTGTCACGAACGGCGCCGTCGGATAGATACAGCACACCGTCTGAAACTGTCTGCCGATGCGCTCATACGATGCGAGGACTTCCTCGACGACATCCGCTGTCGTGGCAAAATCCCCCGCGGTGTTCCCGCTCCTGAGAAATGGCACCACAGCGCCCGCCTGCTCTGCAGCCTGCGCGATCTCCCCGTCGTCCGTCGATACCATGACCTCCTCAAACAGATCCGCCTGCAGCGCCGCCTCGACACTGTATTCCAGGATCGGTCTCCCCAGAAACGGTTTGATATTCTTGCGCGGGATCCGCTTGCTGCCGCCCCGCGCTGTTATGATCGCTACACTTTTTCCCATGATCCACTTTTCCTCCTTCCAATCGATCCCCGTTCATCGCGAAAAGTCTGGTTTCTCAACCAGACTCCTGCTCATTTCTTATAATACGCCACGATCTTTCTGACTGCCTCGATCACGTCATCCACGTCCTGATCCGTCAGCGAATAGTAGATCGGCAGACTCATCATCTCCATATAGAGCTTCTCCGCATTGGGACAGATCCCTCTCTGATAACCCAGTTTCTTCTCATAATACGGATGCCAGTACACCGGGATATAGTGCACATTGCAGCAGATATTCTCCACCGCCATCGCCTCGAAAAATCCCCGCCGGTCGATCGTGAGCATCTCAGGCCGGATGCGCAGTATGTAGAGATGCCTTGTCGTGTCAGACTCCGGGATCTCCCGCTGCACAAAAAGCTCCGGCATCTGCGAAAATGCCCTGTCATACCGCTCGACAATCTCCCTTCGTCTCCGGGCAAACTGCCCGAGCTTGTCGATCTGGCTTAGGATCAACGCGCACTGGATATCGGTGATCCTGTAATTGTATCCCAAGTCAATCTGCTCATGATACCATGGGCCATGACTCTCATTCACATAATCTTCCTCGTCCTTTGTGATCCCGTGGGAACGATATAACAGAAGCTTCTCGTATATGTCCGCCCTGTCCGTGAGCACGGCGCCGCCCTCACCGCCTGTCACCGTCTTGACCGGATGGAAGCTGAACGTCGTGATATCCGCAATACTGCCGACAGGCTTTCCCTTGTATTTCGTGCCGATGGAATGGGCGGCATCCTCGATCAGCACGACGCCTTTCTCGCGGCACATGGCAAGCAGTTCGTCAAGCCTCGGCGCCTGCCCTGTAAAATCGACGGCAACCACCGCCCTGGTGCGGTCTGTCATCCTCTCCCGCACACGCGCCGGATCGATATTGTAAGTCGCAGGATCAATGTCCGCAAAAACCGGCCTGCCCCCGCAGTAGAGCGCACAGTTCGCCGACGCCGCGAACGTGATCGGCGTCGTGATCAGCTCATCTCCCGCGCCCACCCCCGCCGCCATCGCAGCGATGTGGAGCGCGGCGGTGCCGTTGCTGACAGCGACCGCATATTTTGCCCCTGTGATCTCGCAGAGTTTTCTTTCAAGCTCCACGACCTTCGGGCCGCAGGTGAGATAATCACTGGTGAGCACCTGCTCCACAGCTTTCACATCCGCCTGGTCCACAAACTGGTGTCCATAGTAAAGCTTCGTGTCCCTGACCGGTTTTCCGCCGGCAATCGCTGGTTTTTCCATCCTGACACCCATTTCCTTTCCACCGATCATTCATGCAGATCGGTCTTTAAGAGTTCCTTGATCTGATCGACTGTAAGCCACTCCGTATTGTTCCCGGACGAATAATAAAATCCGTCCTCCACCTTTCTGCCGCTCGGGTTCGGACGCTTGGACTCCTGCCAGAACATCTGCGGGTAGATGATATAATTCTTCTCGTACTCGTAGGTCGTCACGGAATCCTCCGCCGTGACCATCACCTCGTGAAGCTTCTCCCCCGGACGGATGCCGACCTCGACCGTCCGCATGCCCGGCGCCATCGCCTCCGCAAGATCCGTGATCTTAAACGACGGGATCTTGCTGATGAAAGTCTCACCGCCCTTTGCTTCCTCGAGCGCCTTGACCACAAGCTCGACCCCCTGTGTGAGACTGATCCAGAAACGCGTCATGCGGAAATCCGTGATCGGAAGCTCTTTGGCACCCTCGTAGATCAGCTTCTGAAACAGCGGAATGATCGAACCGCGGCTGCCCGCCACATTCCCGTACCGCACGATCGAGAAGTTCAGATCCTTCGTGCCGCAGTACGCATTCGCCGCGATGAACAGCTTGTCCGATACTAATTTCGTACCTCCGTAGAGATTCACCGGGTTGACTGCCTTGTCCGTCGACAGCGCCACCACTTTCTGAACGCGCGTGTTCAGCGCCGCATCGATGACATTCTGCGCGCCGTTCACATTGGTCTTGATCGCCTCGTTGGGATTGTACTCGCACGCCGGCACCTGTTTCAGCGCCGCCGCGTGGATCACAAAGTCAACGCCCTCAAACGCGCGTTTCATGCGCTCATAGTCGCGCACGTCGCCGATAAAGAAACGCAGTTTGTCCTTGTACTGGGCAAAATCGTTTGCCATCACCCACTGCTTGAACTCATCCCTGGAATAAATGATGATCTTCTTTGGGTTATAATGTGCCAGCACATACGCGGTAAAACACCTTCCAAAAGAGCCGGTGCCGCCGGTGATCAGTATCGTTTTATCATCTAATATCATCTTAAACCTCCAAACAAATCAACTGTTTTCCGAATCCTTTCCAATTCTACCACATTTTACCGTATCCGTCAAAACAATGCGAAACATTTATTCATCAAACATGAGATCTGCCGCGACGCTTCCAAGGATCTTGTCATACACGGTGATATTCCACCGTTTCCCCGCCTGATAGTGCTCCACACCGTCGATCAGCACCTGCTGGAGCGGCCCCATCCTGGCGAGTACCAGCTCGCTCTCCCCGATCTTCCTGTGCCGGATGCCGTCGTCCTGCCATTCCAGGTCCAGCGCCACGCGGCAGTCCTCATACACCCACTGCCGCACACCGCCGTTATGCTGCGCGTCCGTCACGATCAGCGCATAATCCCTGTCATCCTGCAGCATCTCGATGCATTCCCGCGCCGTCTGCGCATCCATATACGCCTGCCAGCCCTTGCGCTGTCTGTAGGCGCACGCCTCATCCCACGAGTTGGGCACTGCTTCCCCTCTCCTGTCCGCAAGCTCATAATTTTCCTTGAGATAACCGCCCAGATAGCTTGTGACCTTGCGCGCACCGGAATCATTTAAGTGCTGCGGATCCCTGAAATCTGCCGCCATGTCAAGCGCGATCTTCCCGTCGCTGTACAGCTCATTGAAATCCACGAACCTTAGCCCCTGCGCGTCAGCGAGCGCCCGCACCGCCTCCGTCTCGTATCGGTGCCAGTTCTCCCGCGGCGACTTGAACAGCATCAGTTCCGCATTGTTCTGCCTGCACAACTGCAGGATCTCTCCAAGGCAGTAGGCATTCTCCTCCTCGATCTGCACCGCGCCCTCAAAATCATACTCCGTCAGGTTGATCCGCTCCTCCGAGACCGCCTGCGTCTCCAGATATCCTTTTGTATAGTTTGTCTTATCCTGATAAAAATATGTGTAATCCGTCCTGGAAAGCTCCTTCCAGCGGCCATGATAGCGAAAGATCGGAAATACATACGAAAAATACTCCGCATTCACCGCTCCCACCGACTGATAGATGCATTGGAGCTTGTCCGCCGAGAGCGGTATATTCGTAAATCCCCAGCGCAGTCCCGCCTCGCTGCGGCTGCTCGCACTGTCGCTCGTCATCATGTTGACCTCGAGTGCCACAACCCTGGGCTTCTGGGTTTTGAACACTTCCTTAAGATACAGCACCGAGATGTTCATCGGCTGCGATGAACTGCCAAAATCATATGCCGCGATACCGTACTCCTCGTACAGCACGAGCGGATCGACCGTGCAGAAGCTGTTGCTGCTGCCGATCACGACCAGATCGATATCATTTTTCTCCTCCGCATAAAAACCGTCCACGATCGAGGTGGAATCCCCTATGAACTTCGCGCGGATGATCTGCCCCGTGACAGCAAACACCAGACCGATCACCAGGATAAAGACCGCTATGGATAGGATCCTCGAAACGACTGCCCTTCTTGACATGCCAACCTCCCCTGTATATATAGATGTCCTCTTCGTTTTCAGAACTGGAAATAGATGAACTGGCTCGCGTCGTACCCCTCTCCGTACACGCCAAACACGACGACCATCACGAGCAGCACCGCCACGATCACATACTGCACCGCCAGGCACTGGCTCTTCACCATCGTGTCAAACAACACCTTTTTCCGTGCATAATACGCATCCACGATGATCAGCAGCAGTACGCCAAGCCACAGAATGCCCATCTCCTTCCTGTCAAGACCCAGATAATAGATGGACTCGTCAAACAGCGACCACACGTCAAACGTCGTGAACATCCGCCGGATATAATAGACGGCATCCGGCACCGTATCCGCCCTGAAGAACACCAGCGAGAGCGCGTACAGCAAAAATGTGCACAGCCCCTGAAAGAACTGGTATCCGAATGTCTTCACACGCACATGGAAAAAATTGAGCCACTTCGTCTTAAACGGCCGCAGCAGATCCCCGATCACGATATATGCGCCCTGTATCAGCCCCCACATCACAAAGTGCCAGCTTGCGCCGTGCCAGAACCCGCTCACAAAAAATGTCACAATCGTGTTAAAATACTTTCTCGCCCTTGAGCATCTGTTCCCGCCCAGTGGAATATAGAGATAATCCCGCAGCCAGGAGCTCAGCGACACATGCCAGCGCCGCCACAGCTCACTGATGCTCCTCGCAAAATACGGCGCCTCGAAGTTTGTCATCAGATCGATCCCGAGCACCTTCGCCGCCCCCATCGCGATCAGCGAGTAACTCGCAAAGTCACAGTATAGCTGTATGGCAAACAGCAGCGCCGCCAGCATGAGCGCCACGCCGCTGAACATATAATAGATCCCAAACACCTGGTTGACCAGCACCGCCGCCCGATCCGCGATGACCATCTTCATGAAAAATCCCCACAGCATCAGAAGCAGGCCTCTCGTCGCTTTCTCAAAGCTCCACGGTCCCTCAGACAGCTTTTTATCGGAGATCTTCTCAAGCTGTCCCAGCAGGTTCCCGCTGCGCTCGATCGGCCCCGCCACAAGCTGCGGAAAGAACGACACGAACAGAGCATACCGCACAAAATTCTTCTCCGCCCTCACCGTCCCCCGATACACATCGATCGTGTAGCCCAGCGCCTGAAACGTGTAGAACGAGATGCCAACAGGGAGCAGGATATCGAACCCCGGCGCCCTGACCTGTACGCCAAACACGGCAAGCAGCGACGCGAACGTGTCGTGCAGGAAATAAAAATATTTGAAAAATACAAGGATCGCAAGATTGCTCGCGATCCCCGCCGCAAGGATCAGCCTGCGCTTTTGCACGAAGCGTTCCATCAGGATCGCACACAGGTATGTAATGACCGTCGACGTCAGGATCAGCAATGCGTACTTTGCGTTCCAGCCCATATAAAAATAATAGCTTGCCAGCAACAGCCAGAGCTGCCGGAGCCGCTTTGGCATCACATAGAACAGCATCACTACCGCCGGAAAAAAGATCAGAAAATCAAAAGAAGTAAACTGCATATCCTATACCTCTCCACTCCCGGTATTGCGGCGCACCTTACGGCATATCTGATTGCGGTAAAAATAGAGCAGTTGAAAATAAATCCTGAATCTGAGCGGTGACTCCATATGCATCGCCGCGAGCTTCTTCTGTTCCGCGTCAAACTCATTCTGATAATAGATATTGTCCTGAAAATCCGGAAATTCTTTCCGGATTCCCTCCGCGATCTCTTTTAAAAATTTTACCTTTGGCTTTTTTACCCCGAGCATGTAAGTAAAAAGTGTGTTCATATAATAGAGCTTGGAGAAGGCAAATTCAAACTCCTGCCTGTACGGCTTATAGATCCCGCATCTGCGCGCCTCCTCGATCAGCCGCTTCCCCATCGCCATCCTCGCCTCACACTTCTCGACACTGACTGCATGAACCGTGGATGTATCGTGCTGATAATAGTAGTAAAGCGGTTCCTCCACCTTCTCAAAGTGTGTAAAGTGCAGCATCCAGATCGGTGAGGCACAGTTGTCCTCGTAGAACGTCCGCTCGGGAAACCGCAGATGATACTCGTCGATCACATCTTTCTGGTACACCTTGATCACCATGCTCCCCGGGTTCATGACAAGCTTTCTGTACCGCTCGTGATCGAGCACTCCGGTCTGGTCGATCGTATTGTTCGGCATCACCCTGCCGACATTCATGGTGTGTTCATCGACCATGCAGTAATCACACCCGACGACATCCGCCCCCGTCTGCTCCGCTCTCCTGATCAGCTTCTCATACATGTCCGGTGCCACCCAGTCGTCGGAGTCGACAAAACCGATCCATCTGCCGCGCGCGATGTCAAGCCCTTTGTTGCGGGCGCCGCCCTGCCTGACATTCTCATAGGACTGGATCACTTTGAATTTCCACGGATATCTGGACTCGTATTCCCTGAGGATCGCAAGCGACTCGTCCGTCGAGGCATCATCGACCGCGATCACCTCATAGTCCGCGATCGTCTGGCTGATCAGCGAATCGAGACAAAACCTTAGCTTATTGTCCGCCGCCATATTGTAAACAGGTACTATTATACTAAGCTTCATAACCTACCACCACTTCCCCGATCTAGTTCGATCTTTCCGTTTTCCACCCTAAATACCATATCACATTTTTCGATCGTCTGTAACCTGTGCGCTATAATAACAAGTGTTTTCTTGCCGTGCAGCCGGTTGATGGACTCCATGATCGCCGCCTCCGTGTCATTGTCCAGCGCCGAGGTCGCCTCGTCAAGGATCAGCACCTCCGGATCATTGTAAAGTGCCCGCGCGATGCCGATGCGCTGCCGCTGTCCGCCGGACAGGCGGATACCGCGCTCACCGATCCCCGTGTGCACCCCGTCAGGCAGGGTTCTTACAAACTCGTCAAGCTGCGCTTCCTGCAGGGCATACCAGAGCTTTGTGTCGTCGATCTCCTCCTCCGGCACGCCAAAGGCGACGTTTTTGCGGATATCCGCATCCAGCAGGAAGATCATCTGCGGAATGTAGCCCACATTGGCAAGCCACTCCCTGTAGTGATCCTGGATGTCCACATCGTCCGCGAGCACGCTGCCGCCCTGCAGCTTCAAAAGCCCCAGCAGGATATCGATGATCGTCGTCTTGCCGGCGCCGCTCGTCCCCACGACGCCGATCGACTTACCGATCGGGAAAGAGACTGTCGCATGGTCGAAGATCAGCTTGTCCGAACCCGGATAGTGGTACGTAATGTCCGACAGCCGGACCTCCCGCGTGACCGGCAGCTTTTCCTTCGCAACCACCGCGTAAGAGATATCCGTGTGCTCCTCGTCCGTCTCCTCGATGAGATTATCGCTCACGTTAAAGAAAAACGGCTCGTTGAACGCCATGCTCGTCAACTGGTTATTGATACGGCTCGCAGCAGGCAGCAGACGCATCGCCGCGATCCCAAACGCCGCGAACAAGGAAACCATACTGGACACATTCGCACCGGAGACGATCAGCACCAGGATATAGCCGAGCAGTCCCGCCATGCACACGGTCTCGATCAAAAGCTTCGGGGTGTTATTGAACAGGCTGAACCGCTCCATCGCCTTCACATACCCTTCGCCGACCTTGCAGTACTCACCGATAAAATACTGCTCGCGCCCTGCAACCTTGATCTCCTTGATCCCCTGCACCGTCTGCGAGATCCACGCGAACATGGATGCGCCGTAGTCCTGGTTCTCCTTGCCGGTGCGGTTCATGATCGGCTTGATGATATTCTTAATGACCACCAGCGTCACGACCAGAAGCACCGCGATCACAACCGTCATGACCGGATCCTGCACAAAGAGCGCCGCCACGAGAAACACGGCGACGATCGCCTCCGACGCGATCTGCAGGACAGACATGATCAGCGCGTACATATTGCTGACATCCGCCGTGATACTTCTTTGAATAACAGACGTTTCCGCATTCAGATAATATTCATACTCGCGTCTGACAAAATTTTTCATCAGGCTCGACGCTGTCTTAAACTGGTTGCTGTACACAAAACGGTACAGATTTCTCTGCAGCAAAAACTGAAACGCATTTTTTGCCACATACAGCACGATCAGAAACAGGATCGCAAGCACTGAGAACTGCACCGTACCCTGCAAGTGGAAAATGCGGCATATCATCTGATATTTTTCTCCCTGCTCCAGCGCGACCGGATCCAGGATAAGCTGTACAACAGCCATCACCATCATCACTGCGCCCGTCTCAAGCCCCGCAGAGACCACCATCATCACGAACAGACGCGCCATGGCGCCTTTCTGTCTCCGATCCATCAGTATGTTGATTTTCTTCAATATCTTAAGCACGCGTACTCCATCCCTTCTTACTTCTGTTTTCTTCTGTCCTCTTCTGCCTTAAATTATAGTATATGTCATATTTTCGATAAACACAACAGTTACACAAATCATCTTTTCGTTTTCTGTGTTTTGTGGTATAGTTGACATGAAATCGATCAAGGAGAGAACATGATGAATAGACAAAAGATATCAAAACGGTCATTCCTTTGCTATGCGCTGTTTATTGCGATGTGCGTCTTTATCATACTGTTAAAGCAGCAGCTACATGTAGACGAATATATCAGCTACGGCTCTGCAAACCACATCGGCAGCCTGCATATAGAGGTCGAGGACTGCAGGAAATACACACAGTCCGATACACCCTTTCTCAAATATATGGCGGCGGATCCAGCGGACCGTTTTAACTACAGGAATGTCTGGCAGAATCAGGCAGCGGACGTCCATCCGCCGCTGTACTATGTCATACTGCACACGATCTGCTCCGTCTTTCCGGAGACATTCAGTTTCTGGTATGCGGGCGTGATCAACATTGTTTTTGGCGTGATGACACTCTATGTGCTGCGCAGGCTTCTGCGGGTGTTGTGCGGAGATGACGCGCCCATAAACCTGCTGTCGCTCACCTATGCCGTGTCCGCTGGCATCATGTCGTCCATCTCTTTTTTCCGCATGTATGTCATGGCAATGTTCTTCGTGACATTGATCTCGCTCTGCTTTGTCAACGCGGTCGGTAAAGAGCTGCATGCCCGGTTTTACTGCACGATCTTTGCCGTGTCCGTATCTGGCGCACTGACGCACTACTATTTTATCGTATATCTCGCACTGATGTGCGTAGTTTTTGGCGTCTATCTATTGATCGAAAAAAAATACAGGGCGTTTGGCCTGCTTGTCTTTTCCATGATGGGGGCAGGCGGACTTTCTGTCGCCATCTTTCCGGCGATGCTGCGGCACGTCTTCTCCGGATACCGCGGTAAGGAGTCGATCGACAACCTGCTCGTTCCCTCCCTTGCGGACTATCTTTCGAGATTGCGGGCTTTCTGGGATTTTATCAGCGCCGAGCTGTTCGGGGGAAGTGCGGCGTTCATCCTTTTGACCGCAGCGCTGATCGTCCTGTCCGGGATCGGTTTCCTCAAAACAGGGAAAATGTCAGCCCGAAAAATGCCGGAATTCAAATGGATCCTCCTGGTGGTTCCCGTCCTGTCATACTTCCTTTTGGTCTCCAAGATGGCAGTGTATGTGGCGGACCGCTATCTGTTTCCGATCTATGCCGTTGCCCTGTGCATTTTCACCAGCGCAGTACACCTCGTGTTCAAAAAAGCGCTGGGCGGCAGAAGAATAACAGGTGATATCACCATGACAAATCTCGCCACGCTGCTCCTTGTCGGCATTGTCATCCTTCTTAGCTGGAAAAACACGACATGGAACTATATCTACCGCAATGAGGCGGCGCGGTTTCAGGAACTGGAAAAATATAGGGACACCGACTGCATTATTGTCTATGACCACCGGTGGAAAACGGAATCCACCTATCTGGAAGCTTCCCTGTATAACAGCGTGACCTTTTTCCCGCTTGCAGAACTGGAGCAGATCGATACATCCGGTCTGACACCGGACGATCTGATCGTGCTTGCAGTCGGCAGCAACGACGAGATCCTCCGGCAGATTTCCGATAAGTTCCCCTACCTGGACCAACATACCGCACTCGGTTCATATGCATACTCTACGACTTATTATTTTTATCATGGCAATTGATCAATGCATCACAAACTCCGGCTGACATCGTCTGCTATTTGTCGGCGAGCGCAAGCCCCGCCTTTTTGTTATATGCGTGCTTCTCCAGATCCTCGTAGGCGTCCCAGAAGGAGGCGCCGAGATTGATCTTCTCCTCCACGAAATCCATATTGTTCATCGCCGTGGTCACGATCGACACCGCGCGTTTGATGCGGAGCCCCTCAAAGAAATTGAGCACCTCAACGGGAAAACGGCCGCGGAGCACGACCACGTCGGGACACAGCGCCTCATAGTCGATCGTGTCCCGCGGGTGCGGCTTGATCAGGACACGGTAGCCGCCGCAATACCGCTCGATCACATCGAGACAGACCCGCTTCCTCGCCTCCACGTCAACCGGGTGCGGTTCTGTCAGGAAACACGCAAACTCCTCGCCCTCGTATGACGGTGCCAGTTGGCGGATCAGCTCGTCCGCGTCCTCGATAAACGCCTGGATCATCAGCCGCTTCTGTTCTGATGTCAGCGCCCGCTCCAACGGCTTTCTCGGCTCCTCGACAAAGCGCGGGCATTCGGTCGGCACCACACTCCGGTCATTGATCTCCATGTCGATACAGTACTTTCCCCAGCCGTTCATGATAAAGATCAGATTCAGACGCGAGAACAGCGTTTTCAGCTTAAAGTGCCCGTGATTGGCGACATAGGCATCGTCGAGATTCTTGAGGCAGTCAAGCCCGTCCTCCACCGCATGATAATAGAGATGCCTGTAGTTCAGATAATACCCGATCGGATCACTGTCGCAGAACACATAGATGTCCTCATACGCCGCGAAATCGATCACCTTCATATACGGAATCTCGCACTTTGCGAGCTTTTTCGTAAAGATCATGCGGTTTACCATGTGTTTCAGGATATTGCTGTAATTTTTCCTGTACTTTGCCAGCTCCGGGAAAAAGTCCTCCCGCTTCTCATCAAGCGCGATGACCTCATGAAAGATCCCCGTCCCTGCAAGCCTGTCCCCGAGCTTCTCAAAATTGGTGGAAATGGCGCTCAGCGCGATATCCGCTTTTCTGTAATCTCCAGCAGGCGTATTCCTTGCCAGCTTCATCTCCTTAAGCACCGCCACATATACATGATAAAAAGTGTGGCAGACGTAGATCCTGGACTTTGTCTTGTTTTTCTTTCCTTTTCCTGTTTTCATTCTTTCCTGTTCCCGCTTTCCCGCCTCGTATACGCATACCCATCCCGCGGCGCGATCAGCGGCGCCGCGCTCAGCGGTCCCTCCTTCTCCGGTCTCGCTTTCCCATTCAGCAGTCCCTCGCAGAAGCGGTACAGCCTCTCCGCCGCCGCCCTGGGATTCCATTCTCCGGTCATTGTCCGGTAAGCGCTGACACCGAGTTCTTTCCGCAGCGCCTCGTCCCTGCACAATGATAACACCTGTTCTCGAAATTCCCTGTAATGCTCGTTCCTGAATACCAGTCCGTTCTGCCCATGCCGGATCAGAAACGGCACCGCACCGATCCCGCTCCCCGCCACGACCGCGCACGCACTGTTCATGGACTCGTTCAGGACTGCCCCCCAGCCCTCGAGATGATTGCTGGTAAACAGGAAGATATCCGACTCCTCCATAAAACGGCGCACATTCTGCGGCGGCTGGAAGCCATAGAACGTGACGCGCTGCTCCAGATGCCATCTCTGAACCAGCCCCCGCAGCTTTTCCTCCAGCTCTCCGCCGCCCACCATATTCAGATGAAACGATATGTGCTGCCGTTCCAGATATCTTGCCGCCCTGATGGCATACTCCGGGTGCTTTAATTTCATGAACCGCCCTGCCCAGAGGATCCGGACTTCCGGTCTGCCGCCCTGGTCATAGTGCAGCTTTCGGAAAAACAACGTGTCAAGATCATACGTGTTGACCGCCGGAAAATACCCCCACACATACTTTTTGCCCGGATACGCATGTACGATATTAAAATCGGACGCAACATAAGCACCGTGACACAGCAGATACACCGGCGCGTCCGCGTACTGCGTGTGATCCTCGTATTTTTTCTTTCTGCCGCGCGGAGAGATTGATCTCCACTGTCCCTCCCGATAGAGGCGCTCGCTCGCACGGATGACGATCTTACCCGCGTTCAGCCTGGGTTTGATATAGCGCTCGTCCTCCACACCGCCAAACACGACGATATCGCTGTCCAGGATCAGCCGCGCACAGCGCTCCTGCTCCTCGTAATACAGCTTTAGATAAGGGATCGATGATACCTCGCTCCCCCACCCCATCTTCACCCGCTCCTCCTCCATCCTGGAGGTCTGTACAAAGGCAAAATCCGCGCCAAGCTTTCGGTACAGCTCATTGGCCATCGGTATCTGATGATGATTGATATAATTAGATACAATGGTTAATCTCATGATATATATCCAGAAGCCTCCTGTAATTCGTATCCGGATCATGCGTCCGGAGCGCATGCGTCCTCGCGTTGGAGGATAGCGACAACGCAAGCTTGTCATCCTCAAAAATGCGCAGGATCGAATCCTTCATCCTCTTGGGCTTGTCCTTGGGATAGAGGAATCCGTCCTTCCCGTCGTTGACCAGATTGTGCACGCCGCCCACATTTGCCGCCACCACCGGGACGCCCAGCAGCATCGCCTCCCCGACAGAATTCGGGGAATTTTCAATAGCGGAGGGACATAAAAATACATGTGTTTTCAAAAAGCGCGCGCACATCTGATCCGCCTGCAGCTTCCCCACAAATCGGACATGATCCTCCATCCTGCTCCGCTTGATCTGGTTTAACAGAAACTTGCCGTACCCTGACAGTTTGATCTTATCCTTGATGCTGTCGTTTGCCGTGATGACATCCCCCGCCACATAGACCACCGTCTCCTCAAACTCCTCCACCAGCTCCGGCAGAATGTCAAGCACATAGTGCAGACCCTTGATCGGATAATTTCCCTGGCTCAAAAAGATGGAATGACGCTCGATCTGGTCGATCTTCCACTCGTCATTGTAAAAATCCGTCCGCAGCGTCTCATTCATAAAATGATATTTCGCATCGGGCGCAAACACTTTCGTCATCTCCCTGTCAAAATCCGTCCGCCCGGTGACATGCCCGACCATCGAGAGCGCCTCCTTCTCGTATGTACCGCGCTTTGCAAACTTCGCCTGCTGGTCAAACAGTCCGTCCTTTTTCAGAATATCGCGAAACGTCTTTTTCTTCTGTACCGAGTAGGGAAGATCCGCCATGTACACCTCCGCGATCGAGCTGCACAGTCCCTGTATGCCGATCAGTGTCCGCGCCGGATGGCGAAACGCCTTCACACAGGCAAGCGTATGCGGGTATTCCGTCCCAAAGATGTGTACGATATCCGGTCCGAAATCCCGGATCACGGCCCTGAGACTCTCCTCCATACCAGCGTCATAATTCTCCGGATGCGCCGTGTCCTCCCGAAAAATATAATAGTCGATCCCCTGTGCCTTGTCCTTCACAAACAGCGAAGTGTCGCCCTTCACAAACCTCCGGCTCTCCGATTCCGGAAAACAGATCGCAAGTGTTATGTCATTTCTCTCCTGATTTGCCGTCAGCTTGCTGGCAAGCCCGGAAAGCCACCCTTCTTTGATCACGATCTTCTGCCCCAGACTCTTTGCGATAAACGGGAGCATGATATTGCACAACCACAAAACCCTCATATGATTCCCTCCGTTCCTAATTCCATCAGCCTACGAACCTTCCCATACCTTTTCCGAAACCCGTATACCGCCAACAGACAAGTCATCTCTTTAGCTTGTATAACGCCGTCTTGACCGCATTATATGCGCCGGACAGATACCTGTTGTCTGCGACAGCACTGCGAAGCGGCGCCAGTGTCAGCAACATGATCAGGCGATATCTGTCCGCCCTCCGCCGTCCCATATAGCGCACCACGATCTCACGGTGCTGCTGCCTGGAACGCTTTTTGTTCTCTTTTGTCTCCGAATACCCGCCGCCCTCGTAGGATGCGATCACGACAGGCACATAGGCGGCAACTGCCTTCCTGTCATAATAACACCACAGAAAATGTTCATAATCCGCCCTCACATTGTACGCGGTATCGTACCCTCTCACATCAAATAACGCATGGTGGTAAAAGCAGGTCTGATGGCAGGGCACATTTCTATAACAGGTGAAATCATTGATCTGCGGCGACGCATAGATCACCGTATTCAAAGCTTTGTGGTACATATTCCCATAAATAATATCCGCTTTTTGACCCCTTTTTTCAAGCTCCTGTATCTCCTGTGTTATTTTGCCCAGAACTTGCTCATCGTAAAAGCTGTCACCCGCATTCAGGAACAAAAAATACGCGCCTTCCGCCAGCTTTACCGCCTGATTCATCGCATCGTAGATACCGTTATCTTTTTCTGTGTACACGCGGATGCGCTCATCGTGATACTGTCTTGCGAGCATCTCAACCGAACCGTCCGAAGATCCGCCGTCCTTGACTACCACCTCAAAATTGTTGTAATGCTGTCCCAGGACACTGCCGACCGTGTCACACAGCCTCCGCCCCGCATTCAGACAGACAACGATAATACTGTACATCGTCTCCTGCTCCATAGACCTGTTCCGCCTCCCTCGTTGATGATGCATACTATCTGTACGTATAACGCTCCGTCTCAAAGAGCCAGCTCCTGTAAGGAAGGAGCCGCACGCCGTCCTGATCCGCCTGCAGCAGAAATACCAGAAAATACAGGATGCACACTGCCGCTACAAGGGCCGTCACTTTCCTGCGAAGCTTTTGATCCCTGATATTGTGCAGGATCAGCGGGATCATCAGAAGCTGGGAAACCCCAAAATAATAGGAGATGCGCGTCACTACCGGCAGAAAGTAAAAAAATGTCCCGGTCACTACCGCCAGGAGATTGAGCTGCGCGTAAAACCGAAGTTCCCTTCGCGCCTCTTTCGACATACCACTCTGCTGCGTGCGGACAAACCATACATACAGCGCGAGCACCGCGAGCGTGCGCAGCGTGCCAAACAGCGTTCCCCCGCCCTCAAGATATATCGTGTTTTTGTAGGACGGGTACAACACCAGCGCGAGCTTTAGAACCAATCCCTTTCCCAGAAAGCAGGCGGCACTGACCGCCAGCCCCGCCGCCATCTGCCACCGCCGCCACTCCCAAGAAGCGATCCAGTACGCGGGCAGCACCAGCAGTACCGACTTGTGGAACAGCGCTGCCAGCAGGATCCAGAAGACGAACTTCAGATAGTCCCTCTCCAGCACATACTTCATGGAAAACAGGGCGATCGAGAGCGCAAGATAATAACGCACGGTATTAAACGTCTGAAAATACAGCCCCAGCGTCATGAACAGAAAAAAAGTCTGCGAAAAACTGACGCTCTGCCTTGTAAACGCCCTGATAAAAAGAACCAGGGTGGCAAAAGCAAACACGGCAAACACCAGCTCATAGCACTCCCAGCCGGCGATCCCGTACAAAAAACGCACCAGTCCGTTAAACCCTGGCTCCGTCACCACATATCCGCCCACATATGCCTCATGTGCCGTCTGCGTGTACTGTCCATAGTCATTACCGATATCAAACCGGAGCGCTGACACCGCAAAGAGGATCACAAAGATCCCTGTGGCCAGCAGCCTGTTGCGAAAGCTTTTCCCCGTCCTGCGGCCGCAGACCCACACCGGCTCGCCGGCACGATACGGCTGTATGCAATGCGCCATCGCACAGGTTCCTGCCGCGACCGCCAGATAAAATAATATAGAAACGATCCTCGTCATAATCCCTCTACCGACCTGATTCCCTTTTTCATCAGTTCCAGCGCGTTCTTCTTTGGGATCGCGGTGCACATCACCTTTCCGTGTGCCATGATAAAACGCACCGCCATCAGGTACGCCAGACCGCCATACAGAAAGTGGTACAGCACGCCCCTGTCGATAAAAAACTTATCCGTGTATCCCTCAAACCACGTCGACTCGCGCTCCCGTTCCGCACCGATCTCAACCGGCACTGCATAGACCACAAGGCCGTATTTCAGACAATCCTTCAGAAACAGACTGTCCTCCCCGTTGCTGTATTTTGCCCCGCCGCCAAAGAGCAGGGAAAACGCGATGTGGGACGCGTGCAGTTTTGCACGCCTGACAGCGAAAGAATATGTCGGGTAGCGCCCTGCATTCCACACATGGACTCTGTGATATTCCTTTGTGTAGTAGGTGGCACGCGCCTCTCCCACCCGCACGTTGAACAATAAAAAGTCTGCCTCCGGGTGCTGCTCGAACGCATCCAGGATCCGTCTTTCATATCCCTTGTCATACACGACATCCTCGTCAGAGAACAGTACGATATCCCCCTCCGCGCGCATCAGCGCATTGTTCCTGCTAAGCCCCACGCCCTTCTCCCTGAACTCATAGCATTGGATCCGTCTGCCTCCGTGTGTGTATTCCTCATAACCGAAATGATCTGTCTGGTTGATGATGATCGCATCGCTTTCCAGATGCATCCGCTCTGCCATCGTCAGCACATCCTGGTCCACAGCGGACACCAGTACCTGCAGTTTCATCCAAGTCCTCACTTCCTTTCTGTGCAACATGCATAATAGATCCGCATCCATCTTCGATCCGCCTGCACAAGCACCGCCGACACGACCCTGCCGCCATGGAGCCGCGCGTCATTGATCTCGTCCGCGATCTTTTCCCTGTACGGCACTCCAAACGGGATCACCGCCACAAACACGGCGTCCTCCTCTGTGCGCTCCTCCGCGCTATACACCCGAAAGCCGTCTCCTGCCGCCAGCCCGCGGTCACGGATATCCTGCAGAAACGCTCCAGCCTCCCGCCCGCCGGATGCATCCAGCAGCCAGATCGGCGCATATCTCTCCGACAGCATTTTCAGGTTTTCCGACAGCATCTCCTCCTGCCTTCGTTCGAGTGATCCCTTCCTGTTTCCACGGCACTCGCCCCGAAATGTCATCCCGCAGGCAGGGATCCCCAGCCGCACTGCCATGTCCGTCTTTGTGTAAAAGGCCGATCCCAGACAAAAACAAAATGCCGTCACAAAGGCGCCGGCACCCACTGCAGCCACTGCGCCCAGAAAGGCGGCGCGCCATCCGAAAAAGGAAATCTCCTCCCGCACGATTTCCAGATCCTTTATCTTATATATCTCGTCAAATGTGTCCCTGCTCGTCCCGAATGCTTCCAGGGCTGTCCCGACGGCATTCTTGACCGCCTCGATCTCTGCCGGATCCTGCCCCCTGACAAGGATCGTCAGATAGCGCACATCCGACGGCATCTTAGCACTCAGCATCGCTTTCACACGGTCTTTGTCGAAGCCGCTGCCAAGCAGCTCCATCACCCTGCCAAGGATCGGTTCTGTCCCAAGCACGTCATTCCACGTAAACGCATTGTAGTGATCCCGCGCCTCATAACGCCCCTCGGCAAACTGAATGTAGTACTCTGTCTCAGAGACATAGCAGAGATCCTGCGCCCTGGACAGCGCGGCCATCAGGTACAGACCGCTTCCCAGTACGGCACCCGCGACTGCCATGAGAAGCAGCCGCGGCAGTTTTGTCACAAAAACCGCAAGCATCGCCCTGCTGTCGATTCCCTGCTGCATCAATCCAATCTCCTCCGTCAACCCTTTTCTTCCTTTTTCATCGCAGTTGTCTGGTTTGCATCCACGCCCTCCGTGCTCTCCGCCTGAAACAGGATCTTGAGTGTCAGGAGCATCAGCTTTAAATCCAGCCACACACTGTAATTTTCGATATAAAACAGATCCAGCTTGAGCTTGTCATACGGCGTCGTGTTGTACTTCCCGTACACCTGCGCATAACCTGCAAGCCCTGCTTTCACCTTTGTCCGAAATGTAAACTCCGGCATGTCCTCCTGGTACTGTCTGATGATCTCCGGCCGCTCCGGGCGCGGGCCGATGAAGGACATCTCGCCGTTCAATATGTTAAAGAGCTGCGGCAGCTCGTCGATCCTCGTCTTCCTGATAAACCTTCCGACCGGTGTGATACGGCTGTCATTCTTGGCGGCAAGCCTTGCGACGCCGTCCTTCTCGGCATCCGTGCGCATGCTCCGGAATTTCAGTATCCGGAATTCTCTCATATCCCGTGTACACCGCACCTGCTTATACAGGACAGGTCCGCCGTCATACAGCTTGATCGCGACCGCGGTCACGATCATAAACGGCGATGTCACGATCATTAAGATCATCGCACACACAATGTCGATCAGACGCTTCACAACGCGCTGCTCGATCGTCATCGCATACTCCCTCGTGAGCAGGATCGGCGTGTCAAAGAGATGCAACTGGTCCGAACCTTTGATCATGATATCTGGGATCTTGGGCATCATATACACGCGGATCCCCCTGCTGTAGCAAAATTTCAGCAGCTTATTGCGCAGCACCGTGTCCATGTCCCACAGCACGACGCCGTCATAGCAGGAGACGATCTCCCGCTCCAGCGCCTCAAGCCCCTCGCTCTCCGCCGCACATCTGATGATGTTATACTTGTCCCTGCGCGTCTCGAATTTCTTCAGGATATCCTCCGTCGGTCTGCCGCCGCTGATAAACAGCAGCTTCTTCGGCGGAAAAAAACGCTGGTAAAGCTTATGGCTTATGAACGTCCACCCCGCAGACACCACGATCTGCCCTAACATCATCAACAGCAGCGGATAGGGCGTCACAAGCCCCAGCGACAGCAGCGATATCTGAAAATACGAGACGATATTGGCGCACAGCAGTGAGATCACCTGCGAGAAAAACACGTCCATCGGCTTTAGATACCCCACTTTCAGCCCGCCGTATGTCGCCGTAAAAAACAACAGCAATATAAAATAAACGGCTGCCAGAAGCCAGAAGCCCTTTCTGTGAAAGCTCCTCCACATACCGCTCTGCATGATGTCATTGTACACCTCGTACCAGACATAGATATACAAAACCGTCTGGAAAACAAGCCCGATCAACGACATCTGTAATATAATCGTCCTCTTCGCTGCCTCTATCCGTCCCACTTTTCCAGCCTCCAATCAAGGAATCAAATCCGCCGCAACACCGCCCTGCATGCCCAGAAGCACATGCAGTACATACTTTTTATGACAGACAGGCACTCCTGCCTGCGGTACAGATTCCATATCCTCCTGACTGCAGTCAGTTTATTCGACGACAACGTATCTGCACTCCTTCTATACCGGACCAGATTTTCGTCCGCACCGTATGCCGCACCGTATTTTTTCAGCAGACGCCACCACGTCGCTGTGTCCTCGCTCGCAATACATGGCATACAGATATCCTCATCTGGTATCTTATTCCGGTCGATCATCACGGTCGACGTGAATATCGTTGTATTTTTCAATGCCTGCCGGTATGTGATCCGCGCAGGCACGTGCACCACCCTGCCAAGCCCTGTGCCCGATTCGTCCGCAAATTCATACCCCATGAACACAAATCCCGCATCGGGATCCCTGCCGCGCTGCACGCTCCGGATAAACGCCAGTTCCCGCTCTAACTTATCCGGCAGCCAGATATCATCCGCATCCAGAAAGCAGAGATACTGTCCGCGCGCCTCGCTGATACCGCGGTTTCTTGCCCTCGCCGCACCGCCGTTCTGATCCTGCACGATCAGCCTGATCCGTCCGTCCTCCCTGCTCTTCATGGCGATCTGCTCCCTGCCTGCGTCGGTTGAACAGTCGTCTACCAGCAGAAGCTCCCAGTTGCCATATGTCTGCGACTGCACATAACCGATCGTCTCCGCGATAAACTGCGCTGCATTGTACACTGGCACCACGATGCTCACAAGTCCGGCTTTCTTCTCATCCATAGCATCCATCCTACTCAAAATTCTTCCCTGATAAGGTATTTGGGTCTGTCCTTCACTTCCATATACATCTTGCTCATATACTGTCCCATGATGCCAAGGCACAGAAGCTGCACGCCGCCGATCAACGAGATGATGCACATCATGGACGGCCAGCCCGCCACCGGATCCCCATAGATCAGCGCCCTGACAAAGATAAAGATCATAAACACAAACGCCACAAAACAGAACAGGATCCCAAATATGGACGCGATCGACAGCGGCGCCGTCGAAAATGCCATGATCCCATCGAGCGAATACAGAAAAAGCTTCCAGAAGGACCACTTTGTCTCTCCTGCCACCCGCTTAACATTTTCATACTCGATCCATTTCGTTTTGTAACCGACCCACCCAAAGATCCCCTTGGAGAAGCGATTGTACTCCCGCATCGCAAGGATCGCATCCGTCACCTGCCGCGTCATCAGGCGGTAATCCCTGGCGCCGTCCACGATCTCCGTCTTGGAGATCCTGCGCATCAGGCCGTAAAACCGTCTTGCAAAAAAAGACCGGATCGGCGGTTCCCCCTTCCTATCCACGCGCCTCGTCGCGACCGAGTCATACCCCTGCTCCATATAGCTGTACATCTCAGGCAGGATCGCCGGCGGATCCTGCAGATCCGCATCCATCAACACCGTAAAATCCCCTGTTGACTTCTCAAGCCCGGCGATGATGGCAGCCTCCTTCCCAAAATTTCTCGAAAACGATACCAGATGTACGCGTTCATCCTTTTCCCGAAGCGCCTTAACGGCTTTCACCGTATCATCCCTCGAGCCGTCATCCACAAATATAAACTCAAACTCCACATCCTTCTCATGAAAAAATGTTTCCTGCTTCACTGTCTCTGCATAGAAATGCGGTACGCTTTCCTCCTCATTATAGCAGGGCACAATGATGCTCAAAATCTTCGTATAAGCTTTCAACTGCCTCTTCCTCCAACTTAATCTTTGGAATCCTCTATATTCTTAAAAAACCAACCATCTTTTCGATCACCTCTGTGTTGGTCGGTCTGATCGTTCCGTCGCCATAGATTTCTTTAAAAACCTCTTTCAATGTCTCTGGTTCTCCATTGCTCCATGCGGTTTCGATCGCATTTCGTATCGCACGTTCCACCTGTTTGTCTGTAGTACTGAAACGCTTCGCCACTTCAGGATACAAGCGTTTCGTGACCGAAGTCAGGACTTCGGGCTCCTGATAGGCTATCCATACCGCTTCCCGCAGGTAACGATAGCCCTTCTGCCTCGCCTGAAATCCGCATCTGACCATATGGTATGTAGTTCGTTTATAGATGTTTACCCTCGAACATTCACCATCCATATTTACTTTATCACACCCTAATTCAGCCGTCCCGCATATCAAAAATATCCGTGCACGGTCCCTGATCACTCCCCCATCCTCATTATAGCCGGGCGTCCTTTACGTTCTCCCGGAACCAGTCATACGCCAACTGCACGCCCTCCTCGAGTTCTACCCTGTGGGTCCACCCAAGGTTGTGCAGCTTTGTCACATCGGTCAGCTTCCGCGGCGTGCCGTCGGGCATATCCGGGTTCCACACGATCTCGCCCTGATAGCCTACTACCCGCCGGACGGTATCAGCCAGCTCCCTGATCGTCACTTCCTTGCCGGTCCCGATGTTCACATGCTGTTCCCCATCGTAATGCTCCAGCAGGAATACACAGGCATCCGCCATGTCATCCACGTACAGGAACTCGCGCAGCGGCGTGCCTGTTCCCCACAGCTCCACACTTGGGACATTGTTCATCTTTGCATCATGGAATTTGCGGATCATCGCAGGCATGACGTGGGAGCCTGACAGATCATAGTTGTCATAAGGCCCGTAGAGGTTTGTCGGCATACAACTGATAAAATCGTCACCGTACTGTCTCTTGTAGAATTTGCACATCTCCAGTCCGGAGATCTTAGCGATCGCGTACGCCTCGTTCGTCTCCTCCAGCGGTCCCGTGAGCAGTGCATCCTCCGGGATCGGCTGCGGCGCCATCCTCGGATAGATGCAGGTGCTTCCGAGAAACAGCAGCTTCCTGACATGATACACATGACTGCACTGGATCACATTGCACTGGATCTGCATATTCTCGTAGGCAAACTCCGCAGGCGCCGTGTTGTTGGCGTTGATCCCGCCGACCTTCGCGGCGGCAAGGACGACCACATCCGGCCTCTCTGCCTCAAAAAATTCCCGCACGGCCTGCTGGCTTGTCAGGTCAAGTTCCCTGTGCGTTCTTCCGATCACATTGGTGTATCCTTTTTCTTCAAGATTTCTCACAATGGCAGAGCCCACAAGCCCCCTGTGCCCCGCCACATAGATTTTGTCTGACTTATTCATTGCTTCCTCCGTCCTTGCTGTTCCTGTACTGTGCGCATGACATTCCCGTGACTGCCTTCATATCCGCGTCCATCATCATGGACACCAGCCCCCTGAAATCCACTTTTCGCTTCCATCCAAGCTCCTTCTCCGCCTTCGCCGCATTTCCCCAGAGGAATTCAACCTCTGCCGGACGGTAGAACTCCGGGTTGACATCGACAAGCAGCTTTCCGCTGGCAGCGTCATAACCCTTCTCATGGACGCCCTCGCCCTCCCAGCGGACCGCGATGCCAAGCTCTCCAAACGCCGCCTCCACAAACTGGCGCACGGTATGCGTCTCGTTGGTCGCAAGCACATAGTCCCCAGGAGCATTCTGCTGGAGCATCAGCCACATCCCTTCAACATAATCGCCTGCAAATCCCCAGTCTCTCTTGGCATTCATGTTTCCGAGCGAAAGCTTGTCCTGCTTTCCGGCGATGATATTCGCGATGGCGAGCGTGATCTTTCTCGTCACGAAATTCTCGCCACGCCTGGGCGACTCGTGGTTGAACAGGATACCGTTGCACGCGAACATATTGTAGGACTCCCTGTAATTTACCGTGATCCAGTAAGAATACAGCTTTGCTACGCCATACGGGCTCTTGGGATAAAACGGTGTCGTCTCACTCTGCGGCGCCGTCTCCGGAAGCCCCCCGAAAAGCTCGGAGGTCGATGCCTGATAGTATCTGCAGTTGCCCCCGTTCACGCGGATCGCCTCCAGCAGCTTCAACGTGCTGACGCCTGTCGCATCCGCCGTGTACTCCGGAACTTCAAACGAGACGCCCACATGGGACTGCGCCGCGAGATTATAGACCTCCGTCGGTCTGATCTCGCCGATGATGCGCATCAGATTGGACGAATCCGTCGTATCTGCAAAATGCAGAAAAAACTTTACCTTGTGATACTCCGACCGGATCAGATGGTCGATACGCATCGTGTTCGAGATACTATGCCTTCTGATCAGTCCGTGCACCTCATATCCCTTTGCGAGCAGAAACTCTGCCAGATAGGAGCCGTCCTGTCCCGTGATCCCAGTGATCAATGCTATATTATTCATATCCTGTCTGTTTCCTTTCTCTTCCAAATTATTCCATTCTTAGTATACCTATACTTTGTCAGAATGACAAGCCCTTTATATATTCTGCGATCGCCTTTTCCCAATCTGCAAACATATAATCCGTCGTAAGTTTCAGCATATAATTCTCGAGCACAGAATACTTTGGCCTCGGTGCCACCACACCCGTCACATTTTTATCATACTGCTCTGTCGTCACCGTCTCGACCGCCGTGGATTTCCCCGCGAGCCGGTAGATCTCCCGCGTGAAATCAGCCCAGTTCGTGATCCCCTCGCAGGTTGCGTGAAACACCCCGAAATTGTCTGTCGGAAGCAGATACGCGATGGCTTTGGCAAGCTCGTCCGCGCTCGTCGGCGAGCCAAACTGATCCCCGACCACGGTCACTTTGTCATGCTTCTCTGACAGGGCGAGCATCGTCCTCACGAAATTCTTTCCGTCGCCGTAGAGCCACGCCGTGCGGACGATAAAATACTCCCTGGCAAATTCCTTCACAAAATCCTCACCTGCAAGCTTCGTCCTGCCATAGACCGTCTTCGGATCCGGCGTGTCAAACTCGGTATACGGCGTGCCTGCCTGTCCGTCAAACACATAATCCGTGGATACGTGCATCAGCTTTGCGTGATACCTCGCCGCCGCGATGCCAAGGTTCCTCGGGCCGACCGCGTTGATCCGGTATGCATTGTCCACATCCGTCTCGCATCCGTTTACGTTCGTGTGCGCAGCACAGTTGATGATGGCATACGGCTTTACTTCCGCCACAAACCGGTCCACGGCATCAACCTTCGTGATATCGAGTTCACCGACATCCGTATTCACGCACTCATACTCTGTGCTGCCCTGATATATTTTGTTGATCGCACGCCCAAGCTGTCCGTTGCAGCCTGTGACGATAATTTTTTTCACCACACCCATTTGTCCATTTCCTTTCCCGATATTGTTAGCTTTTCTCATACAGTCAAACTCTATTCATACACCGTCCATACTGCTAAGGAACTGTTCATAAATTACTGATCCTGATGTAGCCCGCTACGCTTTCTGAACAATTCCTAACATGAAATTAGCCCGAATCGCTTCGGACTAATTTCCTACTCTCCTAACCCGTCGGCTATGACACTGATCATCGTCGACAATGCCTCATTTTCATCCGAACCTTCACAAAAAACCTCAATCTCGTCGCCACATTTGATACATGCACCCAGCACACTCAGCACACTCTTTGCATTAGCTGTACTTCCGCGGAATGTAAAGGTTATCAGCGAGTTAAACTGCATCGCTTCCTTACATAAAATTCCTGCCGGACGCAAATGCAGCCCTGTCGGGTTCTTGATCACTACTTTCTGACTAACCATCTCTCGCTCCTCCTTATACACCATACACCCATGTGCATCACAGCATAACGTTCTGGATCAGCTCGGCAAGCGCCCTCGCCTCCTGCTCGATCAACTGCTGGTCCTTTCCCTCGATCATTACCCGCACCAACGGCTCCGTGCCCGACGGTCTGATCAGCACTCTGCCCTCACCCGCAAACTTCGCACTCACCCGTTCGATCGCATCCGCGATCTCGGTATATTCCATATAACTGTTCTTTTTGTGATTGGGAACCTTCGCTCCGACAAGCGCCTGCGGCAGCACCGTCATGATCGTCGCAAGCTCCGACAGGGATCTTCCTGTCTCAACCATCACCTGCAGCAGATGCAGGGCACTGAGCAGACCGTCGCCTGTCGTGTTCTCATCGAGGAAGATGATATGTCCTGACTGCTCCCCGCCGAGATTCGCGCCGAGCTCCAGCATGCGCTCCAGCACATAACGGTCTCCCACCTTCGTCTGTTCTATATTGATCCCGTTCTCCTTGCCCATGAGGAAGAATCCCAGATTGCTCATCACCGTTGCCACGATCGTATTGTCTTTCAGCGTGCCTTTGGATTTCATATGGTTGCCGATGATCGCCATGATCACATCGCCGTCTACCTGATTGCCGTTCTCATCCACCGCCAGCAGCCTGTCGGCATCGCCGTCAAACGCCAGCCCGACATTCGCCTTCTCATACACGACGCGCGCCTGGAGCTCCTCCATGTGGGTGGATCCGCAGTTCGCATTGATATTCGTCCCGTCAGGATTGTTGTGTATCGCCACGATATTCGCGCCGAGCTCCTTTAACGTCTCCACGGATGTGTAGAAGGACGCGCCCTCCGCGCAGTCCACCACGATCTTCATGTTGCTCAGATCGACCGGAACAGCCTGCACGGAATGATTGATGTACTCCTCCCGCGCATCCGTGCGGTATTTGATCTTCCCCACACTAGGTCCCGTCGGGAACTGGACATCCTTCATGCCGCTGCTGATCAATGCCTCGATCTCATCCTCCATTGCATCCGGCAGCTTGAAACCGTTCCCGTCAAAGAACTTGATCCCGTTAAACTCAACCGGATTGTGCGATGCCGATATCACAACTCCCGCATCGACTCTGTATTTCTTGGTCAGATAGGCGATCGCCGGTGTCGGGATCACGCCTACATACACTACATTTGCCCCGACAGAGCACGCTCCTGCCATCAGTGCGTTCGCCAGCATATCCCCGGAAATGCGCGTGTCGCATCCCACCATGATCGTCGGCTTGTGCTCGTTTTCCTTCGACAGTACATACGCCCCCGCCTGACCTAACTGCATGGCGAGCATCGGTGTCAGCTCATCATTTGCCACTCCGCGCACTCCGTCTGTTCCAAATAATCTAGCCATCTCTTCCAATCCTCCAAAATTTATTTATTCGTCAGCCTCCTGCTCCATCGCTTCCAGCACAACCGTCATGTGATACGGCTGTTCCAGCGTCACTTCATCCAGAACGCTATTGAACGTGATCTCTCCCTGATACACGCCCGGAACCCACTCTGCAAGCCCCAGCTTCTCGAGGAGCGCGTTCATGTCGATCACGCCGATCACGTCGTCGGCGTTCACCGCATCCACGGCTGCCCTGGTGCCCCGTATGCGGATCGTATAATACTCCTGGTTCGCCAGCTCCCGCAGCGTCAGCTTCAGATCCTGCGGTTCGCCTCCCGCCGCAAAACCAGCCGCAAAGTGCGCTGAATTTGCCGGTATGCGCAGTTCCTTTGTCACAAGCTGTTCAATCCCCACCGTGACACTTGCATTGCCGCCAAAGCTGCTGTCAGCAAACTGCACCCCTGATGGCAGGTACTTTTTGACGTTGATCACCGCAGTCATATTTTCCGTCCGGTCCTCCACACTGAGCGCCGGATCCGACACGACGATCTTTGAGATGCCGTCCAGGACACTGCTCCTGCCCGCGATCGTCACTGTCTCCGGCATGCTGAACGGCTCCCCGCTCACAACATACCCTTCTGCCGGTTCATCCGGAACGACAAAACTCAACGGAACGATCTTTGTCCCAAGGATCGTCACGGCTACATTGACGGTCGTTATATTCATCTTGATCGAACTGTTCCGGATCTCCTTGTTCTCTGCATCGTAGAGCTTCAACTCAGCGCTTGTATTGATATCCGAAGAATAGCCGTTCACGCTGATCACCGCCTCCACATGATCGATCTGTTCGATCTGTGACTCCGGTCCCGTGATCCGGACGACGTTCTGGCTCGGCTTCGCCTCGCCGATCACATACCCTTCCGCCGGCTCCCCTGCGATCGTGATCTTGATCGGCTTCTGATCCGCCCTCATATTCTCGATCGCCAGTTTCACGCTGTCGATGTTCGTCTTGAAATCAAGATCCGAATTGCTGCGCGTGCTCGACACCTTGATCCCGATCGTGTTCATGAAGGTAAGCTCTGACATGTCTGCAACTGCCCTGATGTCCTCCTTCGCAACATACGAGAGCAGCGATTTCTTTCCCCGCACCGTGACGTTGACCACGTCCGTCCCGTCCAGCACGTCATAGACCTTCCCCTCATTTGTCACCAGATCCGCGTTGATGATGTCAACCGGTACATTGTAAAAGGTCTCCGAATCAAGCGGATCGTTGATGTTGTCAACCACAACCCACAAGCCGCAGGATACGATCACCGCCAGGATCTTTAGTCCGAAATTGTTCACGACCAGTCTGACCGCTTTCTTCAATATACTATTTTTCATCTTTAGCCCTACCTTTCCAGAGCCTGCGCTTCTTGTTCTCCTCCACTTCCTTATTCTGGATCATGCTGATCTTCTCCCGCAGCCCGTTAGCGTCGAGATTGCGGTACAGTTTTCCCTCGTAAGTGACACTGACATGACCGGTCTCCTCCGACACAATGATCGTGAGCGCGTCCGTCACCTCTGATATGCCCACGCCCGCGCGGTGCCTCGTCCCCAGCTCCTTGCTGATCTGCATATTGTCAGACAGCGGCAGATAACAGGTTGCCGATACCACCCTGTTTCCGCGTATGATCACCGCGCCGTCATGCAGCGGCGTATTATGTTCAAAGATATTGATGATCAGTTGGCTGGAGATCAGACCATCCACCTCAATACCTGTTCTCTCGTATTCCGTGAGCAGCACATTCTGCTCGATCACCATGAGCGCACCCGTCTTCACCTTGCCCATCTCGAAGCTCGCCTTCACCAGATCGTTCACCGTCTTGTCTGAAAAGCGCTCATCCGTCGGTTTCTCAAACGTGATCAGGTTCGTGACGAAGCTCTTGCGCCCGAGCTCCTCGAGCGCATGCCTGAGTTCCGGCTGAAGGATGACGATCATCGCCGTGACCGCTATGCTCAGCACATGCTCCACGATCCATATGATCGTGTGCATCTTAAAAACGATCGCCAGCAGGATGAATGCTATGATGATGACGATCCCTTTCATGAGAAGCCACACCTTGGTATGCTTTACCCATGCCATGATCTGATACAGTAAAAAGGATATAATGATAACCTCCACTATATCCTGCCATCTGATGTTAAAACTGCGCAATGATAACGTCTCCATATAGGAACTAAGACGTTCAAGAATCATATCCATTTTGATCCATCCTTTTTATCTATCCCTCTTCTGCTCCCTGACTGCCTTTTCCGGCACCCGGATCGTCTTGACCCGCTTCTGCGGTGCCGCCACTGTATTCTTGGGGACAGCCTTCACATAATAATAATATTCATCATCCTCAAACTGCACATACTCCGTGCGGGAGTAATCCACATTGAACACAAAAAATTCCAGTATCTTTGCGATCGCCACCGACACCACACTGCCAACGATCAGTCCGACGATCGAGAGGTTCGTGTTGTACATCAGATCCCCGAAAAGCATAATCAGTACATCCAGAAGCGCCCCCGTGATCATGGCGATCATCCACGCATAATCGACGCTGAGCCGCCGGATGAAATACACGACGATCAAGGTGGCAACAAAAGCTGCCAGCGTCACATACATCGCTTTGTTCCCGAGCATCCCGTCAATGACATAGCGGAATTTCTCCAGCGCGCCGTCGTCCTCAAAGGTGCTCAGCATCGACGCATTGTCGATCATATAACTCACCGTGTAATACACGATGGTCCCGCTCGCGACCGACACCGCCGAGAACGGTGTTCCCACAAGCCCCATTGCGATCGGCATCACATAGGGGATCTTCAGCATGAAGCAAAGCGGTGTGAACAGCACAGCGATCGTATCCCTGGACGAAAACCGAAAATAGAGAATGAACAGCAGCAGAAACACCACCAGCGCCACCAGTGCACATTCCATTGAAAATTTGTACAGGTGTCCGAGCGTGACCGCCGCTGCCACGAACACGATAAAATTCATCGGCAGGAACGAACATATAAGCGCAAGTACCAGAACGACCACCGCTTTTTTCAGTTCGCTCATGTAACCGATGCTGCTGTTGATCATGACCAGCGTCACGAGCGCCAGCAAAAACTTAAAGATTGGCGTGAGATACAGCTCATATCTGCTATAAAACTTCCTCAACTGTTCCCTAAAAACCAAAAGGTCTGTCATAATTATTTCCTCTCCAACCTATCCCAAAAATCATTTTTTGGTCTCCCGCTCATACATATAAGCAAGTTTTTTGAGATTATTGTAATATGTTTTAAGGCTCTTTCTTGCCTTTGTATACCGATAGGTATATACCCCGTACGAGATCAATGCATATGCCGCCGTAAAGATCAGATAATAAATAATCACTGACTTTGCAAAACCGAACAGATCCATCTTGTAGATGTCTGCCATAAAAACTTCAAAATCATAGAAAATAAACATTGCAAATAAAATAACATACGCAATCGTTGCGCTGATGATCGACTTGATGACCTGAAGTCCGATATAATCGCCCCGGAAATAATTCCCGATCGCGACATTCTTCCTCCCCTCATCCGCCTCGTAACATGCCATTTTTGTCATCAGCCGGACTCTTTCTTCATTCAACATAACGGTCCTTCCTTATGCGGTCATAAAGCTACTGTCTGTCGAGGAAACGCATCTTATTCCCTGTGGACTGCGGCTTCTTGGGCTCCACCAGTACAGCCTTTGGCTTATCCATCACGCTGGAAAGATTGTTCGTCATCTCGCGCTTGCACTTCTCGCAGTACTTTCCTGACCGGATCGACGCTCCGCAGTTCTCGCACGGGATCTTTACCGGGGAATCCTCCGTAAACTCCAGGCGCTCCTCACGGATCCACTGCTGGATCTGACCCACCTCAACCTCGCAGTCCTCAGCAACCTGCTTGATATCCGCCAGACGGTTCTCGCGGATGTACTTCTTCACCGCCTGAAACTTTTCCTCAAGCTTATCCTTGCACGCCGGACAGATCGGCATCCCCGATATGTAATTGAACAGCTTGCCACATTTTCTACAGTTTCTTACATTCATTGAAAATCCCTCCATTGATAATTTTATTCCTACATCCCTTCGCCGATGCAGAGTGCTATGAAATAAACCGACTTTACTCCATGCCGCTTTAACTCCAGGGCAACGGCATCCAATGTACTCCCTGTCGTGTATATGTCATCGACAAGAATTGTTTTCTTTAATTTTACAACATTTGAGGTAATATTGAAAGCCTTTTTCAAATTATTTTGTCTTTCTTGTATGGTAAGTTCTTTCTGGGGCACTGTTTTCCTGACTCTTTTCACCAGTTTTTCATACATCGTTATCCCCGTGAGCCTTGACAGCTCCGCCGCGACAAGCTCTGCCTGGTTGTATCCCCTGCTCCTTCTGCGCGAGGCGTGGACCGGGACCGGGATGATGGAATCCGCCTGCATCATGCGGATCTCATCCGCAAGCCGCCCGCAGATATCCTGCGCATAAAACGCCGCGTACTCGCACCGCCTGCCATACTTGAAACGGTAGATGCTCTTGCGCATACTCTGATAGTCATACAGGGCATAACCGTGATCATACACATGTTTTCGCCGCGTACAGTCCTGACAGTATTCTCCCGCGCCAGACTCCCCCGGCTCCCCCATAAGCTGTTTTCCGCACCGCCTGCACCGAGGCTCGACGATGTACTGCGGTTTTGTCCTGCACTGGCTGCAGATCAGCCCGTCTCCCATCGGCACAGGCTCGTCGCACACAGGGCACCGCCGCGGAAATGCCATGCCAAGCAGCGCGTCCTTTATTCTGTTTCCTGATTCATGATCTCGCATATTCTTTCCTTTAACCCTGTATATCGCTTCTGCTCGTTCTCGTTGGCGATCATCTGGCTGACCGTCTCCCTGCTCCCCAGGATCGTCACACAGTTTTTCGCCCGCGTGACGCCGGTGTAGAGCAGGTTTCTGTTAAACAGCATCTTCGGACCGGTGAGCAGCGGCAGGATCACCGCAGGGTACTCACTGCCCTGTGACTTGTGGATCGTGACGGCATAGGCAAGCTCGATCTCGTCAAGCCCGGTGATCGGGTAGGTGACCCTGCGCAGATCGTCATACTCCACGACCACCGTCTTTGCCGTCTCGTTGATCTCTTTTATGATACCCACATCTCCGTTAAATACACCCTGCCCGCTGTCCACTGCAATGCCGTATCTGCTGACGACTTCCCACTCAAGCTGATAGTTATTTTTGATCTGCATCACCTTGTCGCCCAGGCGGAACACGCCGTCGCCGTGCGCCAGCTCAAGCTTCTCCGGAGAGGGCGGGTTGAGATACTGCTGCAGGATCCCGTTTAGGGTCTCCACGCCAAGCGCTCCCTTTCGCATCGGCGTGAGCACCTGGATATCATAGATTCCCGCCTTTACATATCTTGGCAGTTTTTCCGTGATCAGCAGGATCATATGTTTATAGATCACATTGACATTATCCCGCTCCAGAAAGAAAAAGTCCCTGCTCTTGTTGTCCAGCCTGATCGCTTTTCCTTCATTAATATAGTGTGCATTGACCACGATGTCGCTCTCACCCGCCTGCCGGAAGATCTTTGACAGCACGACCGTGGCGATGCACCCGCTCACCATCAGGTCTTTGAGCACCTGCCCCGGCCCGACGCTTGGCAACTGGTTCCTGTCCCCGACCATCACAAGCCTCGTTCCCGGCGCGATCGCCTTTAACAGCGACTGAAACAGATGGATATCCACCATCGACATCTCATCGATGATGATGACATCCGCCTCCAGCGGATTGAGCTCGTTCTTCTCAAAATGCACAGCGGATGACTGCCTGTCATCCGACATATCACCGTTTAACTCCAGCAGCCGGTGGATCGTCTTCGCCTCAAATCCCGTCGCCTCTGTCATGCGCTTTGCCGCCCTTCCTGTGGGCGCTGCCAGGAAGATATCCATGCCCTCCTGCTCAAAGTAGCGGATGATCATGTTGATCGTCGTCGTCTTTCCGGTACCAGGACCGCCGGAGAGGATAAAGATCCCGTTTTGAACCGCCTCCGTCACAGCCTTGCGCTGAAGCGAATCCAGCTCCATATGGCTGGCCTCCTCCAGCTTCCCGATCTTCTTTTCGAGCTGTTCCAGCTCCACTTTTGTAAAGCGCTCCGCCCCGTCGAACGCCCGCTGGAGCTCATAGAGCATTCTGGCGCAGTTCAGCTCCGCGTAGTAGGCACCCGTACTGTAGATGCACAGCATTTTCTCTCCGTCATCCAGCTCTTTTTCCTTGATCACAAGCTTCCTGTCGATCGCAAGGTTAGTGATCTGCGGCTCGATCTGCTCCGGCCGAAGCCCCAGCATATCGGCAGCTTTTTCCAGTAGCTGTCCCTGCGGCAGAAAGACATGTCCCTCCGCCCCTGCCTGTAGCAGTGTATACAGTATCCCGCTTCTGATCCTGTAATCCGAGTCCGTGTGGATCCCGATGCGCGATGCGATCTCATCCGCGATGCGAAAGCCGATGCCAGTCACATCCTCCGCCAGCTTGTACGGATTCTCCTGCATGATCTTATACAGTCCCATCCCGTACTGCTTGTAGATCTTAACTGCCAGCGTGTTGGAAATGCCATACTTCTGCAGGAAGAACATCGCATCCCTGGCGTCCTTTTTCTCCTCGACCTGCTCCGCGATCTCCCGCGCCTTGCGCTCGCTGATCCCCTTGATCTCCGCAAGCCTGTGGGGTTCCTCCTCGATGATCCGAAACGTATCATCCCCGAAATGCCGCACGATGCGGGCGGCGAGCGCCGCGCCGACTCCCTTGACCGCGCCCGACCCCAGATAGCGCTCCACCGCGACCCTGTCCTCCGGCGCGATCACAGCAAACCGTTCCACCTTAAATTGTTTTCCGTAGACTGCATGCTCTACGTAAGTTCCCTCCGCCTCGATACTCTCACCCTCGTCCAGATTGGTGAAGATCCCGGTACAGGTAATCTCCAGATCCTCCACCTTGAGATTGATCACCCCGTAACCGTTATCGGCGTTTTTAAATATCACATGCTCGACAAAACCTTTCAGTTTCTCCAAGTCGCCTGTCCCTCCATAATGCAACAGCCGACCTGTTCTTTCAAACAAGGTCGGCTGTTTTTCTCCAGAAATATTTCCTATTCCGCTGAAAGCTCTTCCGGCTGCACTACCCCGATACCGTAATTGCGTTTCATCTGCTCGTACAGAATATTGGCCAGTCCCAGACCATCGCCGTCCGTCACATTATCGCACAATTCCTGCACTGCAAAATCCTTAAAATAATCTACCATTTTTGTCGCATAGCCATTTTCATCGTCATCTGAGAAAACTTTTGTCGTCTCCATCATCGAATTGAAGACCTGCTCCACAAAATAGGACTCAAACTCCTTGCACGCCTCTTTGAGTTCTTTCTCATCCGCCGCCGTACTGCCATTTTCAAGCTTACTCTGCAGCGTCTCCGCCTTGCTGTTGGAAGCCTGGTTTGTCATGTAATCTGCGTACGCAGAACCTATCCCGCCAATATCCATACTACACTCATCCCCTTTATGTTATCTCTTCAACTGGTTTGCCTGCTGAAGCATCTCATCCGAAGTCGTAATCACCTTGGAGTTCATCTCATAAGCTCTCTGCGCCACGATCAGATTGACCATCTCATCCGCGATCTGGACATTGGAGCCCTCCAGATATCCCTGGATCATTTTTGTCTTGGGCAGGTTATCGTTCTCCGCCTCGTTCATCGCCTCTCCGCTCGCCGAAGTCTCCGAATACAGGCTGTCGCCTTCCTTGCTCAGACCTGCCGGATTGTTGAACTGCCAGAGCCCGATCGAAACCTCCAGACTCTCCGGAACGCCTTCTTCATTCGGATAATACAGCATGCCGTCGTTGCGTCCCACCGTGATCTTGCTGGTGACGATATCATCATCCTCGAGAATGATCGGCTCCCCCTCGGAGTCCAGCACGGGAAGTCCGTCTGTCGTCTCCAGTGTGATCCCTTCTGGTCCGACCGCAAAGACGAAATTACCGTTCCGTGTATAGTATGTATTGCCGTCCGCGCCCCTGATCCCGAAAAAGCCGTTTCCGTTCAGCGCAAAGTTCGCGGAGCCGGGCGTCTCGAGCAGGCTTCCGTCCGTGAAGATCGAGGTGATCGAAGAATTCCGGACACCCAGTCCCACCTCTGCGCCGATCGGTTTATTCGCACCGTTTGCAGTCGTGGTCCTCGTCTGTATCGTCTGATATAAAAGTGATTTGAACTCCATAACCTCCGACTTATAACCTGTCGTGTTCACGTTGGCGAGGTTATTGGCAATATTATCTACATTTAACTGCTGCGCGATCATACCTGTCGCGCCTGTCCACAATGATCGTACCATCTATCTTTCCCCCTTATCAAAGCTTGCTGAGTGTCATCGTCTTCTCAAGCGTCTCGTCAAATGTCGTCAGCATCTTCTGATTTGACTCGTACTGCCTTGAGATCGTTATCATGTTCACCATTTCCTTGACAACATTCGCGTTTGACATCTCGAGATATCCCTGGCGGACATCCGGATCTTCCACGTCGATCTCCACTGCCCCCTCCTTGGTATCCCACATCGTCTCACCGTAATGCGTCAGATAATCCGTATCCTCAAAATCCGATATCTTGAGGCTCGCCACAAGCCTGTCATCCTGATAGATATCCCCGTTCCGGTCAAAGACCGTAGTGCCCGCTGTCGTAGAGAGCTGGATCCTGCCGTTCTCACCAAGGACATAATCGCCGTCCTTCGTCACAAGATACCCTTCCTTGGTGATGGTAAACCCACCGTCCCTCGTATATTTTGTGGAGGTCTCGCCCGATTTGCTGGTAAACTCAATATTGAAAAAACCGTTTCCGCCAAGCGCGATATCATACGTGTTCCCCGTATCCCTGAGCGATCCCTGCGAAAAATCCGTGAAAGTCTCTCCGATCTTCACGCCAAGACTCATATTTCCAAGTCTCCTGGGCGTGTTCGGATTCTCTGTCAGATCCTTGATCTTGACTGCCATCACTTCCGAGTATGCCTGGCTCGTAGAACCTTCCTTCTTGAAACCGGTCGTATCCGCATTTGCCAGATTATTCGCCATGATATCCATTCTGTACTGCTCATTCAACATACCAGTGTATGATGTGTATAGACCTCTAAGCATAAGTTCCTCCTAATCCGCTTCAAAACTTTGACATATTCTGTTCAGGCACTGTCGGAAGAAACGCCGTCTGCCAATCACTCGTCCCTGCTGCCTGCAAGGAACTCCACGTACTTGCCCGTACCGATCGCCACCGCGGTCATGGGATCCTCCGCGGTCATCGTGTTGATACCTGTCCGCGATTCGATCAGATCCTCCAGCCCGCAGAGCAGACTGCCGCCGCCCGTGAGGACGATCCCCCTGTCTGCGATATCCGCCGCCAGTTCCGGCGGAGTCTTCTCAAGAACGCTGTGGATCGTATCGATGATCTGGGAAGTCGTCTCGCGGAGTGCTTCCTCCGTCTCCTCGGAAGAGACCCGGATCGTCTTTGGCAGACCTGTGACGAGGTTGCGCCCCCTCACATCCAGATAATCAACTTCCGCCCTCTTAAATGCCGAACCTATTTTGATCTTAATGTCTTCTGCTGTTCTCTCACCAATCAAAAGATTGTGTTTTTTTCTCATATATCTGACAATGGCTTCATCGAAGTCATCGCCTGCGACCTTGATCGATGCACTGACAACCGTGCCGCCAAGCGAGATCACCGCGATATCAGAAGTGCCGCCCCCGATATCCACGATCATATTGCCGCATGGCTTTGAGATATCGATCCCCGCGCCGATCGCTGCAGCGATCGGTTCCTCGATGATCTTGACATCCCTTGCGCCTGCCTGATAAGTCGCATCCTCAACCGCCTTCTTCTCCACCTCTGTGACGCCGCTCGGCACACATACGGCGATGATCGGCTTTCGGAAAGTCTTCCTGCCAAGCGCCTTCTGGATAAAGTGCTTCATCATCTGCTCCGTTACTTTATAATCAGAAATGACACCCTGCCGGAGCGGTCTGACCGCCACGATATTTCCCGGCGTCCTTCCGAGCATCAGCCGCGCATCCTCTCCGATGGCTTTGATCTTCTGTGTATCCCTGTCAAAAGCAACAACGGAAGGCTCTTTGAGCACAACGCCCTTCCCCCTGATGTAAACTAATATACTCGCGGTTCCAAGATCGATTCCAATATCTGTGTATTGCATGGCTATGTGCCCCTTTCTTTGAATTCAAATTTGTAAAACCAAGTCATTTATCATGTAGGAACAGTTCCGTTCCTTCGCTTCGCTGCATAATCTTCTGGTAATTTAGTATTCCCATTCCATTTATATCTATGAAGACAACCTGTAACTAAGCTATTATAACCTAATTTAACCATTTTTCAAAGGGTTTTCATACTTTTTTTACAATAAAACTTTTGGAACCTCAAATAGTGCCGTCAAATCGGTTTACAGTAACTATATCGGCCGCTTTTTCACAATACTTTAGTTATTTTCAAAATATTATGTAAATTCATTATATTATCTGACACTTGTTTTGTAAAGTGTTTTTTTATTTAAAAAACTGCCACAGTCCAGTCTCACTGAACCGTGGCAGTTCCAGGATCTATCATTCCGCCTCTGCGTCCCCATACATGCTGACCGGTGCCGACGACGACATCGTACATCTTCCGTCAAACGCCGCTCCCTCGTCGATGACAAGGGATCCTGCCGTGATGTTTCCGGCGATCTTGCCGGTGGACAACAGTTCCAGCTTTCCCTGGACCGTGATATCGCCATCCACCCTTCCGGAGATGATCACGCTCTGTGCCGTGATGTTTCCCTTAACCTGTCCCTCCGCGCTGAGTATCAGCTTTTTCTCGCAGGAACAGTTTCCGTTGATCACGCCGTCGATCCGGATCGTCTCCGCCGAAGTCAGATCACCGTCAAAGGTGGTCTCCTTTCCGATCAGCGTGCTGACCTTCTCCCGTCCATCATCCGCATACGCAGAATTCTTGTTTTTTCCCAACATGATATCCTCCTTTTAACCTTTCGCTTCCAATACAAGCAGCGGATCGATCACCTGTTCATTGTAGATCACCTGGTAATCAAACTGTGTATCGTTTGCATTGATGACCATCAGTGTGTCACGGCTCTGCACCTGCTGTCCTGTCTCCACCTGCACAGTTACATCCTGCCGGCACATATAGCGCGACCTGTAGCCATTCCCGTGATCGATCTCGATAACGACCGGATATGTATCGTCCGCCCCCACCGAGGCGACCGTCCCGTCTCCCGCCACAGTGATGCGGTCCTCCTGCTGCGCACTGATCGAGATGAACGGGTGCTCCTCCGAATAGGATTCCTTTAAGAGCCCTCCCGCCGTACAGGGATACTGGCTTGGCACAGAGGTATCCTTCCCGGGCGCTTCCTCCGTACTCTGCTCCACCTCGGACATCTCCGCTATCTGCGCCTTTACGATCTCCGCCTGTCGGTACAGTTCGTTTTCTTCTGTAAGAGCCGCGTTCTGGGCACTCAAAGTCTCTCTTTCACTCTCGAGCCGCTTCACCTGCTGTTCACTTGATGTCAGCTTCTGCCGGAGTTCGGATTCACTTTTGTAATGCGTCCCAGACCGGTATATGTTCCATACAAATGTGATACAGATCAACAGCATCAGGATAATGATCAGCCGCAGCGTCTTCAGTGAGAGAAAAAACTGCCTGGTCTCTTTTCCCGTGTTGGAGATCAGAAGAAGCGAAAAAGATTCCTTGCGCCTGTGTTTTTGCTGTTTCATAAAAATCCCCATTCTACACTAATCATTCAAAAACGCCTCATTGACAATCTACGCCGTAAATCCAGCATTTTGTTCCGAACTATTACAACTATGTTACAATTCTATCACAAATCTGCGAAATGTCAAACCTTAGATCCGTTTTTCTTTGGGTTTTGTATATCCTGATACATCGACGCCTGCATCCGGCAGATCTCCCTGTAGCGCTCATTTGTCCCAAGCAGCGCCTCGTGCGTATCAAATCCCAGCACCCTGCCCGCTCCAAGAAACAGAACTTTATCCGCATTGACAACGCTTGCCATGCGGTGTGTGACAAACAAAACCGTCTTATCCTTTGAGAGTTCCATGAACTTGCCAAACACCAGAAATTCTGTCCCGGGATCCAGCGCCGCGGTCGGCTCATCCAGGATCAGGATATCGGCATCCATATAAAATGCGCGCGCCAGCGCAAGCTTCTGCCACTGTCCTCCCGATAGTTCCCTGGAATCCCCAAACCGTTTGCCGAGCATCTGGCCGCAGGATATCTCACCGCCCGCTCCCTCCGCAAAGCCGCTCTGTCTCAATGCCGCCAGAACGTCCTCGTCCGTCTTCTGTGTGCAAACCTCCGAGAGTGTGACATTTTCACGCACAGTCAGGTCAAATCTGGAAAAATCCTGAAACACGGCGCAGAACTGCTTTCTGTATGACTCGATATCAAATTCCTCAAAACAGACTCCGTCAAACTTCACAGTACCGCCGCTCTGCCGATACAATCTTAAGATCAGCTTTACCAGCGTCGATTTTCCCGCGCCGTTCTCCCCGACAATGGCGATCTTTTCTCCCTTTTTTACCGAAAATGAAACCTTGTCAAGAACCTGCTTTTCGCCTTGCGGATACCGGAAAGACAAGTTCTCGACCTTCATTTCCCCAAAATCCGTCCATTCCTTTGTCCCGTTAAATCCCGCAGTGTTCTCGATCGCCAGATATGCGAAAAGATCGGACATGTACAGCAACGTGTCATAAAGCAGGCTGGAATCCTCCACAAACCTGCTGATCCCCTGGATCGTATAGACAATGGCTGACGTATAGACCAGTATCGTGCCGATATCCAGTCTGTGACCGCAGACAGCATAGGTGATCTGACAGAATCCCAGAACGCTGACCGCACCGGTAAGGATCAGAAATACCGAGGCAAAGATCCATTGTCTGATCCTGCCCTTCTGCACGCTGGCATGGATCCTCCGATATGCACTTCTATATTTATTCTGAAAAAAGCCGTATAAATGATACAGCCGGACCTCTTTGATGTGCTCTGCCGACAGCAGCGTCCCGGAATAATAAGCGAGCTTTCTGGAATCCTCACTGTTGGAGACCAGCGTCTCAAATGCCTGTTGCTGTATCTTATAGGAAAGAACACCCTGCGGGATCAGCGCGGTAAAAAGCAGCGCCGCAATGACTGGCTGAAAAGAACATAGCAGGACAAACATGGACACCAGCGATACCACGTTCATCATCAGGCTTGACCCAAATACAAGCAGATTGACTGGACGCCAGCTCGATTCACTGCTCAGCAGGCTGAGCTGATCGCGAAATCCGCTGTCCTCATAATGATCGATCGTCTGGAGCTTCTCCGACTGCTCCATAATACTGAAATTGAGCCTGTACGTAAGCCGGTCAGTCAACTGCCCCTGCACAAACGTGACCATCGGCGATGCCAGATTACCCGCGACAAACGCGATCCCCCACACTGCCAGCAGCAGTGACAGCCGATTCGGATGCCCGGACTGTACCTGGCTGATGATCCTGTTTGTGAGATACAACGTCACGGTGGGCAGCAATGCCTGTACAGGGATCAGCAGCAGCAATGCCGCTGTCAGTTTCCCTGATGACCCGCAGACAAACTGAAAACTTTTGATATATAACTTTAGATAATGTAAGACGGATTGGAACTTTTTCATCTTCATGCACTCCTTCATCTAATAAATCAAGTTTTTAGGAAAATGCACTCAAAATCTCCACGCAAAAAAGAGGCCGGAAACCGAGGGCATGATCCACTCATGGTAACACAAAAACGCCGGCATCGTTAATGCCTTGTCTGTCACGTTTTTTGTTTGCCACAGCAGACTATACCCTCATGTTCGTACCTCTCTTTCTCTTACTTGTCTCTATCATAACATGCCGGATCGATCTCGTCAATCTTTCCGATCCGTATATCCGCATTTACTACTTTGCTTTTTTCGCCCGCTCCAGCATCCTTTTCACATAGATGCCCGTATAAGATTCAGGGCACTTGGCAATGTGCTCCGGCGTTCCTTCCGCGATCACCGTGCCGCCGCCGTCCCCGCCCTCCGGACCGATATCGATGATGTAGTCCGCGGTCTTGATCACGTCCAGGTTGTGCTCGATGACGATCACCGTGTTGCCGCCCTCCGCAAGACGCTGCAGGATCTCGACCAGCTTGTGCACATCCGCGAAGTGAAGCCCTGTCGTCGGCTCGTCCAGGATATAGATCGTCTTGCCGGTGCTCCGGCGGCTTAACTCCGTCGCGAGCTTGATGCGCTGCGCCTCGCCGCCGGAGAGCGTCGTCGAGGGCTGTCCCAGCCTGATATAAGAGAGCCCCACATCATATAAAGTCTCGATCTTTCTTTTAATAGAAGGAACAGGTTCAAAGAACGTCATCGCCTCCTCGACGGTCATGTCCAGCACATCGTAGATGCTCTTTCCCTTGTATTTCACATCGAGCGTCTCCCGGTTGTAGCGCTTTCCCTGGCAGACCTCGCACGGCACATACACATCCGGCAGGAAATGCATCTCGATCTTGATGATGCCGTCACCGCCGCACGCCTCGCACCGTCCGCCCTTGACATTAAAGCTAAAACGCCCCTTGCTGTAGCCCTTCGCCTTCGCGTCGACAGTCGAGGCAAACAGGTCACGGATCTGATCAAACACGCCCGTGTAAGTCGCCGGATTCGACCGCGGCGTCCTGCCGATCGGCGACTGGTCGATGGCGATCACCTTGTCGAGCTGATCCACCCCTTCTATTTTCTTGAACTTGCCCGGAATGGTGCGCGCCCGGTTCAGTTGTTTTGCCAGATATTTGTACAGGATCTCATTGACAAGGGAGGATTTGCCGGAACCGGACACCCCTGTCACACAGGTGAACACGCCAAGCGGAAACTTCACATCGATATTTTTGAGGTTGTTCTCCGCCGCTCCTTTCACCGTAAGCCACCCCGTCGGTTTTCTCCTTGCCGCCGGCACGGGAATCCGTATCTTCCCGCTCAGATACTGTCCCGTGATGGATTCCGGCACCTGCATGATCTCCTGCGCCGTTCCCTGCGCGATCACTTCCCCGCCGTGTTCCCCGGCGCCGGGTCCGATGTCGATCACATGGTCCGCCGCCAGCATGGTATCCTCGTCATGCTCCACGACGAGCAACGTATTGCCAAGTCCCTGCAGATTGCGCAGTGCAGCCAGCAGCTTGTCATTATCCCGCTGGTGCAGGCCGATGCTGGGCTCGTCCAGGATATAGCACACGCCGACTAGTCCGGAACCGATCTGCGTCGCCAGACGGATGCGCTGTGCCTCACCGCCCGACAGGGAAGCGGTTCCCCTGGACAGACACAGATATTCAAGCCCGACGCTTGCAAGAAATCCCACCCTCGCGCGGATCTCTTTTAAAATGCGCTTTCCGATCAACTGCTGCTGTTTTGTCAGCTCCATCGTGTCCAGAAAATTGTACAGGTTGCTGATCGACATGGAGGTGATCTCGTAGATATTCTTATCGCAGACTGTCACCGCCAGGGAAGTCTTTTTCAGACGTCTCCCGCCGCACTCCTTGCAGGGCGTGATGCGCATGAACGTCTCGTACTCCTGTTTGATGCCCTCGGACGCAGTTTCCCGGTATCTGCGCTCCACGTTTTTGAGCAGACCCTCAAATGCGACAGGATACGTTCCCTCCCCGCGCTGTCCCTTGTAATGAACTGTCACTTCCCTGCCATTTGTCCCGTTCACCAGCACGTTTTTCACTTTGTCTGACAGCTCCTCAAACGGTGTGTCGAGAGAGAAATCGTACTCCTTGCACAGCGCCTGCAGGATCGCATTCGTAAAGCTTCCCTTGTCCGCGCACGACTGCCAGCCCATGACCGTGATCGCCCCCTGGTTGATGCTGAGGCTTTTGTCCGGTATGATCAGGTCGATGTCAAACTCCATCTTGTATCCAAGTCCGAAGCACTCCGGACAGGCGCCGAACGGATTGTTGAACGAAAAGCTCCTCGGCTCCACCTCGTCAATGCTGATATTGCAGTCGGGGCAGGCAAAGCTGTCGGAGAAATTCATCATCTCGCCGTCGATCACATCGACCATCAGCAGTCCGTCAGAGAGCGCCATGACATTCTCGATGGAGTCTGTCAGTCTCCTCTCGATCCCCTCCTTCACCGCGATCCTGTCCACGATGATCTCGATATTGTGCTTGATATTTTTCTCCAGCTTGATCTCCTCGGACAGATCGTACAGATTGCCGTCGATGCGGACGCGCACATATCCGCTCTTCTTTGCGCGGTCAAGCACCTTGGCGTGCTCGCCCTTCCTGCCGCGCACGACCGGTGCGAGCAACTGGAGTTTCGTGCCCTGCGGCAGCTCCATGATCTGGTCTACCATCTGGTCGATCGTCTGGCGCCTGATCTCCCTGCCGCAGTTTGGACAGTGCGGGATCCCGATGCGCGCATACAGAAGCCTGAAATAATCATAGATCTCTGTCACCGTACCGACCGTCGAGCGCGGATTGCGGTTTGTGGACTTCTGGTCGATCGAGATCGCCGGCGACAAACCGTCTATGCGCTCCACATTCGGCTTTTCCATCTGTCCCAGAAACTGTCTGGCGTAAGAGGAGAGCGACTCCATATACCGCCGCTGCCCCTCCGCGTAGATCGTGTCAAATGCCAGGGAGGACTTGCCGGAACCGGACAGTCCCGTCAGCACCACAAACTTGTTTCTGGGAATATCCAGATCGATGTTTTTCAGATTGTGCTCATTCGCCCCGCGAATCTTAATGACTTCTCCCTTTGGAAGCATTTTCAGTTGTTCTCTGTCCATCTTCGTACCATACCTTTCCACCATTCTATTTCACTGTTTTGTGCTTTTATTTTCCTTTCGTCAACATGCTGCTGTTTTGTTGTCCGCAATTCACAGCCCGCCTGTCATCTCCTGTAGCTGTTTCTTGAGCTCCATCATCTTGTCGCGCAGCTCCATCGCCGCCTCAAAGTTGAGGTCGGCAGCCGCCTTGCGCATATTTTTCTCGACAGTATCGATCAGTTTTTTCAGTTCCTTCTCATTCATGGACTCGGGATCTTTTGCAAACTTCTGCTCTTCCTTTGCCACTGCCTTAGAGATGCTGATCAGGTCGCGCACCGCCTTCTTGATCGTCTGCGGCGTGATGCCGTGCTCTTCGTTATATTTCTGCTGGATCGCGCGCCTTCTGGCGGTCTCGTCCAGCGTCACCTGCATGGAATCCGTGATCGTATCGGCGTACATGACTACATGCCCTTCTGCATTTCTCGCCGCCCGCCCGACAGTCTGGATCAGGGAGGTCGCAGAGCGCAGAAATCCCTCCTTGTCCGCATCAAGAACCGCCACCAGCGATATCTCGGGTATATCGAGTCCTTCACGCAGCAGGTTGATGCCGACGAGCACGTCAAACACGTCAAGACGCATATCACGGATGATCTGGGCGCGCTCGAGCGTGTCGATATCCGAGTGCAGATACTTCACACGGACACCCACCTCGGACATATATTTCGTCAGATCTTCCGCCATGCGCTTTGTCAGCGTCGTCACCAGCACTTTGTTGTGCTTTGCCGTCTCCGCGTTGATCCTCGCGATCAGATCGTCGATCTGCCCCTCCACAGGATGGATCTCGATCTCCGGGTCGAGCAGTCCTGTCGGCCGGATGATCTGTTCCGTGCGCAGCAGCTCATGCTGTCTCTCATACTCATTGGGCGTCGCGGACACGAAGAGCATCTGGTCGATCTTCTCCTCAAACTCCTCAAACCGCAGCGGTCTGTTGTCCAGCGCGGACGGAAGACGGAAACCGTACTCTACGAGCGTGTTCTTCCGCGAGCGGTCGCCGGCGTACATGCCGCGGATCTGCGGGATCGTCATGTGCGACTCGTCGATGATGATCAGGAAATCATCCGTAAAGAAATCCATCAGACAGTACGGCGGTTCCCCCTCTTTGGTTCCGTTCAGATGCCTCGAGTAATTCTCGATCCCGGAGCAGAATCCGGTCTCGCGCAGCATTTCGATATCAAAGTTTGTCCGCTCCGACACCCGCTGCGCCTCGAGCAGCTTGTCCTCACTCTTAAAATAGCGCACGCGTTCCTTCATCTCCGCCTCGATGGCATCGCACGCCTTGGCGATCCGCTCCGGCGCGACGACATAGTGCGACGCAGGAAAGATCGTGGTGTGCTCCAGCGTGGCATTGACCTTGTTCGTGACCGGATCGACCTCCGCGATGCGGTCGATCTCATCACCGAAAAATTCCACCCGGATCCAGTATTCGCCGCCCTGTGCGGGGTGAATGTCAACCACATCGCCGTGTACGCGGAAACGCCCTCTGTCAAGCTCCATATCGTTGCGGTCATACTGCATCTCGATCAGGGCGCGTATCACCTCGTCCCTGTCCTTTGTCATGCCCGGCCGCAGGGATAACATCATCCCCTGATATTCGTCGGGACTTCCCAGACCATAGATGCAGGAAACGCTGGCGACGACCACGACATCCCTGCGTTCTGTCAGTGATGCTGTTGCAGACAGCCGCAGCTTGTCGATCTCGTCATTTACAGCGGAATCCTTTGCGATATAAGTGTCCGATGACGGGATATACGCCTCCGGCTGATAGTAATCGTAGTAGGACACAAAATATTCTACCGCATTTTCAGGGAAAAATTCCTTGAATTCGCCATAGAGCTGCCCTGCAAGAGTCTTATTGTGCGCGATCACCAGAGTCGGCTTCTGCAGCGCCTGTATGATGTTTGCCATCGTGAAAGTCTTACCGGAACCTGTGACACCCAGCAAAGTCTGAAACTGGTTGCCTTCCTGAAAGCCCTTCACGAGCTCCGCGATCGCCTCGGGCTGGTCGCCCGTCGGCTGGTATTCACTGTGCAGTTTGAACAACATAAGACAAAATCACCTCCATGATTTTAATGTGAATAAAGTATCCGCATCAACCCCAAAAGTACTTTTGATTATAACACACGAACTTGTCTTTGTACAGAGAAAAGAAGATATTTTCGGAACTTTTGTTTGTCACCTGTTATTATTTCCTTGTATACGCAGTTTCTCAAAGATACAGATTTCCCCTGCTTCTCCGGCAGGCACTTCCCTCCCTTTCTGGTCCAGAATCCGCATATCCACACCTTTTACCGTTGCAACGGTAATAAATAGCGCACACCATGATATCCAGCCTTTTTATCTCCACTATCCTCCATCATACAAAATCCCCAGGGAAATCATATTCCTTGGGGATTGACATCAAATATCTTATTTTCATTTACGTTATTTACCCATAGCTGTACGCATTGGTATTATCTGATCCAATGTACAATTTAATTCTCTTATAATAGTATCATTGTCCTTACCAGCCATAAGAGCGCTTACTATTTGAGCCATCATATTTCGTTCTTCTTCAACTTTTTTATTTACCTCTGGTTTCATCAATTCCATCAATGCCGATGCCATAATATCATCCTCCTTTATCTTTTCAAACAACTTTACGTTTGCAGACGAAAGTACATCTACGACGGTCTCTGCAAGCCGCTTGTTCTCGCCTTGTGGCATAGCATAGGCCGTAGATATAACATCCCTTGCTTTCGATTCTGTCAGCTTGTCAGTAAGGGCAGATAACCATCTGAAATTGTCATTATCAATCTCTTCTGTTATTATAACCTGACATTTGATAAACTGCAGATCAGAAATATCATAAATGCCCTGGTGTCTCCTGCTATATCGGATACCCTGTCTGTCAAACCATTTAAGCAGATTGAAATGGCTCTTGCTGACAACCATAGATAATGTAACATCCATAGTCCTGTGTCTATCGTAATAATAGTACACATATGACATGGCCTGATACAGCCCATATTCATTGTACCCATGATCCGTCGGACTTTTGTATTCAAGGATATTGTTGTCTCCGAAAAATTCGCCTATATGATTATCTATTTTTACATCAGATGATTTATGAATAATCAGCAGATCCACCCTAAGCGGATCTACATTCAAATTATGTTCATCATGGAACTCTAATGCCGGATTGTCTCTAAGTTCCAAACGCATTGCGGCACAAAACGCCGGATGCCATTCTGTCTTTTCCATCGAGCCCACCTCTTCACCATTGTATTTCAATTTTACCACATTTAGCAATATTGCACAATCTGATTTTTGCTCCTATTATTTCAAATGCTCTGCCTCTGTCCACTACGTCACTATTAGCATATACCCAATCCGGATACCCACACCCTTTACCGGACGGTACGCCCCACCGGCCAGAACTTCCCCGCCGTTACGGGCAGGCAGAAGCGGGGGCAAATCGGAGCTGCCCCTGTCGCTTACCCCGCGAGGGTCTGATTGTGCGCGATCACCAGAGTCGGCTTCTGCAGTGCCTGTATGATATCTGCCATCGTGAAGGTCTTGCCGGAGCCTGTTCGGATCCTACTCGCCAACCGCCTTGTTTGTCAGCATGGTGTAATTGAGTTTTGCCATGCTGACACCGCCCATGTGTGTCTCCTTCTCTCCCAGACGCAGCACCTTATTCTGCCCCTTTTCCACCGGCAGCCACCTGGTCAGGCCCGTCCCGTTCGGGTCACCGGTCCTGGCAAAGTTCGTCAGATACGTACTCATCTGACGGCTGAGCGCATAATCCTTGTCCGTCATCGGACGCCAGCAGTTCTTCAAGGTTCCAAACCAGTACCACAGATCGCTGCTGTGCCATGCCCCGTTCTCGTCACCGGGAAGCATTCTGTCAAAAAACCAGGCATAGCTTAGCTGCTTTCCCTGATCAGCCTGCTGGCGGCACCAGTCTTTTGCCATTTTGAAGATAAATGGCGGCATGACATCGTGGCTGGTAGAGCCCATCATGTACGGAATATTTTTCTGCTCCCCGCTCTGCGCCGACTCCACAGAACTTTTGGTGAGCAGGCAGGAATCCATACACGGCCCCATCATCTGTGACATCCTGGGCTGGGCAGCTTTCTCCTCCTGCCATGCTGCAAACAGCTTCTCCGGGCTGATCTTGCGAAACGCAGCCAGCGAGCTGCAGCCGGCACGCTCCATCACCTTCTGCCAAAACGGGTACTGCTTGTCGTAAGGCGCCGCTACGGGAAGCATTTTGCTGACACCGCCGCCGCTGCTCATAACCGCCTTGGCGAACAGATCATCCGTCAGCGGGCTGACACAGAGCAACTGCACGCTCATCGCCCCGGCACTCTGCCCCATGACTGTCACGTTCCCGGCATCTCCGCCAAAAGCGCCAATGTTTCTCTGAACCCACTTTAACGCAGCGATCTGGTCAAACAACCCGTAATTTCCGCAGTGCCCCGCCTCCCCGGCAAGCTCGGGCAGACACAGAAATCCCATCGGGCCAAGGCGGTAGTTGATCGTCACGGCAACAACGCCCTGCGTCGGCCACACCGGACCGTCAAAATGTTTCTCATGTCCGCATCCGCCTGTAAAACCGCCGCCATGAATGTAGAGCAGCACCGGCAGCTTGCTGTCCGGCGAAGCATCCGCCGGTGTCCATATATTCAGGAACAGACAGTCCTCATCGTAAGCATACTGCTCACCTTTGCGAAACTCGTTGTAATAAAAAGCTTTCTCCGGCACAGCCGCCTCGTCGTAAAAAGCTCTCGGCTGATAGCTGCAGGCGCCATATCTGGCAGCATCATACACTCCGTCCCAGCGCTCCACAACCTGCGGATACGCCCACCGTCCCGCCGTCGCAAAACGGATCCCCTTAAAGGAGACTACGCCCGGATACTGGCAGGAAGTTCCCCTGATCTCACCACAAGGTGTCATTATCTGTTCCTTTATCATACTGCTTCCTCCTCTGCATGTTTTCTTTCCAGTTCCTCATGAATCTTCGCACTCTGTTCCTTTTTCAGATTAAAGATCAGTCCGAGTCCGACACAGATCAGGATACATGCGATCAGCGGCACTGCCGTAACCAGATATCGGATACGCCCGGCAACCTCTGCCGTCTGCTGATTCACACCGGACACATAGCCGATCAGCCCCAGGGAATAGCTGGCAAATGCAGATGCCAGGGCACTTCCGATCTTCCGGGAGAAGGTGTAGATCGAGTAGATCGATCCGTTTGCCCGCTGTCCAAACTTATATTCATGGTACTCGATACAATCCGAGACGATCGCCCAGCAATTGAGTGCATAACACATCGGTCCGATCACTGCCACCGCATTGATCGCCAGATAAACCCACGGGTTCCCGATCGGGACAAAGAACAGCAGCGCACTGAGCGCGACACCTCCTATGCACGGGTACAGCACAGAGCCAACTTTTCCGAACCTGCGCACCAGCTTTGGGATCAGCGGAAAGATGAGCAGCATCAGCGGCATCGTGATCAGGGTTGCAAAAGTTATGATCGAAGTATCATGATAGTATTCCTTGAACATGTAGGACGATATCTGTCCAAATCCCGTGTTGTAAAACAAAAATCCGATCGCCGCTACCATACAGCCGATCAGCGGACGGTTACCCATACAGTTTTTCAAAACCTCGCTGTACTTGTATGTATCCTTTTTGACTTCATAATGAATGCGCTCCGTGCTGCCCGCCAGCAGGATCGTGTATGCCAGGATACTGCCCAGGCCAAAGATGACCGCGATCACGAAAAACGCCATGGGAACCGGGTTGGTGTCCTTGTCATAGATGAACTGCGGGACGAGGGACAGAAGGATCCCCACGATCGCACCCCCGAAGGAACGTGCGCGGGAGAGCTTGGCATTTTCAACCGGATCGGAAGTGATCACCGTCGCCAGCGAACCATATGGCATCGAGGCGCCAGTGTAACACATTCCGTATGCAATGTAGGCAAAACACACCCACGCGTGTTTCCAGAGATCGGCAAATCCTGACACATTGGTGAAACAGAGCACCCCGCTCAATGCCAGCGGCAGCATGAACAGTTTGATATAGGGTTTGAACCGGTCCCCGCTCTTCCCCAGCATATGCCGGTCCGGTATTGACCCCATCAGCGGGTCATTGATCGCGTCCCATATTCTTGCGATCAGGAACAGTGTTCCCATGAAATAAGTACTGACACCCAGCACATAGGTGCAGAACACAAGAAAATACGCATCGACATACAGATTTACAAAACTGCCTCCCACATCTCCGAACAGATAGCATATCTGATCCTTGACGCCAAACTTCTTTTTCTTTTTTTCCATGTTGATTCCTTTCTGGCAATCTGCACAAAAGCACCATTGCCTTTTACTATTTTTTGTGATATTTTTATTATAAGGAATCTGAATCACATAGAAAATGATAATTACGGGAATTTATATTGTGATTCCGGTAAACAAATGAAAAAAGCCCTGGGAGGTGCAAAAAATGCGGATCCGCTCATTTGATATCTATGAACTGCTCATGGGAAACGCCGACTCGGCAGACTACCGGCAATATCGGGAATCCTTTCTCTCCTCGCCGCCGGAACAGCGAATGCAGCTCAAAGAAAGCTATATCCAGCAGCTCAAAGCGCAGGGTGTGTTCAACATATATCAGGAGCTCAAGATGCAGTCCCAGTTTGTAGAAGCACACCGGGATATCAGCACGCACGGCGACACAGTCCAGCTTCACAGCCACTCTTTCTACGAACTGCTGTATATCTGTTCAGGAAAGACAGAATATCTGCTTGGCACAGAACGGTGCGAGATTCAGCAAGGAGATGTCATCATCATTCCACCCAATCTCAGCCACCGCCCGCTCTTCACCATGTATATGGACGACCAAAAATACGAGCGCATTGCGGTCTGGCTCAGCACAGCCTTCGCTGATTCCTGCAAAGATCTGCTGTCCGAGTTCTCAGAGAGCCATATCCTGCATTTTGGCAACGGACACTGGAATGCCATGTACGACTACTTCAGCCGGATCTACACAGAGTCAAGCCAGCAGCGCAAAGCTTACGAAAACGTTCTATACGGAAATGCACTCGCGCTGATGGCATTGTTGTCGCGCGCGCTTTCGAGCGAGACACATCAAACTGCAGAAAAGGGGGAACTGCTGGACGATGTCATTTATTTCATCGATATCCATCTGAGTGAAAAAATATCTCTGGAAGAGACAGCACGCTATTTTTATGTGAGCCAGAGCACACTCAGCAAACTTTTCCGCAGCCGCTTAAATGAAAGCTTTTACCAGTACGTCACACAGCGCCGCCTGATCGCCGCAAAACAGTTGGTTGACAGGGGACTGTCATTGAATCAGGCCAGTGAGCAGGCTGGCTTCTGTGACTATGCCGCGTTTTACCGCGCCTTTAAGAAGGAGTACATGGTCTCTCCGATCCAATACAAGGAGCTGATCCGCCAGTGACGGTGTTTTTGCCGCGCCATCACTGCGCCAGCAGCACATATCTGAAACATTCCTCCATTCCCGACACATGCATCTTTCCAGTCTCATCCACCGAGATCCGGATCCTGCCAAACCCCTTCTTCTCGTGATCATATGTGGCAAAATCATCTTCATACAGCACAAAGCTGCCCGCCTTTTTCCCGAAATGCTTCACATGCATACGAAACACCGTATCCTCCCGCACGCACTGCACAGGCTCCGCAAACGGCACGACCGCGCCGTCGCGCACATACACCGGTATCTTCTCGACATCAGCACTGATATGAAACTGCCTCCCGCCAGCGATCTCCTCACCGCTGAACAGGTCATACCACGTTCCGCCCGGAAGGTATCCCACGCGTTCCCCCTTCTGCGCCGCCGTGAGCGGACAGACCACCATATCCTTTCCAAAGAAATACTCGTCATCGATATTGCGTACCTGCAGATCATGCGGATACTCCATGCAGAGCGGGCGGATCGGCGGGATACCTTTTTGATGATACTCCACAAATGCACTGTACAGGTAGGGCAGCAGGGACATGCGAAGTTCAAAGAGCCGCCTGCAGGCATCCGTATAATACTCTGCCTCCTCCATTTCTATACCGGCCAGATTTTTTCCAATGTCCGTCTGCTTCCAGGGCGGACTGGGAATGCGCCAGCCGTTGATCAGCGCCTGTGCGGAAAAGCATACCGTCTGCATCCTGCGCAGCAGGTCTTCGCCGTTTGCGCAGTCGCGCACCTCCGGCGACCACAACAGCCCGGAAAAAGGCGCTGTCACGACTCCCCTGATAAACTCCTCATGCCGGTACAGATCAGAATACAGCACAAAAGGCAGCGGCGCGGCCAGCGCACCCGACGAGCGCACCTGTGACAGCGTCCTGATATTTCTCTCCCGGAATGCCTGCTCCATCATCTGCTGGTACAGTATTCCGATCGCGCTGTGCATCTGCTCCCCGTCCATTCCCGACGGGAACTGGGACGCGTCGGGAAACGACCAGTTGGAGGGATTAAAGTCCGAGTTGTCGCACTCGTCCAGCTTAAATCCCGTGACGCCTTTGTCGATCAGATGCTCCTGATGCCATTTTCGGAAGACCTGCTGCGCCTCCGGCAGCGCCAGGTCAGGAACCAGTCCGTTCCACACCTCATAGTCGCCGCTGTGATCCTGCAGGCTGTCATAGATCTCCGCCGCCGGATACACGAACGCATGCTCCCACAGATTCACATGAAAATCCTTTTCCTGTAAGGATTTCAGCATTGCATCCGGCTCCGGGAACAGATAGCTCCAGTCAAAAGTACAGGAATACGAATGGGAATGCCAGCCAGGTTCCACGCCGATCACGTCGATCGGAATATGCTCTTCGCGGAAAGAATCCGCAAGCCTGACAAGGCTCTCCCCGTCACTGCCTCCATACGCCCGGTACCAGATGCCAAGTCCCCACATCGGCGGCACGTAGCCCCCGCCGGAGAAGAGATTGTACCGCTGTACGACTTCCATGATGTTTCCGGCAAAAACATAGAGATCTACTCCTTCTGCCGACGGAATATCAATGATAACCTGTCTGGTCTCATTTGATCTTTTCAGTGCATACAGGGCTGATTCGCTGAACTCCTTATGCGGCTGGTTCACTTCTTTTTTCTGTGCCGACGCACCCTTCCCGGCGTTCGTTCCCATGGAGAACGTCACATACCGATAGGTATCGACAAACAGCCCGTAGCCTGCTGTCGAGATGTAAAACGGCACTGGTGCGTGGCTCTCTCCGGTGTCCATCCGCGGATCCGAGTTAACCTTGACATAACGTCTCCTGCCCGCGTAATTCATGCTTAAAAGCTGCAGGCCAAATCCATAAATATCCTCATCGGAATCCATCGGACAGGTAACCGTAACACCGCGCCGGCGGACCTGACATGCCAGCCGGCTGATGATATCCGGCATCGGTTCATCTGCCGTTTCTCCCATCTGTTCCAGTCCGTCAAAACAAATCTCTGATTTCCGCATGGAAACCGGGGTATGCTCCTCCGGCGTTCCATATGATATTTTCCATATACCCTTGGCAATCTGTTCCATTTCTTTATCCTTTCATGCTAGTATAACCCGCACTAAATAACCCTATGTTTCGCTTGTCTATTTTCCTGATAGCACTACTCCCCAAGCCTCGACGTAGCCACCGCTACGCCTGCGTTTGGGAAGCAGCACTCTC
>JAETQI010000034.1 GCA_021770755.1 Lachnospiraceae bacterium
GACGGACCGCTGGTGCACCTGTTGGCGACCAACGCCACGGCAGGGTAGCCAAGTCCGGCAGGGATAAACGCTGAAGGCATCTAAGCGTGAAGCCCCCCTCAAGATGAGATATCCCCTGCAGAAGCGGATAAGACCCCTTGGAGACGACGAGGTAGATAGGGCATGGGTGTAAGTGCAGCAATGTACTGAGCTGAATGCTACTAATCGGTCGAAGGCTTATCCTGAACGGTATGGGAAGGCAGTGGGTAACATTGCGGGAATGTTGCATGAAAGCAGGTTTTGGAAGGAATGGCATATAGATATAAGATACATGGTTTTTGTGTTCGGTTTTGAGGGAATGATCCCGATAAGTTATGGCGAAGTAGCTCAGTTGGCTAGAGCACGCGGTTCATACCCGCGGTGTCGAGGGTTCGAATCCCCCCTTCGCTATTTCTGCATAGGTGTGAACAGCAACGATCGATCAATCTGATTCTATTCGATTTTACAAAAATTTATTGACTTTATTCTGGAAAAGTGATAAAATTTGAGAGTATTCAATTAGAACTATGAGCTGACTTGTTCTGCAAATCATTCCTTTTGATGCAGACAAGTCAGTTTTTTTAGGCGGATGTAGAGTACATAAATTTTTTTAATGGAGGTTCTAAATATGAACAACGGAACAGTAAAGTGGTTTAATGCTCAGAAAGGCTATGGATTCATTACAAATGAAGGAACAGGAGAAGATGTATTTGTACATTTTTCCGCGATCATGTCTGATGGATACAAGACTCTTGAAGAAGGACAGAAGGTTACTTTCGATATTGAGCAGGATCCGAAGAACAGTTCTAAGCTGAGAGCTGCAAATGTCGTAATTGCATAATGACAGGCGTTTTACAGTGCAAGATAAAACCCCTCTGACATTTGATCGTGTCAGAGGGGTTTTATTAGAATAATTTTTCAATCCGAGCCATCGCTTCGATCGTATTCTCGCGGTTGCCAAAAGAGGTGAGGCGGAAGAACCGCTGTCCGTTCCTGCCAAAGCCCGCACCGGGAGTTCCTACGACCTGTGCGTCGGTCAACAGGGCATCAAAGAAATCCCAGGAATCCATGTCGTTGGGACATTTGAACCAGATATAGGGTGAGTTGACACCGCCAAAGTAACGGATATTTTTTCTGGAAAGGGCATCAGCGATGATCTTTGCATTTTGCTGATAATATCTTATGTTTTCCATGCATTGCGCCATACCCTTGGCAGAGAATACGGCGGCTGCCCCTTTCTGTACGATGTAGGATACACCGTTGAATTTGGTGGTCTGCCGGCGATTCCACATCGCATTCAGGGACATCTCTTCGCCGGTGGAGGAGGGAAATTTCAGGTCTTTTGGCACGATCGTGTATCCGCATCGCGTTCCCGTGAAGCCTGCTGTCTTGGAGAGGGAGCAGAATTCGATGGCGCATTTTTTGGAGCCTTCGATGGCATAGATACTTCTGGGGAGGGTTTCGTCTGTTATAAAGCATTCGTATGCGGAGTCGTACAGGATAATGGCGTTGTTTTCGAGTGCATAGTCCACCCATTCCCGGAGCTGTGCTCTGTTGTACGCAGCGCCTGTCGGATTGTTCGGTGAGCAGATGTATATGATGTCGGCGTGAATGTTAGGATCCGGCATGGGCAGGAAATCATTCTCTTCATTGGCATCGATATAGGTGATGTTTCGCCCGTTCATGATGTTGGTATCCACATATACGGGATATACAGGATCGGGGATCAGGATCACGTTCTCCCTGTCGAATAGGTCGGTGATATTCCCGGTGTCACTTTTGGCGCCGTCGGACACGAATACTTCGTCGGCTTCGATCGATACATGGTGGCTGCTGTAGTAGTCGACGATGGCGCTGCGCAGAAAGTCGTATCCCTGTTCAGGACCGTAGCCTTTGAAAGTGTCGGCGCCTGCGAGGGCATCGACGCCTTCGTGAAGCTTTGTGATCATTTCGGAGCCGATGGGAAGGGTCACATCGCCGATCCCAAGCCGGATTATCTTCTTGTCGGGATTTGCCATGGTGTAGGCGTTTACGCGGTGCGCAATCTCTGAAAAAAGGTAGTTTTGTTTCAGGTTCAGATAGTTTTCATTTAACTTTGGCATGATAAAGACCTCCTTTATAGTTGTTCTAATTAGGAACACTATTGTAATCATAACTGTATTGCACGCATTTGTCAATTCTGACATGAAATATTGAAAAATGTTGCAGACTATGTTAAGTTTATGTGGAAGCCTTTCGCATTTTGTGCGCGAGGTTGTTGTAAAAGAGGAATTTGCAAATGGAAAATAAGGGAGAAAGAGCGCTTCTGCCGGATCTGCTGAGAGGGTTTGCGATCGTTCTTGTGGTATTGGGACACTGTATACAGGAGGGAAGCGGGGAGGCATACCGCGCGGGGCAGCAATATTTTGATGACAGGCTGTATCAGTTCATCTACAGTTTTCATATGCCGCTGTTTATGATGATCAGCGGGTATCTGGGCTGGAGGGGGATCGCAGGGGCAGACGGGAGAAGCGGGCGGATCAGGCTGCTGAAAAAAAGGGCGGCATCACTGCTGATACCAGTATTTGCGTGGACGGCTCTGGACTATGCGAGGATATTGATCGTCAATGGTCTGCGGGGTGAACCACAGCCGGAGGCGCTGGTGTTCGTATATTTTTATAATGCGCTGAACAATCTTTGGTTTTTGTGGGCTGTGTGGTGGTGCTTTCTGGTGGTTCTGGTGATGCATCATTTTTTGAGAGACAGTATTGTGATCTATGTGCTTGGTTTCCTGGCGCTGTTTGTGATACCTGACGGATTGGGACTTGGCGCATATAAGTATATGCTGCCATATTTTCTGTTTGGATATTATGTGCATGACCACATCCAACGTACAGGCGGGAAGGCGGACGGCATGCCCAAGGCGTGGACCGTAGGGTTGTTGGGGCTTGTATTTGCCGGATTATTCTTATGTTATGACAGGGATTCCTTTATCTATCTGACAGGATATAAGCTGATCGGAAAACCCATGGGAAGGCAACTGTGGATCGATCTGTACAGGCTGCTTGTCGGGTTTGCCGGAAGTTTATTTTTTGTGTTATTGTGGCAGTATATCGCAATATGCATCAGACGGATCAACGGGACTGGCAGGATAAAGATCAGATGCGGGGTGCTGCAGAAGCTCGGTGCGCACAGCATGGGAATCTATATTTTGTCGGGGTATATACTGGTTTTTCTGATACATCGTCTTGATTTTATCGACCATCCGTCGTATGTGTGGAATATCTTTGAGGCGGCGGTGGTTCTTGCCATGTCGCTGTGCGGCACGATATTCCTTGGAAAAATTCCGGTTTTAAAGAGACTTGTGGGGAAATAATAAGAATATAGAAAAAGAAAAGAAGGGCAGAACAATGTGTGAATATGAAAAAGATAACTACGAAAAAGTGAAAAGCGATGCAAAAAGAGTGGTCGCAGAGTTTCTGGAGCAGGCTAAGCTTAGGAAGGGGGATCTGGTAGTGGTCGGCTGCTCCACAAGTGAGATCGCTGCGCATCATATCGGCTCCTACTCCAATGCAGCGCTCGGGGAGGCTGTGTTTACCGCGATATATGAGGCGCTTAAGGGGGCCGGCATGGCGGTAGCCACACAGTGCTGCGAGCATCTCAACAGGGCGCTGATCATGACTGCACAGGATGCGGAACGCTTTGGGTATGAGGAGGTAAATGTAGTGCCGCAGCCCAAGGCGGGCGGTTCTTTCTCCACCGCGGCATGGAAGTACATGGAGCATCCGGTGGCGGTGGAACATGTGCAGGCACATGCCGGGATCGACATCGGGGATACGCTGATCGGGATGCATTTAAGACCAGTGGCAGTGCCGGTGCGGATCGAACATCCGGTGATCGGGGGCGCGCACATCGTATGTGCCAGAACGCGGGCGAAATATATCGGCGGCGAGAGGGCGCACTACAATGAGGAATTAGAATAAAGTTTGAATAAACTTATGAAAATGTCTTTTCTTAAGTAGTGGTTGTGTGTTATAATCGGTATGTCTATAATGAAATCAGCGGCTATATGTGGTATGAAAGGGTAATACGCAATTGGAAGATCATAATGAGGAAACAGAAGATAAGGATGAGGAGCTCTTAGATCCGGCAAAAAAAAAGAGCTTTATTGAGATTGTGGTTCCAGTGCTCACGCTGATGACGATTGTTAACTGTGTTGTGATACTTGTGCTGGTGATGAATATCGGAAGGAAGGTAAACGGGCTGGAACAGCGGATGATACTGCTTCAGGACAACGCGGCGGCCAGTGTAGCTGCGGTGCAGGACAGTGAACTGCCGGAGACGTCCGAGGCTTTGGAGGTATCTGATATTGACGGCAATATCGTGGATGCGTCGGAGGCGGCAGATATTGTGGAGGCAGCGGCGCTCGAGGACACACACAAGTGGGCGGGCAGGGATGACAGCAGCGCCGGGATCAGGAGAGTGTACCTGACCTTCGATGACGGTCCAAGCTCGAACACGGAAAGGATACTTGATATTCTTGACCAGTACGGTGTAAAAGCGACATTTTTTGTGGTGGGGAAGGAAGGCTATGCAGACCAGTACCGGCGGATCGTGGATGACGGCCACACGCTGGCGATGCACTCCTACAGTCACAAATACAGTGAGATCTATGCGTCTCTGGACGCGTACAGGGAAGATCTGGCAAAGCTTCATGACTTCCTGTATGAGCTCACAGGAGAGGACTGCAATATCGTCCGGTTTCCCGGAGGCAGCAGCAACACGATCAGCCGTGTGGATATGTGGGAGCTGATCAACGATCTTAACAGGCAGAACATGATATACTTTGACTGGAATGTGTCAAGCGGCGATGCCACGGGCAGCAGGATCAGTGCTGACCAGATCGCCAAGAATGTGCTTGACAGCATCGGACAGTTCAACAATGCAGTGGTTCTTTTTCATGATGCGGCGGGCAAGGATTCGACCGTTGACGCGCTGCCTGCGATCATCGAGAAGATACTGGAATCGGACAATACGGTATTGCTGCCGATCGTGGAGGACACAGTGAGAGTACAGCATTTACATGAGTAGCCAGGAAATGCGGGCGACGGTTTTGATTGTAAAATTTGGCAGGATGCAAATATACAAAATAAAATTGGAGGATAATTTACTATGGGTTTTTTTCAGGATTTCAAACAGGATTTATCACAGACAGTGAATGATCTGGAGACTGAGGATGCGGTAGGACTGAATCTTGGAGATGAGGGGGCGATGGCTTCGGAGGATCTGTTTGGTGAGGCGTCGGACACGGACTTTGCAGACCTTGAGGCGATGCTTGAGAAGGGAGTCGCTGCGCTGGGGGACGGCTTGCAGGAGGATTCCGTACAGGCAGATGTGGATGTGGCTGCGATGATGGATACGATGGACTATGCAGCACAGGAACCAGAGCCGGCAGCGGCTATGAACGATATGACAGGCGCCGCTGAGGCAGATATCAGCACAGAAATACCGGCAGTACAAGAAAATAATATAAGTGAGGCAGACGCAGAGATGGAACAATTATTAAACGAAATGGAACAGAATCTACAGGAGGCGGCTTATATCGATGCGGCACCGGCAGCAGAGTCAGAAGCTGATTTTGATGCAAGTGTGGCAGCTTCCACAGATACGGCAGTGATCACAGCCGGCATGAACATCACCGGTGATGTGACGAGCAGCGGCAATATGGATCTGATCGGCAATATCACAGGCAATATTGAGATCAACGGCAAACTGAACGTGACAGGAAGCATCACGGGCAATTCGGCGGCAGCGGAGATCTATGCGGAATCCGCGCAGATCAACGGAGAGGTGAAGAGCAAGGGCAGCGTCAAGATCGGACAGAGTTCTGTTGTGATCGGCAATATTTTTGCGACGAGCGCGGTGATCGCAGGTGCGGTGAAAGGCGATATCGATGTGCATGGACCTGTTATCCTCGACACATCGGCGATCGTGATGGGCAATATCAAATCAAAATCTGTACAGATCAACAACGGCGCGGTGATCGAGGGTATGTGTTCACAGTGCTATGCGGATGTCAGTCCTTCTGCTTTCTTCAGCGATGTGAAGAAAAACAGGAAGCAGTCATAGTGTATGGATGGGAGTCGGCATATGATGAAGAGAATATTGTTGAAGCTGAGTGGAGAGGCGCTTGCCGGGGATAAGAAGACAGGCTTTGATGAGCCGACGGTGACAGCGGTCGCAGGACAGGTAAAAGAGATCGTGGACGGCGGCGTGCAGGTTGGTATCGTGATCGGCGGCGGTAATTTCTGGCGCGGCAGGACGAGCGAGACGATCGACCGGACAAAGGCGGATCAGATCGGCATGCTTGCCACAGTCATGAACTGTATCTACGTGTCTGAGATTTTCCGGTCTGTCGGTATGGGAACAGAGATATTCACCCCATTTGAGTGCGCGGCATTCACGGAGCTGTTTTCGAAGGACAGGGCTGTGGCGGCGCTCACGGCGGGCAAGGTGGTATTTTTTGCCGGAGGTATCGGCCATCCGTATTTCTCGACAGATATGGGAACAGTTCTTCGGGCGATCGAGATCGAGGCGGATATGATCCTGTCTGCGCGGGCAGTGGACGGTGTCTATGATTCTGATCCGAAGATCAACAAGGATGCGAAAAAATATGACACGATTCCGATCAGGGAAGTCGTTGACAGGCAGCTTGGCGTGATGGATCTTGCAGCGGCAGTGCTCTGCATGGAAAATAAGATGCCGATGACGATATTTGGACTGAATGGGGAGAACAGTATCATCAACACAGTGAAGGGAAACTCAAACGGCACGGTCATTACGGTCTGACACGCAGCGTGCAGGCTGTTGTGTGAGGTTTTCACATGAAATCAAGGAGGACATAGGAAATGGATGCAAGAGTAAAAACATATGATGACAAAATGCAGAAAGCACTTGATTTTTTATTATCAGATTATCAGACAATACGGGCAGGGCGGGCGAATCCGCATGTGCTTGACAAGATAAAGGTCGATTACTATGGGACGCCGACACCGATCCAGCAGGTTGGAAATGTCACGGTTCCGGAGGCGAGGATGATCCAGATCGCACCGTGGGAGAAGAGTCTGATCAAGGCGATCGAGAAGGCGATCATGGCATCGGATGTCGGGATCACACCGAGCAATGACGGGGCAGTGATCCGTCTCGTATTTCCCGAGCTGACAGAGGAGCGCAGAAAAGAGCTTGTGAAGGATGTCAAGAAGAAGGGCGAGGAATGCAAGGTGGCGGTGCGCAACATCAGACGCGATGCGAACGATGCGTTCAAGAAGCTTGCCAAGACGGAAGTGTCAGAGGATGAGATCAAGGATCTGGAGGATGCTGTGCAGAAGCTGACAGACAAGTATATCAAAGATGTGGATAAGGCGATCGATGAGAAGTCCAAGGAGATTTTAAAGGTATAATAGGGAAATGAAGGCAGGGGGCGTGCACAAGGGATGTAGTGCCCCCTCTTTTATGCACACGGGCACCCAGAGGAAGAATGTCAGCATGCGCTGACGGGTGCCCGGCGCACGAGTAGGGGAGCAGAGGGAAAGGAGTTGTGTTATGAACGTACCAAATCATGTGGCGATCATTCTTGACGGAAACGGCCGCTGGGCAAAGGCGAAGGGACTTCCCCGCACTGCGGGGCATGTACAGGGTGCGAAGGTGGTGGAACAGATCTGTGAGGATGCTTACAATATGGGGATCAATTATCTCACCGTGTACGCGTTCTCGACGGAGAACTGGAACAGACCGGACAGCGAGGTGGCGACCCTGATGAATCTGCTGCGAAATTATATGAAGAACAGTATCCGGCGGGCGCAGAAGAACAATATGTGCGTGCGGGTGCTGGGTGATAAGTCCGGTCTTGCGGACGATCTGAGGGCGAGTATCGAGGAGCTGGAGCAGGCTACAAGGAATAATACCGGTCTTCACTTCCAGATCGCGATCAATTACGGAGGGCGCGACGAGCTTAGGCGAGGCATCACAGGACTTGCAAAGCAGGTGGCTTCGGGGGCGCTGAAACCGGATGAGATCGACGACGAGAAGATCGAAGCCTGGCTGGACACGGCGGGGCTGCCGGATCCGGATCTGCTGATCCGCACCTCGGGGGAACAGCGGATATCCAACTTTTTGCTGTGGCAGCTTGCCTACTCGGAACTTTATTTTACGTCAGTGCCGTGGCCTGACTTTGACAAAAATGAGCTTGCCAGGGCGGTGGAGGCATATCAGAACAGGGACCGGAGGTATGGACTGGTGAAGGAGGAGTAAGGAATGGCTTCTAACATTCTTGGGAAAATAAGTAAGGAGCGGACGATCAGCGCTGTGGTGATCGTGATCGCAGCGCTGGCGGCGATCCTTCCGGGGGGGATCATACTGGCGGCGGTGCTGTATGCCATATCGATCATCGGTTATCTGGAACTGACCAGGGCTTGCGGGGTCAGGCGAAAGACGCCGGAAGGGGTATGCGCGAAACAGCCAAACGCGCTGGAGATCGTGGGGATCCTGGCTGTCACGGGGTATTATATCGCAGTCTATGTGACGCATCCGGATGCCGGGTTTTCAAATGACCTTCCTGCGATCGGTTTTTCCGAGCTGGATCTTGGGATCATGATATCCTTGTTCCTGTCTCTGATCCTGATGATGTCTGTCTATGTGTTTGCTTTTCCAAAATACAGCGCGCATCAGGTCATGGCGGCATATTTTTCACTGGTCTATGCGCCGGTGATGCTGTCTTTTGTGTTTTTGACAAGGGAGCTGGAACACGGCGTCTATCTGGTGTGGATGATCTTTATCAACTCCTGGATATCGGACACCTGTGCGTACCTGACAGGCGTGATGCTCGGGAGACACAAGCTTGCCCCGGTGCTCAGCCCGAAGAAATCGATCGAGGGTTCTGTCGGCGGGATCGTGGGCTCAGCGCTGGTCGGTGCAGGGTTTGGCCATTATCTGGATACGGTGCTGGGGACAGGGGAGCTGACACTGCTCCTGCTTGTGGTCGGCGGCGTGGGTTCTGTGATCTCGCAGATCGGTGATCTGGCGGCGTCGGCAGTCAAGCGCAATTATGAGATCAAGGATTACGGGAAACTGATCCCGGGGCACGGCGGTATCATGGATCGGTTTGACAGTGTGATCTTTACAGCGCCGATCACGTATTTCCTGATCATAATATTTATGGGATAGGATCATGGATTGAGATAAATCATGTGAAATATTCATATAATTGTCATAGAGCTTCCTGGATCTGCAGGGAATGGTGTATTTCAGGAGGCTGTCAACGGAAAGGAAGGATTTTGTGAAAAAGATAGCGATACTTGGATCCACCGGCTCGATCGGAACACAGACGCTCGAGATCGTGCGGGACAATCCTGATCTGCAGGTGGTCGGTCTGGCGGCGGGAGCCAATATTGACCTGATGGAAGAGCAGGTGCGGGAGTTTCGGCCGCGGCTGGTTTCATTGAAGCGCGAGGCGGACTGCAGGGAATTAAAGACGAGGCTGGCTGACATGGATGTACAGGTGATACCGGACATGGAAGGACTGATCCGTATCGCCGAGATGGAGGAGTCGGAAATCCTGGTGACTGCGATCGTCGGGATGATCGGGATCCGGCCTACGATCGCAGCGATCAATAAGAAGAAAGATATCGCCCTTGCAAACAAAGAGACACTCGTGACAGCCGGCCATATTATCATGCCGCTTGCCGCTAAGATGGGGGTGTCGATCCTCCCGGTCGACAGTGAGCACAGTGCCATCTTCCAGTCCATGCAGGGTGAGCGCAGAGACAGGGTGAGCAGGCTGCTGATCACGGCGTCCGGGGGACCGTTCCGGGGATGGACCAGACAGGAGCTGGAGACGGTACAGCTTGAGGATGCGCTAAAGCACCCGAACTGGTCAATGGGACATAAGATCACGATCGATTCCGCCACGCTGGTGAACAAGGGACTCGAGGTCATGGAGGCGAAGTGGCTCTTTGATGTGGATCTGGACCGGATTCAGGTGGTGGTACACCCGCAGAGCATCATTCATTCGATGGTTGAGTATGTGGACGGGGGGATCATGGCGCAGTTGGGGACGCCTGACATGAAGCTGCCGATCCAGTATGCCCTGTTCTATCCGGACAGACGTCCGATGGCTGGAAAGAGGGTTGATTTTTATGAGCTTGGCAGTATTACGTTTGAGCGTCCCGATCTGGAGACGTTTGCGGGACTAAAGCTTGCGATGAGGGCTGCAGCGGAGGGCGGGAGCATGCCGACCGTGTTCAATGCAGCAAACGAGAAGGCGGTGAGCCTGTTTCTGGACAGAAAGATCCGCTTTCTGCAGATTCCGGAGATCATTGCGATGTGTATGGAACATCATAAGAAGATAGAGGATCCTGATGTGGAGGAAATACTGAATACAGAGCAGGAGACATATGAGCTGATCCAGTCGAAGTTCGGATCACGGCGAAGTGGCGTTGATTATACTCACGACAGATAAGATCTGCCGTGAGTATCGCGCCAGCCGCAGCCGCGAAGCGGCATATTTCCTTATGCGGCTGTGTGCATCACATTATACTGGTGGTCTTTTCGATCGCCAGTATAAATCCGTGTGCATATGACGGAAGATCTGCCGCAGGAGCAGGTGCATGGGAGATTCGGGGAGATTTTTGACAGATTTAAGGGAGGAAAAAGTAGGGAATGGTTGTCACGATTATAGTGTTTGTGCTGGTATTTGGCGTGGTTGTGATCGCGCATGAGCTGGGGCATTTTCTGATCGCGAAGCTCAACGGGATCAGGGTACTGCAGTTTTCGATCGGCATGGGACCGGATATTGTCAAGTTTACAAAGGGGGAGACGAAGTATGTGTTAAAGCTGCTGCCCATCGGCGGCGCCTGCATGTTTGAGGGGGAAGACGGCATCTACTCTTCGGAGAAAGGAGGCAACGCGAAAGGCGACGATGCACAGGCGGTTCAGAAACCCGAGGGCGCTTTTAATGATGCGAATGTCTGGTCGAGGATCGCGACCGTGTTTGCGGGACCTTTTTTTAATATCATCCTGGCGTTTTTGCTGTCACTGATCGTGGTCGGCTTTGCCGGTGAGTCCATTCCGGTGATCAATACGCTGACAGAGGGATATCCGGCGGAGGCGGCAGGTCTGAAAGAGGGCGACCTGATCACGAAGATCGACGGGGAACGGATCTATCTGCAGGGTGAGGTTACGTTTGTGTCCGCGCTGAGCGGCGGGGAGCCGATGGAGATCGAGTATAAGCGCGACGGCAAGAAATATACGACAGTCATCACGCCGAAATTCAGTGAGCAGGATAATCGCTATTACCTTGGGTTTGCCATTGGAGAGTTGGTGCAGTGCAAAGGGCTTGAACTGATCAAGTACGGTATGTGCGAAGTGCGTTACTGGCTGAAAGTGACAGTCAAGAGCCTGCTGATGCTGGTGCAGGGAAGGCTTTCGGCAAACGATTTGTCAGGACCGGTCGGGATCGCCGTGATGATCGATGAGACGATCGAGGTGGCAAAACCCTACGGACTGCCGACGATCATGCTCAATATGATCAACTTTGCAGTGCTGCTCAGCGTGAATCTCGGCGTTATGAACCTGCTGCCGCTCCCTGCGCTTGACGGGGGCAGGCTTTTGTTCATGTTCATCGAGGTGGTGCGCGGCAGACCGGTATCTCCTGAGAAGGAGGGAATGGTGCATTTTGTCGGATTTGTCGCACTGATGATACTGATGGTGTTCGTGCTGTATAATGATATAGCCAGGATATTTGTTCATTGACGGGCGCATATGGATGGAGGAAATGTATGTATAGGGATAATACAAAGGTGGTTCACATTGGAGACCGGGTGATCGGCGGAGGAAATCCGATCCTGATCCAGTCCATGACGAATACAAAGACAGATGATGTGGCGGCTACGGTGGCGCAGATCAGGCGCCTTGCCGATGCCGGCTGCGACATTGTACGGTGTACAGTGCCGGATATGGCGGCTGCGCGGGCGATCGCGCAGATCAGGCGGGAGATCTCGATCCCGCTGGTGGCGGATATTCACTTTGACTATAAGATGGCGGTTGCGGCGATAGAGAACGGTGCGGATAAGATCCGCATCAATCCGGGAAATATCGGGAGCAGGGACAAAGTCGCCGAGGTTGTAAAGGCGGCTAAGGAGCGGAACATACCGATCCGTGTCGGTGTCAACAGCGGTTCGCTGGAGAGGGAGCTGGTGGAGAAGTACAGCGGCGTCACCGCGGAGGGGATCGTGGAGAGCGCGCTTGACAAGGTGCATATCATCGAGGATCTGGATTATGACAATCTGGTGATCAGCATCAAGTCCTCGGATGTGATGATGTGCGTCAGGGCACATGAACTGCTTGCCGGCAAGACACCCTACCCGCTGCATGTCGGCATCACGGAGGCGGGCACGCTGACGAGCGGCAATATCAAGTCGGCAGTCGGTCTCGGGATCATTTTGAATCAAGGCATCGGCGACACGATCAGGGTGTCCCTCACAGGAGACCCTGTCGAGGAGATCAAGTCGGCAAAGCTGATCCTGCGCACGCTGGGGCTGCGCAAGGGCGGTATCGAGGTAGTTTCGTGTCCTACATGCGGCAGGACAAACATCGACCTGATCGGGCTGGCAAACCAGGTCGAGACGATGGTGCAGGGATATGATCTGGACATCAGGGTAGCCGTGATGGGCTGTGCCGTAAACGGACCGGGGGAAGCAAAAGAGGCGGATATCGGCATCGCGGGCGGCATCGGGGAAGGACTGCTGATCAAAAAGGGTGAGATCGTCAGAAAAGTGCCGGAGATCGAACTGTTGAGCACGCTGAAATACGAGCTGGATCACTGGGCAAAGAAAGATTTATGATGATGTAGGGAAAGAGGCAGATCGAAGAAGGTGTGAGATGGAAAAGAAGTTTTTTGAGGCATTTCCGAATCTGAAGCTGGACGGGGTGCAGAGAGACCTGTTTGAGCAGGTGATGGTGGAGCGTGTCACAGCTACAAAACGCAGGGATCTGCTGCGTATCTATATCAGGAGCGAGCGGCTGATCGAGAAAGAACATATTTATTTTGTGGAAAAAGAGATCAAGAAGCAGTTTTTTCCGCGGGAATACATGATCATTAAAATATATGAAAAGTTTGTGCTCTCAGAGCAGTACAATCCCGAAAAGCTGATGGGGCTGTACCGGGAGAGCATACTGGCGGAGATCAGGGAATGCGACCATATTCTTTACACGTTGTTCCGGCAGGCGGATCTGCAGTTTCCGGAAGAAAATACGATGGCGCTGGTTCTCGAGGACAGCGTGATCGCAAAGTCCAAGGAGGACGAGCTTGTCGGCATTCTGGATAAGGTGTTAAATGAGCGGTGCGGTTTTCAGGTCAGGTTTCAGATCGCGTACAAGGAAGCGCAGGCAAACAGGTATCGCGAGGACGACGAGCTGCGCATCCGCAAGATCGTGGAGGGGATCACAAGCCGCCTTGGAGGCATTGTCAGGGGGAATGATGGTATTTCGCTGGAAGAGACACAGGTGCTGACACCGCGCCAGATTGCAGTTGCTGAGACGGTGCCGGAACCTGCCAGGACAGCTTCGGCGGCAAAGCCGAAGGAAGCGGCAGTGTCCGCTGGCACAGAGCGCAGATCTTTCGAGAAAAAGTCCTACGGCAGATACGAGAGAGGCGGGGACAAAGGCTTTCAGAAAAGGGCGCTCAAGCGATCGGACAACCCCAATGTCATTTTTGGCAGGGATTTTGAGGACGAGTGCATCAACATCGACGAGATCTGGGGCGAGATGGGCGAGGTCACGATCAGAGGCAAGGTACGGGCGCTCGAGACCCGCGAGATCCGCAATGAGAGGACGATCGTGAGCTTTGAGATCACGGATTTCACAGATACGATCAAGGTCAAGATGTTCGTACATAATGATCAGCTTGCGGAGCTGACGGGGGATCTGAAAGTCGGCGCATTTCTGAAACTAAAGGGCGTCACGGTCAATGACACGTTTGACAGGGAACTCACGATCGGTTCGGTGACCGGCGCGATGAAGATACCGGATTTTACGACGGCGCGCATGGACAACAGCGCCAGGAAACGCGTGGAGCTGCACTGCCACACGAAGATGAGCGACATGGACGGCGTGTCCGATGTCAAGGATATCATCAAGCGTGCAAAGAAGTGGGGACACAAGGCGCTCGCGATCACGGATCATGGCTGCGTCCAGGCGTTTCCGGATGCGAATCATGCCCTGGATCACGGCGACGACTTTAAAGTGATCTACGGTGTGGAGGGCTACCTGGTCGACGACCTAAAGGAGATCGTGACGGACGGCAAAGGGCAGACGCTGGATGATACATATGTGGTCTTTGACATCGAGACGACAGGCTTTTCCCCAGTCACGAACCGGATCATAGAGATCGGTGCGGTCAAGGTTGAGAATGGTCAGATCACGGATCGCTTTTCCACGTTTGTAAATCCGCAGGTGCCGATCCCGTTTGAGATCGAGAAGCTGACAGGCATCAGCGACAGTATGGTGATCGACGCCGGAACGATCGAGGAAGTGCTGCCTGAATTTCTGGAATTTGTCGGCGATGCGGCGCTTGTGGCGCACAACGCAAATTTTGACGTGAGTTTCATTAAGGAAAACGCAAAGCGGCAGAATATCCCGGTGGATTGTACTTATGTGGATACTGTCGGTATCGCGCGGACACTGCTCACGGGACAGGCAAAGTACACGCTGGACGCGGTGGCAAAGACGCTTAAGATATCACTTGAGAACCATCACAGGGCAGTTGATGATGCGGAGTGCACTGCCGAGATCTTCCTGAGATTCATCGAGATGCTGAAAAAGGAGGACGTGGATACGCTCGCGGGGCTCAATGAACTGGGCAAATCGAGCGTCGATGCGGTCAGGAAGCTCCATTCATACCATATTATCATACTGGCAAAGAACCAGACAGGGCGGATCAATCTGTATAAGCTAGTCTCCGAGTCGCATCTGACATACTTTTATAAGAGGCCGCTGATCCCCAAGAGCCTGATCCAGAAGTACAGAGAGGGGCTGATCCTGGGTAGTGCCTGCGAGGCGGGGGAGCTGTTCCGCGCCATGCTCGACGGACAGAGCGAGGAGCAGATCGCGCGCATTGTGGAATTTTATGATTATCTGGAGATACAGCCGATCGGCAACAACAAATTCATGATCGAGTCGGAGCGGATCCGGGATGTCAACTCCGAGGATGATCTGATCGCGCTGAACAAGAGGGTGGTGAAGCTCGGGGAACAGTTTCAGAAGCCAGTGGTCGCCACGTGCGACGTGCACTTTCTGGATCCGGAGGACGAGGTCTACAGGCGGATCATCATGACCGGAAAAGGGTTTAAGGACGCAGACGACCAGGCGCCGCTGTATCTGCGCACGACGGAGGAGATGCTCGACGAGTTCGCCTACTATCTCGGGAGCGAGAAGGCGGAGGAGATCGTTATCACGAACACGAACATGATCGCGGACATGTGCGACCGGATCGCGCCGGTGCGGCCGGACAAGTGCCCGCCGGTCATCGAGAACAGCGACCAGCAGTTGACGGATATCTGTTACCGGAAGGCGCACGAGATGTACGGGGACGAGCTTCCCGATATCGTGGAGGCGAGGCTGAAACGGGAGCTGAACTCCATCATCAGCAACGGGTTTGCCGTGATGTATATCATCGCGCAGAAGCTGGTGTGGAAGTCGGTGGAGGACGGTTATCTGGTCGGTTCGCGGGGGTCTGTCGGATCCTCGTTTGTGGCGACGATGGCGGGGATCACGGAGGTGAACCCGTTAAGTCCGCACTATTATTGCAAAAACAGGCACTACAGCGACTTTTATTCGGAGGAGGTCAGGAAGTTTGCGGGCATGGCGGGCTGCGATATGCCTGACAAGTATTGTCCTGTCTGCGGCGAGAAGCTGATCAAGGACGGTTTCGACATACCGTTCGAGACGTTTCTTGGGTTCAAGGGAAACAAGGAGCCGGATATCGACCTGAATTTCTCCGGGGAGTATCAGAGTAAGGCGCACAAATACACGGAAGTGATCTTTGGATACGGGCAGACATTCCGTGCGGGGACGATCGGCACGCTGGCGGACAAGACGGCGTTTGGCTATGTCAGGAACTACTATGAGGAGCGCGGGAAGCATAAGCGCACGAGCGAGATCAACCGCATCGTGGAGGGCTGCGTGGGCGTGCGGCGCACCACGGGACAGCACCCGGGCGGCATCGTGGTGCTGCCGGTGGGGGAAGAGATCAATTCCTTCACGCCGGTGCAGCACCCGGCAAACGATATGACGACGGACACGGTCACAACGCATTTTGACTATCACTCGATCGATCACAACCTGCTAAAGCTTGACATTCTCGGACACGACGATCCGACGATGATCCGTATGCTCCAGGATCTGACCGGGATCGATCCGACGACCATACCGCTCGACGACAGGGAGGTGATGTCGCTCTTCCAGAACACGTCGGCGCTTGGCATCACGCCGGAGGATATCGGCGGATGCAAGCTTGGGTGTCTCGGGATCCCGGAGTTTGGCACGGATTTTGCGATGCAGATGGTCATCGACGCGCAGCCGAAATATTTCTCGGATCTGGTTCGGATCTCCGGTCTGTCGCACGGAACAGATGTGTGGCTTGGCAATGCGCAGACGCTGATCCAGGAGGGAAAGGCGACGATCTCGACGGCGATCTGTACGCGCGATGATATCATGACCTATCTGATCGGTATGGGACTGGACTCAGAGGAGTCCTTCAAGATCATGGAGGCGGTGCGAAAGGGCACTGTCGCAAAAGGAAAATGCGGCAATTGGGCGGAGTGGAAGCAGGACATGCTCGACCATGACGTGCCGGACTGGTATGTGTGGTCATGCGAGAAGATCCAGTATATGTTTCCGAAGGCGCACGCGGCGGCGTATGTCATGATGGGCTGGCGCATCGCGTACTGCAAGATCAACTATCCGCTGGCGTACTACTGTGCGTTTTTCAGTATCAGGGCATCGGCGTTCTCCTATGAGACGATGTGTCTGGGGCGGGAGCACCTGGAGCGCGTCATGGCGGAGTACAGAAAGCGCGGCGACAGCCTGTCCAACAAGGAGCAGGATGCGCTGAAAGATATGCGGATCGTGCAGGAGATGTACGCGAGAGGGTTTGAGTTTGAGCCAATCGATATTTTCAGGGCACATTCGAGGAACTTCCAGATCGTGGACGGCAAGGTGATGCCGTCGCTGAGCAGCATCGAGGGACTTGGCGAGAAGGCTGCGGACGCGATCATGGAGGCGGCAAAGGACGGGCCGTTCCTGTCAAAAGATGATTTCAGGAGCCGGACGAAGGTGTCAAAGACCGTGATCGACCTGATGGCGGATCTGGGGCTGCTGGGTGATATACCGGAGTCCAACCAGATCAGTCTGTTTGACCTGGTCGGATAGCGTGGTTGGGCAGAGAAAAAATAATGGAAAAAATTCTTATATTCATGGGAATTTTTTCCATTTTTTGATACATAAGGAGAACGGATATTGCCGTCAGCAAGGCAGTTTAGGCATTTTTAGCATCATGTAAGGTCTATTGAATACATAAGTTCTGCTTGTTATTTTGGCATGTTTCATGTAAAATGAATATGAAAGTGGTAGAAAGTGGAACCAAGTGGCACAAAGTGGTGGTGATTGGATGTTCATGGGTGAATACAATCATACGATAGACACGAAAGGCAGGCTGATTATTCCCTCGAAGTTCCGCGAAGTTTTGGGAGATGATTTCGTGGTGACGAAGGGGCTTGATGGCTGTCTGTTTGTGTATGACAACGCCGAGTGGTCCGCTTTTGAAGAGAAGCTGAAAGCTTTGCCGCTTATGAACAAAGAGTCCCGCAAATTTGTCCGCTTTTTTCTGGCGGGAGCAGCCAGCGTGGAGGTGGACAAGCAGGGAAGAATACTGATACCGTCTGTGTTAAGGGAGTTTGCGGCGCTGGATAAGGATGTCGTTCTCGCGGGAGTAGGAGGGCGCATCGAAATCTGGAGCAGGGATCGTTGGGAGGAAACTTCGCAGTACGACGATATGGATGATATCGCAGAAAACATGTCTGAGCTTGGGCTGATGATCTGATGCTGCCCCAGAGCAGGCTGTGGAGCAGATTCCCGGAGCGTGTATGCGCTCCAGAAAGTCTCGGAAAGGAACCGGAGTATGGATATGGAATTTAGACACACATCAGTATTGCTTGAAGAAACGATCAATGCACTCAATATCAAACCGGATGGTGTATATCTGGACGGCACCCTTGGCGGGGGTGGACATGCCTGCGAGGTGTGCAGGAGACTGGGAGACGGCGGAAGGTTTTACGGGATCGACCAGGATGAAGCCGCTGTAGAGGCAGCAGGAAAACGATTAGAAGAATTTGGAGAAAAAGTTACGATCATCAGAGATAATTACTGCAATGCGAGAGAGGCACTGAGGGCAAGGGGCGTGGAGAATGTGGATGGCATCGTCCTTGATCTTGGTGTGTCCTCGTATCAGTTGGACACGGTGGAGCGGGGGTTTAGCTACAAGTATGACACAACGCTCGACATGCGTATGGATCAGCGGCAGAAGCTGACAGCAAGGGATATCGTGAACGAGTACGATGAACAGTCGCTGTACCGGATCATCAGGGATTACGGGGAGGATCAGTTTGCCAGAAACATTGCAAAGCATATTGTGCAGACAAGGGCGAAGAAGCCGGTCGAGACCACCTTTGAATTAAATGAGATCATCAAGGCGGCGATCCCGGCAAAGATGCGGGCGGTGGGCGGACACCCGTCGAAAAGGACATTTCAGGCGATCCGCATCGAATGCAATCATGAGCTTGATGTACTAAGAGATTCCCTGCAGGATCTGATAGACCTGCTGAATCCGTGGGGAAGGCTGTGCATCATTACTTTTCATTCGCTCGAGGACAGGATCGTCAAGAATTTTTTCAGGGAGATGGAGAACCCATGCACCTGTCCGCCGGAATTTCCGGTGTGTATCTGCGGAAAGATTCCATATGGAAAGGTTGTAACCCGCAAGCCGATCCTGCCAACGCAGGAGGAGACGGGGGAAAATCCGAGATCAAAGAGCGCGAAACTCAGGGTCTTTGAGCGGATCTGATTAGTTAGTTATAATTAAGAAAGGACATTGAAAATGAGACATGCCAACCAAGCAACAAGGACAAGTACGGGCAGACAAAGCGCAGGCAGTCGAAATACCAGTCAAAATTATCAATATATAGAAGGAAGTGCGGTCAGAAAGCTGCAGACTGCATCTGCGAGGCGTGCCCCCCAGAGAACGGTGAGCCGCTCACAGACTTTACGCAGAACCAGGATCAAGGCAGTTCCCATGAATAAGGGGTATATTGCCGTGGCGGCTGTGGCGTTTGTGATTGTCTGCAGCGTGCTGATAGGATATGTGAACCTGCAGTCCAATATCACAAACCATATCACGACCATTTCAAAGCTCGAGAGCCAGCTCTACGAGATGAAGCTCGCTAATGACGAGACTTACACAAAGATCATGAGCAGCATTGACTTAGAGGAGATCAAACGGATCGCGGTCAATGAGCTCGGTATGAAATATGCAAAAGAAGGGCAGGTTGTCGAGTACACTGGCGAGGGAAATGATTATGTCCGTCAGTACGGGGCGTTACCGGAGTGATCAGTAGTAGTATAAGCAGGGTGATTTGATGGCAGAGAGAAGTAGAAACGGCAGTAGAAATACCGGCAGGAACCATACCAGAAACAATAATAATGTCAGGCACAAGAGCAGTAATCCCAGCCATAATACCAAGGCTGACAGAAAAAGACTGAGACGACAACGTGTAAGCTTAAACAAAGTAAAATCCATGAAGCTGGCAGTGATGATGATGGTCATCCTGCTGGCTTTTGCGGGATTGGGGGGACGTCTGTACGTTCTCGCGCGCGACAACCGGAACGATTACCAGAAAAAGATCCTATCGCAGCAGCGCTACGACTCCAAGACGCTGCCGTTTAAGAGGGGGAGTATCTTAGATGCCAACGGGACGATCCTCGCGGCGAGCGAGAAGGTGTACAATGTCGTTCTCGACTGCAAAGTCATGCTCTCTGACGAAAAGAACGAGGAGCCCACGCTGACGGCACTTGCCGAGTGTTTTGGGCTGAATCAGGCGGAGCTGAGGCAGTATGTGGAGGAGCACCCGAACTCGCAGTACTATGTCCTTAAGAAGCGGATCACCTACGACGAGATGAGTCCGTTCCTTGACAGGAAGAACGAGTACAATGAGACTTCCGCAAAGAGCAAGGAAAAGATAGGGCTCATCAACGGTGTGTGGTTTGAGGAGGAGTATATCAGACGCTATCCGAACAACACGCTCGCCTGCGACGTGATCGGTTTTACCGGAACGGACAACAATGGAACATATGGGCTGGAAGAGTATTACAATGATCTGTTAAATGGTACGAATGGAAGAGAGTACGGATATCTGAACGATGACGCGGCGCTGGAGCGCAAGACGGTGCCGGCGGTGGACGGCAGCACGCTTGTGAGCACGATCGACGCCAATATCCAGGCGATCTGCGAGAAATATATCAAGCAGTTCAACGAGGAGCACTTAGGCGAGTTCCGGGAGGGAGAGCAGGGTGCTCACAACATTGGTGTCATTGTCCAGAACTGCAACAACGGCGAGATCATGGCGATGGCGAGCTACCCCGACTTTGACCTCAACAATCCGAAGGATCTGTCGGCGTATTATACGCAGGAGCAGATCACACAGATGGAGGCGGATGATACCTACTACGATGCGCTGAATGAACTGTGGAGAAATTTCTGTATATCGGACACGTATGAGCCGGGATCTACGGCGAAGGCGATCACGCTGGCAGCGGGACTTGAGACCGGAAGGATCGTGGGCAATGAGACGTATGCCTGCGGCGGCAAACTTGAGGTAGGCGGCCACGAGATCAACTGCAATGTCAAGTCTGGACATGGTGTGCTAGACGTGAGCGGTTCTCTGGAGATGTCATGCAATGTGGCGTTCATGAAGATGGGCGAGGCGCTCGGGGTGAAGAACACGATACAGTTTGAGCGGATATTTAATATCGGGTTAAAGACCAATATCGACCTTGCGGGGGAGGCAAGGACAGCGAACCTGGTTTATAATGAGAACACAATGAATTCCGCGGAGCTTGCGACGGCGTCTTTTGGACAAGGTTTCAATGTTACGATGATCGAGATGGTGACAGCCTTTTCTTCTATTATAAATGGTGGATATTATTATGAGCCGCACATGGTCAGCAAGATCGTGAACTCGAATGGTGACACGATCAAGAATATCGAGCCTAGAGTGTTGAAACAGACAATATCGGCAACAACGTCGGAGCAGATGCGGCAGTATCTTTACGCAACGGTCGCGGAAGGAACAGGAAAATCAGCGCGCCCAGCGGGATATGCGATCGGCGGAAAGACAGGGACTGCGGAGATGGTGCCGCGTGATCATAAAAATTATGTGGTCTCCTTTATTGGATTTGCGCCGGCGGATGATCCGCAGATCGTGATCTACTGTGTGATCGACAGACCGAATGTGGCGAGGCAGGATCATGCGACGTATGCGACGGGTATTGTCAAGAACATATTGACAGAGGTACTCCCTTATCTGCACATTGCAAGGACAGAGGAGATGACGATCGCGGAGCAGGAGGAAGTGGACAATCTGCTCGGCAATATCGTGCAGGGCGACGCGCCCGAAGGTGAGGGCGGCGAAAATGGAGACGGCGAGGCAGGAGATGGTGCAAATGGTGAGAACGGCGATGCCGCCGGAGACGGGGACGGTGGATCCGGACAGCCCGGCGAATCTGGCGACGGGGGATCATCGGGGGCATCCGGCGGAGCGGGTGCCGTGAATCCGTTTTATGTAGTGGATCCGGACACTGGGGAGCTGGTCGATCCGGTGACCGGGGAGCCGGCGGAAATGAATCATGTTTCGGAGGACGGTGACGCCCTTCCAGAGCCGGCAGAAGGCGATGATGCCGAACCGCCCGCAGAGGAGTAGGATCCGGCGCAGAGACTGCTTTTTTGCAGATATAGTTCTCTTGATCCGCAAAATGTCATAAAATAGTAGCAATACAAAATTTTGTGATGACAGAGGGCAGAGATGGCGATTAGAAACAGCGCGGGAAGACGGAACATGACCGTACAGAAGAGGAAGACCTTTGTGCTGTGTACAGTGTGTGTGGTGATGCTGTTGCTTCTGGGCGTGCGCGTGGGATATCTGATGATCCTGCGCTCGGAGTACTATACGGAACTGGCGACGCAGCTCCATGAGAGGGAGCGCGATATCAAGGCTGCAAGGGGCAGGATCATCGATTCGACAGGGACTGTCCTGGCGGACAACAAGACGGTCTGCACGATATCGGTCATTCACAGCCAGCTCGAGGAACCCGAGCGCGTGATCGATATGCTGTGTGAGGAATTGGGGCTTTCTGAGGAGTATGTGCGCAAGCGTGTGGAGAAATACAGCGCGAGGGAGCGCATCAAGAGCAACGTGGACAAAGAGACAGGCGACAGGATACGAAATCATGATATGGCAGGGGTGAAGGTGGATGAGGACTATAAGCGATATTATCCGTATGACGATCTGGCATCGAAGGTGTTAGGTTTCACAGGAGGGGATAATCAGGGGATCATCGGGCTCGAAGTCACGTATGAGGAGTATCTGACCGGCAGGAAGGGACAGATCCTGACGCTGACAGATGCTAAAGGGATCGAACTCGACGGCATGGGGGAGCGCAGGAAGGAACCGGAGGCGGGAAAGGATCTGTATGTCAGCATCGATGTGAACGTACAGCGGTATGCGATGCAGCTTGCAAAGCAGGCATACGAGACAAAGCAGGCTGCGGGCGTGTCGATCATCGTCATGAATGTGAACAACGGCGAGATCCTGGCGATGGTGGATGTGCCCGAGTTTCACCTGAACGATCCGTATACACTGATCGATGAATTTCAGGTGCAGACAGACGCAACAGAGACAAAGCAGGAAAGCACACAGGATCTGCTGAATCAGATGTGGAGAAACGGCTGCATCAACGATACCTATGAGCCGGGCTCCACGTTCAAGATCATCACGGCGGCCGCGGGGCTGGAGAGCGGCGCGGTGCGTCTGGAAGACAATTTTTCCTGTCCGGGATTTATCATCGTGGATGACCGGAGGATCCGCTGCCACAAGATCGCAGGACACGGCGCGGAGGATTTTACCCACGCAGTCATGAATTCCTGCAATCCGGTCTTTATCACAGTCGGCCTGAGGATCGGTGTGGAGCGCTATTATGAGTATTTTACGCAGTTTGGATTGAAGCGCAGGACCGGGATCGACCTTCCGGGTGAGGCGGGAACGATCGTGCACCAGAAGGATAAGATCGGCGAGGTAGAGCTTGCCACCATGTCCTTTGGACAGTCCTTTCAGATAACGCCGATCAGACTGATGACAACTGTGGCGGGGCTGATCAACGGCGGAAATCTGGTGACGCCCCATTTTGGCGTGAAGGCGGTGAGCCCTGACGGCACATCGGTGGATGAGTTCGTGTATCCGGTTTCGGAAGGCATCGTTTCGTCCGGTACGACAGAGAAACTCAGATATGTACTGGAGCAGGTTGTGGAGAACGGAGGCGGCAAGAACGGTTATGTGGAAGGCTTCCGCGTGGGCGGCAAGACGGCTACAAGCCAGACGCTTCCAAGGGGGAACGGCAGATATATCGCTTCATTCCTGGGATTTGCCCCGGCGGATGATCCGAAAGTCATGGCGATTGCCATCATAGACACGCCGCAGGGGACATATTATGGCGGACAGATCGCCGCCCCGGTCGTGCGGCAGCTTTTTGAGAATATACTGCCGTATCTTGAGGAGATCGGCTATCAATGATTGTCGGGAGGGTATAGGAAAAGTTATGGTTGATATAAGGGATAAGAGAGTGATCGTTGTCGGAACCGGCAAGAGCGGTGTCGGTTCGGCGGTACTGCTCGAAAAGAATGGCGCGCTGCCGGTCATATATGACGGAAATGAGAAGACGGACGTGGAGTCGGTAAAGGCATCGATCAGGGAGAAGCTCGGGCGCGATACGGCGGCAGAGATCCATATTGGTGCGTTTCCGGAAAAGATCACAGACGGTATTGAACTTGCGGTGCTGAGTCCGGGCGTGCCGGTCGACGCGGATTTCGTGTGTTATATGAAAGAGCAGGGGATCCACATATGGGGAGAGATCGAGCTTGCATATCATTTTGCGAAGGGCAGGGTGCTCGCGATCACCGGCACGAACGGCAAGACGACGACGACATCGCTCGTGGGACAGATCATGCAGGAGTATTACGACAGTGTGTATGTCGTTGGCAATATAGGAAATCCCTACACGGACGCTGCGCCGCTCATGCGTGAGGACACGGTGTCTGTCGCGGAGATCTCGAGTTTCCAGTTGGAGACGATCGAGGATTTCCACCCGCAGGTGTCGGCGATACTCAACATTACGCCGGACCATCTCAACCGTCACCACACGATGGAAAACTATGTCGCGGCGAAGGAGGCGGTGACGGCAAACCAGACGCAGGAAGATTATTGTATCCTGAATTACGAGAATGATCTTACGAGAGCGTTCGGGGATAGATGCCCGGCGAGGGTTGTGTACTTCTCGTCGGCGCGGAAACTTAAGGATGGTCTCTATTATGAAGGGGAGGAGATCTATCTTGTCGCGGACGGCGTGGCCAGGCGGCTGTTGAACGTAAAGACGGACATGAACCTTGTCGGGATCTGCAATATTGAGAATGTCATGGCGGCGATCGGGATCAGCATGAGCGCGGGCGTGCCGATGGAGCAGATTCTTGCCACCATCAAACGTTTTGTGGCGGTGGAGCACAGGATTGAGTATGTGGCGACGAAGCGGGGAGTCGTGTACTACAATGACTCCAAGGCGACGAACACAGACGCCGCCATACAGGGGATACGGGCGATGGACCGCCCGACAGTGCTGATCGGCGGAGGATATGATAAGGGGAGTGATTACGACGACTGGATCCGCAGCTTTGACGGCAAGGTGAAGAAGCTGGTACTGATCGGACAGACGCGGGAGAAGATCGCTGCCTGCGCTGTAAAATGCGGATTTCCGGAAAATGACATCATATATGAAGATACCTTTGAAGCGGCGCTTGGCACCTGTGTGCGGGAGGCGCAGGCGGGAGATGCAGTGCTGCTGTCGCCCGCGTGTGCAAGCTGGGGGATGTTTCCAAACTACGAAGTGCGGGGCTGTCAGTTCAAAGCGTATGTAAACAGACTGGAGGAGTGATATGGTGGCGAGACAACGCATGGCAAAGCAGCCGATCAAATTCCGCAGCAGCAGGCACAACATGGACTATGTGCTCCTGACGGTCGTGCTGTTTCTGGTCGGGTTCGGACTGCTGATGATCTATTCCGTCAGCTCCTACGAGGCGGGTGTGGAGCTGGGGGATTCGGCATTTTATCTCAAAAATCAGGCGCAGAACACAGTGATCGGCTTTGTTGCACTGTTTATCATGATCAAGTTTCCGTACAAGGAGCTGCAGCGGTTCGATGTGCTGGCATTGATCGTGTCCGCGGTATTGATCGTACTGGTCAAGACGCCGATCGGAATAACCAGAAACGGTGCGAGCCGGTGGGTAAACTTAGGATTTACCTCCTTCCAGCCGGCAGAGGTGGCAAAGATCGGTGTTATCATCTATCTGTCAAGTATCATCCAGAGACTGGAGAGTCTTGGAAAAAATATCATACGGACGCCCAAGGGGCTCGCGATCGTGATGGTGCCGCCCACGATCATAGCGGGGCTGGTCTATATCCTGACCAGCAACTTAAGCTCGGCGATCATCATCATGGGAATCGCTGTCGCCATGGTCTTTGTGGCAGTGCCGGATTACAAGTGGTTCGTGGCGGCGGGCGTCACGGTTCTCGCGGCGGCGGGAGCATTGATCACATATGTGTCAAACGCGGACACGACCGGAGGAAACTTCCGCCTGGGGCGCATCGCAGCGTGGCTCCATCCGGAGGCATACAGCACAGACAAGGCGTTTCAGACACTCCAGGCGCTGTATGCCATCGGTTCCGGCGGCATCTGGGGGAAAGGTCTGGGGCAGAGCATGCAGAAGAGGGGATTTCTGCCCGAGGCACAGAATGATATGATCTTTTCGATCATATGTGAGGAGCTGGGGCTTTTCGGCGCGCTGGCGATCATCCTGCTCTTCGTGGTGCTGATCTGGAGCTGCATGGTCATCGCCAACAAGACGGTGGACCGGTTTGGCTCGCTGCTTGTGGTGGGTGTGATGGCGCACTATGCGATACAGGTCATTCTGAACATTGCCGTTGTGACGAACACGATCCCCAATACCGGGATCACGCTGCCGTTCATCAGCTATGGAGGCACTTCGACCCTGTTTCTGCTGACGGAGATCGGGATCGTGCTCAACGTGAGCAAAAACTGCCGGTAATTTTTCATCCGTCCCCGCATATAATATTGTGACCGATATGATTATGTGGAGAAATCTATGGCCCATTTTGGCAGAAGTGATGCGTCTATAAGGATGGAAGGAAAAAGGCCGCTCAGCGGCAGGATACGGATACAGGGTTCCAAAAATGCTGCGCTTCCGATATTGGCGGCGTGCATGCTGATACCGGGAAAGTGTGTGCTGCGGGGGTGTCCGGATATCACGGATATCGAGTGTATGTGCAATCTCTTGAAAAGTACAGGGGCATCTGTCAGCACAGTGTGCACGGATACAGATACGGAGGCGATCGGGATCGATACGCGCAGTGTGCGGGAACACAGGCTGCCGGAGCGGTATGTCTCTGCCATGCGCTCGTCTGTCATCATGATGGGAGCGATGCTTGGGCGGCTTGGCGAGGTCTGTGTCAACTATCCGGGCGGGTGTGTCATCGGTGAGCGTCCGATCGACCTGCATCTGTACGGGTTGGAAAAGCTCGGGGCGCAGATCTGGATCGAGGGAAACCATATCCATGCGTATGCCGATGAGCTGAGAGGTGCGGTCGTTGACTTTCCGTTCCCAAGCGTGGGGGCGACGCAGAATGTGATCCTCGCGGCAGTGACGGCGCAGGGGACGACGGTCATCAAAAACGCGGCGAAGGAGCCCGAGATCATTGAGCTGTGCAGATTCCTGAATACGGCGGGCGCCAGGATCGACTATTCCGGAACCCTGCTAAAAACAGGAAGGATCGTGATACAGGGTGTGGAGCTTTCGAGGCTGCAGGGGATCGTGTACGATGTCATCTCTGACCGGATCGTGGCAGGGACATATCTGTTCGCGGCGCTGGCAGCAGGCGGTAAGGTCACACTGGAAAATGTTCCCATAGGACAACTGGACAGTATCTGTGATACGATAAAGGGGATGGGCGCGTCGGTTACAGTCGATGCCGGACGCAATGAGATGGCGATCGACGCGTGTGACCGGGACAGGATCGTGAACGTCCCGTACATAGAAACGGATGTATATCCGGATTTCCCGACCGACCTGCAGTCGCCGCTCCTTGTGGCAGCGTGCATGGCAGGAGGGACGCTCACAGTCAGGGAGAAGATATTTTCGAGCAGGTTCCGCATTGTGGAGGAGTTGCGGCGGATGGGGGCAGACATCGAGGTGACAGGGGATACGGCAGTCGTGACAGGAGGCAGGGAGCTGGAGGGACGCAACGTCATCGCCAGGGAACTGCGGGGCGGGGCGGCGCTTGTCGTAGCCGGTCTGTGTGCGTCGGGGATCACGACCGTGGCGGATTCGGGTTATATCAGGAGAGGGTATCAGGATATCGTAGGAGATTTTGCGGCGCTTGGAGCACGGATCAGCTATGTCGGCTGAGCCGGTTACGGATATGAGGAAAGAGTCATGGGTAAACAGGACAATACCATCACAAAAATGCCGGATTTAAAGATAAAAATACGCATTATCATTCTGCTTGGCGTCATCAATGTAGTCCTTATGGCTTCGTATTTTCTGCTGACGCATTTTGCGGTCAAAACGGTTCAGGTCGACGGCAACAAGCATTATTCCGCCGAGGAGATCAAGGCGATGGTCATGACAGGGTATCTGGGCGACAACTCCCTCTATCTGTCCCTGAAATACAAAAATAAGGGGATAGAGGGTGTTCCGTTTGTGGAGACGATGGATGTCATGGTCCAGTCAAATGACACCATCCGCATCACCGTGTACGAGAAAGCGCTCGCCGGGTATGTACAGTACCTCGGAAGGTATATGTATTTTGACAATGAGGGGGTCGTGGTGGAGACCTCCAAGGTCGCGACGAAAGGTATTCCGCAGGTGACCGGGCTTACCTTTGACCACATCGTGCTCCACGAGAAGCTCCCCGTGGAGAATGACCAGATCTTTCAGAACATCCTCACGGTCACGAAGCTCCTCAACAAATACGATGTCCTGTGCGACAGGATGCAGTTTGACAAGAGCTACAATGTCACGCTGGGCTATGGCAATGTGAAGGTCAACATCGGCGCGCTGGATAATCTTGACGAAAAGCTGATGCAGCTTCCGCAGATCTTGCCGTCGCTTGAGGGGGAGAGCGGAACACTTGATTTGCAGAATTATACGGCGGACCGGAAAAGCGTCTCATTTGAGAGAGGAAAATAGCAGTTAGAAATAAATTAAAAAAGAAAAGTAAAAAATAGGTTGATTAATTGCTAAAAAAATTATATGATAAGTTAGATGGAATTTAATAGGAAATATGAAGGAGGAAGGAAACTTGCTCGAGATTAGATCAAACGAAACAGATGCAGCGGCAAGGATTATAGTAGTAGGTGTAGGCGGCGCAGGCAATAATGCTGTCAACCGAATGATAGATGAAACTATTACAGGCGTTGAATTCATAGGAGTCAATACAGATAAGCAGGCGCTGCAGCTCTGCAAGGCGCCGAAACTTCTGCAGATCGGCGAGAAGCTGACCAAAGGGCTTGGCGCGGGAGCAAAGCCTGAGGTGGGCGAGAAAGCGGCGGAGGAGAGCTCGGAGGATATAAAGGAATCTTTGAAAGGTGCGGATATGGTGTTCGTCACCTGCGGAATGGGGGGCGGAACAGGTACAGGCGCGGCGCCGATCGTGGCGGCGATCGCCAAGGAGATGGGGATCCTCACCGTCGGTGTCGTCACGAAACCGTTCAAATTCGAGGCGCGGACCCGTATGACCAATGCGCTGACAGGGATCGAGAAGCTCAAGGAGCATGTGGACACGCTGATCGTCATTCCAAACGACAAGCTGCTCGAGATCGTCGACAGGCGGACAACCATGCCGGATGCGCTGAAAAAGGCGGACGAGGTGCTGCAGCAGTCGGTGCAGGGGATCACGGACCTGATCAACGTGCCGTCTGTCATCAATCTGGACTTTGCGGATGTGCAGACCGTCATGAAGGAAAAGGGTATCGCGCATATCGGTATCGGATACGGCAAAGGCGAGGACAAGGCTGCGGATGCGATCAAGATGGCTGTCGAGTCGCCGCTTCTTGAGACAACCCTCAGCGGGGCGACGGATGTCATCCTCAATATCTCGGGTGATATCTCTATCTTTGACGCGAATGACGCGGCAAGCTATGTGCAGGAACTGGCCGGCGAGGATATCAATGTTATCTTTGGCGCGATGTACAATGAGGATATGGCGGACTCCTGTACCGTCACAGTTATCGCGACAGGCATTGTTGAGAAAAAGCAGAACACGCCGCTCAATAATATGGGAAGGCTCAACGGCAACTTCTCCGTGAAGCCGAACAGTGTGCCCAACACGCCGACAAGACCAAGACCGCAGGCACCGACAGGCATCAATACGAATATGATGCCGCAGGGTGGACAGGCACCGCAGCAGTCGGGGCAGCCCAGACCAAACAACGGGATAAGGCCGCAGACGGACTTAAGGAGCAATGTGAAGGAGCAGACGCTGAACATACCGAGTTTCCTAAAGAGATAGGAGATCGTAAAAAGTCGAAAAATAAACATAATTTAGTCCCATGCTTTGACAAAAAAGCATGGGACTTTTTTGTATAATCTTTTTACAGGGACGGAGGTGATCAGGATTTATGAGGTATATATCGATGTTTTTCTGGCACAGAATGTTTTGATGGATATGCAGTTGCTGATCCTGACATTGCTGCTTTTAAGAGAGCGGATCCTGTTTCCGAGGCTTGCGGCGGCGTCGCTTGCCGGCGGGGTTGGAGCAGTGATGATCCTGATGTCCGGCATAAAGTACAGCATAACGTATGTATTGTCAGTGCTTGCGCTGAATGCGGTGATGATCCTGATCTGCGTGCGTCGTCCGACAAGAGGGGGAATGACGTTCCGAAAGCTTGTCATGGGGATCATATACCTGCACGGGATGGTCTTTGCGTACGGGAAGCTTGCGGAGTGCGCAGGCAGGCTTGTCGGGCAGCGCATCGCGCAGATCATGGTAACGGGTGTGATCGCCGGTATCGTGGTCTTTATCCTTGCCTATCGCAGACTGGCGGAGACGAAGCGCATATACGAAGTCACCATGACGCAGGAGGGAGAAAATGTCGCGTGCAGGGCACTGTTTGACACAGGAAACCTGCTGACGGATCCTGTATCCGGCAAGCCGGTTTCCGTGGTGGAGGAGACGGATATCATGAGAGCGTGGCTGGAGAAATATCCGCAGAAATATAAGGTGATCCCTTACCAGAGTGTCGGTGAGGAGCACGGGATCCTCGAGGGGATCGTGGTGGACGAACTGGTCATTCGGCGGGAGAAGGAACAAGTGGTGAAAAGAGGGGCGGTCGTAGCTTTCTATAAGGGAAGATTGTCGAGGGACGGAGATTTCCAGATGATACTGAACCATAGCCTGATCATGTGAGAAAGTGGAGGACGATGATTATGATCATAAAATTATATCTGCCGGGAAAGATGAGACTGACTCTCGGGAAAAAGAATAATGCTGCCAGCGCAGCCGGAAATGAGATCCACTATATCGGGGGATCGGAAGTACTGCCGCCGCCCCTGGAGGGGGAGGAGGAGAACAGGGCGATCAACGGTCTCGAGACAGATCGTGCCAATGAGGCGCGGGCGCTTTTGATCGAGCACAATCTGAGGCTCGTCGTGTATATTGCCAAAAAGTTCGACAACACAGGCGTGGGCGTCGAGGATCTGATCTCGATCGGGACGATCGGTCTGATCAAGGCGATCAACACCTTTAATCGCAGCAAGAACATCAAGCTTGCCACCTATGCGTCGCGGTGCATCGAGAATGAGATCCTGATGTATCTGAGGAGAAACAACAAGACAAAGCTTGAAGTCTCGATCGACGAGCCGCTGAACGTGGACTGGGACGGCAATGAGCTGCTGCTGTCGGACATACTCGGGACGGACGAGGACGTGATCTATAAGGATCTGGAGACAGAGGTGGAGCGGAGCCAGTTAAAACGCGCGATATCCAAGCTGGGGGAGCGTGAGAGGACGATCATCATGCTGCGGTTTGGGCTGAACAATCCGGATGACATGGAGATGACGCAGAAGGAAGTGGCGGATTATCTGGGGATCTCGCAGTCCTATATCTCAAGACTGGAGAAGAAGATCATGAAGCGGCTGAAAAAGGAGATGGCAAGTTAAGCCTTTTTTCAATATACATAGACGTATTTACACCTTCCATACATATGCCGGTACAGTTCCTTAAGACCTGCACAGGCATAGATCAAGGAGAGAGATCAGGAGGATTGTAAATATGGCACTTGGAAAAGTTGAAATATGCGGTGTAAATACGTCAAAGCTGCCCGTGCTCAAAAACGAGGAGAAACAGGCGCTTTTTGAAAAGATAGAACAGGGGGATATGCAGGCGAGGGAGGAGTATATCAGAGGGAATCTCAGGCTGGTCTTAAGCGTGATCAAGCGTTTCTCCCAGTCCAATGAGAATGTGGATGACCTGTTCCAGATCGGCTGTATCGGTCTGATCAAGGCGATCGACAACTTTGATTCCAGCCTGGATGTAAAATTTTCCACCTACGCGGTTCCGATGATCATAGGCGAGATCAGAAGGTTTCTGAGGGATTCGAGCAATCCGATCCGCGTGAGCCGCTCGCTGAAGGACACGGCGTACAAGGCGATCTACGCCAAGGAGAACCTCACGAAGAAAAATCTGCGCGAGCCGACGATCATGGAGATCTCGGAGGAGATCGGGATCCCCAAGGAGGATATCGTGTATGCCCTCGACGCGATACAGAATCCCATGAGCCTGTATGAACCGGTGTACACAGAGGGAGGAGACACGCTCTATGTGATGGACCAGATCAGTGACAAGAAGTGCAAGGAGGACAACTGGGTTGAGAATATATCCTTAAGTGAGGCGATGAAGCGGCTGGACGAGAGAGAGAATGAGATCATCCATCTGCGTTTTTTTGAGGGAAAGACCCAGATGGAGGTCGCGGAGTACATCGGGATCTCGCAGGCACAGGTGTCGCGGCTGGAAAAAAATGCCTTGCGGACCATGAAAAAGTATCTAACATTCTGAATAAAGTTGAATCTTATAAAAATTTTTAACTGGCAGACAATATATACTATTGACTTAATCGTGGAAACAATTTAAAATAGAGATTAAGTTGTTAAGGCAGCCGCCTTAATAAAGTACCAATAGAATATAGTGTGAAAGGATGTTACTTATGAATGAACAAAACAAATTAGGGCGTAGGTTTAGCATCAAGTGGCTGGTGATTTCATTAGTATCGCTGCCGATGATGCTGGCATGTATCGTTATCGTGTCTGTCTCTACACTGACACTGAAACAGGGAATGGAGTCCGAGACATTTAAGACGCTGAAAGGGCTTGCAACAGGTACAATGCTCGCGTTAGACGGCGTATCCTCCGGAAATTATTCCATGCAGGGCGATGACCTGTACAAGGGTGAAGTGAACCTTTCGCAGGAGCTGGGCGAGCTGGTCGATCACTATGCAAATACGAACAGCGGTGAGATCACTCTGTTTTTCGGCGATGTGAGGCGTGCGACAACGATCAAGGACACGGCAGGGAATCCGATCGTGGGTACCAAGGCAGATCCCAGGGTGATCACAGAGGTTTTGAACAATGGAAATGAGTATTCCAGAAATGATTTTGATATCAACGGCTCCCTCTATTATGGATACTATGTCCCGGTGAAAGATAGCACGAACCAGATCGTCGGCATGGTCTGTGCTACCAAGGACCGCGAGACGATCAATGATTACATCTCGAGCAGACAGACATTCATTGTCGGTATGGCAGTTGTGATCTATATTGTGTGTATCTTCTTTGCGACAGTTGTCACGAGGAAAAAGATCCAGTATCCGTTGAACAAGCTTTCTGATGTTGCCAGAAGGATGGCGAAAGGGGATATCAATATCCACCTTGAGAGGACATCAAATGACGAGTTCGGTGATCTGACAGATGATTTTATAATGATGACAAAGACGATCGGGGATCAGGTTCACGTCACAGAGAGGGTTGCGGAGGGTGATCTGACAGCGACCTACAAGAAGGCGAGCGAGGATGACGCCCTGGGTACGGCGATCGTGAAGATGCTGCGCGACAACAACAGAAATCTGTCAACGATCCGCGACGCAGCGGCGCGGATGACATCCGGCGCGAACGAGGTCGCAAGCGCGAGCAACTCCCTGGCACAGGGTACGACACAGCAGGCGAGCGCGATCGAGGAGATCACCGTCTCCATCGAGGAGATCGCAAACGGCGCGAAGGTCAATGCGGATGACGCAAACAAGGCAAACGAACTTGTTCAGAATACAAAGGACGGAGCGATCCGCGGCAATGAGCAGATGAAGCAGATGATCGCCGCGATGCAGGACATCAACGAGTCCTCCGAGAATATCTCCAAGATCATGAAGGTGATCGACGATATCTCATTCCAGACCAATATCCTCGCACTGAACGCTTCTGTGGAGGCTGCGAGAGCGGGTGTACATGGTAAAGGCTTTGCCGTTGTCGCTGACGAGGTCAGAACGCTGGCAAACAAGTCGGCGGAGGCAGCAAAGGATTCCGCAGTCATGATCGAGGATTCCATCAAGAAGGTGGAGGTTGGTTCCAAGCTCGCTGTTGAGACGGCGGCAGCCCTTGAGGAGATCCTGTTATCTGTTGAGAACATCGCATCGATTGTAAGCAATATCGCGGAGGCATCTGTAAACCAGGCAAGCTCTGTAGGGCAGGTAAACGCCGGTATCACACAGATCGCCGATGTCGTGCAGACGAACTCAGCGACATCTCAGGAGTGCGCTGCTGCAAGTGCGGAGCTCTCGAGTCTGGCTGGACAGCTTCAAAATGCAGTTAGCAAGTATAAACTTCTTGCTGGAAAAGGCAGAAAGTCTGATTTTGATTCGACATCATACGAAGACAGCGATTATGTTGACAATGAGAGCATCATCTCACTGGATTCTGATTTCGGAAAATATTAAAGACTACATAAGGTTGTTGTTTGCTACCCCGGCACTTGCTGCCGGGGTAGTGTTTCAGAGGAGAAGAATGCAGATATACACGGCAAAGATCGATGAACTGCAGACAGAGACAGAGGAGCAGATGTGCGGGCTGCTGGACAGAGACCGCGCGCAGAGGGTCGCAGCACTTAACAACAGGAGTGAGCGGATGCGCAGTATTTTCGCAGGACTTCTGCTCCGATATGCGTTTTTGCAGGCTGGTTACGATGCCGGTGCATGGCAATGTGCAAAGATCGGAAGAGGAGCCTATGGCAAGCCTTATATCAAAGGAACCGCCGATTTTCATTATGGATTGTCCCACTCGGGCGAGTGGGTGGTCTGCGCAGCGGATACGATGCCGGTGGGGATCGACCTGCAGGAAATGCGCCCCTGGAAGATGACACTGGCAAAACGGTTTTACCATGAGAAGGAGTATGACAGGCTTCTGGCGCTAAACGGGGCGGATCCGAGTAGGCAGACAGAGGAATTTTACAGTATGTGGACAGCCAAGGAGAGTGCGGTGAAGCTAAACGGCAGGGGGATCGGTGCGGGGATCAGCCAGTATGTGACTACAGCCGATTACAGCGCTATCCGGGATGTGGACAGCGGGAAGCTGCTTTATACGAGGCGGTATGATATGTTGAAAGGGTATATGATCTGTGTGTGCAGCGAGGCAGATCTTTTCCCGGATCTGCCCGAGCGGATAGATCTGGAGAATATGATATGGAGGGAAACAGATGTTAAAAGTGAACGGAAAAAATGCAGTGAAAAAGGGTGAGGTAATCTTTCAGAAGGGCGAGCAGCTCAGTCAGATCGGGATCGTCCTTGCTGGATCGGTCATCATGCAGGGAGATAATATCCGGCTGATTCGTCCGCAGGGGACTTATCTGGCATTGAATATCCTGGAAAACCAGGTATATAATGCGACCTATACGGCATTGGAGGATTCGGTGATCTATGTGATCCCGGTGGAGGGGGAAGCGTCGATCCGGAACATAAACGCCAAGAACGCAGATTATCGCGCGATCATGGTTTCCTCCCAGTTTCGGACTGCGGTAGAGCTTTACCGTATCAAGTCAAGCCTCAGTGAGCGCGCGGAACGCCTCTGTTCCGTTGCACAGGGAAGCTATGCGGAGTATAAGGAGATCTGTGGGAAGTTTGGCGTGCCTGCGATCGGCGTGGAGGAGCTTGAGGATCTTCAGTCATACGAGGCACCGCACAGCGCCCAGGAGGATAGGGTGCCTTACTATGAGGAGGGCGCGAAGATACCGCTGAGCGCGAATAAGATGTACTTCTCGTACAGCGAGGAGATGGCGCACATACAGGTGATGGAGATCGCCGAGCTTGTGACAGCGCTGTTTGAGGACTGTGCGGAGGTGACAGATTACATCAGGGGCCTGATGGATGTGCTGTGCCTGCGTTCCCGAAACAATCTGTTTGACCATATCTGCGAGAAGGCGTATGAGATCAAGGAAAAAAATGACATGCCAAATGAGATCAGTATGCTCCTGAACGGGATTGCCGACGAGATCGTTTTCCAGCATAAAGAGCTGAAAAGCCAGATGCTCGAGGTGCCGGATCTCGACATAGACGCATTGAAGGGCAAAGTGGAAGGACTGCTGTCGGGAGTCGCACCCGCAGTGGAGGAGAAGTCACAGGAGGAGCGCGAGGAAGACATCAGACGGTCCGTGGCGTCCCTGCATGGTTCCATGGAGCAGATCTTAAAGTTTGCCGCATTTGATGAGGCTGACAGCGAAAAACTCAGGACAAATGTGGATCATCTGGTGGAGGTGCCGGATCGGATGTCGGTCGAGGATGATGTGAAAAAGGCGAAAAAGACCATCACACCGCTTGTGTTTAAGCTGTATCTGTGCTGTTACCGCAAGATTAAGGAGGGACTGATCCAGCCGCCCAAATCCGTTGAACTGTTTATGAATTACGGTATGCTGGACGAGCGGCTGCTCGACGAGGAGCACCTGCGGTTCCTGTGCAGTATCGAACCCGAAGCCAACGAGGGGCCGTGCAAGGTTGTCACGATGATGGAGTGGCTTGATATGATCCATGACGGAAAGCGTGAGCCGTCCAAGAGCGAGTTTGACGAGGATTATGTGGAGAATCTCCGCTCTCTCAAAAAGCAGGGTGAGATCACCGAGAAGGAACAGAAAGAGCTGCTGATGAATATGGACCGGCGTGTGGAGTACGAGGTCATGAACATGCAGATGAGCAATTCGCGCACCCTGTATGGACAGCCGTCCTCCTATATGCCGATCCTCTATAAAGAAGCGATCTTTGGATACCTTGACAAGATCCTTGTCACCAAGAAGGCGATCAATGAGAGCGTCAAGCGTCTTGTGAAGATCGATTACTCCGTATTTTACAGGGAAGTCATCTATTCGAACACAGAGCTTAAGATCATCAATGAGACTGTGATGAAAAACGTATATCCGGATGTGATCTTATTCCCGCTCTTTGGAACAAACGCGGCGATGTGGCAGGAGATCGGCAGCAAGAATAAGGGAACGCCGGGGCGCTTCTGCTTCCCGATCATGACAAGTTCGAACATTGACGATATGATGGTAAAGATGTTCGGCCGGTTCCGCTGGGAGCTCTGCCGCTGCATACAGGGAATGGCGTGGAACGATGTCAAGGTGAAATCGCTCACATCAGAATACATGGATTATATCCAGTTCTACAGAAAGAACAGGGATCTGTCGGATGAGGCGCGCGACAAGGTGAAGCTGCAGATCCAGAAGTCGAGAAACAATTCGAGGGAGACATTCCTGATCGACTACGAGGCGTGGATCAAGAATGAGGCACACGGCTCCATGAAGATGAACAAGGTGGCAAGGGAACTTCTGGCGACATATTGTCCGTTTGAGAAGGAGATCCGCATGAAGCTGAATGCCCAGAGACCGTATGAGGTGGCGCAGGCGCGGAGTTTCAGGAATGCAGTCAAAAAGAAACAGGAGCTTGAGTTAAAGATCAAGGCACTGCAGAAGGTGACACCGCAGGTGCCCGACGAGATCATCAATACGTACAAGTTTTACGCGGAAATGTAGATAAAAAGAGTAGGGAAGAAAGTCATTCCCTACTCGATTCTATTTCAGATGTTTCCCGATCTTCCGTCGGAACTTTTGGATCTTCCCCCGAGTCGGGGAGGAGGATCGTCACGGTCTCGATGCGGTTGTTATCCACCTTCTTGGCAGTCAGTGTGATGCCGTCCTCCGTCACGACGGACTCGCCCTCTGTCGGGAAGCGGTCGAGCAGTTCGATCATAATACCGCCGATCGAGTCGTAATCCTCGGAGTCAAACCGGGTTTCAAGGACATCGTTGATGTCATCAAGTTTCAGGCTGCCGCCGACCTCGTATTCGTTGTCGCTGATCTTTTTAAAGAGTTCCGCCTCGTCGGCGTCATACTCGTCGCGGATCTCGCCGACGATCTCCTCCAGCAGATCTTCCACAGTGATCATGCCGACGGTGGCGCCGTACTCGCTTAGGACGAACGCGACGTTGGTGGTCAGAAGACGCATCTCCAGCAGAAGGTCTGCCGTCTTTTTGTATTCATAAGTATAGTATCCCTCGCGCAGTATGTCGTGGATCTTGAAAGCTTCCCGGTTCTCCACCAGCAGAAAATCTTTGACGATCACGATACCGATAATGTTGTCAACTTCGTTCTCGTAGACAGGGATGCGGGAATACATGGATTCCCGGAACAGTCCCAGCAGTTCCTCGTAGGTCGCATTGACATCGATCGAGGTCATGTCGATGCGGGGGATCATGATATCCTTCGCCACGGAATCACCGAAATCAAATACGTTGTAGATCAGCTTTTTCTCTTCCTGCTCGATCACGCCGTCCTCATGGCTCACATCGACGTAGGTCTTGAGCTCGGTCTCTGTCATCATGACGCGCGACGACTGGTCGATATGAAGGATCCCGAGGAAAAATCCGGAGATCTTGTCGATGATGAAAATGACCGGCGTCAGCGCCTGCATCAGAAAATAGATGATCCTGGCATACGCCAGGGACAGCTTCTCATTGTTGCACATCGCCCATGTCTTTGGTACGATCTCGCCGAATATGAGGATGACCAGGGTCAATATGCCGGTTCCGATCCCTACAGCGGTGCTTCCCCATATGCGTATGACCAGGGAAGTCATGAGGGAGGAGGCGCTGATATTGACGACGTTGTTGCCGATCAGGATCGCACTGATCAGTTTGCTTCTGCTGTCGAGGATTTTTTGAAGCGTGAGAACCCTTCCTGTGGGGTTTTCATCGACCATGGCACGCACCTTGACATTGCTCAGGGTGGTGAGGGCAGTCTCTGCCGACGAGAAGAATGCTGACATAGCTACCAGAATTACGAGAATCGCAAGTTGTATGACACCAGGGGTATCCAAAACAAAATCACTCCTTTTTTGAATTGCATTACTGCATAAATTAAAACGTATCAGCATAGATTATAACAGTGTTAAAGCAATAATACAAGATTATATTTGAAAAAATGGGAGGTAGTGTATCTTGAAAAGTGCATTGAATTCGGAGCGCCTGGTGGCTCTCTTAAAATGTCTGATGGCAGCGTACCTGATCACGGGAGTGCTGCTCATGATCGTGGCGGGAGTGTTGTACAAGTTTTCGATCGGGGAGAATGTCGTGGACATCAGCATCATCGTGATCTACTGCGTTTCCTCGCTGCTGGCGGGGCTCTTTTTCTCAAAGGGCGCAGCGAACCGCCGGTTCATCTGGGGAATGCTGGCAGGCGCGGCGTACTTTGTGGTCATATGTGCGGTGTCTGTTGTGGCGGATCCCAATTTTGTGCCGGTCAGCAACGCCTGCATCACGACGCTTCTGATCTGCCTTGGCAGCGGGATGCTGGGAGGAATGCTGGGATAAGCAAAAACTAGAAAATAAAAACTTTGTAAAATATCTTTCTTTTTTGTCGAAATATGTTATACTGGTCAAGTATCATTAAACAAGAGTATAACAGAGGATAGAGGAGAAAGATGTTATGAAAGATACATTACATAGGAAGATAGCAGGTGTTAAAGCACTTTTGATGGCGGCGGTCCTGCTCTTGTCGACAATGATCCCGCAGCTTGCGGTACAGGCGGCACCAAACGAGGTTCCGCAGGCAGCGCTGGGTATCGATGTATCGCGCTATCAGGGGATGATCGACTGGAATCAGGTCGCGGCTTCCGGCGTACAGTTTGCAATGATCAGGGTCGGCTACCGCACGCAGTCGACAGGGATCCTGAACGAAGATCCCTATGCGCGGTACAATCTGCAGGAGGCGCAGCGGGTCGGACTGAAAGTCGGCGCATATTTTTTCTCCGCAGCGGTGAACGAGGCGGAGGCAGTCGAGGAAGCGGTATTTACGGCGGATCTGATCGACAAATACAAGATCACGTTCCCGGTGGCTTACGACTGTGAGGGATTTCGCAGTGCGGCGAGCAGACAGCACGGCCTTGGCAGGGAGGTGCGGACTGCGCTCGCAGTAAAGTTTCTGGATACGATCGCCGCGAGGGGATACACGCCGATGTTCTATGCGTCCAGAAATGAGATGACGGACAATGCCGACTGGAATATGAATATCCTGAACAGATATAAGGTGTGGGTGGCACAGTATCCGTCCGAGCCTTTCCCGATCACGCCGGCAAGCAGCTATACAGGGGTGCAGGCGATGTGGCAGTACACTCAGAATGCGGCAATACCGGGGATCGCAGGCAATGTGGATATGAATGTTTCGTATTTTAATTACGACGGGATCGCAGAGGCGAAGGATGCGGGCGGCGCGGCGCCGGTAAGCGCGGACAATGCGGCAAACGTACAGTATCTGGACGTGAACGAGGTAGTGACGCCAAACACGACAGTGAATTTAAGAACCGTGCCGGGTACGGACAGTCCTGCCACCATCGTGGTCCAGATCAACCCGGGAGACATGGTATTCCGCACAGGGATCGGCAACAACGGGTGGTCGAGAGTCGTGCTGAACGACCAGGTTTTGTATGCGTACACGAGCTATCTGCAGAAAGTGATGTAGGCGGATCCCGAAAAAAGTAATCAAAAAAATAAAAAAAATCTTTTCGAATGTGGAAATATGTGATATACTATCGTAGATTTGATTTATTGAAATAACTTTTTAAGGAGGCGATCCGTATGAAGCACATTAAGACATTGACGACCAGGGACTATAAAGAGTCTGCAAAGAAGGGCGGCTGTGGAGAATGCCAGACATCCTGCCAGTCAGCCTGCAAGACATCCTGCACAGTTGGCAATCAGAGCTGTGAGAATGCGAATAAATAAGTTGTCGGACATAATGGTTTTGGAGAAAAAGAGCGAGTAGGAGGGAGAGGATCCCTCCTACTCGATTGTTCGTATTAGATGATTATTTTACGGGAAGGGTAAGAAATTGATACATCAGTATAAAAACAATGGATATAATATCGTTCTGGATGTCAACAGCGGCTCGGTCCATGTCGTCGACGACATCGTGTATGACGTGATCGCCTGCATGGTGGAGGAGCATCTGGAGTGTGAGGAGAAGGCAGCGGCATACGAGGTACTGAGAGAGAAATTTTCCGACAGGACAGAGGAATTGTCCGAGCTTGTCGATGAGATATATGAATTGAAGGAGAACGGCATGCTCTTTACGGAAGATGTTTATGAGAAGAGCATTGACGCGTTCAAAAACCGTGAGACGGTCGTCAAGGCGCTCTGCCTGCACATTGCACATGACTGCAACCTCAAATGCAGATACTGCTTTGCGGAGGAGGGAGAGTATCATGGCAGGCGCGCGCTGATGAGCTATGAGGTCGGGAGGAAGGCACTGGACTTTCTGGTGGCGAATTCGGGAAGCCGCGTCAACCTGGAGGTGGACTTCTTCGGCGGGGAACCGCTGATGAACTGGCAGGTTGTGAAGGATCTGGTAGCGTACGGCAGAAGCCTCGAGGAACCGCATCACAAGAAGTTCCGCTTCACGCTCACGACAAACGGTATCCTGCTGGACGACGATGTCATGGAATTTGCCAATCGGGAGATGGCAAACATCGTGCTGAGCGTGGATGGCAGGAAAGAGGTCAACGATAGGATGCGCCCGCTTGCCGGCGGACAGGGGAGCTATGACAGGATCATACCCAGATTTCAAAAGGTTGCCGAGAGCAGGAACCAGACAAATTACTATGTGCGCGGCACGTTCACGCATTTTAACAAAGATTTTGCCGCGGATGTCTGTCATCTGGCGGACTTAGGGTTCAGACAGATCTCTGTGGAGCCGGTGGTGGCGCCAGAGAACGAGGACTATGCGCTTGTCGAGTCGGATATTCCCGAGATCCTTGAGGAGTACGATAAGCTTGCGGCAGAGATGATCAGAAGACACCGCGAAGGGAAGGGGTTCAATTTCTTTCACTTCATGATCGATCTGGAGGGCGGTCCCTGTGTCTATAAGCGGCTGTCGGGCTGCGGATCGGGCACGGAGTATCTGGCTGTGACACCGTGGGGCGATCTCTATCCCTGTCATCAGTTTGTCGGTCAGGATGATTTCCTGATGGGCAATGTGGACGACGGCATCACCCGGCCTGATATCCGCGACCGGTTCAAGATGTGCAATGTATATTCCAAAGAGAAGTGCAGGAGCTGTTTTGCAAAATTTTACTGCAGCGGGGGATGTGCGGCAAATTCGTACAATTTCCATGGAGACATCAACGATGTGTACGATCTGGGGTGCGCGCTCCAGCGAAAGCGTGTCGAGTGCGCGATCATGATCAAGGCTGCTCTTGCCGAGAATATATAGTAAAGGAGTTATACGGATTATGAAGAAAAACAAAGGAGTGGTTACGCTGCTTGTGACGGTGCTGGTCATAGCGGTGTTGGGATTTGTGGCAATATGGGGCGTTGGCACAGAGAAGGCGGGTTCTGCCGCGGGGATCCGACAGGGACTTGACCTTGCCGGCGGCGTGAGCATCACGTATCAGGTGGTGGGGGAGGAAAATCCTTCTGCCGAGGATATGGCTGACACGATCTACAAGCTGCAGCAGCGCGTGCAGGGTTACAGCACGGAGGCGCAGGTGTACCAGGAGGGCTCGGACCGCATCAATATCGAGATCCCGGGCGTATCGGATGCCAACACGATCCTGGCGGATCTGGGACGTCCGGGCGCACTGTATTTTATCGCGCAGACGGACGCGGACGGAAACCGGAATTATACGTATACAGGTTCCGGTGCGACGGGTTATTCGCTGAACAGGACGATCGAGGAGCTGCAGGCGGATGGAAGCATCGTTCTGGAGGGTACGGATGTCGAGGCGGCGGACGGCGGCTCGGCGAGCGATGAGCTTGGCAACAGCCAGTTTGTGGTTGACCTTGTCTTTACCGGTGAGGGCACGACAAAGTTTGCCGAGGCGACGACAAAGGCATTTGCGGCAAGGGAGTCGATCGGTATCTATTATGACGGGGACTTTATCAGTGTCCCGAATGTCCAGGCGGCGCTCACGGACGGCAGGGCACAGATCTCCGGTATGGCGAGCTTCGAGGAGGCGGAGCGCCTCGCAAGCCAGATCCGCATCGGCGGACTGAAACTGGAGCTGGAGGAGCTGCGTTCGAACGTGGTGGGCGCACAGCTTGGCGAGGAGGCTGTGCGGACAAGTCTGCTGGCGGCGCTGATCGGTCTGGTCATCATCGCACTGTTTATGATCATCGTGTACCGCATTCCGGGTTTTGCGTCGGTGCTCGCGCTGATCATCTACACCTGCCTGATCGTGATCTGCCTGAACATATTTGAACTGACGCTGACGCTTCCGGGTATTGCCGGTATCATCCTTTCCATCGGTATGGCTGTCGATGCGAACGTGATCATCTTTGCCCGGATCCGGGAGGAGATCACCGCCGGCAAGACGGTCAGGAATGCGATCGACACCGGATTTCAAAAGGCACTCTCGGCGATCGTGGACGGCAATGTGACGACGCTGATCGCGGCGCTGGTGCTTGGCATCAAGGGTTCGGGCACGGTGAAAGGTTTTGCCTACACGCTTGGTCTTGGTATCGTGCTCTCCATGTTCACGGCGCTCTTTGTGACGAGATGGATCTTAAGGGCACTGTTTGCGGTCGGACTCAAGGATGTGAAGTTCTACGGTACGAACAAGGAGAAGGCGACAGTCCGTTTCCTTGGAAAGAAGAATATATTTTTTGCCTGTTCGATCGCAGTGATCGTGCTTGGATTTGTCTTTATGGGAGTCAACGGCGCTTCCTCGGGCAGGGTGCTGAACTACAGCCTGGATTTTGTGGGCGGTACTTCCACTAACGTCACGTTTAATGAGGATATGGATCTTGCCGCGATCGATGCGGACGTGGTGCCGGTATTCAGCGGTGTGACAGGCGACGGCGCAGTGCAGGTACAGAAGGTGGCGGGTTCCAACGAGGTGATCTTCAAGACAAGGGAGCTGAACCTGACGGAGCGGGAACAGTTAAACAGCGCGCTGGTGGAGAAGTTCGGGGTCAACGAGGAACTGATCACGGCGGAGACGATCAGTTCCACGATCAGCTCAGAGATGAAGAGTGACGCAGTTGTCGCGGTGATCATCGCGACGATCTGCATGCTGATCTATATCTGGTTCCGGTTCAAGGATATCCGCTTTGCCGCAAGCTCCGTGGCGGCGCTGGTGCATGACGTTCTCGTGGTGCTGGCGTTTTACGCGGTCGCAAAGGTGTCGGTGGGCAGTACGTTCATCGCGTGCATGCTCACGATCGTAGGGTATTCGATCAATGCGACCATCGTGATCTTTGACCGTATCAGGGAGAATCTCGGCTCCATGCAGAAGAAGGATTCGCTGGAGGAGCTGGTCAACAGGAGTATCAGCCAGACGCTCTCGAGAAGTATCTTTACATCGCTGACGACCTTTGTCATGGTTGCCGCGCTGTATGTGCTGGGCGTGACCTCGATCAAGGAGTTTGCGCTGCCGCTCATGGTCGGTATCGTGTGCGGTACGTATTCTTCCGTGTGCATCACGGGCGCACTCTGGTATGTGCTCAGGACTAAGATCAATAAAAAGGCATAAGGTTTTGTGTGGGCTGCAGCCTTTGTGCTGCAGCTCTTTTGGATGCGCAGGAGTGCGTAAGGAAATTTGTCGGCATACGGAGGTGAAGATATTGAACGCGACATCGGTTCAGAATAAAACAGGCATATCGGCGGCGGTCTTAAAATGGATCGCGGTGGTGACGATGGTGATCGACCATTTTGCGGCGTCGGTGTACTGGCAGATGGGGCAGGGGTACCACTATGAAGTCTATTATGTTATGCGCAAGATCGGCAGGATCGCGTTTCCGATCTACTGCTTTCTGCTCGTGGAGGGTTTTTTCCACACGAGGAATGCGGCAAAATATCTTAGAAACTGTTTTTTGTTTGCGCTGATCTCGGAGATACCGTTTGATATGGCGATCTTTGGGGAGGTCGTATATCCGCAGGGGCAGAATGTGTATTTCACGCTCTGTATCGGGCTGTGCGCGCTGATGATCCTGGACAGGTACAAGGCAAGGTATGGGACAGGTTACATATTGCTAAAGCTGGCGGTCATTGTGCTGGCGGCGTTTGCGGGCGAGATCCTGGATGTGGATTACCACTGGAAGGGTGTTTTGTTCATCATCATGTTCTACTATATCAGGAATATGCAGGAGTGGATCCGCAATATCGCAGTGATCTGTGCTTTCGCGTATGAGACGACTGCGCCGCTTGCGGTGATACCGATCCATTTTTACAACGGAGAGCGCGGCAGGCAGATGAAGTATCTGTTTTATGCGATCTACCCGGCACATCTGCTGGTGCTGGGGCTGATCCGTTTTGGTTTGACGGGGAGAGGATAGAAAATGTATACATATGAGATGAATGCGGGATACAGTGTGATGGATGCGACGCTGTGCATGACGATACCCGCGATATTGGACTGCTTTCAGGACGCGGCGATCTTTGAGGCGGAGAATGGACGGATCACGGTGGATTATCTCTATGGCAGGCACCTTGCGTGGCTTCTAAGTTCATGGCAGATCGTGATCGACAGGCGCCCGAAGCTGAACGAGCGGATCGGGATCGCGACGGCGCCGTATGATTTCAGAGGATTTCTGGGGTATCGGAATTTCACGATGACAGGGGCGGATGATACTGTGATCGTCAGGGCGGCATCGATCTGGACGCTTGTCGACACCCAGAAGGGCTGTCCGGTCCGGCCGGCGCAGGAGATGCAGGACGGGTACGAGCTGGCACCCAAGCTCGAGATGGCGTACGCCCCGAGAAAGATCGCGCTGCTGGGCGACGGGGAGGAGCGGGAACATTTTACGGTCAGGAGGTATCAGATCGATTCCAATCACCATATGAACAATGTGGAGTATGTGAGGCTTGCCATGGAGACGCTGCCAAAGCAGGCTGAGATCAGGGAGGTGCGGGCGGAGTACAAGAAAGCGGCGCGCTGCGGCGACTCGGTGACGGCGGTGGTGACCGAGGCGGACGATGTACACCAGGTTGTGCTGAAAGACGCGGCGGGAGGCGTCTATGCGGTGGTTGAATTTTCATGCACACGGGCACCCGGAGGAGAGTTGTCAGCAGAGGCTGACGGGTGCCCGGCGCGCGAGTAGTGGAGAAGGACATTCCCCTACTCGATAGCACAGATTCGTGCAGAGGAAGCATGTCAGCAGAGGCTGACGGGCACCCGGAGGAGAAAGACTGGCAGGGAAGGAAGATGGAGAAATCATATGAGTAAATGGATGGTAGCGGCAAAGAGGGCGGACTTCGACGCGATCGCGGCAAAGTATCAGATCAGTCCGGTGCTCGCGCGCATTATCAGGAACAGGGACGTGGTAAAGGACGAGGAGATCGCCATGTTTCTGAACGGCACAAGGGCGGATCTGTATGCGCCGGAACTTCTAAAGGATATGGATAAGGCGGTGGATATCCTGCTGCACAAGATCGCGGAGGGCAGACAGATCCGTATCATAGGGGATTATGATATCGACGGGATCTGCTCTACATATATTTTGTACAGGGGACTGACGGCGTGCGGCGCGCATGTGGACACGGCGATCCCGCACCGGATACGCGACGGGTACGGTCTGAACGAGCATCTGATACAGGAGGCGTACGACGCGGGGACTGACACGGTGCTCACCTGTGACAACGGCATCGCCGCGTATGATCAGATCGCGTTTGCGAACACGCTCGGAATGACAGTGATCGTGACAGACCACCATGAGGTTCCCTACGACGAGATCGACGGGGAGAGGCGGTACAATGTGCCGCAGGCAGGCGCGGTCATCGATCCCAAGCAGGAGGACTGCGGCTATCCGTTTTCCGGGATCTGCGGCGCGGTGGTGGCGTACAAGCTTGTCCTGGCGCTTGTGGCGGCGAAGGAGAAGACAGGGTGGCGTGACGTGATGGAATCTGAGCTTGGTCTGGAGCTGCTGGAGTTTGCGGCGTTTGCCACGATCGGTGACGTGATGGAGCTGCGCGATGAGAACCGCATCATTGTAAAGAGCGGTCTGGAGCTGATGGCGCATACGCGCAATATCGGCATGAAAGCCTTGATGCAGGCGACAGAGACGAAGCCGGAGAACATCAAGCCGTACACGATCGGATTTGTGCTGGGTCCCTGTCTCAATGCCACGGGAAGGCTGGACACGGCGGTCAACGCGCTGGAGCTGTTCCAGACCACGGATACGGGCAGGGCGGCGATGCTCGCCGGCGATCTGAAAGCGATGAACGACAGCAGAAAGGAGCTCACGCTAAAGGGAGTGGACGAGGCTGTGGCGCAGATTGAGAACAGCGCTCTGATGCAGGATAAGGTGCTTGTCGTGTACCTGCCCGAAGTGCACGAGAGCCTTGCGGGCATCATCGCAGGCAGGATCCGTGAGAAGTATGGGAAACCTACATTTGTGCTCACGAAGGCGGAGGAGGGCGTCAAGGGTTCCGGGCGTTCGATCGAGGCATTTCACATGTACGACGAGCTGACAAAGTGCAAGGAACTCTTCACGAAATACGGGGGTCACAAGCTTGCAGCCGGCCTCTCTCTTCCAGAGGAGCATGTGGACGAGCTGCGGCGCAGGCTCAACGGGAACTGTCATCTTGTCGACGAGGATTTTGAGGAGAAGGTGCTGATCGACGTGCCGATGCCGATGGCGTACGCAAGCTTTGCGTTTGTCGCGGAGCTTGCCAGACTCGAACCATTTGGAAACGGCAATCCCAAGCCGCAGTTTGCGCAGAAAAATGTCCGGTTTCTCAGCGGGAGAGTGCTCGGTGCCAACCACAATGTGGGAAAGTACACGGTGGCGGACGAGGATGGCAGGCGCTATGAACTGATCTATTTTGGCGATATGGAGGCTTTTCACGCGTATGTGGCGGCGAGATACGGCGCTGACGCGCTGGACAGACTCTACCGCACAGGCGCGCCTGGCGCGCAGTCCGAACCGATCGTCCTCTCCATCGTGTATTATCCGGATGTGAACGAGTACCGGGGGAATGTGTCTTTGCAGATGGTCATGAAGCATTACCAGTGATTCTTTATCCTTTGTTAAGAAATATAATCTTATTTTTATGAATTAAACACATTTTTGACACATTTATTGGTTATAGTAATATACAGATAGTTGAAACACTCACTATCTCCCCCCTCATAAGAAAATATGCGATAAGAGCCAGGTTTTCCTGGCTCTTATTGTGTCCGGCGTTTCTGCTCCGGTATTTTCAGTCCGGCATTTTTGGATCTGTTTTCTTGGCACGATAGTGTAACTTTACTTGGGGAATTTTTCCAAAAAATAATATGGAGCACCTTCTTTTTATGTTATAATGTAATTACCAATAAAACATACACATAAAAAGAGGAGGTGCCCCTA
>JAETQI010000035.1 GCA_021770755.1 Lachnospiraceae bacterium
TTTTCATCCTTGTGCACAGTCAGTCAAAACTGTTACTGGCATAGTGTAAATGATGTTCGGAACTATAAGTTAGTAATACTTTAAGGTAACACCAACACAATTATTGACTATCACCATAATTATATATAAAATGCTTATTTATTTCAAAGAGGCAGACAATAATTCCGATGCCAATTATATTTTTGGAGAGGAGGATGCCCGTCAATTTTATATTCGGAGGGACATTTTGAGGGCGATGGCGTCCCATACATGCCGTGATATATATCATATTGATGTGGCAACATTTCCGATGTTGTTGTTTGTCTGTGATGAACTACAGGAATGGGGGCGGAAGTCCTGGAAGGATATGTATAAGGGGGCATCAAACAAATTCAGAAGATTATCAATAGATTCATATAACTGCAATAAAATTTCATATATAGAGAATATTAATATGGAAAAGGCAAGAAGGGATGAGATTGTTGAAAATATTAAGAGGGTATTAGAACATCAGTATTTGTTGTATCAGACTACTTTTAGGGATGGGCAGGATACTTCCAAGAGAAAGTTTGATTTTGCAAAACGTATGGAGTTTGAAATAGATAAGAAATATAGAAGTATTGAAAAAATAACCATAGAATTTGAGATTAATCATGATAAGGAGGATAAATTTTGGTTGTCTTTTGTAGACTCAGGAGATTCGGGGGAAGATGAGAATGAGACAGAACAGCTAAAGCGTGAGATAAAGAAATGTATTGACAAATATGATGATGATAAATACGGAAATGTCAAATGTGATGTAAAAAGTGGGGGAAAATGAAAATGAAACAAGTTTCTGTGGAAATTATACATAAATGTCCGAATCATTGCATACATTGTTCGTCGTTTTCTGGAATGGATTGTACAATGAAAATTCCGAAAGAAGTAGTATATGGAATTATTGATGGAATGAAACAAATTGGTATGGAATTGCTGAGTATTTCCGGCGGCGAGCCGTTCTTGCATGACGGACTCCTGGATATCGTCCGGTATGCAAAGTCCAAAGGGATAATAGTATACATATATACGAGCGGTATAATGCTGGATGGCCTGGGACAGGGATGCGAATTGGAGAACCGTCTGCTGACAGAAGTGGATGAGGCTGGGGTAGATAGGATAATTTTTGACTTGCCAGCAATTGATGAGGATGTGTATGACCGTTTTATGGGAACGAACGGACATCTTAAGTATGTGTTGAGCAGCATTGAAAGAACGACTAAAAAAGGCATTTTTACAGAGGTGCATTTTGTTCCTACAAGGATAAATGTGAAACAAATTGATGCAATGCTTGCTTATGTTGAAAAGGCCAATGTGAATCAAATTAGTTTTCTGGGGCTGGTTCCGCACGGAAGGGCAAAGCAAAATTCGGATGAACTGTACATACCCAAAAAAGAGAATGATGAGTTAAAGCGCAAGCTGGCTGAAATTCAAATGGACAAAGTCCGCATAGGAATTCCGCTTCAGACAGATAATAGTGAATATCAGTGTTTTGCTGGAAAGCGAAAGTTATGTGTCCGGTATGATGGAAAAGTTTTTGGCTGTGAGGCATTTAAGTATATCGTGTTGTATGATAATGAAGGGCAGATTGTAGAGCCTGACTCTATATATCAAAAAAGTATATCGGAAATTTATGGCAACTCATTATACCTAAAGGCGGAGAGGGAGTTTGTTAGAAAACAAATGTCATGCAGTGATTGCAATGAGAAATGCCCGGTACAAAGATTGATGAGAAAGGCTGTTTAAATAAAGATTAAGATAAAAAGAGGGATAATAAAAATGTGTTATTATATTGGAATTGAAGATTTGGCGGCGAATGCATTGATTGAGATTTTACAGGCAAAAAAGGGAAAGGACTCCCGGAATTTTCGGGTTACATTGAGGGACTTGGAGACCTATGGAGAAGCAGTTGTAAAGTATTTGAATAAAAATAGTTATGAGAAAGCACAGCTGGTTTTATCCAGGGCATATACATCAAATATGTTTCGGAATTATTCGGATTTTTTTGAAGAAATAGATTTAGGGAGTGAAACAGCTATAGCATTACAAAATGGTAAAACGGTTGATGATCTGGTTAATAAATTTCGAGTATATAATGCTTCTGATCTAAATGGCGCATTTGAGGCAACGGCGGAGGCAGTAGTAAATGCAGCAAGTTAAAAAATTTAAAGACCCTATATACGAATATATAACGATTCCGCAGGAGTTTATAACTAAGATTGTTGATACACCTGTGTTTCAGAGGTTGCGAAGAGTGACACAAACGAGTTATCCGCCCCTTTATGCGTCAGCGCTTCATAATCGTTTTGTGCATTCTATTGGTGTATATCATTTGGGAGAGATGGCTGCAAAAAGGTTTAAAGAAAGTATTATCAGAAGTGAATACTTAAATGAAGACTTGGCAATAAAATATTCAAAAGTTTATACGATAGCCTGTCTGCTGCATGATGTAGGGCATGCCCCTTTTTCTCATACGGGCGAGCGGGGGTATAGGGATAAAAAATATACATTAAATACATTGCACAAGAGGTTGTGCTCTTTGGTGAATGTCAAGGACTTTGAGAATGATTTGCCACCAGAGTCGGATGGGGCTGCTGAACATGAAATTATGAGTGCAATTATAGGCATTAAAGAATTTGGGGATATAATTGGAGACAATGAATGCAAGGAATTATTCGCAAGGTGCATAACAGGATATGCCTATAAAGAAGACACAAAAAATGCAAAAAACGGAATAAAAAATTGTTTTATAAGGATGCTGAATTCTAAGGTAATTGACGTGGACCGCTTGGATTATCTGATTCGGGATGCGTACACATCCGGATTTGAAACAGTAAATATTGATTATAAGCGACTGCTGGATGCGCTTACGATAGATGTTCACAATGGGCATTATAGAATAGTATATAACAAGGCGGCTGTTAGTGTTATCGAAAATGTGGTGTATGCGCATGATGCTGAAAGAAAATGGATACAAAATCATCCAACAATTATATATGAAGTGTACATATTGTCCCATATATTGGATAATTTAGCGGCCAACCTTGACACGTCCCGAAAGAAGTTGATGTCGGAAAATTCACTGAGTGTAAAGGGGCATGAACTAAAAAAGAATATAAAAGTATCACTTTTAAGTGATGATGATATTATTTACTTGGCTAAAAACGTATTTCCTGATAATTTAAGTAAAGAATTATTTGACAGAAATTCCAGAATGCATCCTGTATGGAAGTCGGAGGAGGAGTATAAGGCTTTAATTGGCATCAGCGGAGAAAAGGAAAATTTTTTCCTTGAAAATATAACTGATTTGTGCAGGGAAAACAAACGAAGCGGACTTGAATATGTTGTCATAAATGATAGTTTGATTGAAAGCAAGAAAAAAGAATTGACAGTAGAAGAAAAGGTGGACAAAGCGGAAAGCCGGTTACGAATAAAAAGACTGAAGGGACAGATTGAAATGTGCAGTTTTTTAGTGAATAAGGCGAAGGAAAATGACTGGGGATCAGAGTTATTGTTTATAAAGACTTCTATGTTTAACAGTAATTTTAGGAAGGAAGACATTAAGAAATTACCCATTGTATTTGGAAAAGATGGAAAACAATATATAAGAAAATTGGTAGAAGTGTGTAACTTGTTAAAGGCACCCGATACAGGGCGAGATTTTTGTTATCTTTTTTATAAACGTGGGGAGCAAGATGGACGAAGTGAAAATGTATCTTTGGAAGATTTCTGTAATGGAATGATTGCAGCTTTGTATAAATGAATCCCATACATACCCAAGTGTATATTCAAAGAAAAAACGGATGGCAGCCGTGTAGACACTGATGGTGGAAGCCTTTTTGTTTTCAATATCTTTCAGGTGGAATATAAATCTCCTGATATCTGCATAAGTGATGGTCATGTTTTTTTTATGTGTGAAATCGAGAAATTTTTCCACAAAGCGGTAATAGTCGTGGCTTGTTCCTTTTGTAAAGTTTTTCAGATGTATATCCTGCTGCATTTTAAAAAGGTATTTTTCGTTCATATAAGGAACTGTAAAAAAATAACTTGTGCACATTCAGTGAGGGAAGATAGTATAATTCCATTCTCCGTGAAAGTTATTTTTTACAATATTAACCTGCTCTAATTCTTCATCTGTAACTTTGATCTCAGATTCATAAAATGTTGGGTATATCCCGCATTTTATTTTAAGTTTGGCCTCTGTCGTGGTAGAAGCAATTAGGCTGATCATGACTGCAAATGTTTCCAAAGGACGGCCACGCCAGTTCTTACTGATCTGACTAAACATCCTGCGTTCAATTTTATTCCCTTTTGAAGTCCCGGGCGGAAAGTGCGACACTTCGATAGGAATATGGATCTCATCAGCAAATTCCTGAAGCTCTGTTTTTCACAGCCGGCAGCAGCTTCCGTTGCTGCCGTCATCCGCGGTAATATATAATTTTGCGGCATCAGGAAACCGTTCCTTCCCCATTTCAAGCCATCATGTCCGGAGGGAATGCACAGCAAACTGTGCTGTGTCTTTGCTGACACCGACATTTAAATAGCCTTCATTGTATAACATGTCATAAATTCCATAGGGTACAGCTTTTCCATTTTCCGGCAGGGAGAAATCGTGGTCAAGAACTTCAACAGGCTGTTTTTTAGGTGCATATTCCGCCCCGCCCAAGGGCTTCAGCTTCGGCTGCAAAATACTGTCTTTTTAGACGTTCGTCAAGTTTTGGTAATATTGAATTAATCTGTTTAATAGTATTTTTATCCATAGAAATAGTATGTCATATAGGCTTTTTGTGCACAAGTTATTTTTTACAGTTCCTTAGAGCGTGTTTGAAAAATCATTCCTGTCACCTGCACGCCCCACTTTGCGTGATATTTGCACCGAATTCAGTCAACATAGCCCGCTATGCCTCCTTCATTCGGCACAAATCTCCCATAAACTGTGACGCACATCTGGCAGAAAGCATTTTTCAAACACGCTCTAGTGGAAAAAGCCTCGAAAGAAAAGCTGGTGATTTATTTAGGGGGAGGAAAAGGGGTTGACGTAGTAGTGGAAGAGACAGCAATTAAATCGGGCAGTGCTGTTATTTCGTTTATAGTGGATTCTTTGCTTTCCAAAATTAAAAAAAGCAGGTAACGGCTGATATTATTTCGGGCAATCTGCTGCTGTTCTCAGATGTGAAGCCGGAAGCAGGATTTTCGGAGGCAAGAGCCATGAATCGAAATAAGTACATTTATGCGTCCTCTTATGGGGCATTTGTAGTTTCGGTAGACTATAATAAAGGCGGTACATGGAACGGGGCAATGGAATCATTGCGCAATGGATTTGCGAAAACATTGGTATGGGACAATCAGAACTATGTTGGAAATCAGAAACTGATTGAGAAGGGCTGCGTACCCTTTGATATCACAGAAGAAAGTATTTTTCAGGCTATTACAAAGAAAGAAGAGACTTATGAGCAGCTGGATTTATTTCACATAGATACTGTCCGAAACGGGACGGAGGAGAATCAAAAGCCTGTGGAAAACGGAGTCAGAGAGAATGATGTCTATGATGTTATAAAAGAATATATTGTTGCGCATTTGGAGAATGGGATGCGTGTTGAGGATGCTTCGAAGAATCTGAATGTTGTGGAGAGACAGATGGAAATATGGCTGAAACGCTTGTGTGAGGATAAGCTTATAAGACTTGACAAAGGGGTGTATCGAAAGGCTTAATGATATCCGGAACTCTTGAAATGAAGAGGTTCTGCTTTTATATATGGATTCATTAATTGTTCTGCAATTTAATAAAAGGTGATAATAAATGTATGGTTTTAAATTTTTTACAGAGTTCGTGTCACTACCTTGACTCAAGGGGGATTGCGGGCGATGAGCGATTTGGAGGAGCTGGAACGGGAGCGTGGAAATGAGGAATATATGGATGCAAAGGTGGGGATAGCAGCCGCGAAAGGTTTCATGGATTGCGGGGCGCGGACTGCAAGTAATGAGATGTGCACGTTTCTTGTGATGAATATCTCGTCATTGCAGTTGATACCGGTGAATATTATCGCGTATCGCAGCCAGTATGGGAGTGCCAATCCGGCGGCAGTGATTGCGCCCGCGATCGTGGCGACGTTTTTTAGTACGGTGGTGGCGGTGATTTATTGTAAGGCAATGGGGAGAAAGCAGTAAATCTCTCAAAAATTGTTGTGGCTATACATAATTATAATAATATAGTTAAATTTAAATAGAATTTGTTCACTTATTTTTGTAAAAAAGGAATAAAAAATGCAAAATAAGGAAAAATAATTGTAATAACGCAGTGCTTGTGTTAAAATGAAGCTTATGGAGGCAAAAGATTATGGAAAGCATTGTGAGATTATCTTCATTGAAAATTTCAAATATTAAAAATGTTAGAGCCGGGCAAATTGTAATGCCAAATACCTGCCAAAAACATCTGACGTATAAAACTGCGGAAGTGTTAGGATTGTATGGTCAAAACGGTTCAGGGAAAACTGCTGTTATTGATACACTGTACTATTTGCAAAAAATTATGATTGGCAGTATGCTTGATGAGGAAGTGGCAGATTACATTGATGCAGCTAGTGATCAGGCAGAGATTATAGCTGATTTTAATATTTTTATAGAAACAATTATCTATGAAGTAAGTTATAAGATTATTTTGCAGAGAAGTGGAGATGGTGCAAACATTGTTCGGGAAACATTGAGCTGCGCTATCAATAAAAACGCTTCCAGAAGTAATAAAACGGTGTTTATGGATTACCAGCGTTCGCAGTCGGAAAATGTGTTTTCTCCCAAAAAAAGATTCGATGAAGTTGTAGAAACAAATGCAGAAAATAAAACAGATCTGATTGTCGCCAGAAAGATTGCCGAGAAGAGTAACTGCTCTTATATCTTTGGAGAGGGGAGCAGGGAAATTTTTTGCCGGGATTATGAAAATCATTTCAGGCATTATTCAGAAGTGATCAAGGCATTATTTCAATTTGCATTAAAGGATTTATTTGTAATTCGCAATACACATTCTGGTGTGATTTCTGCAAACTTTTTACTTCCTATGGCATTTAAAATTGAACAGAAAGAAATCGGAATGAAAGGAGATTTTGCTGTTCCACTGACTGAACCTGTCGTTTTAAATGAGGAAAGAAAAAAAATCCTGGATATGATTGTAGAACAAATTAATATGGTTCTGTTTACGATTATTCCGGGGATGAAAATAGACGTTTATCATTATGGAATGCAGTTGACGGATTCTGGGGAAAACGGTTATCGGGTAGAGCTTGTCTCTGTCCGGGAAAATATGCCGCCTATTCCCATCCGAATGGAATCAGAGGGAATTATTAAAATTATCTCTATTTTAAATGCTTTGATTCAGGCGTTTGGAAATCCTTCTATCTGCCTTGCGGTTGATGAATTGGATGCGGGTATTTTTGAGTATATGCTTGGGGAATTGCTTGATATTTTTAATAAAAGTGCAAAAGGGCAGTTAATATTCACATCACATAATCTGCGCGCTTTAGAAATGCTTGATAAAGACAATATTATGTTTTCTACAGTGAATCCGGAAAGAAGATATATCCGGATGAAAAATGTAAAAGCGTCAAATAATTTAAGGGATACGTATATCAGAGGTATCACCCTTGGCGGACAGGATGAAGTAATTTATGAGGAAACAGACAGTTTGAGGATTGCGCGGGCATTTAGAAAGGCAGGTAGAACGATACGGCATGAGTGAAAAGAAAGTTGTTGTATTCATAGTAGAGGGACCAAGTGATGAAGCGGCACTTGGAACGATTATGAAAGAGTACTTTTCCAGTAATGAAGTGCAGTTTATTGTTGTACATGGTGATATCACATTGAAAGAATACGTTTCAGGTGACAATATATTGAACAAAATAAATGAACAGATTGAAGGCGTTAAGAGCAGGTATCGGTATAGTCAGGATGATTTTATAAAGATTATCCATATTGTTGATATGGATGGTGTATACATTCCAGATACGGATATTATAGAAGCGGATGTGGAGGAAATACAATATTATGAAGATCATATTGATGCAAAAAGTACACGCACAATTGTAGAACGAAATAAAAGAAAGGGGAACATTTTGTATAAACTCAGAAAAACAGGAAAGGTAAACGGAATTCCTTATCGGATTTATTTTAATTCCTGTAATTTGGAACATGTTTTGTATGGTGAGCTTAAAGATTATTCGGATGAAGAGAAGCAGATATTATCGGATGATTTTGCGGATCGGTATGATGGAAAAGTAGAAGAGTTTATAGAATTCATATGGACTTCTAATATGGCTGTTCAAGGTACATATCAGAAGACTTGGGATTTTATTGAAAAGGATAAGAATTCTTTGAATCGGTACACCAATATGCATTTGTTATTTGGGTAATATTTGAGGGTTGTCAGAAGATAAGAGACAGGATTATAAATGATATGATAGAAGACAACTACACGAGCAAGATACTTTAAAAGAGATAAAGAGGGACAAATGCAACTCGTGTAAATGGTCGCAAGTGAATAGCTGATTTTGGAAAGCAGGAAACCTTTGTACAGGAATATCCTGCTTTTGCCATATATAGATCGTTGTGTGGAATTAGTATGTTTCAAAAAAGTGCGTGTTACTATCTTGACTAAAGAGTCCTATTGTATTTGATGAGGTTTGTCGTTTAACTGACGGAACCAGCCAGATGCGTTTTGCGATGGAAAAAAAGGACGGGTCTATCTATGGCGGCGAATCCGAGATTCAGATTCCAAATCTGGAAGGCAGAGACAAAATCAAAAAAATCTCTGAACAGCGAATAAATGGCTGTTCAGAGATTTTGAATAAAAACTTCTCAAGAAAGGATTTTCTGATGGATTACGGTTTATCGGGTTTTAGATTTGATACAAATTTTTGCCTGTGCTGCATCCTGTCAAACAGGCAGCACAGCCGGACGGGGTCGTGGCGCAGCCGCCCCGGGCGGTCTCGCGGAATTCCGGCGCCATGCGTCTGCCCACGCTGTGCATCGTGTCGAGCATCTCGTCAAAGGGGATGAGCTGTCTCACGCCGCTCAGCGCCAGCTCCGCAGCAGTTAGGGCATTGGCGGCGCCCACGGTGTTGCGGAGCTGGCAGGGACACTCCACCAGACCGCCCACAGGGTCACAAATCAGACCCAGCAGGTTCATCAGGGCTGTGGAGGCGCTGTCAAGGCACTGCGTGGGACTGCCGCCCATCAGTTCCACCGCGGCGGAAGCTGCCATGGCAGAAGCCACACCCACCTCGGCCTGACAGCCGCCTACCGCACCGGCTACTGTAGCGTTTCGCATAGCGAGATATCCGACTGCGCTGGCGTTGAACAGGGCAGGGAGCAGTGCGTCGTCAGAAAGACCATACTCTTCCTGCAGCGACAGCAGAACGCCCGGCACGACGCCGGATGAACCGGCTGTGGGTGCGGCGACGATCAGCCCCATGGAGCTGTTGGATTCCAACACGGCAAGGGCGTATGAGATAGCCCTGGACAACAGACTGCCGCAGAGGGACTTCCCGGCAAGGAGATGCTGGCTGACTAGCTGTGCCTCCCCGCCGATCAATCCGCCCATCGAGGGACGCGGCTGCGCGATGGGAGTTTTGGCGGAGCTTTTCATGATCTCGAGAACCTTTTTCATCTTCGTGATCACTTCCCGTTCTGTTGTTTCTGCCAGATCACATTCCCTGGCTTTCATGATCTCCGATATCGGAAGATGTTTCTCCTGGCATAAGCGCAGCAGTTCCGTTCCATTTTTAAAATCAATCATGTCTTCCCTCCCGGACCCGGATGAGTACCACCCGCTCCACATCCTCTTTTTCCAAGATCTTGTCTTTGATATCTTCCGGCACATCGTTGTCAAATTCCAGGATGCTGTACGCCCTGTCGCCTTTATTTTCACGAAACAGCTTCATGTAGGCGATATTGACATTCCGCTGGCTGAGGCAGCTTGTGATATGTGCCGCCATGCCGACACGGTCCCGGTGGACGACGATCAGTGTGTTGTCCTCACCGGAGAAATCGACCTCAATCCCGTTGATCCTGACGATCCGGATCTTTCCGCCGCCGATGGATTCGCCGCGCAGATCGATGATCTTTCCGGAGATTCCTGTCAGATGGATGTCCACGGTGTTCGGATGGAGTTCCGTCTCCGTCTCGTCGCACAGAAACTGCCACTTTAGATCCTGCGCCTTTGCCATCTCATAGGCGTGCGGGATGCGGGTATCGTCGGTGTCACAGCCCATGATCCCTGCAAGGAGGGCGCGGTCTGTGCCGTGGCCTTTGTACGTCTGCGCGAAAGAGCCGTAGAGCGTGAAATTCACCTCCCGTGCAGGCTCGTCTAATATTTTGTGCGCCAGAAGCGCGATAGAGCAGGCTCCCGCGGTGTGGGAGCTTGAAGGCCCGACCATGTTCGGACCCAGAACATCGAAAATGCTGATAAATGCCATGATTACTTCCTCTTTTAATAAATGCGCAGACCCGTGCGGCGGAGATGATATTTTCCTGCCTGCCCGGAAGCTGCAGTCTGGTATGTATTGATTATAAATCCCGTGGAGGGATCTGTCCATGTTTTCCTTGTATTTGCGCTCAGCTTTTTTGTATCAGTTGCCATTTACACCCGCCATAATCTGACAACTATTGATTCATTTTAGATGTGAATTATGTCTGAACTGTAATGAATTTCAAGGAAATGATGCGGCTGGAAAGAAAGAACTTGATAAAAAATACTGGGGGGGGGTATAATGAGTGTGGATCGCAAATATTGTCGAATAAAATAAGCTCTCGCAATATCAGGCACAAAGAGATTCCGGGAGACAATTAAAGGAGTAAGTGAGGGAAACAGTATGGATGAGAGACAGATTTCTCTTCAAGGCGAGGACAAAAAAATTTTAGAAAACATTTTGAAAGATGTGAATGTGGTATTAAAGGACACGGACGCTTTGGAAGAGAAGAAGGCAGTACAGAATTTTTTGAAAAAAGTGTGCGAAGCATGTGTTATCGCCGCGGTGGGCAGCAGCGGTGTGGGAAAAAGTACTTTTCTCAACAGACTGTTTGGCGGTGCACTGTTTGGAGAGGGGGGATCGGGAAGTACAGAAAATATAAAGGAATATCGCTACGGCGCCGAAGAGGCAGAGGTACAGGCAGGAAAATTCGTCACACGCATTTTCAGGCAGAATGAATGTCTGGACGGGCTTCAGGTCGTGGACATGCAGGGTGTGGACCGCATAGAGGATAAGGCTCTGGCAGAATGCGTCAGGGAATATCTGTGTCAGAGCAGTGTTTTGTTCGCGGTGTTTGACGCGCAGCATGTGCAGGATCATAGGGTGTGGGATCTGTTAGAGACAGTGGAGGCTGGGAAGGTGGTCTTCGTGCTCACAAAATGTGATCTGGCGGAACCGGAGGCTGTCGGGGAGAGTGAGGACAGACTTCAGAGATATATGTGGGATGCCGGGATACAGGCGCCCGTTTTTCGGGTTTGCGCGGTGCATGGCGGTGAGGACGGGATCGATGCCATCAGGCAGTATGTGACCAGGGAGGTGATCGGAGTCAATCCGACACTGACAAAACAACAGGAAAACGTGGCGGATTTGAGGAAAATGCTGGACGAGCTGTCAGATTCATTTGAGCGCCGCAGACAGCAGTATGCGGCGGACGTCTGTACGCTGGAGCGCATCAATTCAGCGATAGACGCGTTTGTCCTAAACAGCCGCGCGCATATTGACATGTTAAAGGAAGACTTGAGAAGGGAGATCGAACGCTCGATCGAGGCATATCAGGATGAGGTTGTCAGCAAGCTGGATCCGATGAAGATAAAAGAACGTTTTCCGAATGGCAGCACGGATTTTACAGATTATCTGAACCTGGTCAATGAGGGCTACCGCAAGCGGATGACAGACAACGTAAACCGCAAGACGCAGGAGAGCGTACAGGGGTATCTGTCCGGTCTGGAGGGAGTGTTTGAGCAGGCAGTGGGGTATTTTGATAAGAGAGAGGAAATCCTCGCGCTGGAGGATCAGTTTTATGGAAGTATGGTTGTGAGCAAGAAGAGCATGGTGTCCAAAGTCTCAAACGATGTGGAGGTTGCCAGGGATTATTATCACGGTCTGGCCGGGGCTTCTGAGGAACTGTTTATGGAATTGTGGAAGGCGCGGGGAAAGCATGAACAGATCGTCGCAAACGCGAAGACAGCGGGCCGTCTGACTGGGGCGGCGGCCGGAGGGGCGGCGGCTTATTATCTGGTTACCGGAGTGCTGGGAGCGTCGACAGTCGGACTCTGGCCGGTCGTGGGAGCGGTGATCGGGGCGAAGCTGATCGCCAGTATGGCCAGGAAGATAGCAGCCGCCAACAGCCTGCCGGAAATGGAGAAGAAGGTGGCGGAAGCGGTCGCCGAGTTTAAGGCGGAGGTTGCCCGCACCAAAACGGATATGACGGCTCAGATATTGGACACGGTGGAGGAAATGTTCCGCCTGGAATTGGAGAATGTGGACAGATCGTTTATCGATTTTCGTATGTCTGTCAACATTGACAGCAGAAATATTCCCGTGCTGGAGGAAAAACTGGACGCGATTCACGGGTATATGCGGCAGATCGGCGAACTTGAGAGGAGGGCATGACAGGATCATGGGAAATGAGACACAGAGAGAAGTATTGGAGTGGCTTTGCCGCGTGGAGGAGGAGGCGGTCCGCGGTCAGGTAAAGACCAGGCTGCTGGACGAGATCGGCGATTGCAAGAGGGCGCTGTCGCGGGAACTGACAGCAAAGGAGTGGCAGGCAAAGAAAGCAGAGCTATCTGAACTGATGGAGCAGCTCGGCAGGCAGCTTCCGGGAGATGCCGGGGCGGGAGAACGGGCGGAGGATATCGCGCAGAAGGCGTCGGAAATGCTCGGACAGTGCAGGCGATCCGGCGAGGAGCTGGGACGGGAGTACTGCAGCGGTTCCGCGACATATGTACAGGAGGCGGAGCGCGCCGTGGAAGAGTTGTCCAACGTAACCGCGAACTTCGACGATGTGACAGACAGCGGGCGCTTCCTTGGCAGGGCGCGCAATATCGGGGAACGGTACAGGCAGCAGATCGACAGTCTGGAAGAACAGTATGTGCACAGTGTCAACCAGAATTACCAGAATATGATGAATCGGATGAAAAATCTCTGCGCGGCGGCCGGCGGCGGAAAAGATACGGAGCGAAAGTTCTATCACGCGTATTATGCGAAACAGGATGTGCTGGAGCAGAACATGGCGGCGTATGCGTGCGGCATGGAAAAAGGGGAGAGCAGTATTTTCCAGTATGCACAGGAAGTGCAAAATCCGCTTCAGCAGTTGATAAAGCGCCTGAGACAGAAAGCGGCCGTGACGAAATGGATTCCTGTAATACTGATCCTGGCGCTGATGATCCTGAACGGTGTATACCACATGGTGTCCGGTTCCGCGGAACATACCGGCGCACAGGAGAATGCGGGCAGCCAGGAGCTGAATGTCGTCGTCGAAAAAGTACTGGAATGGGCGGGGGATTCCTTGCTGGACAAGGTAGGAGAAGTCGTGGATGGAATCATTAAGAATGTCCTGATCGCGTTTCTGCTGCCGCTTCTGATCCTGGTGATTTTCCTGTATTTTCTCTGGATGAAAGGCGTTGACAGGCGCTGCAGGAAAAACATCGCAAGAGAGGCGGGGCGTCTGCTGGGCACCTCGTATGAGGAGTGGGCGCGGCAGGGAAAACTGATGGCGGCAGTCGGTGAGAGCCTCCGCCAGACGATGGAGTACATAGACATACAATACAGCGGTATATTGGCGGAACTTGTCAATGACGGACAGGCGGCAGACGCGGGCGGGACATCGTTTGCGGATCTGCGCGCCGAGTGGGAAAATATTAAAAGAAAGGCGGAATTATCATGGGAGTGACCATACCAAAGTTTTCAAACCCTTTTTCGGGGACGGTGACCGGAAATAATGTGAAAAAGCTGCTGGAGGAAAAGAAAAAGGAGCGGGCGAAGATCTACGGCTTTATCGGCATGGAGGTCTATGATCTGTACCGTCAGGGAAAAGTGAACATGGAGGAATTAGAGGTGCATTTTGAGAAAATGCAGGCTTTGGAGAAGGAAATCGCGGATCTGGAGGCGGAGAGGCAGGAAGCGAAGAACAAGGGGGCGAATGTGTGTAGCTGCGGGCAGAAGCTCACGCCGGAGAACCGCTTCTGTCCGGGCTGTGGGAAACCGGTGGACAACGGAATGATCACCTGTACCTGCGGCAACCTGATAAAGAAGGATCTCAAGTTCTGTTCGTTCTGCGGCAAAAACCTGCAGGAACTGGCAGGGCAGGAGGAAGAACCGGCAGAATACCGCGAGTGTATCTGCGGGGCAAAGGTCCCGGAGGGGCAGTTTATGTGTATGGAGTGCGGCAGGAAAATAGAGGATTGATCATAACAGGGAGGACGACAGGTTCAGATGGCACGTGAAGAGAATGAAAATAAGAAAATAGGAAAGGGTCAGATCATTACCGGTGGAATCCTGGCGGCGGCAGTCTGTGCGGCAGGCGCCGCGCTGTCGTTTTTTGGCGGCGGACAGGCTCCGGCGCCGCAGGAGGTCGCGGTGATGGAGACAGAGACAGCGGCGGAACAGGTCACAGAGGAAAGATCCACGGAGGAAGTGACAGAAACGCAGGAAACGGGTGCAGTTGCTGCTGCGACGGAGGTGAATACAGAGGAGGAGAGCACGGAGACAGAGACAGAGTCATCGGCGGAGGTTCCAAAGTATGATGCGGACGTGAAGATTGCGAGTATGTCATGGTCGAGGGAAGCTATGGACACTCAATTTATTTTTGATGAAGATGGTGGGATTGATAAAGAGATAAGATATAATAAAGACGGATCAATATGGGGGGAATATGAGTATGTTCATGATGCAGACGGAAATAATGTATTGATGTTTGACCCACCTGTTGCCTGGAGCAATATTGGCTATGCTCCAGAAAAATGGTTTAATGACAATAATGACAAGAGTGTTGAGGAGTGCTACGAGTTTTATCCTAGTGATATTAGAAATAAAGTTTTTGTCGATGAAAACGGGTGCTATACAGAAATATCTCCATGGGATGACAAGTATGCCCTTGATGAACAAAACCGAATGACAGAGTATTCCCATCCTGATGAGGATTCCTATAATACGAGATGCAGCTATGGGGATGGATACGTCCTGGTAGAAGAATACGCGGAGTGCATACCGGGATATTGTGCTCAAACGCGGTTTGAGCTGGATGAAGATGGATATTTGACTATGTGTTATTATGACGGCGATGATTATTTTCAGCAAATCTATGAAAATAGGAGCTGGTATGAGACACATTACACACGCAATGAGCAGAATCTGTGGACTGTCAAGGAATGTGTGTGGAAAAATAGTGACGGCTCGGTATCCGATACTTTTATTGAGGAGCGTGAGTTTGACAGTTTGGGGAGAATCAGCAGATATGAAAGCAAAACAGATAATAGTAGTGCAATATACTATCCTGTCTATGGACAGGACGGGCGGCTGGAAAAGATTGACAAAGTAATAAAGACATATGATGGTGAATTCTTGGAGGCTCAGGATACATATACATATGATGAACAGGGGCGTGTGGTAAAGGAGACTGTACAGAATTGGAGTAATATCGGTGAGACCCTTGCTGATAGTGTACCTTATTATCTGGTCGAGAAGGAGTATACCGTCTCCTATAATGAAAAAGGGTTTCCTGAGAAATTAAGCAAGGGAAATTTGATCGGATTCCTGGTAAAAGAAAATTATAATACGGAGATACAGTATGTATTGGACAAAGCGATGCCCTATCAGGACAATGTAACGTTTATCACATATGAATATGAATAATTTAGGAGGCGGCAAATGAAGAAACAGAGACATTTCAGAGGCATGTTCGTGCTGATTCTCGCTGTGAGTTTTGCGGTAGGGGCAGGATCCGGGTATGTCATAAAGCATAGAAAGACTGCCGCCACGGCAGAGAGCCGTGTTGTCGCGGAGGCTGAGCGGGATACCGCGCCGATACAGGTTATGCAGCCTGAAGAGGGCGATACCGCACCGATTTCCGATGAGGAGATCCCTCAGACGGAGATCGAATCAGAAAGCGCGGACAACACGGAGCCGGATGAGCCGCAGATTCCGCAGAGTGATCTGGACAGAAAGAGCGATAAGATTGCGCTGCTCAAAGAGAGCAACGCGGAGCTGGAGGCAAAGGCTGCCATATACCGAAGATATGCGAACGGACTGGCAAATGAGGAAATCGAGCGGCTGGTGCAGGAAAAGATGTTACAGTGTTATGAGGAAAATACGCTGCTCGCGCTGGAAATAAAGGCGTTTGCGCTGGAAAGCTTTGGGGTATCCGTCCCGACAGGGTTTTCATCGGAAGACGACGCGTGGGAGGATTACAAGGAGTATCTGAAAGACGATATCATCAACAGTGTCCTTTCGCAGTTTGCGCCGGATTATGCGGTGGGACTGCTCAGAAACGGGATCGACGGCGCGGTGGATGCGTATGTGGAGCAGGGAACGCTGTCGGACACGCTGACGGGTGCGCTGTCGTCCGTAAAGGACGGCGTCGCCGCAACGATCCAGGATGATCCCCTGCAGACGGCGGTGAACATACTGGACGAGACGACAGGCGGCATGATCAGTACCTATGAAAATATTACGGGTTATGACCAGACGCCCACAGTCCTGCTGCAGAGTCTGGAGGAGAATGCGCAGACATCCGCTGACCAGATTAAGAATTATCTGAATGCGGAAAGCATGACCTCCAGGGATATCGCGAACTTAATGTACCAGTATGCACAGTATGGCAACAGCATGGACAATCTGCGCTACTATGCCGGCGGGGGAACGTTTGCCTGGCAGGAGAATTACCGGAGAATGCAAGTTCTCTACGAGCGCTTTCTCTACAACGAGACCTGCATACAGATGCTGAGCACAGGGAGTGCGCCCGGCAATGCAGGCGGTGACAGTGAACCGGAGAGTACGCAGGCAGAAAGTGCGGATGGGTCTTACGGGCAGGAACAGGTGATCGAGGAGGTTCTGGGAAACAGCGAACAGGCAGTGCGGTACAGGGAGCTTCTGGCAGAGGAGGCCAGCGAACAGCGGATCAACCAGGCGCTGTCCGCGGAGATCCAGGGCTATCGGAACGGACAGAATCAGATGGAAGCGTACCGCCAGCAGACACAGCAGGCAACTGCGGCATATGAAAAGCTGCTCGAGTACAGTGTCATGGATTTTAAGGCGCAGTATGACGAGGCGGGAGTGAATAAAATACAGGAAAATAACAAAATCAATAATGCGATCAGAGAGATTACGGGCAAATATGTGCCTAGGACGTATGCATGGACAATCAATATGTTCGCGTCCATGAATTTGGATGACAACAACTGGTACTACAATGGAATCGCGGCGATCAACCAGAAATTTGAGACGGCATATCAGCAGGCCGCGGTGGATACGCGCGATGCGGTCGACACTTTGAAGGCGAGACTGAAGGTATATGAAGGGCTCTCGGAGTCAACAGACGACCTGGAACAGGAATTCAAGAACCAGTATCTGTTCGGCTATATTCTAAATGGCGGGGAGATCGACCTGAGCGCGGAGTGGGCGGCGGTGGAGAGACAGATGTATATTTTATCCGCCCAGATCCGGCTGATCACGGATATATACCAGACGCTGCTGATGTCCTCAAATGCAAAAACGCAGTATATTGAGGAAATGAATGCCCAGTATCATGAAATTATGGAAATAATCGATCCGGAGGGCACGGGAGAGGCAGCGTCAAGAGTGACTGATGAGGAGCTGCTGTATTATCTGAAGGATATGATTGACGCGGCAAAGAGCAGTCTGGCCATGATGGAGGGGTATCAGGCAGAGCCGCTCGGCAATGTAAAGAGTTCTTATATATACACTGACAAGGGAAAGACCTATCTCCACAGAGTCAACGGTCAGGTATCACATGTCAGAGTGGGCGGCCTGGAAATCTACTATGCGGGAAACCAGCCAATATATGTTGACGGTTATTACTGCTATCGCGGCAGAGTGCTGAATCCTGGAGAAACGACGGATGACGCCGCCCTGACCGCGGAGGCGAACTGGATGAAAGGGGTGCTTGGCAGCCGCACTGAATTTGAGAAAGTGCACTATGATGCGCTCAAAAAAGCGGAATAGAATGACAAGGATAAGAACTTTAGTCATATCCACCCCCTCCCCAGCATACATTTAACCATTAGAGAATAGTTTAAAGTATGCCGGGGAGGTCTTTTTATATGGAGCTGTTAAAGAAAAATATCCATACGGAGCGGATAAAGTCGAAAGCGCTTTTGCAGATACCGCTGGAGACGGACATCAATGTGTCCGACGCAAAGCCGGATGTGGCGAAGGTGATCTACGACTGCGGGACGATCAAGGTAGACGAGATTAAGACAGGCATGAACAAGATCTGGGTAAAGGGAAAGCTGTGTTATCAGCTACTGTATCAGACAGAAGGGGTCGAGAAAGCGGACAGTGCACTTGCCGGAATGGACGGCGAGATACCGTTTATGGAGGAGATCTATCTCGACAAGTTTGAGGGAACAGACCGGGTAGTCTGCAGGACAAATCTTGACGATATGAGGGTGCATATCATCAATTCGAGAAAACTCAGCATTCAGTCAGTGATCACGCTGGAGCCAAGAGTGGAGGAGAGCATCTCGGAGGAATTGTGCGTGGAGCTTGACAATGCCGGGGAGGCAGACCAGAAGCTTGAATACCGCAAAAAGAACCTCGATTACCTCGAGACGATCGTCAAAAAGAGGGATCTGCTGCGCATTCACGAGGAGACGCGTCTGCCGGCAGGCATGCCCGAGATCGGATCCGCGCTGTGGAAAAATGCGGTCGTGAGCAGTATCAATTTCCGTCCGATGGACGAAAAACTGGGGATCACCGGCGAGCTTGGTGTATTTATCGTCTATCGGGAGGATACCTCCGGCAGAATCAACTGGTATGAGACGGCGATTCCTTTCAATGGAAGTGTCGAGTGCCAGAACAGCAGGGAAGGTATGATCGCGGATGTAATGTACGAGATCGGGCACGAGGAGATCACGATCCGGGAGGATTCTGACGGTGAATTCCGCGTGATCGGCGTCGAGACGACGGTCGAGCTGGAGATCAAACTCTATGAGAAGGTGAGCACCTCGATCGTGGCGGATGTGTACGGTGTGAGCTGTGAGGTACAGGCGGGGATCGACAGCAGGCAGTTTCGGGATCTCTGTACAGAGCTCAATATCGAGGAGAAGCTCACCCGCAGCGTGAAGCTGGAAGATGCAGATCCCAAGATCCTGCAGGTCTGTCACAGTGATGCCCGGGCAAAACTTGCGGAGACGACCTGGAAAGACGGGCAGCTAAGGCTTAACGGCGAGATCGAACTGCAGGTGCTCTACGCCTCCAATGAGAGCGAAAACGGGCTTTGTCCGGTGAGGAGTACCGTTCCGTTTGAGATCGTGAGGGATATTCCGGAGATCAATGAGGCACAGCTCGAGCAGTACTCACTGTCGGTCTGGATACCGCAGCAGGCAGTGAGTATCAAGGACAGCGCACAGTTTGAGTGGAGAGGCAGCATCAATGTCAGGCTGCTGGTCTATGATACCAAAAGTGAGGATATCCTGACAGACTTAAAGATCGAACCGATCAATGCGGAAGTGCTGGAAAAATTGCCGGGCTTTGCGATCTACTATGTGAAACCGGGCGACTCGCTCTGGCAGATCGGCAAGAAATATTATGTGAGCGTAGGACGCATTAAAGAGATGAACAACCTGACCGAAGATGAGATCAAGGCAGGTGACAAGATCCTAATCGTAAAATAAGGTCAGCATATGCTGACCTTATTTTATGCGCAGACCCGTGCAGAGGAAATATGCCGCTAGTGCGGCGCACGGATCGCGCAACAAGTAGGGAAGATAGTTCTTCCCTACTCAATTAATGATCGATCTGTTATTTTATTTTGCGACAACCGTGCCGTCCTCGGTCGTTGTCACAGTTTCCTTGTCAGGAGCCTTGTCTTCCGTCTTCGGATTCATCAGCTTGTCAAATTTCTCAAGAACCGCATCGTATGTCTTCTTGGAGATCTCAGGAAGCTTGCCGCCCCATGTCTTCTCCGCCTTCTCGTAGCCCTTAAGGAATGCATCACGCATCTTTTCAAGCTGCTTGGAATCATTGCCGGCAAGTGCGGTTGCAAAAGAAACGATACGGTCGGAAGTCTGCTTTACACCCCAGTAGCCATCCTCTGAGATCGCTTCCTGCGCCTTTTTCTGTGTCTCGGCATCGACGGTGTAATCGCCTTTTGCCAGGAACTGCCAGATGTTGTTTGCCTGACCAAAGGTGTTGGTCTGGGTGTTGAGCATACTATGTACGAGATCGGTCAACTGCGACTGGCGCTTCTCCTGATCCGCCTTGAGCTGTGCCACGATCGCCTTTCTGTCGTCTGCGGATAATTTTGATTTGTCATAGACAGCGGCGCCGTTCTCATTCTTGTTGGTACCTGCTGCGGCATCATTGGAAGTCTCCGGTTTTGTCTCGTTTTTCGAAGCAGCGCTCTCCCTCTTCTCCGCCTCGATCGCATACAGGTCATTTACATTATTATTCCCAATTCCTGATAAACTCATATGGTATCCCTTCCCTTCTTTAAAATGATAAAAACGTTTCCCTCCATGGTATTTATTGGTTTTAAGTTTATATCGTCACGATACAACAGAAACTTTAGGGATTTTAAAAATATTTGTACCTGTGGGCATAATAGACTAAATTTTTCCAAAAACCACAAAATAATATAAAGTTTGCACAATAAGGTATTGAAAAAGATACAGGAGTATGATATAAATAGTCTGACGGAATCGTTTCCGGTTATGGTAAAAGGGGGATCTTATATGGATTTTGTGAGTGAAAAAGGGGCAGCGCGGATCGTCAATGCCTACATAGAGGGAGAAATGACAGAGTACAGGAAAGTTACGGAGAAGGAGCTTCGCACAGGCGGGATCGCTCCGGAGGCCAAGGCAGCTTTCAGCAGAAAGCCATACTACGGCGGTTCTTCACTCAATCTCAAGAACCGGCCGGTTCTAAGGAACTGTTAGCCGATGTTTCGCTGGTAAAATATCGCTTGAAGCAAATATATTGGTTCGGGCGATATTTTTTCGTGGAAACTCTGTATAAAATATGATAATATAGAATCAAATATATTACGGAAAGGGAAAAACATATGGCAAGTGTAAGCATTGAACGGGTAATAGAAAAATTCAAGCTCAAAAACCTTACGCCGCAGATCAACGCGGAGAATATCAAGATCCATCAGCCGGACATCAACAGGCCGGCGCTGCAGTTGGCGGGATATTTTGAGCATTTCGAGGAGACGAGGCCCCAGATCATCGGGTTTGTGGAGTTTTCCTACATGGAAAATCTCCCCGTGGAGAGAAAGGAGGAGGTGTATCCGCATGTCATATCGGAGAAGACGCCCTGTATCATTTTCTGCAGGGGACTTCACCCGGATGAGATGTTCATGGAGATCGCGATCAAAAATAACGTCCCGCTGCTGGTGACGGAGAAGACGACATCCGCGTTCGAGGCGGAGATCATCCGGTGGCTGAACGTCCGGCTTGCACCCTGCATCTCCGTTCACGGCGTGCTGGTGGATGTCTACGGCGAGGGTGTGCTGATCACTGGCGAGAGCGGCATCGGCAAGAGCGAGGCGGCGCTGGAGCTGATCAAGCGCGGCCATCGTCTGGTGTCGGACGATGTCGTTGAGATCAGAAAGGTGAGCGACGACACGCTGATCGGTTCCGCGCCCGACATCACGCGACATTTTATCGAGCTGCGCGGTATCGGGATCATCGACGTGAAGACGCTCTACGGTGTGCAGAGCGTTATGGACACCACCAATATCAATCTCGTGATCCGTCTGGAGGACTGGGATAAGGAGAAGAAATACGACAGATTAGGTCTGGAAGAAAACTATACGGAATATCTTGGTAATAAGATCGTATGCCACAATATCCCGATCCGGCCGGGCAGGAATCTGGCGATCATCTGCGAGTCGGCAGCAGTCAACTACCGTCAGAAGAAGATGGGATACAACGCCGCGCAGGAGCTGTACCAGCGCGTGCAGAATTCGCTCTCAAAGCCGCGTGAGGATGACGAGGAATAAAGCATGAGGAGAGCATGAGGAGTTTTGCTAATCCGACAAAGGACGTCGGATAAGAAAAACTAGACCTCATGCTGAAGAACGCGGAGGGCGCGTTCTTCTGGGTTGTTGAAAGATATGGAAGTGTTGTGTAAATATTGTGATATACAAGGAGTGAGAAAAATGGGAAAATATTGTTTTGGAGTGGATCTGGGTGGAACGACGGTGAAGATCGGCCTGTTTGACACGGAGGGTAATGTGCTGGACAAATGGGAGATACCGACCAGAAAAGAGGAGAACGGCAGCAGGATTCTCCCCGATATCGCTGCGGCGATCCTGGATAAGGCAGCGGAGCGAAACATTGCAAAGGAGGACGTTGCCGGCGTCGGGATCGGTGTTCCAGGGCCAGTGGATGATAACGGCGTCGTACATAGGGCAGTCAATCTTGGCTGGGATGTGATCAACATCAACGAGACGCTCGGCGGACTGCTGCAGATGCCGGTAAAGGCGGGAAATGACGCCAATGTGGCGGCGCTTGGCGAGATGTGGTGCGGCGGCGGAAAGGGCTGTACGAACATGGTACTCGCAACGCTTGGCACCGGTGTCGGCGGCGGGATCATCGTCAATGGAAAGATGGTGACAGGCTCGACCGGCGCAGGCGGAGAGATCGGTCACATCCATATCGAGGACAACGAGCCGGATGCGTGCGGATGCGGCAATCACGGCTGTCTGGAGCAGTACGCTTCCGCGACCGGCGTGGTGCGCCTGGCGGAGAGAAAGCTTGAGGCATCCGACAAGGACAGCGTGCTCAGGGCGGCAAAGGAAAATGGAAAGATCAGCGCAAAAACCGTGTTTGACGCGGTGAAGGAGGGCGACGCGCTCGCCTGTGAGATCGCGGAACAGTTTGGCGATTATCTCGGAAAGGGATTTGCCGCGATCGCGGGCGTAGTCAATCCGGAGGTGTTCGTCCTTGGCGGCGGCGTGTCCAAGGCGGGTGAGATCCTGTGCGAATATGTCTCGAAATATTACACAAAATATGTATTTCAGGGTTCCAGAAACGCACAGTTTAAGCTTGCGACGCTCGGAAATGACGCTGGGATCTACGGCGCTGCGAAGCTGGTATTGGAGTAAAAAATATATCAAAGTATAGCAATAAGAGGTAATCGTTTGAAAGAGTTTGATGACAGAACAAAACAAAAACTCTACCAAAGACTGTCCGGCTTCCTGCAGCCGGAGCAAATACTTGTCAATGAAAAAATGTCAGCTCACACCACCTTCCGAGTGGGTGGTGAAGCTGACATCTTTGTGGAGATCAAAACGTCCGCGGAGCTTGCCAAAGTGCTTAGGGCATTGCGGGAAGAGGGGATCTGTGAGCCGGGCAGGGACTATTTCCTCCTGGGAAACGGCAGTAATGTGCTCGTCAGCGACAGCGGGATCAGGGGTGTCGTGCTCCATCTCTCCAGGGAATACGGGCATATTGAGCCGGACAGTGCAGATGGAACGCGCCTTGTCTGCGAGGCGGGGGCATCCCTATCGGCGGTGGCGCACAAGGCGTGCGAGTGCTCACTGACCGGATTTGAGTTTGCTGCGGGGATCCCCGGAAGTCTGGGCGGCGCGGTCGTCATGAATGCGGGCGCCTATGGCGGGGAAATGCGCGATGTTGTCGAGAGCGTGCGGCTGATGGCGCCCGATGGAACGATCACGGAAAAGCGCGCGGCGCAGATGCATTTTTCTTATAGGCACAGCATCCTGAAAGAAGAGCCGCTGATCGTGCTTGATGTGACCATTGCGCTGGCACCGGGCAGCCAGCAGGAGATCCGGGCGAAGATGGAAGAGCTGGCTTTACGGAGACGCGAAAAGCAGGCGCTGGAATATCCGAGTGCGGGTTCGACATTCAAGAGACCTGCAGGGTACTTTGCGGCAAAGCTCATCGAGGATGCGGGGCTTAGGGGATACTGTGTCGGCGGGGCGCAGGTCTCGGAGAAACATTGCGGATTTGTCGTGAACAAAGGAAATGCCACAGCGGCGGATATCCATACGCTGATCAGGGAAGTGCAGAAAAGCGTGGAGCGGTCGAGCCAGGTAGCGATCGAGCCGGAAGTGATCCTGCTGGGGTTTGATTAGAAAGGGTGATACGGATGAGATTTGTGATCGTTACGGGCATGAGCGGCGGCGGAAAATCGACCGCCATGAAGATGCTTGAGGATGCGGGGTACTATTGTGCAGACAATATGCCGGTGCCGCTGATCGAGAAGTTTATGGAGCTTCTGGCGATGCCGGACAACGGGATCCTAAAGGTCGCGCTGGGGCTTGATGTCAGGGCCGACCAGTCCTTTGAGGATGTCAACCAGCTCGTGGCGCGCCTGCGCGAGACCTACACGTTTGAGATCCTGTTTCTTGAGGCAGCGGACAGTATCCTGCTCAAGCGCTACAAGGAGTCAAGGCGCGTCCATCCGCTGTCTGTCGACGCCGACCTGATGAGCGGGATCACGCGCGAGCGGGCATTGCTTGCAAGTATCAAGCAGGCGGCGGACTATGTGATCGACACGACCAATCTGCTGACAAGGGAGCTAAAGTCAGAGCTTGACCGGATCTTTGTCAGCAATCAGGCGTACAACAGTCTGATGGTCAATGTCATGTCCTTTGGCTTCAAGCACGGGATCCCGCAGGACGCGGATCTGGTGTTTGACGTGCGTTTTCTGCCCAATCCGTTTTATATCGATGAACTAAAGCAGAAGACAGGGCTTGACCGGGAAGTGCAGGACTATGTCATGAGCTTTCCGGAGGCGCATGAATTTGTGGACAGGCTGACGGACATGATCAATTTCCTGATCCCGAACTATATTAAAGAAGGAAAATATCAGCTTGTCATCGCCATCGGCTGCACAGGCGGACAGCACAGGAGCGTGACGCTTGCAGGAGAGCTCTACAGGCGGCTCAAGGACAAGGGGGATTACGGGCTGACACTTCGTCACAGGGATACGAAATAAGAGGTGGGATATGTCTTTTTCAGGAGAGGTAAAGGAGGAGTTGGGGAAACTCGCCAATGACGCGCGGCATTGCCAGATCGCGGAGCTTGCATCGATCCTGCTCTATGCCGGCGCCGCCAGGACCGATGCGTCAGGCTCCAGGATCATCGAGATCCAGTCGGATGCGCCGTTTGTGGCGGCAAGATGCGGTATGCTTCTGGAGCGGCTGCAGCTTGCGGGGAAAGATGCCATACAGGAGGCGTGCAGCCACAATACACTGTATCTGGGAAAAAAGGACAGCGATGTCATCGACAAGACGCTGCAGACCATCAAGTACAGGGAGGGCGACAGCGCGGTAAATCCGCTTGTGATGAAGAGCCTGTGCTGCAAGCGCGCCTGCCTGCGGGGGGCATTTCTTAGTATCGGATCCATGAGCAACCCGGAGAAAGGATATCACCTCGAGTTCGTGTGCGGCGACACACAGCAGGCAGCGCAGCTTGTGGATACCCTGATGTACTATGAGATCCATGCAAAGGTCGTGACGCGGAAGAAATACCAGGTCGTGTATATCAAGGAGAGCGAGGAGATCGTGGAGCTGTTAAATGTCATCGGTGCGCACATCTCACTGATGAATCTCGAAAATCTGCGGATACTAAAAGACATGCGCAATTCGATCAACCGCAAGGTCAACTGCGAGGCGGCGAACATCACAAAGACAGTGAACGCGGCGACAAAACAGATCGACGACATAGAATATATCAAGGCGCACTACGGGTTCGACAACCTGCCGGACAACCTGCGCCAGATGGCGCAGCTCCGATTGGAATACCCGGATGCCACGCTAAAGGAGCTGGGCAGTTATCTGACGCCGACCGTGGGGAAATCGGGGGTGAACCACAGACTGAGGAAGCTGAGTGAGCTGGCGGAAAAGCTGAAAGGTAAGACTAAGGTGGAGAACTGATATGAAAAAAGCATTGTTTATATTGAATCCGCATTCCGGTAAGGGGCTGATCAAGAACCATCTGCTGGAGATCGTGGATGTACTGGTAAAAGATGGATACGAAGTGACAGTCTACCCCACGCAGGGGAGAGGGGATGCGAGCCGTGCCATGCGGGAGCGCAGGAAGAGCTATGAGCTGATCGTGTGCAGCGGCGGAGACGGGACGCTCGACGAGATCGTGACAGGCATGATGCAGTCCGGCTTTAAGACGACGATCGGATACATTCCGGCGGGGAGTACCAACGATTTTGCCAACAGCTTAAAGATCCCCTCCACCATGAAAAAGGCGGCGGAGACTGTGGTGAACGGTACTGTTTTTTCCTGCGATGTGGGCAGGTTCAATGAGGATGTCTTTGTGTATATCGCGGCATTTGGACTGTTTACCGAGGTTTCCTATGGGACGCCCCAGGAGATGAAAAATATGCTGGGGCATCTGGCGTATATTCTGGAGGGTGTCAAGCATCTGCAGAATATCAAGCCCTACCGGCTAAAAGTGACGAGCGTGTCAGAAAATGGTGAGACGACGGTGATCGAGGATAATTTTATCTATGGCATGGTCACGAACTCCTACTCCGTGGGAGGCTTTAAAAGTATTGCGGGAAATGTGTTTAAGGGAAGGATCGCGCTCGACGACGGGCTGTTTGAGGTCACGCTGATCAAGATGCCAAAGAACCCGATGGAGCTCAACTCGATCCTGGCGGCGCTCGCGATCCAGAATATCGACACCCAGTACATGTACAGCTTCAAGTCCGGCAGGCTGGTCATCGAGTCCGAGGAGGAAGTCGCGTGGACGCTCGACGGGGAGTTTGGCGGCGCACATAAGGCGGTCACGCTCACGAACGAGAAACGGGCGATGGACATCATGGTAAAGGAATAAAAGTCGGCAAAGTGCATAGAGTAATAGAGAGTGTCTGTGCAGGGCAGGTGGCCGGACGTGAGAAAGCTGACCGGAATCGTGATCTTTATCGTGAGCCTTCCCTTGATCGGAAGCATCCTGATCAAGCCGGATAAGCGCGTGTGGAAAGAGGACGAAGAGGACACAAGTGTCATAAATGAAAGCTTTGAGATCGCTGTCAGGGAAGATGTCGGTACATTTTATCACAAACCGGAGATCCTGACCGGGCTGATGATGTACCGCGCGATCCCGGAGGACACGGTATTCAGCGGATCCGAGGATTATATCGTCATGGTAGATGAAGTGTGGGATCCCGAACAGGAGTATCTCAAAGCGCTCGCCATCGTGTGCCGTAGCAACATCGTGTACGAGTGGGAAGCCGAGACGCGCCCGGATGTTCTCGATTTCGACAGACTGCAGTTTGAGGCGGCAGATTTTTACAGGATCCTCCAGACGAATGCCATGTACGCCAGAGTGCTGTCAGACGACAGCGGCAGTATCAGATTAAATGAAATAAAGCGTGCGATCGATGCCACGCAGGGAGCTGTGCTTACTAGAGATGGGAGAGTGATCACAGCTCCTTTTTTTACCACCGATCCGTCCGATATGCTTGTCTTAGTGCCTGGAGACGGTGTTGGATTTTCCCTGAATTACGCGTATGAGCTGGCGGTTGAGGGATTTGATTTTTATGAGATATTAAAGTATTTTTATGACGATTTCCGCGTCACTATTTACGAATGATCCATGAATAAAAACCTCCTAACGGGTCAATGCTATGGTAAAGGAACTGTCAAGGTTCCTTAGGCAAAGGGCTTGCCGGAAATGGAGGGAAAGGATGAACAGACGAAATAATAAGCGTCCTGCCTTGCAGAAGGAGAAGATCAGTATCATCGCTGCATCTGTGTTTGTGCTGTCGGCACTTACGCTTGCAGGTGTGTACACGTCATCGCAGGACGACAGGAAAAAGGAAGAAAATCGCATAGATTTTGCAAAACTGGAACAGGAAAACATCACAGCAGAGGAAGGCGGCGATACCGCGCAGCCTGACACCAGATTTGTGTCGGGAAAGGCAGAGTCGGATACCCAGGCAACGAGAAAGCCGCAGACAGACAACCGCTTTATCGATCCGGATATCTATGATCTGAGCGACAACAACGACATGGATGTCGATCCCGCTTTCACGGAGGCAAACTCCGGACAGGTGGAGAATACCAGACAGGAAAACACGGCGGCTGCAGGCACAGACAAGGCAGCAGTGTTTATGGAAGGCCAGGATCAGGGACAGGAGCAGGAGCTGGTGATGGATACGCCGCTGCATTTTTCGGAGGAGGATTCGCTGGCACTCCCGATCATCGGTGATGTGCTGCTCGACTACAGCATGGACAAGGCAGTGTATCATTCCACGATGCAGCAGTACCGCTACAATCCGGCGCTTGTTGTCGCGGCGAGCGAGGGACAGGATATCACAGCGGCAGCAGACGGCATCGTGTCGGATGTGTACTATGATTCACAGACCGGAAACACCATTCGTTTTGACCTTGGCAACGGGTATATGCTTACCTATGGACAGCTCGACAATATCACACTGAATCCGGGGGACAGGGTTTCCGCGGGCGACATCGTTGGAAAGGTTGCAAAACCGACAATCTTTTACACCGAAGAGGGGACAAACATTTATTATAAGCTTACGAAGGACGGAAATCCAGTTGATCCTCTGCACAGATCTGCTGGTGAGGCTCAATAATCAGGAAGGGCATGGTTTTACAAAAAATGCTTTTATTGGAAAATGCGGCAATCCGCAGTATGAGTGACGCGGTTCGCGAACAATATCGGACAGATATCCTCGAGGGCAGCATACTGATCAGGGACGGAAAGATCCTCGAGGTAGCTCCGCGAATCGAACTTCCTCAGTCTGCGGACTGCATGAAGATAGATGTGAACCATCACTTGGTAATGCCTGGGCTTATAGAGGCGCACTGTCATATGGGTATCACCGAGGAGAAGAAGGGGCAGGAGGGCGATGACTGCAATGAGACAGTCCATCCCGTCACCCCGATGCTCCGCGCGATCGATGCGATCAATACGATGGATGCCGCCTTCGCGGATGCGGTGAGGGCGGGCATTACCTCTGCGAACATTGGTCCCGGCAGCGCAAACGTTGTCGGCGGCCAGTTTGCCGTTGTAAAGACGAGCGGGAGACGGATCGACGACCTGATCCTGAAATTTCCCTCTGCCATGAAGATCGCCTTTGGCGAAAACCCCAAAGTCAACTATGCCGGGATGAACACATCGCCTGTGACGCGCATGGCGATCGCCGGGATGCTCCGGGAGGAACTGGTCAATGCGCGGTCTTACCTTGAAAAGCGCAATCAGGATCAGACGGACTTCAACCTGCACTATGAGGCGTGGCGCCCGGTATTTGCGAAAGAGATCCCGCTGAAGGCGCATGTGCACCGCGTGGATGACATTTTCACGGCGATCCGCATAGCCAAAGAATTTGATCTGAACATGACGCTCGATCACTGCAGTGAGGGACATCTGATCGCGGAGGAGATCGTCGAGTCCGGTTTTCCGGCGATCGTGGGGCCAGACCTCACCACCCGTAACAAGATCGAGGTGCAGAATGTGGCGTTTAAGACAGCAGGCATTCTGGCAAAAGCAGGCGCGATGGTCTCGATCACAACAGACCACCCGGTATCGCTGATCCAGTCCCTTCCGATGTGTGTGGGGCTGAGTGTCAAACACGGACTGCCGCTGGAGGAAGGTTTTAAGGCGATGACGATCAACGCTGCCAGGATCTGCGGCGTGTCGGACCGGATCGGCAGCATAGAGCCGGGCAAGGATGCGGATATCGCCGTTTTTGACGGCAATCCCATGGAAGTGTTCACCAACACGCTGATGACAATCATCGACGGCAAGGTCGTGTACCGGAAAGAGGACGCGGATTAAAACGTATTGCATAAATTTATATGTGTTTACAAACAAAATATAGTGAAAATGATGAAAAGTAAAAAATACTTAAAAATAACTTTTCAAATCAACAAATATGTTATATAATTTAACCGAGTGTGATACGAGGTATCCGCACGGAAAATCAGCTTACATCGTATGCGAGTTTGACTCGCTATTCGCTCTCTCAATAACGCCCGCAAGTCTACATGGATTTGCGGGTATTTTATGCGCACGGGCGTCCAGAGGAAAAGTGTCAGCATGCGCTGACGGACGCCCGGCGCGCGAGTAGGAAAGAAGGTTCTTCCCTACTCGATTTCACGCACGGGCGTCCGGAGGAAAAATGTCAGCATGCGCTGATGGGTTCCCAGCGCGCGAGCAGGGGATAAGGGGAAATGAGTATGGACATTGGTATATTTGATTCGGGTATTGGCGGTCTGACGCTGCTGCACCAGGCGATGGTGCTGATGCCGCGTGAAGACTTTTTGTTTTATGCGGATACAGACCATGTTCCGTATGGAACCAAGACAAGGGAACAGGTCACTGCGTACGTCGATGAGGTGATCCGGTTCATGATCGCGCACGACTGCAAGGCAGTGGTGATCGCGTGCAATACCGCGACTGCGGTGGCAGCGGAGCAGATGCGCAGCCGATACACCCAGATCCCGATCATTGGCATCGAACCGGCGGTGAAGCCGGCGGTGGCAGAGAGCGAGGGGCGGCGCGTGCTGGTGGTTGCGACGCCGCTGACCGTGCACGAGAAACGGCTCCAGAAGCTTGTGGAGCGCGTCGATGACGACCATCTGGTCGATCTGCTGGAGCTTCCGGGGCTGGTGGAGTTTGCGGAGCGCGGGGAGTTTGTGTCGGAGCGCGTGACATCTTATCTTCAGGAGAAATTGTCCGGCTATGCGCTTGACCGGTATGGCGAGCTGGTGCTGGGGTGTACGCACTTTAACTACTTCAAGGATACATTCCGGGCGCTGCTCCCTCCGCGGATCCATATGATCGACGGCAGCCTCGGGACGGTGCGCCAGCTCATGCGGGTACTGGATGTGAGGCACGAGCTGCGGGAGTCGGCAGCGGGGGACGGCGTAGAATGGGAAAAACATAAAAACGATATCTGTGTCAGATATTATGAGTCGGGCCGTGAGATAACGGACGCGGCAAAACTTGCGACGATCAGGCGGCTGCACGGGCGGCTGGAACAGATGCGGAAGATCGTATAAAAAAACGAGCGCTTACGCGCTCGTTTTTTTATTCCAGATTTAATTGCTTGGTCATCATATGGAGATTCACAAAGTACATGATCACTGCCACCACAACGGTCGTAAGCAGTGTCAGGTTCATTGTCGGTGACATGATGCCAAAGGGTGTATCATAGTAGTCTGCGCGCACCATCCTGGTATACATCGGTATGGAACAGAGGTAGCCGATGATCTGCATGATAAACTGCACGACAAAGTATGCTGCGATCGCCCCGACGATGCGGTGCTTTGCGTAGAGCTGCCCCAGGGACACACAGCCAAGCACCGTCACAATGTTCGCAAAGAGGCTGACGACAACAAAAAACACCAGATAAACGATATAGGCGCCCATACTGATCCCGAACTCTCTCGAAAAATCGGAGATCATCGATGAGAATGCCCAGGAGAATTCCCTGCGTATTTCATCGTATTCGCCGGGCATCACTGAGAATATATGGTGCATCCCGACCTCGATGATGATAAAGATCGTGGCGGCGATCGCCAGCAGCATCGTCAGATAAGCCACGATGGAGGCGATGATCTTGGCATTCAGGATCTGCGTGGTAGTCACAGGGAGCGTGTGCGTCAGATACCCCTGATCGGTATAACAGGTTTTATAAAACCGGATCGCAATGATGAGCATCGTTCCCAGCGTACAGCCGATCAGTCCGAAGTAGTACAGAAAGATCGACAGAACCAGTGCCATAATAGAGTACCACGCGATGGCCTCATCGTATTTCGGATTGATGGTGAGAATGACACCGCAGGTCAGTGCAGTGGTTCCTCCAAGCACGATCAACAGGATCAGAAGCGGGGAACGAAGTCCCTTCCACTCATATTTCAATAGTTTTCCTAACATGCGTACACCTCCCTAAAGTAAGTATCAACGGATTTGCCCATCTGGCTTCGGATCGAGTCGACGGATGTATACAGCATAAGAGATCCGTTTTTCATAAAGATCACATCGTCAAGTATATTTTCAATATCAGATATCAGGTGCGTTGACAGGATGATCGTGGAGCCTGGATTGTAGTTTGTGATGATCGTGCGCAGGATATAATCCCTTGCGGCGGGATCCACACCTGCGATCGGCTCGTCGAGGATATACAGATCCGCCTGCCTGCTCATGACCAGGATCAACTGGACTTTTTCCTTGGTGCCCTTGGAGAGCGTCTTTAGGCGCGCGTCGCTGCTGATGCCGAGCGCCCCGAGCATGCCGTAAGCCTTCTCCGTTGAGAAATCCTCATAAAAATCAGCAAAGTATGATACCATCTGCGATACTTTCATGCTGTTGTCCAGATAGGTGCGCTCCGGCAGATAGGAGATGATCTTCTTGGTCGCAGGACAGGGTGTCATGCCGTTGATCAGCACATTTCCGGATGTCGGTGCGAGCAGTCCGTTGATCATCTTGATGAGCGTCGTCTTGCCGCAGCCGTTTGGACCGAGCAGGCCGATGATCCTTCCCCGCGGGATGATCAGGTTCATATGAAAGACGGACATGTAGGTGCCCATGCCGGGATACCGTTTGCACAGATCGTTTAGCTGCAGGAGCGGGATATTGCTGTATGCCGCAGTGCTGTTAGGATTGTACTGCACATTCTCTTCGGATGCGCAGGGCTGTATGCCGCTGCCGGACATGCTGCTGTCTGAAATCACGCTGTCTTGTCTGTAAACAGGATTATTTTGTGGATAACTTTGTATATTCGGATCATTTTGTGGATAAGGATTCTGCACAGGTGCGGCAGTTGTGTTATTTTTCTGCAGAGAAACCGTATCATTCTGGCTGTTCTGTATCAGGTCCGGTGCGGCAGTTGTGTTATTTTTCTGCAGAGAAACCGTATCGCTCTGTGGAGCGGTATCCTGTGTATACACGGAGTAAGCCTGTGCGTCGTCGCGCTGCGCATCATCATTTTGTGTGTATGCCATACTGTTGTTTTCGTTCACATTTGTTCCCTCCCTCGGTGTTGCTTTTATGATATTAATTTTATTACTTTTTTTATTGCTTTTTGCGGAAAACAGTTTCCTGATCGTTTGATCTATGCCTGGGATCCTAAGTTTCAAACACGTTCTGGTGCACGATGCTCCTCATTAGTTCCAGGATCCAGCTATGCCTGTGATCTTGCAATTTAGTGCACGATACTCTTGATCAATTCCAAGATCTCCTGATCATTGTATCCGAGCTCGCGCATATTTGCGATAAAGGTGTTTACCTGTGTCAACGCCAGTTGATGCCTGGCAGCTTCGATCTTTGTCATGTCCTCTGTCACGACGCGCCCGCTGTTGCGCTGCGTCAGGATCAGCCCGCTGCGCTCCAGCTCGGCGAAGGCGCGCTGCATCGTGTTGGGGTTGACATTTGCCTCCGCAGCCAGATCCCTGACGCTTGGCAGCCGGTTTCCAGCCTTGTAGGTGCCGCATACGATACGGATCAGTATCTTGTCATACAATTGTGAGTAGATCGGGCGTTCCGAATTCATTTGCCATGCCATGTACTTACCTCCTTGTGTGTTAAGTGATTAATACACTAATACAATAATACATTATATGGGAAATGTCAATCCCTTTTTTGTAAATCGCAATTCCTTATTCCCGGAATGCATTAAATTTTGTCAAAATCAACCAAAACACAAAAAACGCGAATATTCCAACAAAAAATGGACAAAATATGTATAGAAAAATGTCGAATCTGCACAAAAGATTTGTTAAAAGCTGTAAAAAAGTGAAATAGGTTGAAAAAAATGAAAACCTATATTATAATTACAACAGATTCTCCTAACAATACAAATTCAACAGAATGAACGGATCGAATGGATAAGGTTATTGATTCGATCGTTTTCTTTGTGTTTTGAGGAACTGTTTTGCCATAGGCGATTGTGTCGCAGTTCCGGAGATGAAAAAGGACAGGAAACGATATGTACAGAGAATTGATGCAGGCAATGGCAGGGAAGATCTGCGCGGCAGTCATATGCAGGAGATGCAAAGCCGACAAATACATACTATTTCCGGATGCCAGAGGCGCATACCTGAAATGGGGGATCAGGCTGCTGCCCCAGTATGTGTCACAGAATCCGTCCGAGCGGATCATCATCGTGTCGGCGGGCGATCTGGTAAGGCGGGAAATGGCGAAAGCGGGTATCGGAAATATCCGATGCAAAAAAGTATCCAGATATATGATGGACTGCCTTTTGTCGTTTTATGCGATACAGGACATGTCAAAGCAGTGGATCGTCGTGTCGGCAAGGAGACCGTATGATACCGGTGCAGAGCGGCTGCTTGGCGTGAAGGGCGTGACGTTTCGGGATATCATATATTATGACATCTACAAACTGGATGGGGAATTGACATGACGGGATTGAAGAGCTTTATCAGGGAAAAGACACCGTTTGTGGAGTCCCTGTACAAAGCGTGGAACGGCGTAAAAGTCTTACGGCAGATCCGTGCCAGATACGGCAGGGACACGCACGTCTTTCTGATGCGCGGGGCGACAGGAGACACCTATCTGCAGCTTGCACTGATCGATAACTATATCCGTGAACGGCATATCGGCTCCTACAAGATCATCGGGGACTCTGCCGGATGCCAGGAGCTGGGGAATCTGTTTCAGGAAAAAAATCTGATCGCCATGAACGGATATAAGGTGGAAAGTATCGAGAAGGCGTACATGCTGTTGGGAAGCCGGAAATTAAATCTCACGATACTGTTTCCGTGGACATACACACTGTACTGCAACCGCTGCCGGATCCGGATGACAGAGCGGTTTCATTTTATGGACACATACCAATATTATGTGCTGGATCTCAAAGACGGCATGCAGATGCGGGTCCCGCAGTTTCGGCAACTGACGCAGGAACGGTTGGAAGAACTGTCACACAAGGGGCTTGCAAAAGGAAAGACGGTGATCGTCGCGCCGGAAGCCAACTCGATCACACAGTTGGATACAGCGCTGTGGAACCGTATCATAGAAGGGCTTGAGCAAAAAGGCTACACAGTGATCATGAATGTAACACAAAATGAAGGATACCGCGCGCCGGATTACTTCTGCGCGTATGCGGAAAGCGTGCCGCTGCTGGAATACGCAGGGCATTTTCTCGGTCTGCGGAGCGGCCTGTGCGACATCGTTTCGTCCGCCAAATGCCGCAAAGTGGTCATCTATCCGGCAAAGACGGCAAGGGCAGACTACAGTGAGCACCGGACAGAGATTGAGTTCTGCGGTTTAAAGCGGATGCATCTCATCGAGGAATCGGACGACACCCTGACGGAGATCGACACGCCGCTCATTAGAAATATCACAGACAAAAGGGAAGCACTGCCCAGACAAGAGCAGGAATATGAGGAAACGCAGTTGATCCGGAAGGTATTGGACTGCTTTCAGGAACTATAAGGAGAGAGACGATGGAAGTCAAATACATTATCGTGCAGGCAGGCGGCAAAGGGACACGGATGGGATACCTGACCTACAACAAACCAAAGGCGCTGGTGCCGGTGGACAATCTGCCCATGCTGTTCCACCTGTTTCGAAAATACCCCGACAAGGAGTACTTTATTATCGGGGATTATCAATATGATGTACTCTCGCGGTATCTGAGTGCATTCGCCGAGGTAAGATACCGTCTGATCGATGCGAGGGGAAAAAAGGGAACCTGCGCGGGCATCACGGATGCGCTCGCAGACATTCCTGCGCAGGAGGCGTTCATGCTGATCTGGAGCGACCTGATCCTCCCTGACGAATATGAGATGCCCACAGTGACAGGAGATTATATCGGCATCGCAAAAGACTTCCGATGCCGCTGGCGCTATGAGAACGGGGCATTTTCGGAGGAGGCCAGCACGACACAGGGTGTTGCGGGACACTTTGTATTTCAGGATAAGGAAGCGCTCTGCGGACTGCCGGCGGAAGGTGAGTTTGTCCGCTGGCTATGTGCGCATGACAGGCATTTTGAGGAACTGCCGCTGCTGCGCACAAAAGAATACGGACTTCTGGAGGAGTACAAGATGCTGCCGCAGCAAAGATGCAGACCGTTTAACCGGATCCGCGTGGAGGACGACTGCATCATAAAAGAACCGATCGACGAGCAGGGCAGGAAACTCGCCGTCCGCGAGACCGCATGGTACAAAAAGATCCAGGAAGAAAACTTTGAAAACATTCCGCACATATATAGCGTGGAACCGTTGAAAATGGAGCGGATCCGCGGAAAGAACATCTATGAGTACGATCTGTCGCACGATGAAAAGAAGGCAATCCTGCACCAGCTAATCGGCTGCATCAGAAAGATCCATCAGCTCGACGGCTGCGCCGCTGACCTGGCAAGCTTCGACGAAGCATACATTGGAAAGACATTTTCCAGATTGCAGAAAGTGTATGATCTGGTTCCTTTTGCGCGCGACCAGGAGATATGCATCAACGGAAAAATGTGCAAAAACGTATTTTTCCACAGACAGGAGCTGGAGCAGTTGGTCCGCAAATACGTGCCCGGCGAATTCCGGCTGATCCACGGCGACTGCACTTTCAGCAATATGATGATGAAAGAGGGAAATGTTCCCGTCATGATCGATCCAAGAGGGTACTTTGGCTTTACCGAGCTGTACGGGGATCCTGCCTACGACTGGGTAAAATTGTATTATTCGATCGTTGGAAATTATGACCAGTTCAATCTCAGGAGATTTCAGTTAAGGATCGAGAGCCAGGAAGTATTTCTGGAGATCGAATCCAACCACTGGGAGGACATGGAGGACGAGTTCTTCCAGGTGCTGGGCGGCGAGGTGAGCAGGGAGCAGATGACGCTTCTGCATGCGATCACATGGCTGTCCCTGACCACATACGCGTGGGAGGATTATGACTCGATCTGCGGGGCGTTTTATAATGGGGTGCGGATATTGGATGGGGTTATTGATTAGGAGTGGAGCTTTTCTGAGGAGGATAAGATGATTAAATATTACGAAGATGTTCTGGCAGTATTAAAAGATTCTGTAGATTCAATAGATGAAACAATCTATGAGCATCTTGTGCAGGAGTGTGTCGAGACAATTCAGAACGGGGGAAAGATCGTTGCGAGCGGGCTTGGAAAAAATGTACCGATCTGCGAAAAGTTTGTCGGAACGATGAACTCCATGGGACTGGACGCGAGATTTTTACATACCAATACAGCAGTACACGGCGATCTGGGAATCGTCGGCAAACAGGATCTTGTGCTGCTGCTCTCCAAGGGCGGAAATACCGTGGAGACCGTGATGCTGGCAGAGTATCTGAGAGAGCGGGAGACACCGACCTGGCTGCTGACATTTACGGAATCTTGCAAAAGCGCAGAGATCGTTGACGAAAAGCTGATCCTGCATCTGGACAATGAAGGTGACGAGTGGGATATCATGCCCAACAATTCAACGAGCGTGTATCTGATCCTGCTGCAAGGGCTGGCGGTAGAGATCGGCAGACGTATGGGCATCACAATCGATGATTTTAAGATCAACCACCCGGGCGGCGGTATCGGAGCAAAACTGCGGGGAGAGACCATATGGAAATAGAGATGTCTGCACTGCCAAAAACCTGGATACTGGATCTGGACGGTACGATCGTCAAACACAATGGATATAAGACCGAGGGAGCGGATTTCCTGCTGGAAGGCGTGGAAGATCTGCTGTCACAGATCAAAGAAAATGACATGGTGATATTCGTCACATCGAGAAAACGCGAATATCAGGAAATGACAGAACGTTTTCTGGACGAGCATGGGATACGATATGACCACATCATCTATGAAGCGCCGTACGGGGAGCGGATCCTCGTGAACGACAAAAAGCCCTCCGGGCTTGAGATGGCATATGCATTCAACACAAAACGCGATAAAGCGTTTGATGGAAATATAAAGGTAAATCCGGCATTATAAATGCGCACAAACACCAGGAGGAAACAGGTCAGTTAGCGCTGACGGGTGCCCGTTGCGGCGGACAGGGTTTCTGCCCGATCATAGGAGAGTGAGTTAATGGACGAGACAACGAAGCATTTAAAACAAGTAAAAAGACAACTGTACAAGAATCTGTTCAAGGCATACGGCGGCTGGTGGCAGTGGAGAAAAATTAAAAAGGTAAAAGGATTTGGCAACACCGCAGTAGTACTTCTTCCCTCCTGCGACCGGGAGATCAATCATCTGGCACTGCTCTACCTCAACGATATGTTAAAGAGCCGAAAACATGACAATGCGATCATACTGACACATGATCCCGAAGTGATCAAAGCCGCACACCTGTATTCCGACAAGATTCTCAAGGTCGTGCCTTTTAGCAGAAAAAAGGCAGAGCGCATCATGCAGTTTTACTGTCTCTATGAGTTCAACAAAAAATTTATCGTGGCATCGCTGGATGAACCCTACGGAAGAAACGGCAGCGCCCTCATCGGCAAAAAGGGAACGACAAAGGAGGAGATCTTCGTCATCGGCGTATACCGCGTGTATCCGTTTGAGAGACCCGCAGAACCGGAGTATGATGGGGAGGATGAGGAGATCAGACGGTTTATTGCCTGTAGTGTGGGGTAGACAGGTTGATTGAGAAAATGATTCAGATACTCATTTCCCGATGTTCCCTGCTGCATATTTTGTATTCTTTTTATGGGGAAGTGCGAAAAGGCTATCTAACATATAAAAAACTCAAACAAAAAACAGAAGGTGCAAAAATATTTTTGCAGTACTATCAGGGAACAGGCGATGTATACCTATCCGCTGCATATATAAAACATTGTGAACAGAGACATAATAAGATTGAAAACGCTGTATTTGCTGTAAACGGATCAAATGCATATAAGGTTGCATCTCTTTTGGAAATACAGAATGTTCCCATCATCAAGCTGACAGAGAAGGAAGCGTATTCACTGGTTCATCTGACGAGGTTTGTGGGGGAAACTAATGTAGACATCGAATATCTGCATTATATGAGTGATTATCCTATGTATACTTGTTTTCTGATCAGACTTGCAGGACTACATGATATCGGCTTCATGGATCTATACAGAGATTTTGTGTTTGGCGGCGAAGTATTTGATCTGCCGACTCCGCAATGGGAAAGTTGTGAAAGGTTTGTCGACAGTGAGAAAAAAGCCTTGCTTGCGCCAGCGGCAAACTCTATTGCAGAAGGACCGGCAGACTCGTTCTGGTGCAGACTGGCAGGAGAATTGAAGCGGTTGGGATATGAAGTATACACGAACGCAGTAGACGGCGAAGAGCCAGTTGAGGGAACAAAATCTGTATTTATACCATATAAAAAATTGGCGTCTTTATTAGATAAAAATACGATATTTATCGGATACCGGAGCGGTCTTTGTGACCTGGCAGCCTCGCTGGAATGCAAAAAAATAATCATATATCCAAATAGTAGCTGGCCGCTCCATGATGGACTGGGGATTGGTTCGACATTGGATATTTTTTCTCTGAATAAAATGGGAATCTGTGAGGATGCGATGGAGATTGAATATTGCGCGGCAGATGAAGGTGATATTTTAGATGGAATTTTGAGAGAGATAGCAGATTGCTGAGGAAAGAGGTTAAATGTATGAAAGTGGCAGTGATAGAAAATAGATTAAAAGATTACGTAATAGATATATTTAACCGTCATCAGGATGCTCAAATAGATCTAATCAGTTTTTTGGACTGGAAACCGCAGCAGGATCAGTATCAAGAAATATCGATCGACAGAATTGAAGAATTGGATAATGGGCAATATGATATTGTTTTGATAGCGATTAAGGAGAATCGTTATCTGTCCAGATTGCTTACCTATCTGCATAAGAAACATATTCAGAATGTGTATATTGTCAGGCTGTTTGCATTAGATATGCGAGAAGACTTTCTAGATGAAACGCAGCCTATGTATTTGGATCGTGCGAAAGTGGACAGCATACCAAAGGAAAATGAAAAGCCCTATCTGGTACATTTGGAAACACATGTGTGTGACCACTGCAACCTGAACTGTAAGGCATGCAACAATTTTTCTCCGTTTGTCAAAGAGCCATCTTATGCGGATATTGATCAGTTTGAAAGGGATTTGAAACGACTGACAGAATTATTTACAGGGATAGGAAGATTTTTCCTTCTTGGCGGCGAACCGCTGCTTGCACCAGAGTTATGTTGTGAGATGATCCGTTGTTATAGGAAGTATTTTCCAACAAACGAATTAAGGGTTTTGACAAACGCCACACTGATTCTTTCCATGAAAGATGAATTTTGGGATTGTGTCAGAGAGAATGATGTGATCATCCATATTTCATTGTATCCGCCAGTGAAGGAGCGGATTGATGAGATCAGAGAACGATTGGAGAGCGAGAAGGTAAGATATATTGTATTTAAGGAAGTTGAAACTTTTGCGAAACACTGGACAGCATATCCTTTTGAGGATGAGAAGTTTAATAATGAAAGATGTGGTTCGGCAGGGTGTCATTATTTGAGGAATGGTGAGATTTCGAAATGTCCGGATGCGATGTTAGTTGATTTTATGGTAGATGGGAATGCGGAACTGAAAAGTTTGGGATTGAATGACAGAGAAAACCTTTTGCAGGTTAACAACGCGTGGGAGTTGATAGAAAAGATTGATAATCCCATTGATTTGTGTAAAAAGTGTACCTATAAAAGATTAAAGCCCATAAAGTGGGAACGAGTTGATGGGGAAGCACAATCGTCTGATTGGTTATTGCCACATTGGTATGAGTTTGAGATTGAAAATTTGAAGTGTGCTAATGATAAGGCAAAAGATGAGATAAGAAAGTTAAAGGGAACGGTAGAAACATTAAACAATGAGAAAGAAATACTAAGCACTGAGAAAGATATAATAAAATGTGAAAAAGAAATATTAAGCAATGAGAACCAAGTGCTGAAGGAAAAGGTTGAGTATCAGAATAAGGAAATAGAGATACTTCAAGACGGAAATAAAGATAAAGATTGTGAACTCAAATTAAAGGAGGAAGAGATTTCAGAGTATGACTTAAGGGTAAAGGAACTCAATAAGGAAGTAAATGTATGGAGAACAAAATATAACAACACAAATAGTCAGTTGCATTATGCACAGCAGGAATATCAGAGAATAAATGTGTCATATTCTCATAAAATTGGTAGATGTATTACATGGTTGCCTAGGAAAATAAGAGAGAAAACAAAATCAATTAGAGAGAGAGTAAAAAGAAAAATTAAGCAAAGTGGCATTTATACGATAAATAATATATTTAGAAATGAGGTTTTAAAAGGGTTAGAAGAGTATGGAATGATGATAAACAAATATGGTAGTGATGTAAACATTTTCTTTACAGCCTGGAGGGGAACAGGGGATTATTATATATGTGGAATGTATTTGCAAGAGTACTTGATAGCAAACAAGATTGATAATTATGTGTTTTTGATTCCTAATAGTGGAGGAGAAAAAAAAGTTGTGGAGCTGTTTGAGGTTTATGATTCCCATACAATGATAGCAGGAGATAGAACTGGATTAATTGTATGTAATTCTTTTTTACCAGAAATACCATTAATTTATCATTTGCACCATGGCTTACTTAATATAAAAAATCCGAGTATATCTGTATCAAATGCAATGTCGAATTATGTATTAGCAGGATATAATGGATTAAACATGGTTGATTTCTATTTGTATTGCGGTTTTAATCTTCCTGAAAAAGCTAATAAATCTTCTCCAAGGTTTGACAAGGATGATAATAGAATTGACTTGTTGTTTAAAGAGAATAACTTAGTTAAGGATAAAACTGTTTTGCTGTCGCCTTATTCTACTGGTTTGAAGCAATATGAGATTCCGATAAAATTTTGGAGTGATTTAGCCAAAGTGCTGAAAAATAGAGGCTATTCGGTAGCTACGAATTGTGTTGGTGCAGAAAAGTGCATACGAGGAACAAATGCCTTGAATATTCCATATAGTCAAACTGTACCTTTTCTTGAAAAAGCAGGATATTTTATAGGAATACGCAGCGGATTATGTGATATTATTTCTAGTGCAAGATGTAAAAAAATAGTTATACATACATTCAAGGCTAGATGGTGGCCGGATGGAAATTCTATATTATATACAGGGCTTAATAATATGGGTTTTTGTGATGATGCCATTGAGTTTGAATATAAGAATGATGATAGTATTAGTTTCTTGTTGGAACAAACATTAAAATATATGAATTGAGTAAGTGAAATACATAGTGTATTTCTTGTTACTAAATATGTATAACCTAGTGCGCTAGGGGCAAACTAGCTTTAAATTCTTCATTTGTTTATAGGGAATCTAAGTAGGATGGAAGGTAATGGGTTTTGCTTATTTTTATAACCTAAATTGTGCAAAAATTAGCATAAGTAAGGGAAAGAGTACTTTAAAATAGCTGCTTCCAAAACCTTGCCATCTAAAAATGTATACATTAACCGTAATTCCCTATGAAAAATTGTGCTTACGCATAAATCCTTGATTTTACTGGATTTCAAACAATGTAGATACAAATAAAAATAATTGTACCTACAGAGAACATGATATTCAAAAAGCCCTTAAAGTCAGTAAAAAGTGAATGTAGGCACAATAAACTACAGGGAACTACGGATTAATTAGGGTATATATAATTACAACTCAAAAGTTCTTGAAACCTTTTAAAAGTAAATTTTTGCGACACTGTATTCATTATAATTTTGCACAAATTAGTTATAGCAGGTACAGAGAATTACGTTTCAAAACAATGTATGTTTTGTTTGAGTGAATATGTGTAAAAGGTTTGCAATATTTATGAATGACGGTGAAGAAATCAGATTTTAGGAGAACAAGGATAAATAGAATGCAAAGAATATGCGATGTGTGGAGGAAATGAAATTTAATGTATAACATTGAGGGGAATAAAAGAATACTAAGAAAAGAGAACGAATGTATGAAAGAGATTGTAAAAGATGAAGTGGATATTCAAAATATTAAATCAGATAACGAAGTTAATCAATTAAAGAATGAGTTGGAAGTATTAAAAAAAAAGTTTTAATTCTAAATAATGTAAATAAGAAACAAGAAAACCAAATAAAAGAAATAATGGAGGAATTAGGGACATGGAAAAAGAGAAGTAATGATGTCAATGATTTTCTGGAAGAAATACAACAGAAATATGAGAGAATAAATAATTCATATTCCTATAGAATAGGTAAGTCTATTACATGGTTTCCAAGAAAAATTCGGAAAATAGTAACATATATTACAAAGAGAATTAAAAAGATACTTGAACAGAAAAAAAATGTTATGACTAAGAGTATATTTAGGCATTATGTATTCAAATGCATTTTAAAATGTGGGATGTTGAATGAAATATGGACAATTTATAAGAATTACCGAGATGATATTTTAAATGGTTTTACATATTATAAAATGTATATCGAAAAATACGGAGAGAATTCTCTTATTACAAAAACATCTGGGGGAACGGGCGATGTTTATATGGCAGGTATATATTATGATAGTTATATTAAAACATTGCCAGAAAAAACTATTCCTATTTTTACTGTAATACACCAATCAGGATATAATGTAGCCGAGTTATTTGGAATTGAAAATATAGAGTTGCTTAGTTATCAAAATAGAAGATCTTTGGTTCACTTTGGAATATTTTGCGGATTTAATAATATTAAGTTTAGAGTAATACATCATAATCCTTTGTCTTTATATATATCAATACTTGCATCAATGGAAACGGTAAATGGAATTAGCTCTGCAGATGTTTTGAGGCATGTGGTATACAAAGGACTTCAGCCAAGTACAAAACCACATTTTAGTTGTAGAGGAGATGAATATTGGCAAAGATTTTTTGAGGATAGAAAGTTTGTAATTGGAAAAACAGTATTGTTATGCCCATATTCTGTCTCAATGCAACCTATCAAAACATCTTTTTGGGAAAAACTTGTAGATATATTAAATGATAATGGATATAAAGTTGTAACGAATGTAAAGGACACTTCAGAGCAACCTATAAGGGGAACAGCAAGTCTTACAATAAGCATTAAGGACATTGTTCCGTTTCTCAATAAATGTGGGAATTTAATTGGTGTTCGCAGCGGTTTGATGGAGGTTACGGAATCAGCATCAATAAATAGGGTAATATTATATGGTGAAATAAGAGCAGGGTATAGAGGAAAAGGTGGTCATAATAAATCTATGATAGATCATTTTTCATTTAATGAATGGTTTGGAAGACATGATGCTTTAGAATTAGAATATTCAGAACAAACTTGCGATGATTTGTTTGATCAAATATTAAATTTTTTAGGAGGACTAAAGTGAGTAAATTTAAAGAAATAGCGAGAAAAATTGTTCCAGCATCTTCAAAAGCTGTTCACAGGAGGTTTGACTTGATTGAAGATAAAATAAAAGAGCTACAACAAATGGTATCTCCAATAATTGCAAATAATTCAACTTCTCTTAACATGCAGTCTGAATCGGATATGCTTTATTTGATGTGCAAAGCAAACGAAGTAATGAATATTCATAAAGATACTTTTTCAGAATATAAAAATAAATTTATTGGTAAAAAAGTCGTTCTTGTAGGCTCTGGTCCCACATTAAATTATTATAAACCTATACCCGATGCTATCCACATAGGGGTTAATGGTTCATATAAAAAGCAGGGACTTCATTTAGATTACTTATTTATTCAGGACTTTGATGGAGAGGGAAAAAACAGAGTTTTTGACGTGGAAGAGGTGAAAGAACTTGATTGCAAAAAGTTTGTCGGAAGATATATTAAGTGTATTACAAATAAAAATATGCATGCAGAAGAAAGAGTTATAGAATATATCGGAGCAAAAAGCTATTTTGTATATGATTATTATCCAGGATGGATTAAATACGATATTCCTATCAATATAGAATATTATCCTGTAACGGATAATAGCAGCACTATTTTTACTACATTGAATTTTGCATTGTACGGACACCCGGATGAAATATACATAGTTGGATGTGATTGTTCGTATGGAAATGGTATTCACTTTTTGCCTGGTGATGGATTGCCAATGATGATGGATTTGGTGAAGAAGAATTGGGAAATTATGAAAAAACATATAAGCACATATTATGATGATATAAAAGTCACATCAGTTAATCCTATAGGGTTAAAAGGTTTGTTTGAAGATTTTTATACCAATGAATTTTTGGAATCAAATATGAATAATTAGGGAGTGATATTATGAAAATTATTAGTGTGATACCTGCACGTTACGATTCATCTCGATTTCCTGGGAAACCTCTTGCGGATATTTGCGGAAAACCGATGATACAATATGTGTATGAAACGGTTTCGAGAATAAGTGAGATTTCAGATACATATGTAGCTACAGATGATGAGAGGATATATAATACTGTTTTGAATTTTGGTGGTAAAGCGATAATGACGGGAAAATGCTTCTGTGGTTCCGAACGTGTAGCACAAGCTTGCAAAGATATAGATTGCGATATTGTATTAAATATACAGGGTGATGAGCCTATGATAAAACCTGAAATGATAGAAGACCTAATTTCTGCTTTTGATGATCCTGCTGTGAATATGGCTACATTAAAAAAACTTATAACTTCACAAGAGGACATAAACAATCCTAATATCGCAAAGCTGATAACGGATATTAATGATGATGCAATTTATTTTTCAAGAAGTAGTATTCCATATAATCGTGATAAACTGGATAATATTAGATTTTATAAGCACATTGGAGTATATGGTTATAAAAAAGATTTTCTAATGAAATTTGCACAGTTACCTCGTTCTCCACTCGAGTGTGCTGAAGAACTTGAACAACTTCGTGTATTAGAAAATGGGTATTCTATTCGTGTTGTCGAGACACGATATCAGAGTATAGGAGTAGATATACCCGATCATATTGCAATAGTGGAAAGGGAAATGAGAAGTGCAAAATAAAAATTTTATTCTTATAGCTGGTCCATGTGTTATAGAATCAGAATCTATGGTAATGAGTACAGCAGAAAAATTAAAAGAAATAACGAATAGATACAATGTTGATTTTTATTTAAAATCTTCTTTTGATAAAGCTAACCGTACATCTATTAGCTCATTTCGAGGTCTGGGTATTGATGAAGGACTTCGAATTTTAAAAAAAGTTAAAGTCGACTTGGGACTTAAAATTGTTACAGATATTCATCTTCCAGATCAGGCAGAAAAAGTAGCAGAGATTGCAGATATTATACAAATTCCAGCGTTTTTATGTCGTCAAACAGATTTGCTTATTGCTGCAGCGCGTACAGGGAAAATTATAAATGTTAAAAAGGCACAATTTTTGGCGCCTTGGGATATGCGTAATGTCGCAAGAAAAATAGAGGAATCTGGAAATAAGCAAATTATGCTTTGCGAACGTGGAAGTAGTTTTGGTTATAATACGTTGGTGGTAGATATGACAAGCTTGGTAGAAATGAAAAAAATAGGGTACCCTGTCATCTATGATGCCACACATAGTGTACAAAAACCTGGAGGGGAGGGAGATGCTACAGGTGGCAACAGAGAATATGTGAAATTTCTTGCAAGAGCGGCAGCAGCAGTAGGAGTTGACGGAATGTTTGCGGAAGTGCATCCAGATCCTGATAATGCATTGTCAGATGGTGCCAATATGATTAAACTGTCTGATTTTGAGAGTGTCTTAAATGAAGTGCTAATGGTGCATAGTTTAGTGCGACAATTGGAGAGATAATTGGTATTTTGTTTTGGTATTGCGTTTGATTTATCTGTTGTATTAAACATATAAATAGATAAATTATTTGACAATATTCTAAGTATTGAATCATAGTGTAAATGATATTTAATGGTATATATGAGTGTAATTTTGTATGACTGTATGTTCTGGGTTACGAAAGAAAATATAATTTATTACTTTGTTGATGTATGAGATGTTGCATTTCAAATTTATGTATGTCAATGCACTATATAAAGTCCAGCTAAGAAATGTCAATAGGTAATTTGAGAAATTTATTCAAAATATTTATTAGTGCCAGTTTCTAAAAAAGGGTAACTTTAATAAACCCACCTGTGTGGAAATTTTAAATTATGGATGATATTCAGACTGCATCGTTAGGTTTTGAAAAATGTTCCTCATCATAGCGTTTACAATGCTCCTGCGGTGTGATCATTTCAAATGGCTTGTTATCTCTGAGTATGGCAAAAATGATGTTGCAGATTTTATGCATCACAGCCCCGACAGCCACATTTTTCTTCTTACTTTTACATTTGTCGGTATAGTAACCATGGATAACAGGGTTTACGGGTATTTTCGTAACTTTATCAATTTTAAGGTTATTGAGTGCCACCATATGCAGGATGCGTCTGGCAAGGCTGGAGCCCCGCTTGGACATATGCACTTTATCCCCGTTGAATTTGCCCGACTGTTTTACGGCAGGGTCTAATCCAAAGTAGGCATAAAGTTTTTTGGGGGAAGAAAACAGGTTAAAGGAACCCATTTCTGCAATCAGCACAACGGCGCTAAGGAAACCTACACCCCGCAGGGACTGGATAAGGCAGATCTGGTCATGGACCGGATTTCCCTGTAATCCATTCACCGCTTTGTGAAGCTCTTCAAGTATGAAATCAAGATGTTTTTG